>NZ_JNVB01000033.1 GCF_000770305.1 Erwinia oleae
TATAACGGTGCCATCGGCGTTGATGTGAACGGTAAAGATCATCAGACGATCCTTGAGATGGCGAAAGCGGCGGGTAAAGCGACCGGTAACGTTTCTACCGCCGAACTGGAAGACGCCACGCCCGCTGCGCAGATCGCTCATGTGACGTCGCGGAAATGCTACGGCCCGGAAAAAACCAGTGACGTCTGTGCAACAAATGCCCTGGAGAAGAACGGCAAAGGATCGATCGCTGAACAGCTTCTGAATGCTCGCGCCGATGTAACTTTAGGCGGCGGGGGTAAAACCTTCAGCGAAAAAGCGAAAGCGGGTGAATGGCAGGGCAGGACGCTGGAGGAGCAGGCCAAAGCGCGCGGTTATCAGCTTATCAGCGATCTTGACGGTCTGAATGGGATCACCGTCGCCAATCAGGACAAACCTGTGCTCGGCCTCTTTGCGGATGGCAACATGCCGGTGCGCTGGAAAGGGCCAAAGGCGAGCTATCACGGTAATCTTGAGGGCAAACCCGTAAGCTGTGAAGTTAACGCTGAACGACCGGCTTCCACGCCGACCCTGGCGCAGATGACCGATAAAGCAATTCAGCTTCTGAGCAAAAATGCCAACGGCTTTTTCCTTCAGGTAGAAGGCGCGTCCATTGATAAGCAGGATCATGCCGCTAATCCCTGCGGGCAGATTGGTGAAACCGTTGACCTGGACGAGGCCGTGCAAAAAGCGCTGGAATTCGCCCGGAGAGAGGGCAACACCCTGGTAATTGTTACCGCCGATCATGCGCACTCCAGCCAAATCGTGGCCAACGACAGCAAAGCGCCAGGCCTGACGCAGACGCTCAATACCAAAGAGGGCGGCCTGATGACCATCAGCTACGGCAATTCTGAAGAGGATTCTCAGGGGCATACCGGCACCCAGCTACGTATCGCTGCCTATGGCCCACACGCAGCGAATGTGGTTGGGCTGACCGACCAAACCGACCTGTTCTATACCATGCGCGCGGCAATGGACATTAATCAGTAGAAGGTTAGCAATAAAAAAGCCTGAACGTTAATTCAGGCTTTCTCTGTAAATATGGCGGTGAGAGGGGGATTGATTCGCTTCGCTCACACTAAAGGCAGCCCGCGCGCTGCGCTTGCGGTCTGTCCATCCGGCTGTCGCCGGCTGTCAAACCCCGGCGGGGGTTCTCATCACCCCTCTCATGGGGGGATATGCAACAAAAAAGCCTGAACGTTAATTCAGGCTTTCTCATTAAATATGGCGGTGAGAGGGGGATTGATTCGCTTCGCTCACACTAAAGGCAGCCCGCGCGCTGCGCTTGCAGTCTGTCCATCCGGTTGTCGCCGGCTGTCAAACCCCGGCGGGGGTTCTCATCACCCCTCTCACTGAGGAATATGCAACAAAAAAGCCTGAACGTTAATTCAGGCTTTCTCTGTAAATATGGCGGTGAGAGGGGGATTGATTCGCTTCGCTCACACTAAAGGCAGCCCGCGCGCTGCGCTTGCGGTCTGTCCATCCGGCTGTCGCCGGCTGTCGAACCCCGGCGGGGGTTCTCATCACCCCTCTCATGGCGGAGTATGCAACAAAAAAGCCTGAACGTTAATTCAGGCTTTCTCTGTAAATATGGCGGTGAGAGGGGGATTCGAACCCCCGATACGTTGCCGTATACACACTTTCCAGGCGTGCTCCTTCAGCCACTCGGACACCTCACCGTATGACATCACTACTATGACGTCGGCCGCTAATGTAGGTAAAAGGCGCCCTGCGGTCAATACTCTTTCTCGCTTTGTTCACGCACTTAGTCAGTTTTTCAGCAAAGTGTCGCAAAAAACATCACCTCGTCTTTCCGTGCTTTTTGCTTGCCAGCGGCAGAGATTTCCGTGAGCCTTAAACAAAACAGGAGAGAAATGTGGATATCATTTTTTATCATCCGTCCGCTGAACCCGACAGATGGACCACCGGTCTGCAACGGCGGCTACCCGATGCGCGCATTCGTATATGGACGCCTGGCGATAACCGCCACGCGGACTACGCCCTGATCCGCCAGCCGCCGACAGAAATGCTTGCCGGACGTACGGCGCTGAAGGGCGTTTTCTCGCTGGCGGCGGGCGTGGACGATATTCTTGAACAACTGCGTCGCTATCCCGCCATGCTGGCGCCGGATGTGCCGCTCTTCAGGCTGGAAGATACCGGTATGGCGCGCCAGATGCAGGAATATGCGCTCTATCATGTACTTGGTTGGTACCGCCGTTTTGGCGACTATCAACAGCAAAAAGACCGGGCGCTGTGGCACCCGCTGCCTGATACGCCACGCGAGGATTTCACCGTTGGCATCCTGGGTGCCGGCGTGCTGGGGCGGAGCGTGGCCGATTGCCTGACTGCGTGGGGATTCCCGGTGCGCTGCTGGAGCCGGACACCTAAACAGTTGCCAGCCATCACCAGCTTTCACGGTGAGGCGCAACTGAGTGAGTTTCTTGCAGGAACGCAGGTTTTGATTAACCTGCTGCCCAACACGCCGCAAACCATTGGTATCATTAACCGCCAGATGATGTGCCAGCTAAAGCGCGGCGCGTATATTCTTAACATTGCGCGCGGAGCGCATCTGCGGGAAGACGATCTGCTGGCCGCTATCGCCGCAGGCGAGGTGAAGGCCGCAGCGCTGGATGTCTTCATTGAAGAACCGCTGAATGCAAATCATCCATTCTGGCAACATCCGGCCATCGCCATCACGCCGCATAATGCGGCTGTCACCTTGCCCGACGATGCTATGGATTATATTGCCAACGCCATCCGGCTGCGCGAGGTGGGTGAAATGCCAACCGGTCGGGTGGATCTCACTCGCGGTTATTAACGGTTCAGGGTGGTTCATGCCTGAGCGAATTAAGGAGAAAAATATGTACCCCGTTGACCTTCATATGCACACCGTCGCCAGCACTCATGCCTACAGCACGCTGCGCGACTATGTGCTTCAGGCACAGACCTGCGGCATCCGACTGCTGGCGATTACCGACCACGGCCCTGATATGGCCGATGCGCCGCACTACTGGCATTTTGTAAACATGCGCGTCTGGCCGCGGGTGGTAGATGGCATCGGCGTCCTGCGCGGTATTGAAGCCAATATCAAAAATATCGACGGCGAAATTGACTGTACCGGGCCGATGATGGATGCGGTAGATATCGTCGTTGCCGGGTTTCATGAGCCGGTTTTTCCGCCGCGTGATAAAGCCACTCATACAGAAGCGATGATCGCCGCAATGGCCAGCGGCAACGTGCACATTATCAGCCATCCCGGCAACCCGAAATTCCCGGTTGATATTCTCGCGATTGCTGAAGCGGCGGCCAGATACGATGTGGCACTGGAGCTGAACAACTCCTCATTTACTCACTCACGTCCGGGAAGTGAACCAAACTGCCGCGCCATTGCGAAAGCGGTTCGCGACGCGGGCGGACGTATCGCTTTCGGGTCGGATTCGCATACTGCATTTACGCTCGGAAACTTCGAACATTGCCTTCGAATCGCAAAAGAGGTGGATTTCCCGGAAGATCGCATATTAAATGTCACGCCGCGCCGTCTGCTGGATTTTTTAGCATTACGCACCGGCAAGACGATTGCTGAATTTGCTGACATGTGACGTTGTCACTTATGTCCTGACTGGAATGACCTCATGAATGAATTTTCGATCATCTGCCGTATCCTGGGTTCTTTGTACAACCGCCAGCCGCAGGATCCCCTACTTATGCCGCTTTTCGCCGTACTGCGCGAAGGTAAACTCCAGCAGCAGTGGCCGCTGGAACAGGAAGAGCTGCTGACGCGTTTGCAACAGAACAGCGATCCGCTCGCGCTCGCTGCCGACTACAACGCGCTGTTTGTCGGCCCGGAGTGCAAAGTACCGCCATATGGCTCTCAGTGGGAAAATGGCCCGCAGGAGAGTGACGTGCGCAACTTTCTGCAAAGTCGCGGTATGCCGCTTAGCGATGCGCCAGCGGATCACTTCGGCGTGCTGCTTCTTGCTTCATCATGGCTGGAAGATCAGTCTGAAGCCGATGAGTCTGACGCGCAGATTACGCTGTTTGACCGCTATCTTATGCCGTGGTGCGGTCAGTTTCTCGGCAAGGTTGAAGCTCATGCCACCAGTGACTTTTACCGTACGCTGGCAGCGCTGAGCCGCGAAGCGCTTCAGGCAATGCGTGACGAACTGGAAGAAGAGCAGCCTTAATCTGCCACCACGGTCATTAGCGTAAACGGCGGAATTTAGGCAGGCGCGCATGCGCGCGCAGATTTCGCAGATTGATAACCGCAATGGCCGTGCCTGCCACGACCAGTAGCGAACCGACAATTTTAAAGGTGTTCATGCTGTCGCCAAGCACCGTAACGCCCATGATCACCGCCAGCACCGGCGTCAGCAGCGAGTAGGGCATAATCAGGTTGACGTTATAGCTGCGCAGCAGCGCATACCACAGCGAATAGGCGACGATAGAAGAGCAGATGGCGCTGTAAAGAATGCCGAACCAGCCTCGCCATGTTGCATGGATCAGGCTCTCTATCTGGTTGGTTTCCAGCATGGCTGAAGCCAGACCCACTATCGGGATGGCCAGGAAGGAGAGCCAGCCGGTCATTGCCAGTGGCTTAATATCCGGCGACTTCTTCACAATCAGATTGCTGATCGCCCATCCCGCTGCGCTGCACAGCAGCAGACAGAGCACCCACCAGGCGGGAATGGTGGGGCTTCCCGCCAGCACCACCACGCCAGTCAGCGAAATCGAAATCCCTGTCATCTGTATTAGCGTCAGCTTCTCTTTCAGCACCACGCTTGCCAGCAGCATGGCAAACGGCGTTCCCAACTGCACAACAATGGCGCCGGTGCCGGCATCAGTGTATTTCATACCGACAAAAAGCAGGGAAAAGTGCATAAAGCCAAAGGTAAAAGCCAGCGGCACCAGATAGCGAAGCTGCGCTCGGGTTACGCGGGTAAAAGGAACGAGGATCAGCGCAACGACGATAAAGCGCATCAGCGTAAGGAACAGCGGAGGAAGATCGAGCAGCCCCCATTTGACGGCGACGTTGTTGAATGCCCATACCGTCACCACCAGTAAAATCAGAAAAAAATGACGCAGTGCCACAAAGCAGTCCTTCAAATACGTAAATCACCCGATAATGATGGCATGAATTCGCCTCAATTTGACGGGCGCGGGTAATTTTTTTCTTCCCTCCAATCCGTAAAGTCTGATTTTATGCACGCGTTTTTGCGTTCATCTGAGGCCGGAAGACTCATTTTATGAGACGTCGATCTCTTAAGGTGTTTTCCCGGCCAGCCTTGCGCGCCCTGAGCAATAGTTAACCATCTTCAATGTGTTTTCCGCTGCTTTATCATAAAGGGTGAAAAACCAGGCTCGCCCAATGACTGAAAAAAACCTGTCTGAAGCAGGTTTATTTACGAAAAGAAATTCATTCCCGGTAGAGTAAAAGCATCAACATTGAAAAAAGTATGCTCTTGCCGCAATAAACGCGTTTGTTAAAAAAAAGAGTAATGCATTACAAAACAATCCATTCCTTTTTGAAATATTTTTCATGCGCTGCGTGAAATAAGATAAACCTCATGATGCACCTTTGATGACGCCTTTCGCCATTAGGACTAATCGCATTATACTCATTTCCAGCTACTGAAACTTCATCAAAATGGGTCGGATCTGTTCGTAAACCTGCCGCGTTCAGGCGTCCAGAAGCGGAGTTGATATATTGATATTTCGCGTTGTTTCGAAACCGTTATGTTACTTAAAAGCTAATTGATGATGATGGGGGAGAGGTTAAATTAAAAAAGGATCTGTTAATTACCATTATTGGCGGGCTGTCTGTGTTAGTTTTATTTTTTACGAAATAATTTAATTTCATTAATGCAGGCGTCCTGATAATTTGCTTTCACGATATCTCCTTGCGAAAAAAATTATGCTTCTTTCCGTGATCGTGCCTGCCTATAATGTCGGGAATTATATTGTTGAATGTATTGACTCTTTGTTACAACAAATACCGTCTCCGAATGAACTGATCGTTATTAACGATGGTTCAACGGACAATACGCTGGCGCTGGTAGAAAATAAGTACGCACACCTGGATAACGTTAATATCGTCACCATCCCTAATGGCGGGCTGGGGAATGCGCGTGATACGGGCATCAGCATGGCGCAGGGCGATTTTATCTTCTGTTGTGATCCTGATGATATTGTGTGTGACGGACTTTTTGTTGAGCTGAGTGAGGCCGCTGCCCGTTATCCGGATATGGAGATGTTTTGCTTTAACTCATTAATGTTCGAGGATACTAATCCTGATAAAACGTATCCCAAGGTTCGACATATTGATACAGGTGTTCTTCATCCACAAAAGGTCTTTGCTTCGCTTTTGCGCTCTGGCTCTTATACGTCTGCAACATGGAATTACGTATTGAAAAAGCACGTCATTGAGCAGTATCAAATGAAATATATTAACCGACTGCATGAAGATCATGTTTTTACGCTCGAAGCGTTTATGCGGGCCCGTAGTGCGTATGTCTCCTCACGCCTCTATTATAAACAGCGGATCAGAAATGGCTCGCTGACAAATAGTGTAAAAAGCGAAAATTTCTTTCGCGAACGCTATAACGCTTTTATTACATCTTATGAGAAATTGCGCGCGTTGACGGAGAATACACCGTCCCACTGTGAGCTGAGACGACTTTATCTGATTCATTCGTTCAGGCTGATGATAAACTTATGCATTGCTGATAACCGTAACGTGCCGATTTATATGATATCAGCCATTAAATATTTCGGGAAAAATCTGAAACCCGGCACACCAACCAGATGGCTGCTGTTAAGAGAGCCGGAATTATATTCTAATCTGCTGATGATCAGGCTGCGTCTGCGCAATCTGACGAATAATGACAAGGTTAAGGTTGAAGTCTGATGGCTAAAGTCGTTGATAGAAGTTTGCTGATAAATGTACTTTCGCTGCTGGCCTACCGTGGAACGACTTTCCTTTTTCCGCTGATTACGCTGCCCTACCTTGCGCGTATTTTAGGGGTAGAGCACATGGGGCTGCTGGCGCTGGGGCTGGCCTGCGTGATGTACTGTAGCACCATTTCAGACTGGGGCTTTAACGTCTATACCACCAAAGACATTGCGCAGCACCGTGAAAATCGGGAAAAAGTGACGCAGCTTTTCTGGTCGACGTTTAATGCCAAGCTTCTGCTTGGCGCTTTCTCCTTAACGATCCTGCTGCTGGCCACGTGGTTTAATCCGCGCTGGCACAGCCTGTTCTACATTGTGCTGGCGAACTCAACCGTGCTCTTTGGTCAGCTACTTTCATTTGGCTGGCTGATGCAGGGGTTTGAAAAGCTCGGGAAAACGGCGGTCATCTCGACGATCGGCCAGTTTTGCTCCATTCCGCTAACGTTCTTGCTGGTAAAATCGCCGGACGATACCTGGCTTGCTGCGCTTATTCCTGGCGTTGTGGCGTTCATTTCCGCCGCGATCACGCTGTGGTTCGTCATTAATATGCGTATTATCGGCGCATATCGTTTTGATCCGAAAGAGATCGTGCAGCGCATCAGAGACAGTTTCGACGTGTTCCTGGCGATCGCCGGGGCAAATCTCTTTAACAACGTTAACGTGCTGATCCTGGCCAGCGTGACTTCCACCTATATGGTCGGGCTCTATAACGGCGCCGATCGCCTGAAAAAAGCGGCTAATTCGCTGCCTGAACAGGTTGGAAATGCGTTTTTCCCACGCGTAAGTTATCTGCTACATAAAGATCCCACCGCAGCCATCAATGCGACACGGAAAAGCATCACCTTTTCCTTTTTGATGAGCCTGTTTATTGTCATTTTCACGCTGTTGTTTGCCGACTATATTGTGCGAATTTTGCTTGGTGCGGACTATCATCAGTCGGCGAATGTGCTCAGAGTGGTGGTGTGCGGATTTATTTTTGGCAACGTCAGCTATCCGGCAGGGTTGCAGATCCTTATTCCGCACGGGCTGGCCCGCCAGCGTATGCACGTCATGTTTATTGTCGGCATGATTAACGTGCCTGTTTGCTGCCTGATGGCGTGGAAGCTGGGCGCCATTGGCGCCGCAGGCTCACTGGTGTTTTCGGAGTTTCTGGTGTTTTTAGGCATACTGCGCGTCATGGTCAAAAACGATCTGTTAAAACCCTATCTGCTTAAGCAAGATATTGACGCCGCGAAGCTATCGTAAGCGAAAGCCATGGAGGAACGGTCAGCGCGCGTTGCGCTGTCGCGCCTCCAGTTTTCTTTGCCGCCAGCTGAGCAGGGGCGTTACCGAAATGCCGTGCACGATAACGCTGGCGACGATCAGCGTAAACGCAACGTTAGCCATGCGCGTCATTTCATCACCCACCATGCCGTTCGTATAGGCCCAGGCAATATAGTTGATGCTGCCGATGCCGCGAATGCCCAACCAGCCCAGAATCAGACGCTGCTTATGCGGCGCGCCAGCGCCAGCGGTAGCGATCCACACCGACAGCGGGCGAATAACGACAAACAGCAGCGCCGCCATCAGCAGGCCCGCCGGGTCCCAGTGGTGGGCCAGCGTCACGCCCAGCACAATAATAATCGCCGCAGCAAAAATGCGCTCAACCGTATCGCCAAAGGAGAGGGCATCGCCGACCACCAGCCCGACCACGCTGGCCGGATTCGCTTCGCCCTCACCGTGACGAATATGCGGATTAACCATGACTTCGGCCGGGGGGCGATTGTTGCTGTCGGTGAAATCATCTGCCGGCTGGCGATTAGTCACCCGCATCTCCGCGCGGCGCAGCCCTACGCCCGCGGCGAAGGCGGCCAGAAAACCAGAGGCGTCCAGCGACTGCGCCAGCGCGTAGCTCAGGGCGATCAGCGCCAGCGCCAGAAAGTCATTGGGCGCCACGTCCTGATGAGTGTGGCGTAAATGCGTGGCAAACTGGCCGACGAAGCGTCCCAGTAAAAAACCAATGCCCGTTCCGCCGGCAATCGCCCACAGCACATCGACTAACGCCCAGTGGCCCAGCGCAGGCAGCGACAGATCGCTGCCTGCCGACAGCCAGAGCGCCGCCAGCATCAGCAGCGGCAACGCGCTGCCGTCATTCATGCCTGCTTCGCTGGAGAGCGATACGCGCAGATCGTCGTCGTCGCGCGCGTCGTTAACGGAGATCAGGCTCGCCAGCACCGGATCGGTCGGCGCCACAATGGCGCCAAAGGCCAGCGATATTGGCCAGGAGAAGTGGATGAGATAGTGCGCGGCCAGCGTCACGCCGCCCACCGTCAGCAGCATGCCCGGAAAGGCGAGCCGTACGCCGATCCGCCAGCCCCGGCTTCGCAGCGGTAGTCGTAGTTTGAGGCCGGTAATAAACAGCGAGGCGGCCATGGCAATTTCGGTCAGATTTTTTGACAGTTCGGCATGGGCGGCGATATCAATACGCAGCAGATCCAGAATCCACGGGCCACAAATAATACCGGCCAACAGATAAAGAGCGAAGGTGGTTATCGGGCCACGATTGATCCAGCCCGATGCCAGAGACATAAGTAATAACAGCCCGCCCGTTGCGGCCGTCCAGCCAAGAAAACCCATTGCGACTCCTCTGTAATAATCAGTACATTAAGTATGGACGGTAATGGGTAAGGCCACCGAATATCTGTCTGGTCAATTATATTGACCATTCTGTGCGTCCCATGTCGGCAACGATTGTCACAAGAGGCACAGAGGTATAGTGTTAACCATTCCGTTTTTCCTGCCGCATCAGCGGTAATAACCGTTAATTCGAGGTTGTTTTGTCCAGCTATTCGCTTATTCAACGCCCAAGGCGTTTACGCCAGTCGCCTTCACTCCGCTCTCTTTTTCAGGAAACGTCCCTCAGTATCAACGATCTGGCGCTGCCCATTTTCGTTGAGGAAGACCTTGATGATTACAAAGCGATTCAGGCGATGCCCGGTGTGATGCGCATTCCAGAAAAACGCCTGGCGTTTGAAATTGAGCGTATCGCCAGGGCGGGTATCCGTTCGGTCATGACTTTCGGTATCTCTCACCATACCGACGCGGACGGCAGCGACACCTGGCAGGATAACGGGCTGGTTTCCCGTATGTCGCGTATTTGTAAGGATACGGTGCCGGAAATGATCGTGATGTCCGATACCTGTTTCTGTGAATATACCTCGCACGGTCACTGCGGCGTACTGCATGGCGACGTGGTGGATAATGACGCCACGCTGGCTAACCTTGGCCGTCAGGCCGTCGCCGCCGCGCGGGCGGGCGCCGACTTTATCGCGCCTTCCGCCGCTATGGACGGTCAGGTGGCGGCCATTCGCCGGGCGCTGGACGAGGCGGGTTTTACCGATACGGCGATCATGTCTTACTCCACCAAGTTTGCTTCTTCTTTCTATGGGCCGTTCCGCGAGGCGGCGGGCACTTCGCTGAAAGGCGATCGCAAAACGTACCAGATGAACCCGATGAACCGTCGCGAGGCGATCCGTGAATCGCTGATCGATCAGGGGGAGGGCGCGGATGCGCTGATGGTTAAACCGGCAGGTGCCTATCTGGATATCATTCGTGACGTGCGCGAGCGTACCGAACTGCCGCTGGCGGCCTATCAGGTGAGCGGCGAGTACGCGATGATTAAATTTGCTGCGCAGGCCGGCGCCGTCAGCGAGCGTGACGTCGTTCTGGAGAGCCTGGGGGCGATCAAACGGGCCGGTGCCGATCTGATTTTCAGCTACTTCGCGCTGGATCTGGCCGAAAAAAATCTGCTGTAGATGTTCAGCCTTTCGCTATGTCACCCTGGGTAAATCTTCATAGCGAGTCGTCCACGCGGGCGAGAGCATCTCCCGCTTCATCGCCCAGCTTTTTTGAATGCCCTGTCCGGCAAACCAGATTTTTGCATTGCCGGACTTGTTCAGACCATCAACCACCGCCATCAGCGCCGCGCTGTTGGCGCGCGGCTGGTGTTCATCAAACAGATTAAGCTGCACCACGCCCTGACTGTAAAAATCGCCCAACATCACGCCGGCTTTCATATAGCGATGACCTTCCACCCAGATACGATCCAGCGCCTCGATGGCGAGGCGAAGAATGTCGCGCGTATCGTTAGAAGGCATCATCAGCCGACCGCCGGCCTGATTGTTATAGAAGGCTTCGCTTTCGTTGCCGTGCGGGCTGGTACGGATAAATACGCTGACGAAGCGGCAAAACTGGTGCTCAAGACGCAGCTTCTCCGCCGCGCGCTCGGCGTAGGCGCAGACCGCCTGGTGCATATCGCCATACTGCGTAATGCGATGACCAAAAGATCGGCTACAGACGATCTGCTGTTTGGTGGGGGGATACTCTTCCATTTCAAGGCATGTCTCGCCGCCTAACTCGCGGGCGGTTCTTTCCAGCACAACGTTAAAATGTTTACGGATAACCCAGCTCGAACAGTCGGCCAGGTGGAGTGCAGTTTCGATGCCCAGCAGATTCAGCCTCTTGCTGATGCGACGCCCGACGCCCCAGATTTCTTCCACGGGCGTCAGCGCCAGAAGCTTGCGCTGACGTTCCGGCCGGGACAGCACGACCACGCCCTGCGTTTGCGACCATTTCTTTGCGGCATGATTGGCGAGTTTGGCGAGCGTTTTGGTTGGCGCGATACCGACGCCCACCGTCAATCCGGTGTACTGGAGAATTTTCTGACGAATTTCACGACCATATTCTTCAAGCGCGGCATCTCCCCGAATACCGGAGAGGTCTATGAAGGCTTCATCAATGGAATATATTTCCAGTCGCGTGGTCATCTCATCCAGAATAGTCATGACGCGATGGCTCATGTCGGCGTAAAGCGTGTAATTGGAGCTAAAAACCTGAACCTGCTGGCGCCGTAGCTGCTCTTTAATTTTAAAATAGGGCGCGGCCATAGGAATGCCCAGCGCTTTGGCCTCTGCGGAGCGCGAAATAATGCAACCGTCGTTGTTGGAAACGACAACAATGGGTTTTCCCCATAAATCAGGGCGGAAAACCGTTTCGCAGGAGGTATAAAAACTGTTTACGTCAATCAGCGCAAACATAATTATCTGTTCGATTTTAACGTAAAGGTGACCACGCCAAAAATAACCAGCTCTTCCTCGTTGTGAAATGAAATCGGCTGATAATTAACGTTATGCGGTATCAGTTGCAGAAAAGGGCGGGTGCGCAGCTCTTTAACGGTAAACTCTCCTGCTACCGCCGCCACGACGATATCGCCATGCGTGGCGGAAAGCGAACGATCCACCACCAGCAGGTCGCCATCGCCGATGCCAGCGCCGCTCATTGAGTCGCCGCTGACCTTAACGAAATAGGTTGCGCTGGGATGTTTAATGACCAGTTTATTGAGATCCAGCCTCTCCTCAACGTAATCCTGAGCCGGACTGGGAAAGCCACAGGCAACGCGCTCGACGAAAAGGGGCAACGATAACGCTTCGTATATCACTGCCGGACGGGAGAGGTTCATGGTTGAGGATTCCTGAAAAAGTTGCTGTATGTATATACAGTATCCGCAAGTTGCGTGAACGATCAAGCCATCTCGTGGAAATTTCTTGAAACTGCCTGAGACAAAAGGAAATTTAAAAAGCGGCGTGCGGCCTTATCTTATAAACGCGCCGGGTTGCCTGCTCAATGCCCTTATCCTGCATAACGCATGACAGCCGCTATTTTACACATGCCAGAGAATGACACTGCGGAAACAGGCTTTTCACTACACACGCAGCGATCAGCAGAGCAAACCCGGCCCGGCTATGGGGCTGTCGCATCGTCGGAAGACGCAAAATTAATTCGTTTATTAATAAAATAATAATGGCATTTATCTCCACGCAGAGAGCTACTTAAAACGTGGATGATCTGCGCGCGGCGCCGATGCTCGCTTGCTGGCGATAAATCCAATTTCACTATACCTTTCTCCATTATTATTCACAATTCCGCTAAGTTTTCTAATCAAAATAGAATACCAACCAGAAATACAAGCGCAATAATACGTCAACTATTTTGACAACGAACAGCATAAATGCACTCCTCCTGTCCGCTTTGCATCGTATATAGCTTACACAGAACATCCCATCCTGATCGGCCAGACCGACCGCTGTTTAACGGATTAATGGCTTAACGTAAGATATTTATCACGATGATGTTTTAATAAAACGATTAAGGTTGTTTTAATGCCAGTGGCGACGTTATAAACGAGGAGCGCCAGTGTAAGCTGGCTGAATTCGCGCTGGCTTTCAGATGAAAGTTTTGTGTGAAATTAAAATAAAGAATAAAATCTTTATGACATTATGTATGTGTTTCTCTCTTTCAAAAGAAAGGGTTGTTGCTGAAGTGTTATCGCAAGCAAGAAGTTAGCAGGAAAGACAGTCAGATAGGTTGTTTTTTAAGTACTGAGGCGAATATTCTTTTGATGATTTACCGCTGCGCTTATTTCATTCATTTTTTCGCAACAGAAGATATTATAGCAGCTCGCCGAAATCAGCGATTGAGAGAGAGTTCATATTTATCCGGTTAACGAGGAAGTGTATGGAAAAAGTGCTCATTGGATATTATATAGGAAATAATGTTCAGTTGGACATTTCATGTAAGAAACTGATTAGCTTTGACGCAAAAAAAAGAGCGGTGCGCTACTATGTTCTCCGTGAAACCATGTTAAGGCTGTTCCTTTATCTGCTACAGAATGCCAATGGGAAAATCATTACCAGTGAAGAGTTACTGTATAATGTATGGGATCTTCATGGTTTAAAATCCTCCAGCCAACGACTATGGCAGGTTATGCAGGCATTAAAATTCCGCCTGGCTTCCCTTGGCGTCGATCACGATTTTATTATGCGAATCGAAACGTTCGAAATGAAAGGGCATATTTTGAAACCGGACATGATCAGACCGTACTATTTCACCGTAAACAAAAACAGTTAGATCGCACAATCAGGTAGAGTGCAACCAAATCAGAGCCTGTTTTTTTTCTGCCTCTTTTATCGGTTTTTACGCGCTGCCGAAAAAATGGCTGTGAATATGAAAAGAAAGATTTAGCGTCATTTATCATCACTATTCACTGGAAACAGGGGAGACAAATGTATAACTTTTTACTTTTTTTGAGCGTTATTACCTGTTTAATCCTGACCCAAAAAAACCTCGTAGCAAAAATATGGATATTAATATTTAATCCGGCGTGACGGGTCACAGAACCCCGCTACGGTAAAGATGTTATCCGCACTGTTTACTTCAGGGAAAAAAATGCATAAAGGAATTGTGCTACTTGTCGCCGCCTCTGTTTGCCTGGCATTCTCAGCCAGCGCCACTCATCATACGGACTGTCCGGGCAGGACTGCGCCTGTCCGGCACCCGACAGCTCCGGCGGTTATTGCCAGACCGGCAGGCACGCTGCCATCATCTGCCGCGCGTGTAGCCTGTTCGCAGCGCGCGCCGCTTACCCGCCTTAATGCTTACCTTGATGAAAAGGAAAAGAAACTCGCTGAACGTCAGAAAGCCAGGATAACACCGGCAAAGCGCCCTCTGTTTGAACCGGCGAATAAGTAATCAGAGGCTCATTGTTACAGATTTTTCTGAATGAATTCCGCCTGTTTCATCCTTTTCTTATGTTTTTATCACCAGGTGCGGGCAATGCTTGTCCTCCCTCACGGCAGGCGCGGGAATGCCGCCTCGCCTGGCAAAAAGGGGTTTTCAGACTATACTTGGAGCTGATGCGTTGACGCGGGTGGCAACAGCACGGGCCTGAAGCGTAAACAAACCGTAGGCCCAAACGAGAGAAGGAAACGATCCGCAAGACAATGAAATCTGATACGCGCTTTCTTCCCATATCATCCTTTCTCTTTAACTGCGGTAACACTTCTACGCGATCCCGTTGCGGTAGCCTGAATCATCCCCTGCACGCGATGAACGTCGCTCATCTTCACGTTGCCGCCGCGTTTAACGCGTCTTCACGGCCCCGACATTCAGGAGGAACAGTGTGAATATGCAAAAAAATGCCGCATTCCCGCTTGCGCAGGATGGCCGTTACGCTTTCTTTTTTGACGTTGACGGCACCCTTGCCGCCATCCAGCCACGACCGGAAGAGGTGTTTATCCCTGAGGACGTGGTGACAAATCTGCAACGCCTTGCTGCAATCAGCGAGGGCGCGCTGGCGCTGGTTTCCGGGCGCCCGATGGACGAGCTGGATGCGCTGGCCGCGCCGCTTCGTGTTCCGCTGGCGGGCGTGCATGGTGCCGAGCGCCGCGATCCGGCAGGTAAAACAGAAAAAATCGCCCTGCCCGAAACGGTTACCCGTGAACTTATTGTATTGTTAGAACAAGGGGTTGCCGCAATGCCGGGTACCCACCTTGAGAGCAAAGGTATGGCATTTGCGCTGCATTACCGTCAGGCTGAACACTACCAGCAGGCGGTGCTGGCGCTGGCCGAAGAGATGGTAAAACGCTTCCCTGTACTGACGCTCCAACCCGGTAAATGCGTGGTGGAGCTGAAACCAAAGGGCGTTAATAAAGGTGCGGCGATTGCGGCATTTATGCAACTGCCGCCGTTTGCCGGACGCACTCCGGTATTTATTGGTGATGATTTGACCGATGAAGCAGGATTTAAAGCGGTCAATGCCATGGAGGGTATCTCAGTAAAAGTGGGTGAGGGCGAAACGCTGGCGGGCCTGCGCCTGGCAGATGTCAACGCCGTGTATCACTGGCTTGAACAAATACTATTACAACTAAATAAAGACAAAACATCGTCGGTAAGGAGTCAAGGTTATGAGTCGTTTAGTAGTCGTATCTAACCGCATCGCTGTCCCGGATGGTTCAAAAACCAGCGCGGGCGGGCTCACCGTCGGCATTATGGACGCGCTGAAGACCACGGGAGGGCTATGGTTTGGCTGGAACGGCGAAATCAACGAAATAGGCGAAGATGACGAGGAAATGAACCTGTTCGAACAGGACAACGTGACCTACGCCTCTTTTGGCCTGAACCAGAATGATTATGATCTCTATTATCTGCAATTCTCTAATGCCGTTATCTGGCCAGCGTTTCACTACCGACTGGATTTGGTTAACTTCCAGCGGGAAGCCTGGGACGGTTATTGCCACGTCAACACCCTACTGGCAAAGCGTCTTGTACCGCTGCTGAAGCCTGACGACGTTCTGTGGATCCACGACTATCACCTGCTGCCGTTTGCCGCAGCGCTACGCAAGTTGGGTGTACAGAACCGCATCGGTTTCTTCCTGCATATTCCTTTCCCCACGCCGGAAATATTCAATGCGCTGCCGCCGCATAATGAGCTGCTGGAGATGCTGTGCGACTACGATCTGTTGGGCTTTCAGACCGAAAGCGATCGCGTCGCCTTTATTGAGTGTCTGTCATTGTTAACGGAAGTGGAAAGCGACGACAAAAAACACTACGCGTTTGGTCATCATTTCACCACTGAAGTCTATCCCATCGGGATTGAGCCAGACAGCATCAAAGAGATGGCTGAAGGCCCGCTACCGCCCAAAATGGCGGCCATGAAGAAAGATCTGGGCGATGCGAAGAACATTATCGCCTGCGAACGACTGGACTATTCCAAAGGGCTGCCGGAACGCTTTCTTGCCTATGAAGCGCTACTGGAAAACTATCCGCAGCATCGCGGGAAAATCCGTTACTCACAGATTGCGCCGACCTCACGCGGTGACGTGCAGGCTTACCAGGACATTCGTCACCAGCTTGAGACGGAAGCAGGGCGCATCAATGGCAAATACGGCACGCTTGGCTGGACGCCGCTCTACTACCTTAACCAGCATTTCGACCGGCGGCTGCTGATGAAAATTTTCCGCCTGACTGATATCGGGCTGGTAACGCCACTGCGGGATGGCATGAATCTGGTAGCGAAAGAGTATATCGCGGCGCAAAATCCTGACGATCCCGGCGTGCTGATCCTGTCCCGCTTCGCCGGGGCCGCTAACGAAATGACTGCGGCGCTTATCGTTAATCCTTACGATCGCGATGATGTGGCTGCTGCGCTGGATAAAGCGCTGACCATGCCGCACAGCGAACGCGTGTCTCGCTACAACGATTTAATGGCGGTGCTGCGTAAAAACGACATCACGCACTGGCGGGAGAGCTATCTGAAAGATCTGCTGGCCGTCACGCCGCGGGCTGAACCGAAAAACGGTGAGATGGCGACACGATAACTTTTAGCAAAATTCAGGCCAACTTTGACAAAGGGCGATCGTGGATCGCCCTTTTTTTTATCATTTCATTGGCTCTTTATGAGGATAAATCCATCAAAAAGGGCCAAAAAAAATAAAAAAACCACAAAAAACCATTTTTGACTGAAGAAAATCGCGGCCAGGCCGATAATTACCGGTCAAATTCAAAAAACCAATAAAAACATTCACATCTTTAATGTGGATACATGTTGCAATTTTGTTCTTAACGAAACACTCCCCCGCCTGTCCTTACAAAAGCTTTTCACTTCATGAAAAAAATCTGCGTTATGTCACATTTTTATCATCGTTACCTTGCAATACCATTACAGATGGTAACGTTCATAACATCTTGCCTTCAGGGTATTCAATGATAGTTTATGCTGAATTTTTGATATATTTTCAGGTAAATATGCTAATTTTTATCTTTTTTTTGTTTTTTTATCTATCAATCGCCCGATAAGAGACCTTTTTTAGAGGGTAAAGCGTCATGAATGTAAAATTTTAACAAAAAAAGGGCCTGATTGATTAGTTAGTGAACTAACCAACAGCGTGTCTGAAGGGTTTTTTTAAAGAAAATGCCAAAAAAGTGTGATGTAGATCACACTTTATCTAAAATTGCGCTTGGCTCTCGTTGTATGTCGAAATAAGAGCGATTAGAGTTGCCTTGTTTTCGGAATTGTCCTAAAACTTTCTTAAAGCGATTCGGAAAACGTCACGGAAGAAACACGGTTTTCAGGAGCAGCACCTGGCAAAATGAGTAATGACTACTTTCTGGATGCACCTCTGGGGTGTTGATAGCTTCGTGAACGTTTGGCGTTAGCCACTAAATTTTTTGCCATCTTCAGATTTACAGAGCAGCAACCAAGGTAGCGGCGCAATCCGCAAACGTTTAAGTCGTGTTAGTCGGGATGGATAAAAAATGGGTACATCAGAATTACTCAAACACATTTATGATATTAACCTGTCATATTTACTGCTTGCTCAGCGTCTTATTAACCAGGAAAAAGCATCAGCAATGTTTCGCCTTGGCATAGATGAGCCCATGGCTGACGCCTTATCGCAGTTGACGCTGCCTGAAATGGTTAAGCTGGCGGAAACAAATCAGCTGGTTTGCCAGTTCCGTTTTAACGATCATAAAACCATTACTCGCTTAACACAGGAATCTCGCGTTGAGGATTTACAACAAATCCACACCGGCATTCTGTTATCAAGCCGCTTATTACGTAATGCATCCGGCAAGGTTGACGAAATAGCTAAAAAGAGAGCGAGCTGATGAGCGAAAAAAGTATTGTCCAGGAAGCGCGCGATATTCAGCTGGCGATGGAATTAATTACGCTTGGCGCGCGTCTGCAAATGTTAGAAAGCGAAACTCAACTGAGCCGCGGGCGCTTAATTAAGCTTTATAAAGAACTGCGCGGCAGCCCGCCGCCAAAAGGTATGCTGCCTTTTTCAACCGACTGGTTCATGACATGGGAACAGAACATTCATGCCTCTATGTTCTGTAACGCCTGGCAGTTTTTGCTGAAAAGCGGCCTGAGTAAAGGCGTGGATGCTGTCATTAAGGCCTATCGTCTTTATCTGGAACAGTGTCCGCAACAGGACGAGGGCCCGCTGTTGGCGCTGACCCGCGCCTGGACCCTGGTCCGGTTCGTTGAGAGCGGAATGCTGGAGCTGTCCGACTGCAAATGCTGCGGCGGAAGCTTTATCAACCATGCACATCAGCCGGTTGGCAGCTTTGCGTGTAGCTTGTGCCAGCCGCCATCAAGAGCGGTAAAAAGACGTAAACTTTCGGTGGAATCTGCCGATAACATTTCACAACTGCTGGATGAACCTATTAAACAAGCCGTTTAATCAAGTTCGCCACGTGGAATGAATCCAGCAGCGGTTAATACCGCTGCTTTTTTTTTGCCCGTAGCGAATAAAGAAAATGTAAAACGCAGGTTTATCTTTCACCCACACGTCACCAGACGTAAGGATTGATTGTGTTAATTATTTTGGGCTACATCCTGGTACTTGGGTCAGTGTTAGGCGGCTTTGCGATGGTAGGCGGCCACCTTGGCGCACTTTATCAACCGTCTGAATTATTAATTATCGGCGGGGCCGGTATTGGCGCATTTATTGTAGGAAATAACGGGAAAGCGATTAAAGCCACAATGAAAGCGCTACCGCTTTTAATGCGCGGCTCAAAATATAATAAAGCCGTCTATATGGATTTGATGGCGCTGCTTTATCGCCTGATGGCAAAGTCGCGCCAGCAGGGCATGCTGTCGCTGGAAAGAGATATTGATAATCCGCAGGAGAGCGAAATTTTTTCTAATTACCCACGCATCCTTGCCGATAAAAGATTAGTGGACTTCATTACCGACTATTTGCGTCTGATGGTCAGCGGCAATATGAACGCTTTTGAAATAGAAGCGCTGATGGACGAAGAAATTGAAACCTATGAGCACGAATGCGAAGTGCCTGCCACGGCGTTTCAAACCGTCGGCGATTCGCTGCCCGCATTCGGTATTGTTGCTGCGGTAATGGGCGTGGTGCACACGCTGGCGTCGGCAGACAGGCCGGCAGCCGAGCTGGGTGCGCTGATCGCTCATGCGATGGTCGGAACATTTTTAGGCATCCTGCTGGCCTACGGTTTTGTTTCACCGCTGGCAGGCGTGCTGCGACAGAAATGCGCAGAGTCCACCAAAATGATGCAGTGCATCAAAGTGACGCTGCTTTCCAGCCTGAATGGCTACGCGCCGCAGATCGCGGTGGAGTTTGGTCGCAAGACGCTCTATTCCACCGACAGGCCGTCGTTCACCGAGCTGGAGGAGCACGTACGTAACGCGAAATCACCAGCGAAACAGACATCGGACCAGGACGCATGAAGCATAACAATCACCCCATTGTGCTGGTTAAGCGCAAAAAGCATAAAAGACATGAGGGCGGACACGGCTCATGGAAGATTGCTTACGCTGACTTTATGACCGCCATGATGGCCTTTTTTATGGTGATGTGGCTCATTTCGATCTCGAACCCTCAGCAATTGGTACAAATTGCCGATTACTTTAAAACACCGCTCAAGGTCGCGCTGACCGGCGGCGCCCGCAGCAGCGACAGCGACAGCCCTATCCCTGGCGGCGGCGATGACCCGACGAAAAAGACGGGGGAAGTAATGAAGCAACCTGATATCGATCTGGATGCACAGAAGCGCAAGCTGGAGGAGATTCGCCTCAACCGCCTGCGCGAAAAGCTTGATCAACTGATTGAAGCGGACCCGCGACTGAAGGCGCTACGTCCCCACCTGATTATCAATATGGTGGAAGAGGGGCTGCGTATTCAGATTATCGACAGCGAAAACCGGCCGATGTTTAAAACCGGCAGTGCGGAGGTAGAACCTTATATGCGCGATATTTTGCGGGCTATTGCGCCGATCCTTAACGATATTCCCAATAAAATGAGCCTTGCGGGCCATACCGATGATTTTCAGTACGCGTCGGGCGATCGCGGCTACAGCAACTGGGAACTGTCAGCAGACAGGGCTAACGCCTCGCGCCGCGAGCTGATCGCCGGCGGCCTGGCCGCAGGCAAAATGCTGCGCGTGGTGGGCATGGCCGACACCATGAGATTAAAAAACCGCGGTGCGGATGATGCCGTAAACCGCAGAATCAGTCTGCTGGTACTGAACCATGATACGGAAATGCAGATTGAGAAGGAGAACTCTGAAAGCGATGCCGTACAAATTAGTGACAGCAGCACCATGAATTTAAAACAGATAGCTGCGCCGGCGATGCCGTCAGCGGCCAATCCAAACCCTCAACCCCCACAGGCTGAGCCTGCGGCAAACGGCGCAACTCCGGCGGCTTCGGCCCCGGCAGCGCCGGCGCCAGCGGCCCAGACCGATCGCGACTCACAGCAGAGGTGATACCGTGAGCATGGATATCAGCGATTTTTACCAGACGTTTTTCGATGAGGCTGATGAGCTGTTGGCCGATATGGAACAACACCTGTTGGGGTTAGACCCACAGGATCCGGATTCGGAGCAGCTTAATGCCATTTTCCGTGCGGCCCACTCGATCAAAGGGGGGGCGGGAACCTTCGGGTTTACCGTATTGCAGGAAACCACGCACATTCTGGAAAACATACTCGATGGTGCACGGCGCGGCGAAATGCAGCTCAGCACCGATATCATCAACCTGTTTTTGGAAACCAAAGATATTATGCAAGAACAGCTGGATGCGTATAAAACCGCCACGGAACCGAACGCCGAGACGTTCGCTTACATCTGCCAGGCACTGCGTCAGCTGGCGCTGGAGGCCAAAGGCGAAGTGGTCAACGCGCCAAACGTCGCTGAAACCGCACCGACGGCGGCCCCCGCTGCAAGCGGACTGCGTCTTGCACTGGTTGATTTAAAACCCGGCGAAATTCCGCTGATGCTGGAAGAGTTGGGCAACCTTGGCACGCTTTCCGACGTGGTCAAAGGCGAAAGCAGCGTGGAGGTCACGCTCGACTCTTCGGTCGGGCAGGATGATATTGTCGCCGTACTCTGTTTTGTCATCGAAGAGTCACAGATTAAATTCATCAGCGCCGCCGCACCGGCAGCGCCAGAAGAGGTCGCTGAGGTGGCGGAAGTCACAGAGGAAGCGCCTGCGCTGGCGACGGTGACCGATATCACGCCGGCAGCGAAGCGTGAAAGCGCGAAGAAGCCTGCGGCGCCAAAAGTCAGCGAATCTACCAGTATTCGTGTTGCGGTAGAGAAGGTCGATCAGCTGATCAACCTGGTGGGCGAGTTGGTGATCACGCAGTCGATGCTGGCGCAGCGTTCGGGCGAACTCGACCCTGTCGCGCACGGCGACCTGCTGAACAGTATGGGCATACTTGAGCGAAACGCGCGCGATCTTCAGGAATCGGTGATGTCCATCCGCATGATGCCGATGGAGTATGTCTTCAGCCGCTTCCCGCGCCTGGTGCGCGATCTGGCCAGCAAGCTCGGCAAGGAAGTGGAACTGACGCTGGAAGGCAGCTCAACAGAACTCGATAAGAGCCTGATTGAACGTATTATCGATCCGTTAACGCACCTGGTGCGCAACAGCCTCGACCATGGTATTGAAACGCCGGATAAGCGCGCTGAAGTGGGTAAAAATCCTGTCGGCAACCTGACGCTTTCGGCGGAACATCAGGGCGGCAGCATCTGTATTGAAGTCCGCGACGACGGCGCAGGCCTGAATCGTGAACGCATTCTGGCTAAGGCGCTCTCTTCCGGGCTGCCGGTCAGCGAATCAATGAGCGACGAAGAGGTCGGCATGCTGATTTTCGCGCCGGGCTTCTCCACCGCCGAGCAGGTGACCGATGTCTCCGGGCGCGGCGTGGGCATGGACGTGGTGAAACGTAACATCCAGGAGATGGGCGGCCACGTTGAAATCGCGTCGAAACAGGGCCGGGGCACCACAATCCGCATCCTGCTGCCGCTGACGCTGGCGATCCTCGACGGCATGTCTGTACGCGTGGCAGACGAAGTCTTTATTCTGCCGCTCAACGCGGTGATGGAATCATTGCAGCCGCTGGCGAACGATTTGCATCCGCTGGCGGGGGGCGAACGCGTGCTGGAAGTGCGTGGCGAATATCTGCCGCTGGTTGAACTGTGGAACATCTTCGATGTACAGGATGCGAAAACAGAAGCGACGCAGGGCATCGTGGTGATCCTGCAAAGCGCAGGCAAGCGCTACGCCTTGCTGGTAGACCAGCTGATCGGCCAGCACCAGGTGGTGGTCAAAAACCTTGAAAGTAATTATCGCAAAGTGCCGGGCATTTCTGCGGCCACCATCCTTGGCGATGGCAGCGTGGCGCTGATTGTTGATGTATCGGCCCTGCAATCCCTCAACCGTGAAAAGCGTGTGGCGGGAGCCGCAGCCTGACCTTAACCGATTAAGGATAAAACTATGACTGGAATGGCAACTGTCACTAAACTCGCTGGCGAAACCGTCGGTCAGGAGTTCCTGGTATTTACGCTGGGTGACGAAGAGTACGGTATTGATATTCTGAAAGTACAGGAGATCCGCGGTTACGATCAGGTCACGCGTATCGCCAACACGCCGCATTTTATTAAAGGGGTGACTAACCTGCGCGGCGTGATCGTGCCGATTATCGATCTGCGCCTCAAGTTCGCGCAGCCGGATGTGGACTACAACGAAAACACCGTGGTGATCGTGCTGAATCTTGAGCACCGCGTGGTGGGCATCGTAGTGGACGGCGTGTCTGACGTGCTGTCGCTGACGCAGGATCAGATCCGTCCTTCGCCTGAATTTGCGGTAACCATGTCCACCGAATACCTGACCGGCCTCGGCGCGCTCGGCGAGCGGATGTTGATCCTGGTGGATATTGAGAAGCTGCTGAGCAGCGAAGAGATGGCCCTGATGGACACCCTGCGCAGCGCCTGATTTACCCCGCAACACAGTAACAGGCCGATAAAGGTCGGCCTGTTACAGCTTGAAATAAAACCCCGCAATTTATTTAATTAAGAAACTTTTTGCACCATTTATTGCCAGTGTGGCAGCATAAAGTTTGGTTTTACTGCGCCGATAATCCTGATGTTACTTTAACGTTAAACTCCAGGGTGTTCTATGTTTAAAAATATAAAAGTCGTCACCAGCCTGCTGCTGGTTCTGCTGGTCTTCGGTGCGCTACAGCTCATCGCCGGCGGTCTGTTCATCCATGCGCTGAACAACGATAAAAACAGCTTTTCCGTTGCGCAGACCTCCAATGAAAACATCTCTTCCCTTACCGACAGTTGGATCGCGCTTAACCAGGCGCGTATCGCGCTGAACCGCGGCATGCTGCGTATGCAGAATACGGCGTTGAATAACGGCAGCAGCGCTTCGCTCACCGTCATCAGCCAGCAAACCCGTGACCTGCTGGCCAGCGCGCAAAAATCGTATGACATTTACCAAAAGCTGCCCGATACGCCGGGGCTGTCTGGCGTCACCGTCGACAGTCTGGAACAGAGTTACGCTGTCTATGCCAAAGCGCTCGGCACCATGCTGACCCTGATGGACAATAATCAGCTTGATGAGATGTTTAAGCTGAACATCGATCAGAAACAGAGTGAGATGCAGACGGCCTACACCAACTGGCGCAACGCGCAAAATGTGCTGACCGTGCAGGGCGTCTCCGATAACCAGCGCGCCTATACCAAAATGCTGTGGGTGATTTCAGCGGTAATGGTGCTGGTCATTGCGCTGATCGGCCTGTGCTGGACAGGTCTGCGCTCAATACTGATTAAGCCCCTCCAGCAGAACATTGCGCACATCAGCCAGATTGCGGCGGGGGATTTAACCCACACGATTCAGGTTGTCGGGCGTAACGAAATGGCGAGCCTGGCCTCAAGCCTGAAAGAGATGCAGCAGGCGCTGATCCGCACCGTCAGCGACGTGCGCGATGGTTCCGACGCCATCTATACCGGCGCGAGCGAAATTGCCGCGGGCAACAACGATCTTTCCGCACGCACTGAAGAGCAGGCCGCCTCGCTGGAGGAAACGGCTGCCAGCATGGAGCAGCTTACCGCGACCGTGAAACAGAACGCCGAAAACGCCCGTCAGGCTTCTCAACTGGCGCTGAGCGCATCGGAAACCGCCGTCAAAGGGGGTAAAGTGGTCGACAACGTGGTGAAAACCATGAGCGATATTGCCGGTAGTTCGAAGAAAATCGCCGACATTATCAGCGTTATTGACGGCATTGCCTTTCAGACAAATATTCTGGCGCTCAATGCGGCGGTGGAAGCCGCACGTGCCGGTGAACAGGGACGCGGCTTTGCCGTGGTTGCCGGCGAAGTACGTAATCTTGCCCAGCGCAGCGCGCAGGCGGCGAAAGAGATTAAGAGCCTGATTGAAGACTCGGTTAATCGCGTTGACAGCGGCACCGTATTGGTCGGGACGGCAGGCGACACCATGCATGATATCGTCAACGCCGTGACCCGCGTGACCGATATTATGGGTGAAATTGCCTCTGCCTCCGATGAGCAGAGCCGCGGTATCGACCAGGTTGGCACGGCCGTAACCGAGATGGATCGCGTGACGCAGCAGAACGCCTCGCTGGTGGAAGAGTCCGCCACGGCGGCGGCGGCGCTGGAGGATCAGGCCAGCCGTCTGACCCAGGCGGTTGCGGTATTCCGCCTGCGTAAAGCGCAGAGCCTGAGCGCCGCGCGACCGGTCCCGGCGAAAGCGTTGCTCAGCCCTGGCAGAGTCGCCGCACCGGCGGTCGCCGAAGGCAACTGGGAAACGTTCTGATCTCTTCATTCGCGGAGGCAGGCGCCTCCGCGACGTTATTTCGTGATAAAGATCTCATTATTTCTGCCGATAACAGAGCCTCTTCTCCCTGTTCAGAGGTGGTTATGTTCAAGCGTGTCAAAGTGGTTACCGGTCTGATTAGCGTGCTGATAGTGTTCGCCGTTCTTCAGTTGGGCACCGGTGGGATTTTTTTCAACAATATTACCAACGATAAAGAAAACTTTGCTTTTAACCAGCGCCTGCGCGTGCTTCAGCAGGCGATGGGCACCTCATGGGTTTCGCTGGTTAAAACCCGCAACACGCTGAACCGGGCCGCTATTCGTACGCTTCAGGATGCCAGCCAGACCGGATCGGGCGCCACCGTTGGCGAACTGATGACGCTGGCGCGTCAGGAACTGGAGGCGGCCGATCGCGGACTGGCGGTGTTCAACGCCAACCTGTCTGAGCAGGGTAAAACGGCTGAAAACGTTAAGGCGTTGCAGGCCAGCTATCAACAGCTCCACGACGCGCTGAACGATCTGATTACCATGATGCAAACGGGCCGACTCGGCGACTTTATCGCCCAGCCGACGCAGAGCTATCAGGATGCCTTCCAGGCAAAGTACGACGCCTGGCTGGAAACCAACAACCAGCTTTCCGCTACCGCCACTGAGCTTAACCAGAGTGCTTATCAACAAACGGTGTGGACGCTGGCGACAGGACTGCTGGTCATGCTGGCCGCGTGCGTGCTGGCGTGGAGCGGCATCGTGAATATTCTGCTGCGTCCGCTGAAAAGCAATATTGAACATATTAAACACATTGCGCGCGGCGATCTTACTCAGCCTATTGACGCGACCGGCCGCAACGAAATGTCGCAGCTGGCGGACAGCCTGCATGAGATGCAGCAGGCGCTGATCCGCACCGTCAGCAACGTGCGTGACGGCGCAGAGGCCATTTTCACCGGCGCCAGCGAAATCGCCACGGGCAATAACGACCTCTCCAGCCGCACAGAACAGCAGGCGGCATCGCTACAGGAAACCGCCGCCAGCATGGAGCAACTCACCGCCACGGTGAAACAGAATGCCGAAAATGCGCGACAGGCTTCACAACTGGCGCTGAGCGCCTCCGGCACCGCGCAGCAGGGCGGCAAAGTGATTGACGGCGTGGTGAAAACCATGAGCGACATTGCCGGAAGTTCAAAGAAAATTGCCGATATTACCGGTGTAATTGACGGTATTGCCTTCCAGACCAACATCCTGGCCCTGAACGCGGCGGTAGAAGCGGCGCGCGCGGGAGAGCAGGGGCGCGGTTTTGCCGTGGTGGCCGGTGAAGTACGCAATCTGGCGCAGCGCAGCGCGCAGGCGGCGAAAGAGATCAAAGGACTTATCGAAGACTCGGTTGCGCGTGTTGATACCGGTTCGGTGCTGGTGGAAAGCGCAGGCGAAACCATGGCGGACATCGTCAGCGCCGTCACCCGCGTCACCGACATTATGGGCGAAATTTCTTCCGCCTCCGACGAGCAGAGCCGGGGAATCGACCAGGTGGGCGTCGCCGTTAACGAGATGGATCGCGTAACGCAGCAGAACGCCTCGCTGGTGGAAGAGTCCGCTTCGGCCGCCGCCGCGCTGGAAGTGCAGGCCAGCCAGCTGACGCAGGCAGTGGCGGTATTTCAAATACGTAAAGAAAATGTTATCCAGGCCGTTAATGTAAGCAGGGCACAAAATAACCCGCCCGCTGTCGCTCTTGCCGCGCCTGTTGCACTGGCGATAAAAGATAATTGGGAAACGTTTTAATCCCGTTTAAAGGCCCATGTTGGGCAACTACACCAGGAGTCACTGATGTTTAATCAGCTTCGTATTTCAACGTCGATAATCTTTCTGCTGGGGGTGTTCTGCCTCATGCAGATCGCCAGTAACGGTCTGTCGTTTAACTCCTTTCGTCAGGATGCCAGGAATATGCATCAGGTGGAAGTTAGCGGCACTCAGCGCGAGACGCTGAGCGAAACCTGGGCGGCGCTGTTAAGCGCTCGCGTCACGCTCAGCCGCGCCGGAACGCGTGCTGCGCTGAGCGCGCCGCGCGATCAGGTCACAAGTTTAATGACAAAGGCTCAGGAAGAGCTGGATGCTGCCGATAAAGCATATAAGCGGTTCGACGCGATACCGGTGCTGACGCCGGAAGGCAGCGAACTGAAAAAAGCGATGGGCGTGGTCTATAACGACTATTCGCATGAGCTGGGCCAGCTGATCGTCTACTTACAGAACTATCAGCTACAGGATTTCCTGGATTCGCCGACGCAGGGCGTACAGGACAAATTTAAGGTGCAGTATAACCGCTGGATAACGCATATCGACCTGCTGCGCCAGCATGCCAGCGAGGAGAGTAAAGGATTCTACTCGCAGTCGATGGTGATATTTTGCGCTGCGGTGGTGCTCTCGCTGTTGGTTACGTTTATTGGCTTCATCTGGGTAAGAAAAGCAGTGATTGCGCCGCTGGCGCTGATGCGCGGCCATTTTGAACGCATCGCCTCCGGCAACCTGGGCGGCACCATCGTGATTGCAGGGCGCAACGAGTTAACACAGCTTTTTACCAGCCTGAGAGCGATGCAGGACGAACTGGCGGCAACGGTGAGTCGCGTGCGCGACGGCAGCCAGTCGATGCAGACCGGCATCCGCGAAATCGCCGCAGGCAATAACGATCTCTCCGCCCGTACCGAGCAGCAGGCTTCTTCGCTGGCGGAAACGGCAGCGAGTATGGAACAACTTACCGCGACGGTGACCGGCAACGCAGAAAATGCGCGTCAGGCCTCGCAGTTGGCAAAAGAAGCATCGACTACCGCCCATAAAGGCGGCGCGCTGACCGGCAACGTGGTAACCACCATGAGCGAAATAGCCCGCAGCTCGAAGAAGATTGGCGATATCACCAGCGTGATCGACGGCATCGCTTTCCAGACCAATATTCTGGCGCTCAACGCGGCGGTAGAAGCGGCGCGGGCAGGCGAGCAGGGCCGGGGGTTCGCGGTGGTCGCCGGCGAAGTGCGCAGTCTGGCGCAGCGCAGCGCGCAGGCGGCGAAAGAGATTAAAAGTCTGATTGAAGAGTCGGTGAGCCGCGTCGATCAGGGCTCGGTACTGGTGGCGTCGGCGGGCGAAACCATGGATGAGATTGTACAGAGCGTCACGCGCGTTAACGACATCATGGGCGAAATCGCCTCGGCGTCTGACGAGCAGCGTCGCGGTATTGAACAGGTCGCACTGGCGGTCAGCCAGATGGATCAGGTGACACAACAGAACGCCGCGCTGGTTGAGGAAGCGGCAGCAGCCACTGAAGCTCTTGAAGCACAGGCAGAACATCTGACGGGCGCGGTGAGCAGATTCTCACTCAGTGATACGGATCAGGTTGCCATGCAGGCTTACAGGGAAAATAGCACTGTTTTGACCCCTTAATCTGCAATTTGCAGGGTGGCATTTTATGAAAAAATCGACAACGTTAGCACCGGCGGATACCACAACGCTGTTGGCACAGATGGTTCAGCGTCTGCCGTTATCCGATACGCACTTTAAGCGGATAAGCCAGCTGATTTATCAGCGAGCCGGTATTGTTCTTGCCGATCACAAGCGGGAAATGGTTTACAACCGCCTTGTGCGCAGGCTGAGAACGCTGGGCCTTGACGACTTTGGACGCTACCTTGCGCTGCTGGAGAACGATTCCAATAGCCCGGAGTGGCAGGCATTTATTAATGCGCTGACCACAAACCTGACGGCCTTTTTTCGTGAAGCGCACCATTTTCCGATTCTGGCTGAACACGCTAAAAAGCGCAGCGGTAGCTTTAACGTCTGGTGCGCGGCGGCGTCCACGGGCGAGGAGCCTTACTCAATCGCGCTGACGCTGGCGGAAACGCTCGGCAGCGGGCCGGGCAAGTTCCAGGTGCACGCAACGGATATCGATACGCAGGTGCTGGAAAAGGCGTTGGCGGGCGTGTATCGCCAGGAAGAGCTGCGTACGCTTTCGTCCCAGCAGCTACAAAAATTCTTTTTTCGCGGTACCGGACCGCACGCAGGGATGGTGAGAGTTCGTCCGGAACTGGCGAATATGATTAGTTTTGCCCAACTTAATTTGCTGGCTAACGAGTGGGCGGTTCCCGGCCCGTTTGACGCGATTTTTTGTCGTAACGTGATGATTTACTTTGATAAGGAAACCCAGGAGAAAATTCTGCGGCGTTTTGTCACCATGCTGAAGCCGGGCGGTATCTTGTTTGCCGGCCACTCAGAGAACTTCAGCCAGATCAGTAAAGAATTTTATCTGCGCGGCCAGACGGTCTACGGACTGACTAAGGAAAGATGATGGGAAAAATCAAAGTATTATGCGTCGACGACTCAGCCCTGATGCGGCAGTTGATGACGGAAATCATTAACAGTCATTCGGATATGGAGATGGTGGCTTCTGCGCCGGACCCACTGGTTGCACGGGATTTGATCAAACAATTTAACCCGGACGTGCTGACGCTGGATGTGGAAATGCCGCGCATGGATGGGCTGGATTTTCTGGAAAAACTGATGCGGCTGCGGCCGATGCCGGTGGTCATGGTTTCGTCGTTGACCGGCAAAGGGTCGGAAATCACGCTCCGCGCGCTGGAACTGGGGGCGGTGGATTTTGTCACCAAACCGTCGCTGGGCATTCGCGAAGGAATGCTGGCCTACAGCCAGATGATCGCCGATAAAGTGCGAGCCGCATCGCGTGCCAGATTGCAGATGCGCGGCCCGCAAACGGCGCCGCAGGTACTGAAGGCCGGGCCGCTGCTGAGCAGTGAAAAGCTGATCGCTATCGGCGCCTCGACCGGCGGTACGGAAGCCATCAGGCACGTGCTTCAGCCGCTTCCGGCCACCAGTCCGGCGCTGCTGATCACTCAGCATATGCCCGCCGGTTTTACCCGCTCATTTGCGGAGCGACTGAACAAACTTTGCCAGATAACGGTGAAAGAGGCGGAGGATGGCGAGCGTATTTTGCCCGGTCACGCCTATATCGCTCCTGGCGCTATGCACCTGGAGCTGTCGCGCAGCGGCGCTAACTATCAGGTGAAGCTGAATGAAGGGCCGCCGGTAAATCGACACAAGCCGTCAGTGGACGTGCTGTTTAATTCTGTGGCGCAGTATGCCGGAAGAAATGCCGTTGGCGTGATCCTGACCGGCATGGGCAATGACGGTGCGGCGGGTCTGCTGGCGATGAATAAAGCCGGCGCCTGGACCATCGCGCAGAACGAAGCAAGCTGCGTTGTCTTTGGTATGCCCCGTGAAGCAATAGCCATGGGGGGAGCAAGCGAGGTGGTGGATCTGCACCAAATCAGCCAGCACATGTTGGCAAAAATTAGCGCCGGACAGGCATTACGTATATAAGCAGCGCCCGTCCCGCGGGGCTACGCAAAACAGGAGTAAGTATGGTTGATAAAAATATGCGGTTTCTGGTGGTCGACGATTTCAATACCATGCGTCGTATCGTCCGTAACCTGTTAAAAGAGCTGGGCTTCAATAACGTTGACGAAGCAGAAGATGGCGTTGACGCCCTGACCAAACTGCGCGCTGGCGGATTTGACTTTGTGGTCTCCGACTGGAATATGCCCAATATGGATGGCCTGCAACTGTTGCAAACCATTCGCGCAGACGCCACGCTCGGCAAACTGCCCGTGCTGATGGTCACGGCGGAAGCGAAGAAAGAGAACATCATTGCGGCTGCTCAGGCTGGTGCCAGCGGCTACGTCGTTAAACCTTTTACGGCAGCTACCCTTGAAGAGAAGTTAGGTAAGATCTTCGAAAAGCTGGGTATGTAAGGAGCCGACATGAGCGAACTTATCAAACCGAGCACGGATGCGGCCTCTGCGCAGGACATCGTAACCCGTATTGGCTCGCTGACGCGTATGCTGCGCGACAGCCTGCGGGAACTTGGGCTGGACCAGGCCATCGCCGAAGCGGCTGAGGCCATTCCCGACGCGCGCGATCGTCTGGATTATGTGGTGCAAATGACCGCGCAGGCGGCCGAGCGTGCCCTGAACTGCGTTGAGGCGTCACAGCCGCGTCAGACGCAGATGGAGAATGAAGCGAAATCGCTGAAAGGGCGCTGGGACGAATGGTTTGAGCATCCTGTCGAGCTGGCGGATGCCCGTTCGCTGGTAACCGACACCCGCGGCTTCCTCGACGCGGTGCCGGGACATACCTCGTTCACTAACGCCCAGTTAATGGAAATCATGATGGCGCAGGATTTCCAGGATCTCACCGGGCAGGTGATCAAGCGCATGATGGACGTGATTCAGGAAATTGAGCGTCAACTGCTGATGGTGCTGCTGGAAAACATGCCAGAACCGTCTTCTGCGCGTGCGAAGAAAGATGCGGACAGCCTGCTGAACGGCCCGCAGATCAACGGCGCGGCGCCTGGCGTAGTGGCTAACCAGGATCAGGTTGACGATCTGCTGGACAGCCTCGGCTTCTGAGTTCGTCCTGAAGCGATTCGCTCACCGTGTTGATGCCCGTTATCGACACGGCGAGCGACGCCTGCTTTTCTTCCACACCCGCCGACCATCCGCGAAATAACCTCCTTTTTACGCGTTTACTCGCGCCATTATCCCTGCGCCGCTCTGGCATGATGAACCCTGAAATTTCTGTCAGGGGTGAGCTGCCGTGGCTGGAGACAGCGAAGAAGAGAAGACCGAATCCCCCACCGCGCACCGACTTGAAAAGGCGCGCGAAGAGGGGCAGATCCCGCGTTCGCGTGAACTCACCTCCGTGTTGATGCTGGTCGCGGGTCTGAGCATTCTGTGGATTGGCGGCGAAAGCATGGCGCGCAAGCTGGGCGCGGTGCTGGCTGACGGCCTTAACTTCAATCACTCGGTGGTGAGCGACACCAGCCAGATGCTACACCAGATCGCGAATTTAATTACCCAGGCGGTGTTTGCGCTGTTGCCGATGATGGCCGGTTTAGTGCTGGTAGCGATTGCCGCGCCGATGCTGTTAGGCGGCGTTTTGCTCAGCGGCAAAGCCATTAAGTTTGACCTCGGCAAAATGAACCCGATTAAAGGGCTGGCAAAGCTGATTTCCGGCCAGACGGCGGCGGAGCTGGTGAAAGCCATTCTGAAGGCCGTGCTGGTTGGGTGCGTGACCTGGCTTTACCTGCGCAGCCACTGGCCGGATATGCTGCGTTTAATCAGCGAATCGCCTTTTATTGCGCTGGCCAGCGCGCTGAATATGATTGCGATGTGCAGCCTGCTGGTGGTGCTTGGCCTGACGCCGATGGTCGGTTTTGACGTTTTCTGGCAGCTCTACAGTTATTTTAAAGGGCTGCGCATGACCCGCCAGGACATCCGCGACGAATACAAGCAGCAGGAGGGCGATCCGCACGTGAAAGGACGCATCCGGCAGCAGATGCGCGCCGCCGCGCGGCGGCGAATGATGGCCGACGTGCCCAAAGCGGATGTCATTGTCACCAACCCAACGCACTACTCGGTGGCGTTGCAGTATGACGAGCTCAAAATGAGCGCGCCAAAGGTCGTGGCGAAAGGTGCAGGCGAGATCGCGCTTCGCATCCGCGAACTGGGTAAAGAACACCGTATTCCCGTACTGGAAGCACCGCCGCTGGCGCGTGCGCTCTACCGGCACAGTGAAATTGGTCAGCATATACCGGGAACGTTATATGCGGCCGTGGCAGAAGTACTCGCCTGGGTCTGGCAGCTCCGTCGCTGGAAGCTTGAAGGCGGCCTGGCCCCGAAAAAACCTGATAATCTCCCGGTGCCGGCAGCGCTGGACTTTGGCTCAAGAGAAGAAGACTGATGGCAAATCTGACCGCGTTATTACGGTTACCCAATATGAAAGATACCCAATGGCAGGTGATGGCCGGGCCGGTATTGATTCTGATGATCCTGTCGATGATGGTGCTGCCGCTGCCGCCTTTCATCCTCGATCTGCTGTTTACCTTTAACATTGCGCTGTCGATTATGGTGCTGCTGGTGGCGATGTTCACCCAGCGCACGCTGGAGTTCGCTGCTTTCCCGACCATCCTGCTCTTCTCAACGCTGCTGCGCCTGGCGCTCAACGTGGCGTCCACCCGTATCATCCTGATGGAAGGCCATACCGGCGGGGCGGCAGCGGGACGCGTGGTGGAAGCGTTCGGCCACTTCCTCGTGGGCGGCAACTTCGCTATCGGTATCGTGGTATTTATCATTCTGGTGATCATCAACTTTATGGTTATCACCAAGGGCGCGGGACGTATTGCGGAAGTGGGCGCCCGTTTCGTGCTGGACGGCATGCCAGGCAAGCAGATGGCGATTGACGCCGATCTCAATGCCGGATTGATCGGTGAAGACGAAGCGAAAAAACGTCGCTCCGAGGTGACGCAGGAAGCGGACTTCTACGGTTCGATGGACGGTGCAAGTAAATTCGTTCGCGGTGACGCCGTCGCGGGCATCATGATCATGGTGATTAACGTTATCGGCGGACTGCTGGTTGGGGTGATGCAGCACGGTCTCGACGTGGGACACGCCGCGGAAACCTATACGCTGCTGACTATCGGTGACGGTCTGGTCGCGCAGATCCCGGCGCTGGTTATCTCTACCGCCGCGGGCGTTATCGTTACGCGCGTCAGCACCGATCAGGATGTTGGCGAGCAGATGGTGAGCCAGCTGTTCAAAAACCCCCGAGTGATGATGCTGAGCGCCGGCGTACTGGGCCTGCTGGGCCTGGTGCCCGGCATGCCAAACCTCGTTTTCCTGCTGTTTACTGCTGCGCTGCTGGGCCTCGCCTGGTATCTGCGCGGCAAAGAATCACAGCCGAAGATGGCACCGCAGACCCTGACGCGTCCTGTTGAAACGGCGTCGACCGTTGAAGCCTCGTGGACCGATGTGCAGCTTGAGGACAGCCTGGGAATGGAAGTGGGTTACCGGCTGATCCCGATGGTCGATCACACGCAGGATGGCGAGCTGCTGGGCCGTATTCGCAGTATTCGTAAGAAATTCGCGCAGGAGATGGGCTTTCTGCCGCCGGTGGTGCACATTCGTGACAACATGGATCTGCCGCCCGCGCGCTACCGTATTCTGATGAAGGGCGTGGAAATTGGCAGCGGCGATGCCTATCCGGGCCGCTGGATGGCGATAAATCCGGGCACCGCTGCGGGCACGCTGCCGGGTGAAGCGACCATCGATCCGGCCTTTGGTCTGGCGGCGGTGTGGATTGACAGCGCATTGAAAGAGCAGGCGCAAATTCAGGGCTTTACGGTGGTGGAAGCCAGTACCGTCGTGGCGACGCATCTTAATCACCTCATCGGCCAGTATGCCAGCGAGTTGTTTGGTCGTCAGGAAGCGCAGCAGCTGCTGGATCGCGTAACGCAGGATATGCCGAAGCTCACTGAAGATCTGATCCCTGGGGTTATCTCCCTGACCACGCTGCATAAAGTGTTGCAGAATCTGCTGGCAGAGCGCGTGTCCATTCGCGACATGCGCACCATTATTGAAACGCTGGCGGAGCACGCTCCGGTACAGACCGACCCGCACGAACTGACCTCCGTGGTTCGCGTCGCGCTGGGGCGCGCCATCACCCAGCAGTGGTTCCCGGGTAACGGCGAAGTGCAGGTTATCGGGCTGGACAGCACGCTGGAGCGCCTGCTGCTTCAGGCGCTTCAGGGCGGTGGTGGCCTGGAGCCGGGTCTGGCCGATCGTTTACTGGCGCAGGCGCAGGAGGCGATGGCTCATCAGGAATCCGTTGGCGCGCCGCCGGTTCTGCTGGTGAATCATCCGCTGCGTGCGCTGCTGGCCCGTTTCCTGCGCCGCAACCTGCCGCAGCTGATGGTGATTTCAAATCTGGAGTTGACCGACAACCGTCAGATCCGCATGACTTCCTCCATCGGAGGCCATTGATGAAACGCCTGCTGCCGCTGCTGCTTCTTCCGTGCATGGCGATGGCCGACGGCGGCTGGCAGGCCAGCGCCACCGGGCCGGGTATTGTTAACCGTGGTATGCAGGCGGCCTCGCCTGTGCTGGTTTCGCCGGAGGCGGTCAGCGGCACCATGACGCAGATCGCCTGGCGCTATACGCTGAACGGACCGCCGCCCGCCGATCTGCGCGTCTGGCTGTGTGCCACCAGCCGCTGCGTAGAGCTTGAAGGCGCGAGCGGCACCACAAAAGGCCTGACTAACATCAGCGCGTCAGAAAGCCTGCATTTTATTTACGGCGTGATGGGAACCGGCAGGCTGAATAAAACGCTGCGGGTGTTAAGTAATGAAGTGATGGTGAACTACCGTTAATGCTCCGTCGTAGCGGTCATGAGGGGGAGCTTACGGACGATCTGCCAGCTGCTTTTCAATAACGGCTTTATCAACGATTGACCAGACTTCAACAATCCTGTTCTTATCAAAACGATAAAAGGCGTTTTCATAAAATTGTACGCGTCGTCCATTGACGGGAATATCAAGAAACCGACCTGAGGGCGTGCAGTCGAAGGCCAGGCGACAGGCGAGATGAGGCGGTTCCACCACCAGCATGTCGACCGTGAACGCCAGGTCGGGGATGTCATGGCAGTCTTTTTCCAGCATTGCACGATAGCCCGACAGGCCCAGCGGACGTCCGTTATGTTTAACATCATCGGCGACGTAAGTGGCCAGGTTTTCCCACTCGCGACGATTGAGACAGCTGACGTAGTGACGGTAGAGGGCTGCAACAGGATTATCTGACAAATGTTACTCCCGGGAAGATTTACGTGGCTGGGCAACAGAGCTGAATTATAAACAGAGATAGCGTGCTGAGGTAAAACGGGCTGCCCGTTTTACCTCCGGGGTACTACATTTTTTCGACAGTGTCGATGCCGAGCGTATCCAGACCCTGCTTCAGGGTTTTGGCCGTCAGCAGCGCCAGCTTCAGGCGGCTCTGGCGGGTGGTATCGTCCGCTGCGTTGAGGATCGGACAGTGTTCATAAAAACCGGAGAACAGACCGGCCAGATCGTACAGATAAGCACACATCACATGCGGCGTACCGTCGCGCGCTACCTGCATAATCGTCTCTTCAAACTGCAACAGGCGAACCGCCAGCGCCGCCTCGCGATCCTCACTGATGACCGTTGTGCCAGTAATGGCGGACTCATCAATGCCTGCCTTGCGGAACACCGACAGGACGCGCGTGTAGGCGTACTGCATGTAAGGTGCCGTATTGCCTTCAAAGGCCAGCATGTTGTCCCAGTCAAAAACGTAATCGGTCGTACGGCTCTTTGACAGGTCGGCGTATTTCACCGCGCCGATACCCACGCTGGTCGCCAGCGCGTTCAGTTCGTCCTGCGGCATCTCCGGGTTCTTTTCACTGACCAGCTTTGTCGCGCGCTCAACCGCCTCATCCAGCAGGCCGGAAAGCTTAATGGTGCCGCCCGCGCGCGTTTTAAACGGCTTGCCGTCTTTGCCGAGCATCATGCCAAACGCGTGATGTTCCAGCGGGACGGATGCCGGCACATAGCCCGCCTTGCGAACGATTGTCCACGCCTGCATCAGATGCTGGTGCTGACGTGAATCAATGTAGTAAAGCACGCGATCGGCCTTAAGCGTTTCATAGCGGTATTTCGCACAGGCAATATCGGTGGTGGTATAGAGGTAGCCGCCATCCTTTTTCTGAATAATGACGCCCATCGGGTCGCCATCTTTGTTCTGGTATTCATCGAGGAAAACCACGGTCGCGCCTTCGCTCTCCACCGCCAGGCCTTTTGCCTTCAGGTCGGCAACGATACCCGGCAGCATATCGTTATAGAGGCTTTCCCCCATCACGTCATTTCGGCTCAGTGTCACCTTCATGCGGTCGTAAATCTGCTGATTTTGCGCCATGGTGATGTCGACCAGCTTCTTCCACATTTTACGACAGTATTCATCGCCGCCCTGAAGCTTCACCACATAGCCGCGCGCGCGCTCGGCAAAGGCCGGATCTTCATCATAGGTACGCTTTGCTTCCCGGTAAAAACCTTCCAGGTCGGCCAGCGCGATCTCTTCATGGTGTTCGCTCTGCTGCTTCTCCAGAAAGGCAATCAGCATGCCGAACTGCGTGCCCCAGTCGCCAACGTGATTGGCGCGGATGACATTGTGCCCGAGGTAGGAAAGGGTACGTACCGCTGCGTCGCCGATGATGGTTGAACGGACGTGACCGACATGCATCTCTTTTGCCACGTTGGGCGCGGAGTAGTCCACCACGATTGTCTGAGGTTCAACGGGCGCAATGCCCAGTCGCGGCGCATCAATCACGCTGTCAACCTGCGCGGCGAGCCATTCCGGCGCGAGAAAAAGATTGATAAAGCCCGGCCCGGCGATCTCGACTTTAGCGGCAATGCCGCGCAGATCGAGGTGTTGCAGCACTTCTTCGGCCAGTTGTCGGGGCGCTTTGCCCAGTTTTTTAGCGACGGCCATAATGCCATTAGCCTGATAATCGCCGAACTGCGGTTTTGCTGACTGACGCACCTGCGGTTCGCAATCCGCCGGAGCGCCTGCTGCGATCATCGCCTGACTGACTTTTTCTGAAAGAAGAGCCTGAATATTCACCGGGTTACCTTAATTGTGCTGATAAAGCCTGCGCGCAGGCCGTCTGTCCGTATGCGCTCCATCGCCGGATGACGAAGGATATCGCTAAAAAATGAAGGGGAAAAGTATACTGTATTTTGCGGGAAGTAATCCAGGAACCTGCGGGCGAGAGACTGAAGAAAGCGGCGGGAAGCTGCCCGCCGCATCTGAGTGAGAGACGTTAACGACGACGCGATGGTCTGTGCGGGCTCTCCATGGTGGTTTTCGTATTACGTACCTTCCAGTGGCGTACCAGCGCAAACCCCGTCATCGCGATAAGAACGGCGACAAGTAGTAACATAAGCATTTGGCTTTTCCTTGTATTTGGGTCAAGTGGAACTGTTAAAGATTAAGAATACTCTACAACACCCCGCAGAGGATTTAAGAAAACTCGCATTGTTTTAATTTAAGTAAATTAAAACAAAAGGTTAAGTTAGTCTATCTAAATAATATTCTGGTACTGAACCAGCGTAAAGTAGTGATTTTGCGGCAAAGCGACGGTTTATTATAATAATTATTAATGGTCGTTAGAAAAAAAAGCGATCGTGTGGCCCTGAAAAAACACCAGCATCAAACTAAATGATTAGTAAAATTTCATTATCAAAGGTAATAAACATGTTTTTACTGGGGAATTCAAGAGAATTAAGTGATTTAGCTAATGATTTACCGCGTTTCGAGCAGGCTCTGCTCAATTTTGCAGCCCGGCTCAAACTTTCCCTTGAAGAACTGGAGATTGATCACATTGCGCTACGCTGCCATCAAAATACCACCGCAGAGCGATGGAAGCAGGGATTATTGCAGCTGGGAACGCTCTTTTCAGAAAAAGAGATAAACGGTCGTCCCGTGGCGCTGTTTGAATTACATGAGCCGCTGACGGTTGGCCCATGCCGCATCGACGTGGTCGAACTCCCCTGGCCCGGTCAACGTCTCTACCGCCATGAAGGCTGGGAACATATCGAAATTGTGCTGCGGGGCGACCCCTCAGAACTTGCCGCGCGTGCGTTGGCCCTGCTGGCGGATGACGGGCTTTGTCAGCCCGGGATTTCGGTAAAAAGCAGCGCGCCGCAGGGGGCAGGCGAGCGACTGCCAAACCCGACGCTGGCGGTTACCGACGGCAGCGTCACGATAAAATTCCATCCGTGGCGTTTACAGGAGATCGTCGCCAGCGAAAAAAACTAACGTATATGGCCGCTGCGGACAGCTATCGTCATGCGGCGTAATGCCTCCTCGATTAAATCGCGCGGGCAGGCAAAATTAAAGCGGACAAAACCATCATCGCCAAAATCGCGGCCGGGAGAAAATCCCAGGCCGTGACGTTCAAAGAACAGCGCCGGGCTGGCGACGTCAAGCCGGCTGGCATCGATCCAGCCCAGGTAAGTGGCTTCTGGCGCGACCATTGACAGGCCATTGATTGCATTAATACGCTGTGTGAGAAAGTCGCGGGTTCCGCGCAGATAGTCCAGTTGCTCATCCAGCCACGCCTGCCCGTCGCGCCAGGCGGCCGTGGCGGCCACATAAGCAAGAATATCAACGCCGGGCACGATGCCCTGACGCTGCTTTTTAAAGCGCTCGCGCAGTGATTTATTGGGAATGATCGCCAGCGAGGCGCCAAGTCCGGCGATATTAAAGGTTTTCGAAGGCGAAATAAGGGTAATGGAACGCTGCGAAGCGTCTTCACTCAGGCTGGCAAACGGAATATGCGTCAGGCCGGGCTCCAGGATCAAATCGCTGTGGATCTCATCAGAACAGACGATCAGGTCATGTCGCCGGGCGAAATGCAGTTGGGCTTCCAGCTCCTCGCGTCGGTACACCGTACCGCCGGGATTCTGCGGATTGCACAGCATCAAGAGTTTCTCGTTACCGCTCATCTGCATTTCCAGCGCGGCGAGATCCATCACCCAGCGCTGATTTTCAAGCCGGAGCTGCGCATTAAGCTGCGTGCGGTCTGCCAGTTTTGCGGCAGAGCGGAACGGCGGGTAAATCGGCGTGGGCGCAATAGTCCCCTGATGTGCATCGGTAAAAGCGCGGACGCTCAGGTTAAGACCGCTGACCACCCCCGGCAGAAAAACCAGCCAGTCTGGCTCAATATGCCACTGGTAGCGATCGGCCATACGTTGGATAACAATGTCGATCAGCTCGGCAGGCGTATCGCCATAGCCGAACACGCCATGCTCAACGCGACGTTTAAGCGCGTCAATAATGCAATCTGGCGAACGAAAATCGCTGTCCGCCACCCATAATGGAAGAACGTCGCGATCGCCATATTTTTTCCATTTTAAACTATCGCTGTGACGGCGATCTATCCGTTCATTAAAATTGGGTGCCATGTTGCCCGTTCCCGTTAATATTATTCTTAATGTCTGGAAGCAAAGCAGACATCCGGAAAAAAAACAACTCCCACACAGCAGTCATTAACAGGAGGATGAAATGCTAAAACTGGAAGTATGCTGCTACGGCGTTGATTGTGCTCTGGCAGCGGAAAATGCCGGGGCCGATCGCATTGAACTTTGCGCTGCGCCCGCAGAAGGTGGGTTGACCCCTTCGGCAGGAAGCCTTATTCAGGCGCTAGAGCGGCTCAGTATCCCGATTCATCCTATTGTCAGGCCGCGCTGCGGTGATTTTTGCTTTACCGATGGCGAGTTTAACGAGATAAAATCGGATATCGCGTTTATTCGCGAGCTGGGTTTCCCTGGCCTTGTGGTCGGCGTACTGGACATTGATGGTCATATCGATATGCCGCGCATGAAGCAGATTATGGCGCTGTGCGAAGGGATGGCGGTAACGTTTCATCGCGCGTTTGATCTCTGTCACAGTCCGCTGACGGCGCTGTCTCAGCTAACGGATTTGGGGGTGGCGCGCATACTGACTTCCGGCCAACAGCAGAGCGCGGAAAGCGGATTACCCTTATTAAGGGAACTTAATCGCCACACCCGTGGTCCAATCATTATGGCTGGCGCGGGCGTGCGTCTGAGCAACCTGCAAAAGTTTATTGATGCCGGACTGCCTGAAGTGCACAGTTCGGCCAGCCAGCGAATTCCTTCCCTCATGCGTTACCGCAAAGCGGGGGTTTCGATGAATTCCGTCGCTGAAACCGACGAATTCAGCCGCCCGTGTGTTGATACTGATATGGTTGAGGCTATGAAGGCCGTCATGCTCAGTTCACCGGTCAGAGTCGCATGACCCGATTTTGCCGCACAGCACGCCAGTATAGCGACGTGATGTTTTGCAAGTACCAGGCCCCATCGTTTTGATGGGGCTTTTTTTCTTTCAGCGGCAGGTAAAAACGCCGACCGCTGCAAACGTCATCAGGACTGCGGGCCGCCGTCCGGGCCGCTTCCCAGGGTACCGCCTGGCGCCTGCTGACCACTTGGTGCATGTGGACGACCATCGCTGCCGACGGCGCTGCTGTCGTGCTGGCAACCTGCCAACGTTGCTAATGCGAACATAAATACCGCGCCAATTAATGATTTTTTCATGGCTATTTCCCTGAGTTAATGGTGAATTATCATCAAACGATGAATAACAACCTTAGCCTGGTGGCTGAATGATGCCAGAAAAGTCGATGGGTTTTTTCATCCGCTGTGCAGCACGACGACAAATTTCCTCTTACACTTAACTTTCCATTATTACCGACGAGATTTCTGATGAAAATCATCATGCTGAGCGCCGTCTGCCTTTTCGTGCCGGGCGTAATATACGCTGCGCCAGATTGCCCGCCTCACAGTCAGCAGATAAATGACAGCAACAGCATTCTCCTGCTTGGCGGCACGGCAAAAGGGCCGATTAAACAGGTTGTCGTCGGCGAGTTTGGTAAAGACGTTAACCAACAGAAGCGAATTCTTGGACAGTTTGATGAGTGCGGCGCGCTGCTCCGTGCTGATATCAGCGTGGATAAAAATGAAGGGAATATGGCGCTGAAGATCGTACAAAGCATCACCCGTGTGGCGTCGGGCTGGCAGGCGGTCTATGAGATTGCGGTTTTTGCCGTTAAGGACGGACAGCCGCAGCAGGTCAGCAACAAGCAGGGAAACATCAGTTATCGCGTCGGGAGCAAGGGCACGATTATCAGTGCAAGCGATGCTTTTCTGCTTGATGGTCAAAAAGGTTTTACGGAAACGACGAACAGTTTTGATGGCCGCCGGCGCCTGACGAAAAGCGTCGCGCGTGGAACAGACGTACGAGTCAATGGAGAAAGTCGCTACCGCTGGAATGCTAAAAATCAGCTGATTAACTCATCGTCAGAAAACAGCAAATCGACCTGGAGCTACGACAGTGACGCGCGCGAACAGCGTTTACTGACACTGACGCATTCGCCCACCAGTGAGCTGACCACGATTGACGACTGCCAGCTCTGGGACAGCTACGGCAACTGTACGTTGAGCTATTCGCGCGAAACGGAAGTGCTGCCGCAGGGCGAAATCCGCCGCAATATCAGCGCTGCCTACCGGTTTGAATATTGGGATAAAAACGGCAAAGCGCCGCAGGATGCAGACGAATAAGAGCGGTTTTCCTGCCGCCGGATCTCTGCCGGCGGCACAGGCTGTCAGGGTTTGCGCGCGACCAGCACCGCACGCAGCGGGGCGGGATAGCCTTCCACCGTCAGGCTGGCATCGTCGGGATCGAGAAACTCGGCCAGTGATTCGCTGGTCATCCAGTCGGTGCGGCGCTGCTCGTCCGTGCTGGTGCGTGAGTAGTCAACGACGCGCACGTCCACAAAACCGCACTTTTCCAGCCAGCTCTTCAGGGCACCGGTGGAGGGAATGAAAAAGACGTTGCGCATCTGCGCATAACGCTCGCCCGGCACCAGTACTTCATGCTCGCCCCCTTCAACCACCAGCGTTTCCAGAACCAGTTCGCCACCGCTGACTAACTGGTTTTTAAGCTGGAACAGGTGATCGAGCGGCGAACGGCGATGGTAGAGCACGCCCATGGAAAAGACCGTGTCGAAAGCTTTCAGTTCCGGCAGTTGTTCAATCCCCAGCGGCAGCAGATGCGCGCGCTGATCGTTACCCAACAGCTTACGGACCGCCTCAAACTGACATAAAAAAAGCTGCATCGGATCAATGCCAACCACCAGGCTGGCGCCCGCGCCGATCATTCGCCACATGTGATAGCCGCTACCGCAGCCCACATCCAGCACCAGCCGGCCCGCCAGCGGTGAAATATGCGGCGCCACGCGCGTCCATTTCCAGTCCGAGCGCCATTCCGTATCGATATTCACGCCATAAAGCGAGTAGGGCCCTTTGCGCCACGGCATCAGGTTACGCAGCAGGTTTTCCAGTCCTGAGCGCTGACGGTCGCTGAGATGGCTGCTGTCGGCGCTGACGCTGTGCAGCAGATCCAGCGTGTCGGGCTCGATGATGGGCAGATGCTCAACCGAGCGATCCCAGTTTTTGAAGTGACCGTGTAACTGTTCGCGCTGCCAGGCGGCAATATGCGCGGGCAGCGTTTCCAGCCAGTGAGAAAGCGGGCTTTTTGCAATAAGCTGATAAAAATTACCGAAATCCATCAGGCATTACCTGCTTTCAACGCCACCAGCGATCCGAAGTTAAAACACTGAAACCACAGTTCAGCATGCGCAAAGCCCGCATTATTCAGCCGCGCCTTATGGGTTTCCACGCTGTCGGTCAGCATCACGTTTTCCAGCATGCTGCGTTTCTGGCTGATCTCAAGCTCGCTGTAACCGTTCGCCCGCTTGAAGTCGTGATGCATATTAAACAACAGTTCGCCAACGTCTTTATCGGCAAAGCTGAACTTCTCGGAAAGCACCAGCGCGCCGCCGGGACGCATCCCTTCGCACACTTTTTTCAGCAACTGCTGGCGCTCATCCGGCGCCAGGAATTGCAGCGTAAAATTCAGCACCACCATCGATGCGTTTTCGATGACGACATCGCGAATATCCGCTTCGATCACCTCAACCGGCGTTTCGGCGCGAAAGGCGTCAATGTGTCGGCGACAGCGTTCAATCATCGCCGGTGAATTATCAACGGCGACGATCTTACAGCCTTCAGCCTGAATGTTGCGGCGAACAGAAAGGGTTGCCGCACCCAGCGAGCAGCCGAGATCGTAAACCTGCGTATGCGGCTGCACGAAGCGCCCGGCGAGCATGCCGATCATGGAGATAATATTGGAGTAGCCAGGCACCGAGCGCTGGATCATATCGGGGAAAACTTCAGCCACGCGCTCGTCAAACGTCCAGTCGCCCAGTTGAGAAATTGGCGCGGAGAACAGCATATCGCGGTTAGACATAGTGGTAAGTCCGGGAGAAAAACCCGTATTTTGTCAGAAAGCGGCGCGGGCTGCATCCTTTCTGCGCGCGCGGGCATGAACAATCAGTGCAGCGTCAGCACCAGATCCCAGGGAAGGTAGACCAGATTGAGGATGACCATGATCAGCAGAGAGAGCAGCGTCAGCATCATGCCGTTTTTACGCCAGAGCAGTGTGCTGCTGCGCAGGCCATAAGCGTGTAGCGCACGGCCCAGAAACAGCAGCAGGCCGCACAGGTGCAGCATCCAGATGTCTGCGCCGTTCATCTCCATAATAACCAGCAGCAGCAGGGCAAGCGGAATGTATTCCGCCGCGTTGCCGTGCGTGCGGATCGCCGTCTGCAATTCAAAAAAACCGCCGTCGCCATAGGCAACACGATATTGACGTCGCAAACGCACCACGTCCAGCGACAGTTTAATCAGGAAAAGAGCTCCAACGACAACATAGAGGGCGCTGACCATCCCACTTTTATCCTTTCTGAAATTTTAAAGGCCATCATAGCGATGAACGGGGAGCCTGTCAGTGCCGCGTCGGGCAATTAACGATAATCGTTAACAATTGTGGTTAAAAGAGGCGATCCTGCTGCGGCCAGCGCGGCGCGTCGCCCAGCTCAGGTAAAATCTGCTGAAGGGAAGGCCAGAGATACTGTACCAGGTCGGGCGCGAACGCGACGTCAGGCGTATGGATAAACAGCCACGGCTGGCCCGCTGTTGTCCACTGCGGCAGCTTTTGCAGCCATGCCTGAAACCACGCGAGGTTGGCTGCGA
>NZ_JNVB01000034.1 GCF_000770305.1 Erwinia oleae
TTCAACTGATGGACGCAACACACTTATTGAACCGTTCTGCGGGTGATTCATAGTCTAGCGTTTTTCTCGGTCTTTCGTTGAGCTGTCTGGCAACGCTGTTTAGTCTCTGCTGACTGTGAACCGATAAGTCAGTTCCCTTTGGAAAATATTGTCTTAGCAACCTGTTCGTATTTTCATTTGAGCCACGTTGCCAGGGAGATTGAGGATCACAGAAGTAAATCTGGATGTCTGTTGCTACAGTAAACCGGGTGTGGCTGGTCATTTCAGCTCCCCGATCCCAGGTTAATGTTTTATATAGCTCAACAGGTAATTCCCGGGCTTGTCTGATGAGTGCAGATATAACCGTTATGGTCTTGTTGTCCCTGATTTTGGCTAACATAACAAAGCGGGAATGGCGTTCTACGAGGGTGATAATATAGGAGTTTTTCGAGCCCTGGATCAGATCACCTTCCCAGTGACCAGGGATGGCTCTGTCTGAGGCTTCCGGTGGCCTTTCGCTGATAGGTATCGCATTCGGGATTTTCCCTAACCCTTTCCCTTTAAGTGATGACGTTCGGGATCTACGAACCGCTCTTCCGCTTCTGAGGCATTGCTGCAGCTCTTTTTTTAATGCCCCCCGGGTTTGTATAAAAAGCGTTTTATAAATCGTTTCGTGTGACACATGCATTTCCTGATTATCCGGATAACAGCGTTTCAGCCAACCGGCGATCTGTTCCGGCGACCAGTCCTGATGCATCTTCTCTGCAATGATTTTACACAATGTGGGGCTTTCAATTAGCTTGCAAGGTTTTGGTCTCAGAGCATTTTCCCACGCAGCAGTATCGGCTTTTGCTGCACGGTATTGCTTGGCACCTCCGTGCCTCCTGACCTCGCGGCTAATCGTTGAGGGTGCTCTTGATAAGTTGGCAGCAATGTCCCTGATACTGAGTTTTGCTACCAGTCCTCTGGAGATCTCCTCTCTTTCATCAAGCGTAAGCGCTAATCGATGCCGCTTTCGAACGGGAGGACGGTAGCCCCCTGTCTGGTGGATTGTGGGCATGATGGAAGAATGAAATCTGTCGAACATTCTGGCGATATCATGCAGAGAATCACCTTGCTTATATCTGTCCCAGATAATCGCCTTCTGCTCTGGCGTGTAGTTAATCCGAGTTCTTCGTTTCATGACAACGTCCCCCCTTGATTAAGGATAGCGTTGCATCGAGCCATTGAACTCACAGTGGAAACCGTTCGCCAGTTTCATCAATCGGGCCGTATCGTTGCCGCCATTTGCGCCGCGGCGGGAACGGTGCTGGAGCCGCACGATCTTTTCCCGGTAGGGAATATGACCGGTTTTCCGGGGTTGAAAGAGACCATTGCGGAAGAAAAATGGCAGGACAAACGCGTAGTGTGGGATCGTCGCGTCAATTTGCTTACCAGCCAGGGGCCCGGCACGGCCATGGATTTCGCGCTTAAGCTGATTGACCTTCTGGCGGGTAAAGCGAAGGCGCATGAAGTAGCGCAACAGCTGGTGCTGGCGGCCGGTATTTATGATTATCGCGACCAGGAAGAGTAGTACTCCGGCCAACTTACCAGACATAAACACTTTATGGATTGATTATTCTTCCACCATAAAGCGCCTCTTCCTGAGGCGCGGATATACCCATGCAGAAACATGGGATGGAATTTATTTTTTCTGCCCTCAACATGCCATTATACGGCTCACTTTCTTATCACTTATTCCTGGTCGAAAGCACTCGTAATCATGAAACTTAAATCCTTCATAAACGCTAGTTTTCAAATTCATGTGCAATATAATCAATCATAGCTTCTGCGTTAGTCATTCTTCTTATATGATTGAAATAAACATAAAGCGACAAAGAAAAAGTGAAAGGCAAAATAGTTTCTGTCGCCGGATGAACCAATTCAGTGTTGAGCATAATACATTCCCCCATATTAAATCTTTGCATTTGTAAAAAGGTGTTATCAACCTGCGTGACTTTACCCGTAAATCCCTCATTTCTTAGGGTAAGCATAATCCCCTGAAACTCGTCGGTTGCTAATAAAGCATGCTCCACAATTAAGTCCAGCTCTTTCCATTTAGAAAGCGATCGTGGTATACAGCATAAAAAACAAGGAAGTACAAAATGATGCAAAACAAAATCACCTGTACTCTCTACCTGACAAAACGACATAAAAATGTCGTCCTCACTATAAATTGTTTCTGAAAACTTAATAACAGGAAGCAATGTCATTTCTTTTAAGAAAGCCTCCATCACACTTCCAAAAAAATTAGAGTAAGTAAACGAAGAAGAGATTGTAAAAATATGCTTTTTGTTTTCGTTAAGAATTTCGTTAAGTAGCGCATAATGCGGCACTAGTTTTTTATAGAGCGTTTCAGCCTCCGGCGTGGGTGTAGCCTTATTCCTCTCAATAACAAAAAGTTTGACCCCCAGCCACTCTTCTGTATTTTTAAGCATCCTTGACACAGGAGGAACAGTTAAACAAAGTTGATCTGCGGCTTGCTTGAGATTTTTATGGCGATAGAGCGTTATAAACACCTGCATTGATTTACTTATAAACATATGCATGCCCCTTTGTGGTAAGAAATGCTCTTTAAGCTATAACATTCGCATAAGTGATAAAAATTTAGGCTATAATTCAGATTAACATCTCGTAGTCATATTACTATATTCACCGTCATTCACCGCCTGACATTTCTCATTAAAACCAATCAACAGGACTATTTAAATTCCCGTTTCCGTAATGCATTCCGTAACGATGTCTGGCGAATTCCAACATTAAGGAGAATTATGGATTGCATCCATAATTAATACATATAATTTATGATTTCTAAAAAAGATTTTTTGATGACGCTTTACTAAGGGACTGGGAATAGTAGATCAAAAAAAGCGCAAACATAGCCTTTCCCATTGAAAAAAAAGAAAAAAAGTCAAATAATTCAAAAAAAAAGCGCAATCAACTCCACACTAAGAAATATCTGACTTTGACTATCATACTTATAATGATTTACCAACTTAAATCTTTAATAGATAAAAAACCTGTACAATTAAATTATACAAAAGCCTTATACAACAAAGAGAATCTATACATGACATTTTTTAATTGTTTTTGTTTCTTAAAAGCCAAAAAACAATACCTCTCTATTTATAAAAAATGAATGGATACCACTATAATAAGACAAGTAATGAATACCTTCCAGGCAGTGACGCTATAATACTTATCCATCTCAGGCATTGACCTATGACATCGTTAATCTCCATGTGAATAATTACGCATCACTTTTAAAAATCAATACATATTTCGAGGAGCCGATGGATATTGCGCACGGTGTGATAGAACAATCAACAAGATGGGTTGCTGCATATCTTCCGTCAGTTTATGCAGGCGTATGTGCTTTCTGTATATCTGCGCTTATCGATATTCGTTTAAAGCAAACAACGTTAAAAGTTGCTACTGGCGCCATGATATGTGGAATTTCTGCCCTTGCAACGTCTTCCCTTCTTGAATACTTAGGATTGCCCGGTAATTCAGGTGCTTTTGTGGGTGCATTGTTAGGTTTTGTTGGTGCCGATCATCTTCGTGATATCGCCATATCGTTAATTACCCGAAGAACAGGCCTGCTCAGTGACAAAGATACGAGGAATAAAAAATGAATCTATTGAATTTCGCTGAAGCTGCACGTCTCAATCATTCCCTCAGCAATCGCTGGTACCGCCCGTTGGATAGAGCAATGCAGGAATTTTTTATTTCTACGCCACAGGATCAAGCGATGTTTCTTGCTCAGGTTGGCCATGAATCATCTGGTTTTACCCGTCTGATTGAGAGTTTTAACTACAGCGTTGCCGGATTGAGTGAATTTGTACGTAGCGGAAGAATCACACAAAAACAGGCAAATAGGTTGGGGAGGCATTCAGATGAACCCGCGCTACCCTTTAAACGTCAGCAGGCAATTGCAAATACGGTTTACGCTGACCGCTACGGTAATAATGAACTGATGGATGGCTGGAATTATCGGGGGCGTGGATTGATTCAAATCACTTTTAAAGATAATTATCATCATTGTGGTGACGCGTTAGATATTGACCTTGTCCATCATCCGGATTTACTCGAACAAGATGAAGCTGCCGCGCGCTCTGCTGCCTGGTATTTTACTTCGCATGGGTGCCTTGATTATTCTGGTGATATAACCAGGATAACACAAATTATTAACGGCGGTCTTAATGGCATCGATGAACGGATATGCCGTTATTCTAAGGCGCTGGAGATATTAGCATGATAAACATAGTGAAAATTTTACTTCACTACTGGAAGTTTTTTTCTGTGGTCAGCATTTTCTTACTCATTCTCTCTGCTGTTTATCGTACAGGTTTTGCTGTATCTGAATCACGTTGGGCTGAAAAATGGCAAAAAAGGGACATAGAGGATGCGCAAAATCGAAGTAAAGATGAGATCGCTAAGCGGGAAGAGGAGCACGATCGTCAAATACTTATCGACCAGGTAAACCATCATGCACAAAAACAACTTGAAACTGCTCATGCTGAAGCCACTGCTGCTCACTCTTCTGCTGACAAATTGCAGCGCACCATTGAGAAATTACGTCAACAGACCCTCACAGACAGCGGCCGCAAGGATGCCGACACTTCCGGAACACGCGCGGCAGAAACCCGTTCCACCATTTTGCTTACCAAGCTGCTCGCAGAATCTGTCGAGCGTAATCGACAGCTGGCAGGCTATGCTGACCAGGCACGCGTCAACGGTACAACCTGCGAAAAAGCCTGGGACGAGGTGATGGGAAATTGAAGGTGGCTGGGTTGGTGACATAGCAGCCGTTTCAACGCATTAGTCGCGCGATGTTATTGCGATGTCACGTCATGAAAAATTTTTTTTGCCTTTTCTTCTTCAATATAACAATGCGTAATCAGGGACTGATAAAACGGCTTCCAGTTACGACTCCAGGTTCTCTGATTTAAATCAGGTAATATAGTGAGTACCGCCTGATAAATAACCGTGGAGGGGAGTGATGCATAACCTTTCCCTGCACAACGCTCACATTTTTTATAAAAAATTACACCACGCTCCCGGGTTTTTTTACGATCCTGAATTTCACCTCTGCCACCACATCGACAACGGGCGTGAATTTCACCTTTGCCGTGACAACTCTGACATAGCTGCGGAAAAGATTTTGCCCCCGGTTTTTCAGTCTGTTCTGTATCAGGTGGGTTTACCATACCCTTGCCAGAACAATCATGACAGATAATGCGCGTCGCAGGGGTACGGCAATACTCATAAAAAGCATATTCCGCTAACACTGCCATACATCTATCTATATGGCACCCTGAAGCCTTTTGAACCGTTTCCGGCGCATATTGTCTGATAAATTTCATCAGTTCGTTGATGGCTCGTTCCGCATCAGATGCATTACCTTGCATTTTAGCGAGGAGTGCATTGAGTCCAAGGCGGCTCCTTGTCGACGTCAGGCTTAACGCCATTATCACATCCGCAGTAGTGAATTTATCCGGTGATGTATCTTTGGCATTATTAATCAGATTAATACTTTGAGGCGATAGCATTTTTAAGGCATTTTCAAGATTCATCATCTTCTCCAATGTAGCTAAAGCAGCTAAACACACAATTTAAATAAAACTGAATTAACGTTACACTACCCTTAAAGAATCTCACAGTTTCCTTCACATGCCGACTTCCTTTTTTCATTGTATAAGCATCAGAAATTGAATTGATATTCATAACATCCTTCTTGACGTTGTCCACACCTGTCATCTACATTTCCAATAGTGCAAAAAGTTTCTCAGCCCTACACACAGCAACCTTATTATTAAATCAATTACCCCCGACTATCCCTGTCCTTTGCAGTGGTTTTGAAAAAATACTTCATTACATTTCGCTCGTTATTTGATAAATACACCGCGTTTTTACTCTTAGAAAAATAGCTATTACGTTAATGCAGGAAGAAAGCACTCTTGCATTACTTAATAGGGCCCTCAACCAGTTGATGTACTATCCCGTAAACAACCTGAGAGAACATAATCATGGCTATGACTCCTGAAGAAATTGCAGTGCAGTATCCTATTCCTACCTACCGTTTTGTAGTTACGCTTGGTGATGAACAAGTGCCATTTACCAGCGCATCCGGGCTTGATATTACTTACGATACGGTAGAGTACCGTGATGGCACAGGCAACTGGTACAAAATGCCGGGACAGCGTCAGGCGATTAATATCACACTGAGTAAAGGTGTTTTTCCGGGTAAAAATGCGCTATATGACTGGATTAATTCTATTCAACTTAATCAGGTAGAGAAAAAAGATATTATTATTAGTCTGACCAACGATGCCGGCACGGAAGTATTGCTCAGTTGGACGGTGGCTAATGCATTCCCAACTTCTCTCAGCTCCCCTTCTTTTGATGCTTCCAGCAATGAAATTGCGGTGCAGGAACTCAGTCTGATGGCTGACCGGGTAACAATTCAGGCTGCGTAGCAGCCAGAGGAGTGCACCATTATGACGATTGAAACAGCCTGGCCGGATATTTATCTTACTGAAGACAGCGCACTCAATATTTCGGTTGATCAGTCACCTACAGCGGTTACTGCTTTTACGTTTCGCAGGACGTCCGGAGAAGCTGTCCCCCTGAATGCATCCTGCCGCGTCAATTCACTGCGGGAGTTTACGCAGGCAATGGATCCCAACGCGAAAGGAAATTATTTTAACAGTCTGAAATACGCGTTTATGCAGGGCGGCGGTCCTTGCTATCTGATTCATAAAGATGAGGTTGCTGAGGAAATTGGCAAATACGATGATATTACCCTGGTGGTGACGGCAGGGATCGAAAGCGATATTTTCCCCTGGGTTGAGGAGATGAGCCAACGCAGCACTCCCGTTTTTACACTGTTGAATGCCCCAAAGAATAAGATCAGCACCAACCCCGCTGAGGTGATGAAGGATTATCCCGCCGTGACTCAGGCAGCAGCCTTTCATCCCTGGATAAATGTAAACGGTATTGATGGATTGATTCCACCCAGCGTAGCGGCGGCCGTCGCCATTGCGCAAACCGATCGTATTCGTGGCGTCCGGAAAGCGCCAGCCAACGTCATACTGAATGGCGCGATACCTGCCTTTGGTATTACTGATGATCTGCAAGAACAGTTTAATAGTGGCAAAGCGCTGAATATTATTCGCGAATTTTCCGACGAAGGAACAAGAGTATGGGGCGCACGAACATTGGATGATTACGGTGACTGGCGATATATCGCTGTACGCCGCCTGTTTAACAGCATTGCTCGTGATGTAAAACGTGCTCTACGCAGCCTGTTATTTATGCCGAACAGTTCTTTAGTCTGGATAAGGGTAAAAGCTGCCGTCGACAATTACCTCGACGCTCTGTGGCGATGCGGAGCCTTAGCTGGTAGCACGCCGAAGACGAGTTATTTTGTCGAAATTGGCAAGGATCTAACCATGACTACTGAGGATATTAATCAGGTGAGAATGAGTGTGAACGTCGGCATCGCGCCAGTCAGACCCGCAGAGTTTATTGTTTTATCGTTGACTCATCAGATTAATAACCAGATGGCCTGAAACCTACGTTTCTCAATATTATTTTATTGCAGGAGTATTTATGGCTACTGTCACTGCCTATCCTGGTATTTACACTGAAGAATCAACCAGCCTGAATTTTTCAGTTACCGCCAGCCCCACCGCCGTACCAGCATTCCTTTTTACCCGTAGCGGCGCAGGAAATATCACTCAACCCTTTAATCGTTTTGATTCCTGGGCAGAATACAAAGCCATCAACGCTGAAGGACATACCAATGAAATTTTTTATAACGTCCTGCGTTACTGGTTCAGTCAGGGGGGGGGCCGCTGTTATCTGATCGATTATGCCAGCTATGCGAATTATCTGGATAAATACGATGATATTACGTTAGTTGTGGCCTGTGGCCGAACGAACAATCTTATCAATAATCTTTCGGCCGCCGCAGGTACGGCTGGACAACGCTTTGTGTTACTCGATGGCCCGGAAGAGGCTATTAATAGCGACGATCTCCCCACTGCGTTGGCTGATTTCCCTGATTCTCCCTACGCCGCCATATGGTATCCCTGGCTGAAGACCAGTTGGGGTACGGTTTCTCTCCCGCCCAGCGTAGCGGCTGCGGTCGCTATTTCACAAACCGATCGCCTGCGTGGCGTCTGGAAGTCACCCGCAAATGTAATCCTTAATAACGTCACGCCGCTTTATAACGTGTCTGATGATTTTCAGGGAGCGGCGAACGCGATTAAAGGCATAAATGTTTTCCGCACTTTTATCGCAGGTAATACTGTCGCCTGGGGTGCCCGCACGCTGGATAGCTCTGACAACTGGCGCTACATCGCGGTTCGACGCCTGTTCAGCCGGGTTGAAACCGATATCAGTCGCGCTCTGCGCATCGTAATGTTTGAACCTAATTCACAACCCACCTGGCAACGGGTTCGGGCCGTTGTTGACTCCTATCTCCACGGACTATGGCAACAGGGCGCATTAATGGGAAACAGGCCGGAGGACGCCTGGTTTGTGCAAATTGGTAAAGACATCACCATGACCGATGAGGATATCAGCCAGGGAAAAATGATCGTCAAGGTTGGTCTGGCGGCATCGCGTCCGGCCGAATTCATCATCCTGCAATTCAGCCAGTCAATTAATCTACTCTGAGGTATATAGCATGACTACAGTGACCACCGCGCCCGGCATCTATGTTGAAGAAGATGCCACACCAGCAATTTCTGTTAGCGCCACCGCCACCGCCGTCCCGCTATTTATCGGTAGCTTTACGCCGGTGGATAGTGGAAATACCGATAAAATTATTCGGGTCAGCAGTTGGCTTGATTTTACGACCAAATTCCTTGCTCAGATCTCGGCTAACATTACGATTACTTCCACGGCTCCCACTCCACCCGCTCAGGAAGATGTCACCACCGATCTTAGTTCTGATGATAACGCGTCAACGTCGGACGTCGTCCCACGTAAAGCAAAAACCAAAGCGAAAACTAAGACGGCGCGTGCGCTCACAGAGGGGGAGTACAGCTATGCAATCAACACGGTCAGTACCAGCCTTTCCGCATGGCGCAACCTTCAGCTCTATTTCCAAAACGGCGGAGGTGCCTGCTATATCTGTGCAACAACCGATTCAACGGATTTGACAACACTGACCGGTCTGGTTGCGGAAACACCTGCTGCCACCCTGCTGGTTTGCGCAGATGCGGACGTGGACGTCAGGGAAAAAGTTTACGGTAGTCTGTCATCATTGGTGAGTGAAGGCAGCACCGCAGGCGTATTTCTGCTTGCCGACAGCAATGATGGCAAAACGGTATCGGGCATCAGTCAGTCTTCACACGTTGCCGCCTATTATCCCTCGCTGGTGGTGTCAACAACATTGTTAACAGGAAGCGAGGTGCTGGTGAGCGGCTACGCCGATGCCGATACCGAAGAAACTGATCTGACCCTCGCTGAAGTAAAAAGCCGCAACCCTGTACTTGCCGCACAAATTACCAGCCGACTGAATAGCGATTCTGCTAATACGCTGACGGCGCCAGCAAGCGTGGCGGTGGCGGGCGTCTGGTGCGCCAACGACAACACGCGTGGCGTATGGAAGGCACCCGCCAACGTGGTACTGAACGGCATTTCCGATCTGAGCGTTCAGGTAACCGATGATGCGCAGGGTGCGATGAATGAAGCCGGCATCAACGTTATTCGTTATTTCAGCGATCGCGGCTACGTCGTTTGGGGCGCGCGCACGCTCGAAAATGACGATAACTGGCGCTACATCCCTGTTCGCCGGTTGTTCGATGCGGCCGAGCGTGACATTAAAAAAGCACTCCGCCCGATGGTTTTTGAAACGAACAATCAGCCAACCTGGCAGCGTGTTTATACCGCCGTCGATAATTATCTTTATAGTCTGTGGCAGAAAGGTGCGCTGGCGGGCAACAAACCGGCTGACGCCTGGTTTGTGCAAATTGGCAAAGACATCACCATGACCGACGCTGATATTAATCAGGGAAAAATGATTGTGGTGGTGGGAATGGCGGCGGTGCGTCCAGCCGAGTTTATCATTCTGCAATTTACACAAAACATGTCGTCATAATACAGCCATGGGCCGGTTAACCGGCCCATGGGCGGGAGTATCACTATGGCTATGGTCTTGCCCGGCGTCGCGCTAAGCGACAGCATTTTAACGCCTCTTATTAATGAAAACACCGTCGCCACACCGCTTTTTATGGGTTTCACCCCCACCGAACTCACACCACCGCTACGGCAAGTCACCTCACTGACTGAAGCCGCCGAGGCTTTGGGTGACAGCGGCATCCTCTATCATTCTCTGCGTCATTTTTTCGATAATGGCGGTTTTAACTGTTTTGTTCTTTCCCTGGGGATGATTGATGAAGTTGATCCCGTCGCTGCCCTGAACTCTGCACTTCAGAATCCGCAGCTAGCTGAAATAATTACTGCTGAACCGACGGTTTCGCTACTGGCAATACCTGAAATTCGTAGCCTCAACGTTAAGCCGGGTGACGGCAATGACGATGACGATAAACCCGGCACTTTCGTTGATGATTTACTGTTCTGGCAACAAAGCTGGCAGGCTTTGCTGCTGCTTTGCCAGCGGTGTGGCAATCTCTTTGCCCTGCTGGATACGCCCGACGATCCCACTCTTCTTCATCAGCTTTGCACCTCGTTTTCTGCCAGCAACCTGCAAGATGCGGCCGCCTGGTGGCCAGCGCTACAGACGCAATATCACGATGATGTTGCGGATGACGGCTCTTTCATGGTGCTGAGCCCGGTCGCCGCCGTTGCCGCTGCGATTCAGTGCAACGATCGGCAAAATGGTATCTGGTGCGCCCCGGCAAACATAGCGCTGGCAAAGGTAGTGCGTCCGACCCTGACGCCTGTTGACGGCCAGATGCTGTTAAACGACGACGGTATCCCGCTCAATCTCATTCGCAGCTTTCCGGGTAAAGGCGTTCGCCTGTGGGGTTGCCGCACCTTACTCAATGACAGCGGCTCGCCCTGGCGCTATATCCAAACGCGTCTGCTGGTCAACCGGGTGGAAAAACAGCTTGGCGAACTGGCCCGCGTCTATCTTTTCGAGCCTAACAACGCGTTGACCTGGATGAAGCTTAAAGGTCAGGCGTGGAACTGGCTGCGTCAGCAGTGGCTGGCTGGCGCGTTTTATGGCTCGCGGGAGAGCGATGCCTTCAGCCTCAGCGTCGGTTTGGGTGAAAGTATGACTCAGGAGGATATCATCGCTGGAAAAATGGTGATGAGCGTCAGTCTGGCGCTGCTGGCCCCTGCCGAATTTATCGATATCCGCCTGGTGTTTGATACGCAAAACGGCGCGTTAAACGCCTCAACCGCAGGGGAATAACTATGTCAGACCTATTCGTCCCCGCCACATCTTATCGCTTCATGGTTAACTTTTTGTTTGCCCATATTCCCAGCCCGATGGATATCGCTTTCCAGCGCGTATCCGGCCTGAGCCGCGAACTTCAGGTTACTCAGCACAGTGAAGGCGGCGAAAATGCCCGCAATATCTGGCTGGCGGAAAAAATCCAGCACGGCTCGATTGTGCTAGAGCGCGGCGTAATGGCGGTAACGCCATTAACGTTTCAGTTCGATCGCGTGCTGCGCGGTGAGCAGCCTGCCTGGGCCGACGTGGTCATCATGCTATTGGGCGAGCGAAACCTGCCGGTGACCACCTGGACGCTCAGCAATGCGTTGCCCGTGCGCTGGCAAACCGGTGACATGGACGCCAACGGATCCGGCGTGATGATCAACACGCTGGAGCTGCGCTATCAGGATATGCGGTTACTGGGAGTGAAAGCATGACGATTGAAATTAAAGAGTTAATTATTGAGGCCAGCGTAACCGGTGAAACGACCTCGCAGCCTCTCTCGGGTCGCCAACAGCATCAGCAGCAACAAAATGAAAGACGCCTGATTGAAAAAATTAAGCAGGAAGTGCTCGATGCCCTGCGTGAATACCGGGAGCCGCTATGAGCCTGATTGAACGAGGTTTATCAAAACTTACCCTCAGCGCCTGGAAAGACCGGGAAGGCACAATCTCCGCTGGCAGTCTGAGCGCCATGTATAATCCGGACTCGTTGCAAATTGACTATCAGTCGCGCTTTGACACCACCGACGCCATTAATAAAACCACCCAAAGTAAGCGCTATGTCATCGCTGAACCGGCGGGCCTGACGCTAAACCTGCTGTATGACGCCATGATGCCCGGCAACACCACGCCGATTGAAAGCCAGCTCGCCGCGCTGAAAGCCCTGTGTGCGGTCGACGCGGCAACCGATGCGCCCTATTTCCTGAAAATCAACTGGGGAAAAATGCGCTGGGAGAACCGTGGTTATTTTGCCGGACGTGCCAGCGGTTTATCAATTAACTATTCGCTGTTCGATCGCGATGCCACACCGCTGCGCGCCACCGCGCGCCTTTCTCTGGTCGCGGACAGCAGCTTTGTGGTACAGGACGCAGAGCGCCAAATCCAGGCGCCGTCCAGTTCGATTGTCAGCGTGCCTGACTTAGCGACACTTTCGTTGATCGCGGTGAATACTGGTGCCACGCTTGCCAGCGGCATGGACTACCTGAATCTGGCGTGGCAGAACGATATGGATAATCTGGATGATTTTAGCGCCGGTCAGCAAATTACCACCAGCGTCAGCGGGGAAGCAACATGAGCGACCTCGTTTCCCTGACGCTGGACGGCAAAATCTGCCAATCCCTCGCCGTCACCAGCCTGTCTGTAAGCCAGCAGATTAATGAAATTCCTTCTGCCAGGCTGACGCTATCTACATTAAACGATACCGGCAGCGGTATCGACAGCGACACACAGCTGGAGCTGACCCGCTGTCGACCAGGCCATGCACTGGCTATTACCGTGGACGAACACCTGTTATTTAGCGGCAGCGTGATCCGCCAGAAGATCAATCTGAGCGGAAAAAATGTGTTTATCAACCTTGAGGCACGCCACGTTTTGCAAAACCTGCTGTCGGTCAGCCGCAGCCAGGTTTTTCAAAATATTGACGATGCCGCAATATTACGGCGCTTGTGTAGCGAAGCCGGGATTGAACTTACCCTGGATGGCCCCGAAACGCTCCATGCGCAGCAGGATCAGCTGGTGCAGTTTCGCAGCACCAGTTGGCATTTTTTGCGCTGTCGAATGGTCGCCAATAACTGCTGGCTGCTTCCCGATGCTGCCAGTGGACGTGCGAAAATTACCACGATGGGCGCTGCGCCTCCGTCCGCCCGCGTGCTTACCCGACGCGGTCCCCCTCTGACCTGGGACATTAACGATATCAGTCTCGAATTTGATAACCGCTTTTCACTCGATACGCTCAGCGTGCAGGGATGGGATATTAATGAACAGCAGCTCTCACCGGAACAACGTGCCAGCAGTAGCGCCTGGGGCGGTAAAGACCTGAAGGCGGATGCCGTTGCCACGCCGGATAAACGCCAGTTAAAAATAGCATTCAGCAACGGATCCGAGATGTCCACGTCGACGCTGGCGCTGGCCTGGTTCAATCAGCGGCAAATTGCCAGCGTGCGCGGCACGATTGAAATGAGCGGCAATACGGATTTTCAACCCGGCGAAACGCTTACCCTCAGCGATTTTAATGCCGGACTGGATGGCACGGCAACCATCACCGGTATCCGACATGCGCACGATATTGAGCAAGGCTGGCGAACCTGGTTGATCGTCGGCATGCCGGTGGACAGCCACACCACGGTGCCGCCTGTCCAGGAACTGCACATCGGGATCGTGGCGGACTTCCAGCAGGATCCGGCAAGCCTTGAGCGTATACCGCTGAACGTACCTGCACTGAGCCTCACAGGCGGCGTACTGTTTGCCCGTCTGGGTAAACCCTACGCCAGCAGGCAAAGCGGCTTTTGCTTCTATCCCGAAGCGGGAGACGAAGTCATCGTCGGCTTCTTTGAAAGCGATCCGCGCTATCCGGTTATTTTAGGTGCCATGCACAATCCGAAAAATCATTCTCCCTTCCCGCCTGACGACCAGAACCAACGCAAAGCCCTGGTGGTTAACGTCGACGGAAAAGTGGAGCAGCTGGTTATTGATAGCGCGGAAAACACCGTTGCGCTTTCGGCAGGCGAGAACAGCTTTATGCTGCAAAATGAGAAAGATATCACCCTCTCCGGCCAGCATAACCTGACGATAAAAGCGGTAAATATTACTCAACAGGCCAGCAGCGCACTTTCAGCATCGGGCGCAAGCAGCGTCGAAATTAAAGGCGCCAGCATTAATCTGACCAAATAATTAATCACGCCCGGAGGCAAAATGGCTGATGACATTTTGATTGAAACGTATGGTCGCAGTTGGGCCTTTCCACCCGATTTCTCAGCGACCCACGGCGTAATCATGGCTGAAGGCGAGGAGGCGGTGCGCCAGAGTCTGATGGTACTGTTCCTGACCGAGCCAGGCGAACGCGTTATGCGCGAAGATTACGGCAGCGGCATGAACGACTTCATGTTTGAAAACATCACCGATGACCTGATGGCCCGTATTCGCAGCCGCATTGAAGAGAGCGTGCTGCGTTACGAACCACGGGCAGATATCACCGCCATCGCACTGGCGCCAGCGCCTGACGACTACAGTCGGCTAAAAGTCCAGATTACCTGGCGGCTGCTCGGCAGCGATATTACGCAAAAGGTTGAAAGCCTGATGCCGATCTATAGCGGACAGTCGCTGAGGTTACGATGAGTGAACTTATCATTATTGATGGCGACGCGCTGACATTCGAGCCCCTTTTTGGCGAGCGGACGGTAACGGTAACCGGCGTCGCTATTATTGCAGGCAGCGGCATGGCCGACATCGAGCACAAAGCCATCTGCATTGTTGGTGATGAAAAAGGCGTGACGGTCAATGCCACCTATACTGCTGGCCCCTATCAGGTTCCGGGCCAGGGCATCATTACTATCGCGCAACTGGCTGCCGATCAGCAGGCGCTGTTTTGCACCGCTGCAACGCCGGTGATTGTGAAAGGCACACAGTTTATTGCGTCGTTTAGGCCTGTGTCACAAGCCAGCTCACCCAATGGCCCGGACAGCAACCTTGCGCCGACGCCGGGCAAGGGACAATTTATACCCCAACAGAACTTCGTCAAGGCAATAAGCTAATCCACCGATCCTGCCGGGAGCGCCTCTACCCGCTGCTTTGCTCCATCATCAGCTCACTCAACAGGTAATGCTATGATCGAACCGGAACAACTCATTTCCGATCTTGCTGCTATTGTGCCAACGTCATCTTTTAAACTGGACGCCCGCACGGCATTTGATCGCTTGCAGTCGCTGAAAATATACACATCGGCTATCCCGTTTACCGGGGAGGAAGCACTTTTTTGGGACACCTTTTGGTTTCTGAATCAGCAAACGCCCGAACGGCTCAGCCAGCTCTATGGCGATCTGTCTACCGCTGACGGCAATCTCGCGCCGCACCAGGCATTTTTGCTGGCGGTACTGCAATTGCTGGAAACGCCAACGGCACTATTAAACACCCTGCCCGCGCGTCATCGCTCGCTCTTTTATCACGACCTGTTAGGGCTTCGCGCCCGCGCGCCCGGCGCTGACAGCGTGTTACTCAGCATAGCGTTACGCAACAATGCTTCGCATTTTCTCCTCCCTGCCGGCACGCTGTTTGACGCGGGACAGGACAGCGCGGGCCATGTTCTGCACTATGCCACCGATGCCGATCTGCTGCTCAATCATCAGCAGTTTAGTAAACTCTGCTGGACCCGCTTTGATGAGCTATCGCAGCAGTTACTGCTCTGTACGGCGCTGGATGTTGAAAAAAATATCAAGCTGGCTGAGGCAGGCGTGCGTCTGTTCAGTGAGCTGGATAACGAGCAAGCGTGGGAAAACGAGACGCAACTACAGTTCCACAATTTTGTCCTGCCGCCAGGCAACATTGAGATAGTTCTTAATCAGGATGTACCAGACGCATCATCCCGTGCCGTTGAGCTGCAAATATTGCGTGACGATCAGTGGATTCCGCTCCAGTCTGACTCAGTCAATGCGACATCGCATCGTTTCTCACTGCTTAATCGAAACGAACGCCAGCATGCGCCCCCGCCACAGTTACGTACTATTACCCCGGCGGATGCGCCTCCTCTGACGATAGCATCCGTCACCATTAACGTCAGTGATTCCTTACAGCTGCGCTACAGCACGGAGAACGGTGCAGGAAGGCTTGATCTCTTTAGCTACCCATTTGGCGTTGCGCCCGTGACGGGTTGCGGCTTTGAGATTACGCTCCCTCCCGAACTCTGTACCACTGGCGGTACGCTGATGCTGGAACCCCAGTGGCGCGATCTGCCCGAGCAGGGTTTCCCGACGTGGTATCAGCACTATCCACAGCCGCCTGAAAGTAATGCAGCTTTTTTAGTCCAGGGGTGGCTAATCTCGCCTCAGGGAAGAGTGGTCTGCGGCGAGCCGCAGCCGCTGTTTGGCGGAGATACACAGCCAATCGGGCAGCCGTTGACGTTAATCCTCCCGGCCGGGTGCGATGCCAGCACGCTGCGCATTGAACTGTGTGATAGCGACTTTGCGCATGCGGATTACCAACGCAATCCCGCCGGAAAAAATCCGCCATGGACGCCGCAGGTCAGCCGATTTATCACCCACTTTAGTCTGCAACTTGACGGCAAATATTTTACTCAGAATGCGCTGCGTCAGCCCTTCGCAGAGGCATCCGATCGGCAGGTGTTGTTCCTCGGTTTTACCGACTGCGCGCCTGGCGACACGCTGTCACTCTACTGGTCGCTGGATGCACCAACGCCTTTGCCCATGAACTGGTTTTATTACAGCGATACCCAACGCTGGCTGCCGATGGATGCGGCGATCGATGATGCCACCGGACAGCTTTTCAACAGCGGCCTGTGGCGGGCTATTCTGCCGGAGGATATCGGCACAGATAGCGAACTGTTTCCCGGAGAAGGCTACTGGATCAAAGGCGTCCCCCTCGATGAAATCGCAGTGGAAGAAACACCACGGCTGGAGTCAGTCATTGCCAGTGCGGTGACAGCCACGCTGATTAACAGCAATGATATCGCGGCCGATCACTTCATTCAGCCATTAGCAGCAAACAGCATCAGTCAGCTGGTGCTGCCAAACGCCGCCATCAGTTCCGTTTCACAGCCGTTGCAAAGCTGGAATGGCGTACTCGAAGAGAGTGAAGACGACTTTTACGCACGCGCGGCAAAAAGACTTGCCCACCGTCACCGCGCCGTGACCTGGGGAGATATGCGCACGCTGCTTATCGACCAGTATCCGCAAATTATGGATGTCAAAACGCCCTCCGCAGAACGTCTGACGCGCATTCCTGCACCGGAAAGACAACAGTTGGTCATTATTCCTGACAATCGCTATCCCGATAATGATGACGCGTTACGACCTCAGCTAAGCAACGGCAGGCTGGCCGAAATGGAGCAATGGCTGAGCCAGATAGCCTCGCCGTGGGCGTCGCCGCAGATTATCAACCCTGTATACATCGACGTGATAGCCGATTACACAGTGCTGTTTCAGAGCGGCGTAAATCCTGACTATGGATATAGCCAGTTGGCGCAGCTGCTGGAAAAAAAATTCACCCCGTGGTCAAGCGATCTACAGCAGGGCGTGAAGCCGGGCAATAAGGTGGATTATTACCAACTGCTGGCAACGTTGCAGAATTCACCGCTGGTCGGGCGGGTACAAACGCTGTCGCTACGCCGTAGTGAAAACGACGAAACGGATCAAACATTGACGGCGGCTGATAACGAGGTGCTGATCCTGCGCTCCGTCTTTAGCAGCCACAGTCAGACGGGAGAAAATAATGTCCAAAACTAACGCGTTGTTCCCTTCGGTAAAAAAAGATATCACCTTTGATGTGCTGTGGGCGCAGACCAGCGCTGTGGTCAACCGGACCGGCAACGTACAGTGGAGCGACACTGGCGATCACGATCCCGGTATTACCCTGCTTCAGGCAGTAACCTATAACGTCTCCGATCTCAGCTATCGTCATACGCTGTCGCTTAACGATCTCTTAAGCGTTAAGGGCAAGCCCACGCTGTTTCCGGCAGAGTTCGGACCGCATCAGATGCTGACATCTAGCCCGGTTACCGTAGAGGATTATCGTCGCGCCTTGCTGGATATGCACAGCAGAGATATTGATGCGACCGCGACATCCCAGGGTTTTCTGTTCAGCGACGCGTGCCTGATTCGCGAACCGGAGGCGCAGAGATTTCAGTGGTGGTATGACGTTGAACAGCGTGAATATCTGCTGGATAAACCTGAGGAGACAAATGGCGATACTTTTACATCCATGACCCTGCGCGGCAACAACTGGCTCTATCTTTTACCCAGCCGTTACACGCAGGGGCTTGACGATCGCACACAAGTTGATAGCTACCTGCAAGAGTTCCTTGACAGCCATCGCAATATCGGTGAAAGAGTCAGCAATATTATCTGGCTGCAACCGGTAATTTTTAGTCCGCAACTCAGTATTGAACTGACGGACGATGTAAGCAATCCGGCGGCGGTGGTGGCTGATATCTATACCGTACTGGAAAATGCGCTGTCGCCAGGCAGTCAACGTGCCAGCACTGCGGCCCTTCGCGCACAGGGCTGGTCTGATGAAGATATTTTTGAAGGGCCGTGGCTGCTACACGGCTGGCTACCGGAACTCGCTGCGCCGCTGATCAGCGATCGGGCGATGACGCTAAGCCTTGCGCCGATAATGAACCAATTGCTCAGTATTCGCGGCGTGGCGGCGGTGAACAACCTCAGTGCGGATAATCTGCCTGAGCATATCACTGCGTTAACCGATGAAAGCTGGTCATGGCAGGTCGATAGCGGGTATTTTCCTCAGCTTTGGGGGGCCGATCCGCTTACGCTGCTCTGCTCGGCAGACAGCCCGCTCACGCTGATCGCCAAAGGCGGGATTAGCGTCGCCCTGAGCAAACAGGATATTGTCGACGCACTGCCCGCTGAGCCTGTCATACAAAATGAAGAAATTACCCTGACCGCTGGCGACGTGCGGGATCTGAACAGTTATAAGCCTGTCACCAGCAGATTACCTGCCTGCTACCACACGCAGGAATATCCGGCAGACGACGCCACACGCAGGCTGTATCAGTTTATTCTTCCTTTTGATCAGATGCTGGCCGACGGCTGCGCGGAACTGAGCAGTGTGCCAGCGCTGCTCTCTTTCACCGGGCGCAGCAACCAGATTCGCGGCATCCGCACGCCTTATGACAGTAATACGACCGAGCAGCAGGTGCATGAGGACTATGATGATGGGCTGATGCAGACAGAACAGAATGAGGTAAGTATCTTTTCAGACAGCGGTGCGCCGAATATGGCTAACTTTTCCCGCGAACTGGATTTCATGCACTATTTATTAGGCTATTTTGGTACCAATCGTGCCGCCAGGCCAATGACGCTGGATATGAAGGACTTTCTCAGTACCCAGCGTGGCTTCCTCGCCCAGCAACCTTCACTTGGCTATGATCGGGTGAATATGGGCAGTGATGCGATTTCTGCTCTGCAAAAACGGCTGGCGGCGCGCATTGGGCTGGGTGGCGAATGCTTTAGCAATAATCCTGACCTCAGCAAGCTGCCGTTTTATCTGGTGGAACACCGCCAATTATTACCTTCCAATAAGAAAATTTTAATTACAGAATTCAATAGGTTGACTTTAGAAAATCAACCCCCTATATATTTTTTTACCACCCCCCGGGAGGGATTTAATTATGAAATTACAGGAGGCAGCAGTTCCTATACTGTAGAAACACCGATCAAAATATCTGGCACCGATGACGACGGCACTGAAAAAAGTTTTATATTTACCGCAACCACTATCTATGCACCTGCTTTAACAGACATCAACCATCACGATTGTGAAATTGATTTTAAAAAACAAGACGAGCAAGATGCATTAAAGGCAAGCTTCGCAATACTTTCAAGCATGGCAAAAAAAGGACAACTTTATTTTCAGCAGGCAGGTAACCCCATCTGGCTTCAGGATATGGATTACCAGCTTAATTATGACGATGCGCAAGAAAACATTGCCGATAACCAGCGTTTACTAAACAGCGGTGACCAGTCGCCTTTTCCTACTATGGCAGTTAAAGGCGATAAAATTCATCTTAGGCGCCGTCAGCCGCTTGAATATGGTGGAGCCGATACACAAAGCCAACCGCGTACCGGGAGCGACGAAGTCTTACTCACTGCCACAATCATAGATATCCACCCGATGCAGGGAACATTATTGATTGAAAGAGAGGGTGACAGTAAGCAGAGTTTCCCAATACCGGAAGATGCCTGGCGATATATCTGGAACTTTTCTGAATCGGCTTATGCAACCCTCGACCGTTTTTCTTTTGTTATTAGCATCGTTCATAACCGAAAGATAATTGAGAATCAGGGAATTGATCGGGATAAACTTAATGAATGGCTTCAGCAGACTATTTTAAATGAATTTCCCGCACATGTCTCATTAATCAGCCACTGGCTCAATGACAGCGCTTTCCAAAATTTTGCATTGATCTATGCTCGCTGGAGAAAAAATGGTGCGGTGCTGGATACAGATGGTTACAGCATTCTACAGGCGCTGACGCTGGGCCATTTACCTGTAGACACGCTCGGCGTGGGTAATATGCGTGTTGCCAGCGAAGCAGAACATAACGAGGCGGTCGGTGAAGATGGCAGTGAATGGCACCCCGATATCATCGCTGATAAAGCGCTTTTCTATGTGTAATAAAATCCCAACCCTTTTTATATAAAAAACTAACTGAAGGAAATATGATTATGCCTGCAAAGAAAACGCATACCTCAAACGACGCCCTGCCAGAAAAAATGCCTGGGGCTGGCGATCAAAATAGTGAAGCCGAGACGTTAAAGCAGCGCTTCAAACAGGGCAGCGTACCGCTGGAAAGCGACTTCGCGAATTTAATTGATATGGCTAATGCAGGATATACTGCTATCGGCAAGGCCGCAGCACAGGGCAATCCCGGCGCGGGTATGAGAATCAGCGCCTCGGGCCAGCTTGAGCCCGCGGTTGAAGGATTAAATTTTGCGCATGCAGACACCGCAACAAGTCCTTTAAAACTGGATATACCCTCTAATCAACTCGTCATTGATTTAGATTTAGGTCTATCGTCATCGACGAATGGTATCTCAGTCAAGGCAGGTGAAGGCATTACGGTTGATACTAACGGCATTAGCATCAATCCCGAAACTGTTTTACCTAAAGGCATCATCACCATGTTTTCGGGTGATACAGTGCCCACAGGTTGGGCATTGTGTGATGGAAAAAAAGATACGCCCAATTTAATTGACCGTTTTATATTAGGCGGCAGCCTGAGCGATAGCGGATATATCAACAATGCCACACTATCGGGTAGTTCAGTATCAGCAAAAACCATAAATATTTCACCTGATAAATTCTCAGTAAAAACTACTATTGGCTCAACAACATTGACCCAATCTCAGATACCCAGCCATAATCACTATGTACCGCCTGGCTTTAACAATGATAATAATCAGTATGAAGGAACAAAAGTACTTAAGAATGGCAACGTCAGAGTTTTAAACTTTAATAGTGGCGCCGATGGCACAACTAATAGTACAAGCCAATATCTTCCTCAATCTTCCAGCGTGGGAGGTAATGGCTCACACACTCACTCGGCGACATCGATTTTAGATTCAGGCGAAATTGAAGTCCCTTATTACATTCTTGCTTTTATTATGAAAACATAACTCTCTTCTCTTTAAAAGAGAAAAATCATGCCAACACACATATCAATAGATCGCGTCACCTGCCGTCTATCCTTTACCCAATTAACACAAGCTCAAAAATTTTTAAAGTCTGGGGCAATTTGCAGCGAGCGCCTGCATCAAACTTTTCAAAAATCATCTATAACAACAGAGTCACTATCCCTTTACCTGCCCTCTCTTGTTATCAACCTGGATAATATTAACCCATATTTTTTCTCTGAGCAGTTCTATTCACGACTATTACAAGAATTAAATGTTTTATTTACCGCTACGCTCCAAAATAATATAAATCAAATCGCCTTAAAAGGATCTGAAGGTGTTTTTATTCCCTTTCATCAGCAAAATTTGTCTGGAGAGTCCCATACGCAGGCTGATGAGATATTTCAACTGGCCATCCGCTGTATGCATCCTTTGCCGCTGCGACAATTGATGCAAAACAAAAGCGCTTTCCAGCGCCAGGTACTGGTGAAACAGTTACATCTGCCGGTTATCAACGCTACCCAGGATGCAATGACTGCCCGGGACATTGGTGAGGTATCGGAAAGTCAGCTGTTCATCATGGCGCTGATCTGGCTGCAAAACTCTTCGCAAGGCGAGCACTGGTTGAAAGAGCAGCGGCCCGATCGTGCCCTACTACAGCGAGTTGCACAGACAATAGAAGCAAATGAGATCGCCGTTGAGTTAGTTGAGGAGGTTTTTCGGGAAAAAACGCCTGCCAGCCACTGGCAGACTCTACTGCTGCAAAATATTTCAGCAGCAACTCAGCGGCGTGTTCGGTCTGAAACTGTTTTTAAGAAAAGTGCAAAACGTACTTTGCTTAAGTCTCCAGCGACTGAAGAGAAGCTACGCTCGCAAACGTCGAAAAAGGAAAAAAGCGCGTTAGTAGCAGGAAACGTCGGACTTTTCCTCCTGTGGCCAATGCTGCCTCAACTGTTTTCGTTGCTAAAATTCACAGATGAGCAGCAGTTTATTACCAAAGAATCACGCAGGCAGGCAGCAATCTGCCTGGACTGGCTGGCATGGGGCAATCAGGATATTACTGAAGAACGACAGACAGCTAATTTTCTGCTCTGCGGAATTCCACTACCACGAGCAGAGCTAGTGCCTGAACCGCCCACGGTTGAACAACAGAGCACCATTGATAACTGGTTAAGCGCCGTCAGTAAGCAGCTTCCCGCCTGGCAAAAACTCAGCCTGACCGACATTCGACAGCTTTTTCTTCAGCGTTCGGGAGAAATCATCTATGACAGAACGCAAACGCGCGTGGTTATTCATGCTGAACCTTGGGACGTCCTACTACGCGATCTGCCGTGGCCGTTGACACTGGCCACCTTCCCCTGGCTAACCTCGCCACTCTATCTCGAGTGGCCTTCCGTCCAACCTTATGGGTAAAACCTATGCTGCAAAAACGGCCCTCTGTTCCGCTGGATGAAGTGGATACAGATTTTTATCAACGCGTGGAACATCTCGATTTACTGTTGACGCGGCTTTATTACAAGAAAGGTAATTATCCAAACGCTGAGCTGGCCCCTTTTATGTTGCCAGAAGGGGAAATTGAGTATCGACTGGCTAATCCAGTGGGTATACCGCACTGGCTTGCTGCTGCACCACCATATATGGTGCCGCTGGATGCGGACTCCCTCAGTCAACGTCTTTCTCTGCTTTGTCGGCGCTTTTCGCTCACCGACTCCGAGCGGGATATTCTACTGGCCGGTCTGCTAACTACATTAAGCCCGCACTATCAGCAACTATTTACCCAACTCCACCAGAATGGTAATCATTTGCAGATAAATGGTGCAATGCTGCTGGAAATGCTGCCACAAACGCTTTTTGAAAGGCGCATGATATTACGCGCCATTGAGGTTTCGTCTCCTCTTTTCCGCTACAGTCTCCTCGTCACCGGCAGGAAAGAAAACCTTAGCGACGAATCCTTTCAAATGATGACTCACCCCAGTATCTGGCAGTTCTTACATAATGAACGTGAGCTAAATCCTTCGTTGAGACAATCCGCACGCTGGTTGTACGCAGATAAAAATAGTTGGGCCCCTGTTGCGATGCGAAAAAGCCTTCCTTTACTCTGGCCTGCCTTTCACGATGAGAATATCGATTCGCCACCTGTATTAATCATCGAAGGAAACGCATCTGACGCGGCCGCGCAGGCAATGACCCTACTGCTTAATGAAAGTGGCCTTCCTACGCTGCTGGTGAAGTTAGACAATCTGAATAAAGAAGAAAAGTCAACGGTTCAGGAGCGGTTGGTTTCATTCCTGCGTGAGGTCACTCTCCATAACGGCTGCCTGCTACTGGTCATTGATAACAGCGAGCTGAACGACGAGCTACTGAAAAGTGTGGCACAGGCGACAACTGAGCTGAAACTGCACGTGGCCATCTTGTGTCACAGCGAAGAGAGCACAACGCTGGCGGGGCTTTTCCAGGATCAATGCGTTATTCACCTGCCCTTCACAGCGCCATCGGGGAGTGAGAAAACCGCCATGCTTAAATGCGAGCTCCCTGCGGGACTTAAAAAAAATCTGAATTTAGATGCGCTGGGCCAGCGTTATACTTTTTATCCACATCTGCTGCCGCAGATTCTGAACGAAGCGGCAAATTACCGTCTGATACGCGACGGCGGCTCGGTGCCCGGAAAAGAAGACCTTATTCAGGCACTCAATTTTAGATCGCAGAAAAACTTTGGCAAGCTGGCCCAGCGTATCTCGCCAAAACGTACCTTTGACGATTTAGTATTAGCACCCGGAATTATGCAGCAGTTAAAGGAGATCGTTGCGGCAATTACCTATCGCGAAGATGTTTCTGAACGGTACTTTTCACGCAAGCTGGCCGGTAAACTGGGTGTCAGTGCGCTTTTTTACGGTGAATCTGGCACAGGGAAAACCCTGGCAGCGGAAGTTCTGGCGGCTCAGCTTAATACCGATCTGGTTAAAGTTGATCTCTCAACGGTGGTGAATAAATTTGTCGGTGAGACAGAAAAAAATCTGGCGCGGATATTCGATCTGGCAGCGGAAGACAGCGGCGTGCTGTTTTTCGATGAAGCAGACGCGCTGTTTGGTAAACGCACTGAGAGCAAGGATGCGCATGATCGCCATGCTAATATTGAAGTCTCTTATCTGTTACAACGGCTTGAAAGCTATCCGGGACTGGTGATCCTCGCGACCAATAACCGTAACCACCTCGATAGCGCTTTCAACCGACGGTTTACCTTCATTACTCGCTTTACCTATCCGGATGCTGCTTTGCGCGCAACGATGTGGCAACGCATCTGGCCTGCGAACCTGCCGCTGGCTGACGATATCAATCCTTCTATTTTAACTAATAACGGAAATCTTACCGGCGCGAATATACGTAATATCGCGCTGCTTGCCGCGATTCTGGCAAAAGCAGACAAGGCGGATGTTGTCAGTCAACATCATCTTGAGCTGGCGTTAAAAAGAGAGCTTGGCAAAGCCGGACGCCCTTCCCTGTTACCGACCAAAGAATAATCATTTTCCTCTTATGCGGAGTTTATCATGTCAATTATTAACGCCTCCTCCAACACGCTAATTGAAATTAACCAGGCGCTACTTGCCGCAATTAAGTCGCGGCTCGATCCCAACAATGACAGCGTCGTCGATATTCGTTTTGATATGCCGGACGTGAATACCACGCAGGCAAATGCCACACTGAGTATTTTTCTTTACGATGTCCATGAAGACTTACAAATGCGTCAGACGGAAAGTGGACGTTATCATGCCGCATCAGGAAAAATGCAGCCAAGAACCATCCATCTTAACTGTAATTACCTGATAACCTACTGGCCACCTCAGGAAAACTCAACGGATGGCCAAGGGCCAGACAGCCAGCCGGATAATCAGGCCGTACAGGTTATTACGCTGGTAATGCAATCATTATTGAATAATCGAGAACTCCCCGATATGCCCGGTGCTTATACGCGAATAATTCCACCGCAGGAGAACCTGAACAGCCTTGGGAATTTTTGGCAATCGTTGGGCAACCGTCCGCGCCTTTCACTGGCCTGCTCCATTACCGCGCCATTCAAGCTGGATGACAGCCCGACTATCGCAATAGTCAAACATATCAACAATAGTATAGTTCAGGCTTCTTCAGTGGAGAACAGGGTATTAAGTGATTTGTTAAAAACCCAGCTTGCTGTAGAATTAGGTGGCGATAAAGAAGTACAACAAAATCTTGCACGATTTTATATTAACGTGAAAAAAACAATGCACGAAGCGGAAAGCGAGGAAATGTCATTTGCACTAAAATTAACAGGTTTTGCTCCAGGTAGCCTTAAGAAAAAAATAGATGAAACACTAAACAACTGGAAATCTGGAGGGATATTACTACCAGAAATAAACATTAACCCCTTATTTATTACCGATGTGGATGACATTGATTTAGCCTGGCTAGATATACTATAGCTTTACATTACAGAACAGAACAGAACAGAACAGAACAGAACAGAACAGAACAGAAAAAATATACAACCTAAACATACGTAATACGTAATATTTATTTTGACTGAATTAGTAATAAATCAGATATTAACCCGTGTTATCTCATCATGACAACTTGCAAGGAATTTCATCATGCCTTATTACGAAAAAGTTAGCGAAACATCATCAGAATCAGAAAAAGAAATAGAAAAAATTACCTCCTTTTGTAATTCTGATACAGGACTTGACGATATATTCATTGATGAAAATTATTCGCCCCCCCCTAAAATGAACATATTAAATAACCCAACAAATCCGTTAGCTAAAAATCAACAACCTATAGAGCATGTACAGACTTTCTCCGAAGCCGAGGACTTGTTTATTGATCCTGAAAATGATAATTTAAAAGAAATTATTCAGGCTGAATTTGAAAAAAAATTACCAGATTTTATAGAATTTCGTGATAAAGGCTATAATATTGCCAAACTGAACAACACAGCCCTTGTGAATCTTCAAAAGATGTTAGATAGTTCACAAACAGGAACGCTGTCTCAGGGAGAAAATACAGTTAGAGAGCCTGTACAGAAATTTATTTCAACCTTAATATATTTGATGCAGAAAGATCATCCCTCATCTCCTGAACAGCAAGAGGCAGTACAACAAGCTAACGAAGCAATAAAATATAGTACTCTCGCGCTTGAAACTATAAAAGTTGCGGAAAAACTCTCTCCACTTAAGTGGCAAGAAGAGGTTTATGATAAAGGTAAAACATACAGCGAGATCTTGGTTTCAGGAACATTTAAAAAAATTACTGATGAAGAAGTCTTTTCTCCTGTAATTGCAAGCCATTTTATTCAGCGCACTGACGAGCAAAAAAAGCAGAGGCTTGAAGGTTTATTATTTTCCAAAAGTAATATATTAACAGCAGAATATAAAAAGTTTTCTCAATTACAAAATTCATTGCTTGCAGAAAGTTTTGACACACGCCAGAGGATTACTGAATATATTAATAACACGTCTGAAAAGATATTATCCGCAGCAAGAGATTTTCGTGTATATGCAAAAGAGAAAATTGTGGCTCAGCATAAAATCGGATCTGAGCATTATACCTCCTCTCAGCAATTCACTTACTGGAACTTAAACTATAAGCATTACAGCCAACACCTTCACGCCGTTGACCCCGCACTCAACCCTGATATCTTCGCGGGAAATCCACTGATACAAGCTGTTAGAAAAAAAACCACTTCCAATGAACCCATTCATATAAAAATAGCCCGCGCTATCCTTCCAATATCAGAAGCACTTAGTAAATCCTACCTGTTACTACAGAAAATTAAGTATATGATTGAACCTGAAAATCAGGATCAGGATCAGGATCAGGATCAAAAAGAATTCACTGATGAAATTAAAGAGTTAGGGAAAAAAATAAAAATAACAAGTTCGTACATTATATCAAAAGCGGAAAATAAAGCTTTCAAGAGCGTATCATGGATTGACAATAAACTTTTCTCTCCCTCAAACTCAGAAAATGTAAATACAACAATTCAGGATACGGCGCTAGAGTTATTGGAAAAAATTCAACAAACGGAACGAATTTTGAAATTATTACCCGCATCTACCTTGCCTCTACAGCATGCTGTAAAACAATATGACCGGGTAAAGAAATCCACGCTGTTACATGTTGCATCACCGGAACTTACTAAACAACTTGATAAGCAATTGGAACAGGAAGCAATACGTTGGGAGAACCTAAAAGAAAAATCCAGCAAAAGGTTACAGGAAATTATTGATCCAATAATCCAGTTGGCACAGGAAAAAGAGGAGCGGCGCTTACTTTCAGAATTGAGATCAACGTTAAAAGATAACATTTCAGAAAGAACGGAAGCTACTGAACACTATGATCGTGCAATGGCACAAGCCATCGAAAAGCTTTCGACAATAGCACGTGTGCTTCAGGCCTCGGTTATTCGGCTTGCTGAGCATGGATACAGTGGAGGTAAGGAACTGCAAGAAAAAATACCAGAATGGTTGCTAGCTCTAAGTAAAATAAAATTATCTATAAAGGCTTCTGTTTACGGCACAACAGGATCGTTACTTAATAATTTTTCTCGCGGCGGTATGCTTGCACGCGGCATAGGCGAATGGGGACAGGAACTTAAACAGAGTTATCTGCTGACCAGAAAAGAGACTGACAGGAACACATCTGCTGAAAATTTCGATCACGCATTACTGAATATTATACAACAAAATAAAAACCTTTTTTCAAAGAATACTGATCCTGAATCAAAGAGGTTCCTGAAAAGGGTAAAACTCGCTTTAAAACAAGCAGCCGATAATAATCTCGTTTATCCCGCTACACCGGAGGAAATTTTGGCAGGATCCCGTAGCGTACCGGAGGATATTCGTAATTGGGCAGAAAAAAAGATCGTGACCGGTTCAATATCATTGGCATTTAGGGGAGTTAAAATATTGACCAGTGCTGCTTTTTTTCCTGTGCGTGTAACCGTCCGAGGTATTAAAACTGGTGCAAAGATTCATATTGCTTATGGGGAAATTAATAAGGGCATAAAAGTAGGACAGCCAGAGCCAAAGCATATAAAAAGAAAAATCCTGAATCAGGAAATAGGCAAAGCAGCATACAGGCTGACGATGTCTATTTCCCCAGTTGCCGCATTGAGTACCGCCACGTTGTTAACCATGCGACGAATGTATAAAGATAAATCATACACTGTTAAAAAAACACTTAGAAAAAAAGCATTAGATATCTCCGAGGAACTTATTTGTCAAGGCGGCTATGCTGGTGTATCCGCTGCAATGCGTAATTACTATGAGGAAAAATTTTATGAATTTTTGGAAAATTTAGATGATTCAGCAACATCACCAAAATATAAAAAAACGTTGGAAAATTATAATGCCAGCACTTCATCAGATGAGATATATACGCCAGCAGAGGAAGATGATTCATCCACTATCGAAAGACGCAGCAATAATACTCTATTAAATACTGACAACAAGACATCTAACCGGATAAAACGCGGCCTGACTGATTCTTATTATACTTCTTCTTCCTCAGTCAAAACTGATTATCAAAAAATAAATGAAAAATTTGATATTTGGAATAACAATGACAATGCATATATAACTACGTTATTAACGAGATATAAAAGCAAGAAACTTGAAGCTAACAGTGCTGATTCTGAATACGAATATATTAAGAGCCTGACCTCCTATCTTATTTACGTTTTGAAAAAAGACATCAGCGATAATATAGAAGCATTCAATAGACGTTCATCTCCTTCAGTACCAACAGAAGATATGCTCGCGGAGATTATATATATTGACAAGTGCTACACCCAGCTAGGTTATTATAGTAATTTTGACAGGGTAACTCAAAACATAAAAAACACTCAAAATTATAAATATATATCCAGAATGCTTAATTCTCCAGAATTCTTTGCCTTTTTAAATCCATCAAATAACATAGAAGAATATAATAAATTAGCCGGAGTTAAAGTTTTCGGATTAGATGAAATAAAAATCATATCAACAAGTGAAACCTTACCTAACTTTCTTAAAGAAACGTTATATTACCAGGGTAACTTCAAAAAAAGTATAATGAACGCAGCAAAAGAAAATCAATTAAATAAATCAAGAGATTTAACCCCATATGAAAATGATATTTTCAAAGCCAGAGAAATTAGAATAAATAATTTATTTAAAAATGACAATCCTACACTTTACGAAATTCACCAATTGGCTAAACACACTCATCATCAAATAGAAAAGGCAAAAGAAATACCCTATAATCAACTCATTAAAATGGCAGAAGATGACTTTCTTGAATATAAGGATGCCAATCAATCGGCGATATACAATAGAAATAATAGCGACTGGGATACTTACAAAAAACTATGGGGTAAATATAATAAGACACACGAAAGCATAATTAGTGATTATGACACCAGTCAACTATCCATTCTTTATAATTCCCAATGGAAACCAAGTTACAACGTACAATTTAATGCATATCAGAGTGCGTTAAATGATCTCTTAAAAGATAAGAAAGATATTTCTAATTTATTCGCAAACAATATGACTGACATTAAATCTGGATATCAACAGTATGCTCTTATTTTACTTATGACACAAAAAATCAATGAGATAACTACCTACATGGAAAGATTAAGAAGCATACTTTTGTTAATTAATGATTCAAATCCAAGTCAAACATTTCACGAAACAATAAAATTTATAGGTAAAAAAAGTATTGCCGATATCGAAAAACCATTCAAAATTGAGGCAGCAAAAAAATTCACAAAGGATTTTAATGCTAATTTATCCGACAGAGAGTATCTTGATTATTTTAACGATTTCACAGGCAACGTCGATGAAAAATTTAATCCAGTTAAGGTAAAACTTACTAATTATGTAAAAGCAAAAGAGTATATTCTTTCAAAATATCTTATAGGATTTAGTACTGGTAAAAATTCTTTTAACGATGCTATGAGCACTGTTAGCATTCAAGACTGGGATAATTTCGATATTTCATACTTATCTAATGCCATGTTAGCTTATAAAGTTTTGCCAGAATCACATGTCCGTTTCATCCCTCTTGAGCAGATTACCAGGGAGGCGAACACCTACAGCACTACAGAGCAAAGTTTTTATCGAGTCATTAATAATTACAAACAACAATACGCCAGGATAGAGGCTAAGAACGATGCTTATAATATGCTGCGATTTTATGCGGACAATGAAGATATCCCTTATAATACTCTGATTGACGAACCAAAAAACTCAGTTACATATAAAATTCGTTTGCGTTCTTTACAACCCGGGTCAAATGCAACATATGATTTAGATGGCTATATAAAAATTGTCAGAATGAAAAATAATAAAGTTTATCTAATATCTACTCTGGCCGACGCACCAATAATCAAACAATTATTCGCACATTCACCCCTGGCTTCTAATTTATCGCAACTTGCAAATGACTCTCCTGATGAAAAACCTTATTTTGACCCTTACATTATAATTGACGAAATTTACAATAAATATACAGGGTTTTCTTCTAAAGAAATTATAGATTCTAACTTAGGATTCAAAGGTAATTATGGTTATTCGATGCTCGTTAGATACGAAAGCGAAAATCAAACAGATAAAACTATTGCAGAATTTTTTATCAGTGCAATGGAAAAAACTAATAAAAAAATGGCTGACAAGTTAAAAGACAGCGGGAGAACAACACCTTTTAACCAAATTCTTGGACTCATTCCATTTTATAATGTTATCAAACGTAAAATCCTTGATGAAGATTATAATCCAAGTGCGGCAGACATGGCCTGGGACATCGCTGATGTAGCAGTCTCATTGGGTTTAACCGCAGCATCCGTTGCCTATAAATCAGCCAAATCTCTTAGCGCAATATTTAAAAATACAAAAAAATCGTTACTTGCATCAGGTAAGGTTTTTAAAGGAAAAGCATTATATCGAGAAATTTTAAAACACAGTCTGCCTGAAATTATCAAAAAACTACCAAATATGGAAAAAGTTGCCGCCAGTTTTATTCAATTTTCGGCGGAAACATTTAATCCGTTAGCTCCATTTATTACCCCGGCCTCTTTTACTTACAAAAAAACGCGTAATATTATAAGGAGATTCAAAGCCCCGAACTCCGATGAAATTTCCTTTATTCGTGCTAACAATGTGCCCAGAAAGGTTGACGCCCCCCCCACAGCTTATGTCCCCGAAGACTACAGCGACTTAAAATTTATAGATGAAATGTCTGATGATGAAATTAATGAGGCAATAAAATTTTTACCTCGCGAAATAGATACAGATATAACCCTAAAAAGATATGCAGAATTGCCTGAAGGACAATGTGACCAGGCGGCGCTAAGGACTATTAACATGCTTGATAATTATGGTTATAAAACTAAAGTGGTGGGCTGCCTGAGTTATAAAAACGTTTCTGATACAGCTCCTCTGAATCACTATGCAGTACTCGCCAGTAAAGATGGAAAGGAGTTGGTCATCGATGTCACTTTTAACCAGTTTATGGGGAGAATCTCTCGTAATGGTAAAATTTTAATTACCTCATGGGAGGAGTGGTGTCGAAAAATACAAAACTCTGACAAGCTTTCAAATAGTTATGTCATTACGAAAGATTATAACAGTTTATCACTCGCCAAAAATGAAATAGCATTTACTGATGGCCGAAACTTTCTTGAATCTCAATATATTCGCGATCCAGATTTTCATGACCTGAACGTACCACAGAATTTTACTCGTCATATCGCTACAATGTATAAGAAAGATGTTCAACGTATCAACAATGAAGCCGATTTCATCAAGATAGGTGCCGTCGATGAACTTCTCGAGAATAAAAATCTCGAGTTAAGAAATTTGATTACAAGGGAAGATCGTTTTCTTAATGCTGGACGACAGCCACCTGAAAAATTGGCAGATGACATAAATGCTGTTAAGCGCAGTATTTTTGAGCTTAACGAATTAAAAATGACGCCTGAAAGAGTATCAAATTATTTACATATGATATCAAACACGCCTCTTAACGAGATTAGTAAAGTTGAATTCGAAAGTCCTGTCGCGCAAAATCTGGGTTCCATACTTCATTCATCGGCTTTTCATACCAACATCAGCCCAGAACGTATTGAATCGATTAACGAATATGGTTTAGCCAGCGTTGGGGGATATACTTATCTTTTACATGATAAAATTCTCTATCAGGTAACGCCCATCTCAAGAAACAGATTTACTGTATATATTAATGGCAGACCGGTGGAACTTATACTTAAAGATAATAGATGGGATTTTAAAGATTACAATTTCACTACAAGAGTCAGTGAGGAATTATTAACAAACCCAAATTCTGCATTAAGAAATAAAGGTCTCCTGCATCCCGAGGATACCACTCCAATCGCAACGAAATTTGATTACATTCGTATCGATAAAGATATTAATATGTCGCAACCCAGAAATTTCGAATTTTCAGAATCTAATCAACAATTGCATGGCAGGATAGCTACTGCTACTGGAAATATGCTATCTTCGCAGCCTTCATCTGGTCCTCGAATGGGGAAATGGCAAGTCGGAGATATTGGCAGCAACGTGGATTTTATAAAACTTTCTAATGGTAAGTCAGGCTGCGTCGGTATAAGAATACCATTAGACTCATTACATGAAGGCAACGCTGTTATAATATCTGGCGGGCAATTAAGTGGCTGTACAATGATATTTTCTACAGACCATAAGTACTTTTATGCTTATCATGCAGGTCAGCATCCGGGAGATACTAACTGGTTAACCAGTCGTGAGGGCGTTAATTCTATCTATCAAGCCCACCTTTCTCTTAAAGGTACGAGAATACCTTCTTTTGAAAATAAAGCACTCAGTAACAAGCAACTGCCAGAGTTGTTTTCTGAATATCACTCCAGCACTATAAATTATCTAGGAAAAAGTTCTCCTCAAACAGGTAGCACTCATATTCCCGAGCCCGCCCCCTATTCCGGCATTAATGCTTTTGATTACAATCAGGCCAAAACAGTCAGAGACAACCCCAGGCTCGGGGTTGCTTATGCTGTGCTCAGCAAAAAAAATGGTGAAGTCCGAGTTACATCACATTCCGAAGATTTATCTTTTAAATTCAATAGCAGTGAACCACAGACGCTGTCCTCGCAATATAACTTATTAAAAGGTGAACCTACCGCAGAGGATGTTGTCACTCCGGCCATCAATGCGTTATCCGATGCTTACAATACATTTATAGTAGCAAGGGTGACAAATGAAAAAACAAATCAATAATGGAAGTTATAATTACACCCAGGTACTAATGAGTTTTCCTGGTATATTTATACATTTTTTATATTTCCTTTTTGCACGAATGACGAAACCTGTAGCTATAACTAAACTGAGTTATCTTACTCATTTATTACGGCAATCAACCGGTTTTACATAATATAGCTTAAACCGGTCATGATCAGGGACGATACACCTTCACGTTCGTAAACCCTTGCTCGTGCAAATACAACGCCTGCAACCGACTCATCACGCCGCGCTCGCAGTAAAGCAGCCAGGTCTTGTTCTGATCGAGGTCGCCGAATTGCGTAGCGAGTTTATAGAACGGCAGCTCTTTCACCTCAACATCCTCTAACGCCAGCGGGCGATCGTCCTGCTCGTCGGGGGATCGAATATCAAGCACCACATCATTAGCGGTGAAGGACGCAACGGTTTCCACTTCAGCCACCTCCTGCTGCGTCTCTTCCGCGATGGTTCGAATGTCCACGTTGGTGGCGTCCTGCACCACGCGGTCCAGAATCGCAAAATCAAAATTCTGCTCTTCCTCTTCTATTTTGGCTTTTACCGCCTTCACCGTTGGACTTTTCGAAATCACGCCACAGTATTCCGGCATGGTGCGCGCAAAATCCTCTGTCCCTATTTCCCGCGCCAGGTTAATGATGTGCTCTTTATCGTGCGAGATCAGCGGACGCAAAATCAGCGTGTCAGAAGCATTGTCGATCAGGCGGAGGTTGGTCAGCGTCTGGCTGGAGACCTGGCCCAGCGCTTCACCGGTTACCAGCGCCTGCACGCCATAACGCTCTGCAATTTGCGATGCCGCGCGCACCATCATCCGTTTCAGCACCACGCCCATCTGCCCGTCTTCCACTTTTTCCAGGATCTCGCCCACCACCGGCTCAAAATTGATCGCCACGAAGCGCACTTTATGGGAGCGACCAAAACGGTGCCACAGATAATGCGCAACCTGCCGCACGCCGATTTCGTGCGCTGCGCCGCCCAGATTGAAAAAGCAATAGTGCACGCGGCAGCCGCGACGCATCAGCATATAGCTCGACACGCCGGAATCGAAACCGCCCGAGATCAGTGACAACACGTCTTCCTGTGTGCCGATGGGGAAGCCGCCAATGCCTTCGAAACGTCCGGTAACCAGCACCAGCCGATCGTCTTCGATTTCCAGATTAACCGTCACCTCCGGCCGGTTGAGCCTGACCTGCGCACTGGCAACGTGTTGATTCAACCCGCCGCCAACGTAGCGCTCAACGTCCTGCGAGCTGAAGTCTTGCTTACCGCGGCGCTTAACGCGCACGGCGAAAGTTTTCCCTTCAATTCGCTCGCGATTGAGCGCCAGCGCCTGCTCAAAAATATCATGCATGGTCGTATAAGCGCTGTCTTCTACCGCCAGCACGTGGTGGATGCCGGGAATACGCGTCAGTTCGTCAACGATGACACTGCGTTTGCTTTCGTCTTTTGAGCGCACCTCAATATGATCCCAGTGGCGCACAACGGCCAGCGTCTCATCCAGATGCTTCAGCACATTTCTGATGTTGGTGGTCAAAATTTTGATAAAACGAAGGCGAACAGACTGACTTTTGATGGTAATTTCAGGAAACAGCTTAATAATAAACTTCATGGCGGCACGGGTTCGTTAAGTAAGATAAGTGCTGAAATATCTGTCGCTGACAGATAAAATTGATGTTTTGCAAAGCGACGTTCGCCCTTTACATTCCGGGACGGGAGTCTACCACACTCTTCCGCTGACTGCTTATTCAATGGCGGCGCGGATCATTATTTTGCTAATCGGATTGAGTCGGCTAACATGAATGACTTCATGCCGATTAAAATAACCAGACGTAACGCTATTATGCCGAAAAAAGCCGAACAGCCTGCCAGCTTTGAAACCTCTCTTGAGCAGCTTGAGCACATTGTCTCTCGCCTTGAAAGCGGTGACCTTCCTCTTGAAGAGGCGCTTGGCGAATTTGAACGCGGCGTCCAGCTCGCGCGTGCCGGCCAGCAAAAACTCCAGCAGGCGGAGCAGCGCGTGCAGATCCTGCTGAGCGATGATAAAGATGCAGAACTGTCGCCCTTTACGCCGGAAAATGAGTAATGGATTTTGCTGCCATTCTGAACGCGCATCACGCTCGCGTAAACCAGGCGCTTACCCGGTTTATCGCCCCGCTCCCTTTTCAGCATTCTCCGCTGTTAGAGGCCATGGCGTACGGTGCACTATTGGGCGGTAAGCGCCTGCGCCCGTTTCTGGTCTATGCGACAGGTGAAATGCTTGATGCCGATGGCACCGCGCTTGATGCGCCCGCCGCCGCCGTTGAATGCGTTCACGCCTATTCGCTGATCCACGACGATCTTCCCGCCATGGACGACGACAGCCTGCGCCGCGGCCAACCCACCTGCCACGTGAAATTTGGCGAGGACACCGCCATTCTGGCGGGAGATGCGCTGCAAACGCTGGCTTTTTCGATTCTTGCCGAGGCGGATATGCCGAATGTATCCACGGAAAGCCGTCTTGCGATGATCGCCGAGCTGGCCCAGGCCAGCGGCGCGCGTGGTATGTGCGGCGGACAGGCACTTGATTTGGCAGCTGAGGGCAGACAGATTGACCTTACGGCTCTTGAACAGATCCACCGCCATAAAACTGGCGCGCTGATCCGCTCCGCCGTGCGTCTCGGCGCGCTGGCCGCGGGTGAACGCGGCCGCGCTGCGTTACCGGCGCTGGATCGCTATGCCAACGCCATCGGCCTGGCATTTCAGGTGCAGGATGACATTCTGGATGTTGTTGGCGATACCGCGATTATCGGCAAGCGTCAGGGCGCCGACCAGGATCTGGGAAAAAGCACCTATCCGGCACTGCTGGGGCTGGACGGCGCACGGGCCAAAGCACGCGATCTTTACCATGAATCGCTGAGCGCTTTAGAACAGCTTTCTGCGCAATCCTGTGACACGGCCCCGCTTCAGGCGCTGGCGAGTTACATCATTGAACGCGATAAATAACTTCCACAATGAGTCTCTGATGAGTTTTGATACTGCGAAATACCCAACGCTGGCAAAGGCCAGCGAAGCAACGGAATTACGTTTGCTTCCGAAAGAGAGCCTGCCAAAACTCTGCGATGAGCTGCGCCAGTACCTGCTCGACAGCGTCAGCCGCTCCAGCGGGCATTTTGCTTCAGGGCTGGGCGTGGTCGAACTGACCGTTGCGCTGCACTACGTCTATAACACGCCGTTTGATCATCTGGTATGGGATGTCGGCCACCAGGCCTATCCGCATAAAATTCTGACCGGACGCCGCGATCGCATCGGCACCATCCGGCAAAAAAACGGTTTACACCCCTTTCCATGGCGCGACGAGAGCGAATATGACGTGCTCAACGTCGGTCACTCTTCCACCTCTATCAGCGCAGGGCTTGGCATGGCCGTGGCCGCAGGTAAGGAAGACCAGGGTCGCCGCACCGTTTGCGTCATCGGCGACGGCGCCATCACCGCCGGTATGGCCTTCGAAGCCATGAACCACGCAGGCGACATCAAAGCCGATCTGCTGGTGGTGCTCAACGACAACGAAATGTCGATTTCCGAAAACGTCGGCGCGCTGAACAACCGTCTGGCGCAGATCCTCTCGGGCAAAACCTATTCACGCTTTCGTGAAGGCGGCAAAAAAGTGCTGACCAGCCTGCCGCCGATTAAGGAGCTGGTAAAGCGCACCGAAGAGCATCTTAAAGGAATGGTGGCGCCCGGCACGCTATTTGAAGAACTGGGCTTCAACTATATCGGCCCGGTGGACGGACACGATGTGCTTGCGCTGGTCAGTACGCTGAAAAACATGCGCGACCTGAAAGGCCCGCAGTTTCTGCACATCATGACGAAAAAGGGCAAGGGTTACGCCCCGGCGGAAAAGGATCCTATCACCTGGCACGCCGTGCCAAAATTCGATCCGGTCAGCGGCCTGCTGCCAAAATCCGCAGGCGGCCTGCCAACCTATTCGAAAATTTTTGGTGAGTGGCTGTGCGAAACCGCCGCCGATGACGCCAGACTGATGGCGGTAACGCCTGCCATGCGTGAAGGGTCCGGCATGGTGAGCTTTTCGCGCGACTATCCGGGACAGTATTTTGATGTGGCCATCGCCGAACAGCACGCTGTCACCTTCGCTGCCGGCCTGGCGATTGGCGGTTATCGCCCCGTGGTGGCGATCTACTCCACCTTCCTGCAACGCGCTTACGATCAGCTTATCCATGACGTGGCCATCCAGAAGCTGCCAGTGCTGTTTGCCATCGATCGCGGCGGCATTGTCGGGGCCGATGGACAGACGCATCAGGGCGCGTTTGATATCGCATTTCTGCGCTGTATCCCGAATATGGTGATCATGACGCCCAGTAACGAAAACGAATGTCGCCAGATGCTCTACACCGGGTATCACTATATGCAGGGGCCAAGCGCGGTGCGCTACCCGCGCGGTACCGGTACCGGCGCCGATCTGCAACCGCTGGCATCGCTGCCGTTAGGCAAGGGCGTGATGAAACGTGAAGGCGAAAAACTGGCGATCCTGAATTTCGGTACGCTGCTGCCGGAAGCAGAAGCCGTTGCCGAATCGCTCAACGCCACGCTGGTGGACATGCGGTTTGTTAAACCGTTGGATGACGCGCTGATTGCTGAGCTGGCCGCCAGCCATGAGGCTCTGATAACGTTAGAAGAAGGCACCATCAAAGGCGGCGCGGGCAGCGGCGTGATTGAAGCGCTGATGGCGCGGCGCATGCTGGTGCCGGTGCTGACGATTGGCCTGCCGGATGAGTTTATTCCGCAGGGCACCCAGGAGGAGATCCGTCAGGACTATCAACTGGATGCTGAAGGCATTGAGCAGCAAATCAGCCGCTGGCTGGCACAATAATGCTCACAGGGCTTCCTCTTCGGGAAGCCTTTCACCTGCTATCCTTACTTATCAAAATCGACCTGAAGGCCGCACACCGATAAGCAGGAGCCAGCATGAAAACCATTCCATTAGGCAACACCGACCTGACCGTTTCCCGCCTTTGCCTGGGCTGCATGACCTTTGGCGAACCGGATCGCGGACGCCACGCATGGACGCTGCCGGAAGAGAGCAGCCGCCCGCTGATCAGGCAGGCGCTGGAGTCAGGCATTAACTTCTTTGATACCGCAAACAGCTATTCCGATGGCAGCAGCGAAGAGATTGTCGGTCGTGCGCTGAAGGATTTTGCGCGTCGTGATGAGATCGTTGTGGCCACCAAGGTTTACTTTCCCATGAGCAACCTCTCCGGCGGTCTGTCGCGTAAAAACATTCTGCAATCTGTTGATGACAGCCTGAGCCGGCTGGGCATGGATTACGTCGATCTGTTACAAATCCACCGCTGGGACTACGACACGCCGCTGGAAGAGACGCTGGAAGCGCTGCATGACGTGGTGAAATCCGGCAAGGCGCGCCATATCGGCGCATCATCAATGTATGCGTGGCAGTTCGCCAAAGCACTCTACACGGCCGATGCTAATGGCTGGACGCGTTTCGCCAGCATGCAGGATCAGTACAACCTGATCCAGCGTGAGGAGGAACGCGAAATGCATCCGCTTTGCCAGGCAGAGAACATCGCGGTGATCCCCTGGAGCCCGCTGGCGCGCGGACGCCTGACGCGACCGTGGGGAGAGACGACCGCCCGTTCGGTTTCCGATGAGTTTGGCAGCACGCTCTACGCCACTACGGAGGAGAATGACGGCGCGATTGCCGGACGCGTGGCGCGCAGCGCAGAAGATAAAGGCATCAGCCGGGCGCAGGTCGCGCTGGCGTGGATGTTGGCGAAACCGGCGGTGACCGCACCCATCATCGGCGCATCGCGCGCAGAGCAACTGGCGGATCTGGTAAAGGCAGTGGAGGTGACGCTGACCCGCCAGGAAATTATTGAACTGGAGAGCGTCTATCAGCCTCACAGCGTGGTTGGATTTGAATAAAAGAAAGGCGACGGTGGTCGCCTTTTCATTACAGCAGGTGGTGACCGACGTAATAAAGGATGCCTGCTGAGATAATACCCGCCACGATATCATCGATCATGATCCCCATACCGCCGTGGACATTACGATCAAACCAGCGGATTGGCCACGGCTTCCACATATCCAGAATGCGAAAAATCACAAATCCCGCCAGCACCCACTGCCAACTGTTGACCGGGATCGCCATCAACGTGATCCACATGCCGATAAACTCATCCCAGACAATGCTGCCGTGATCGTGGACACCCATATCTTTTGCCGTGCGATGGCAGAGATATACGCCGATACAGATACCGAACATAACCACCAGCGAGTAGATGTCCGCCGGCAGAAAGGTCATCAGATACCAGAAAGGCAGAGAGGCCAGCGAGCCGACGGTTCCGGGTACGTAAGGGCTAAGCCCGCTACCGAAACCGGTGGCCAGCAGATGCCACGGATTGCTCATTTTCAGGCGGCTCTTTGCCACAAATTTATCACTGATCAAAGTGGTCAAATCCTTTCAGGTCGATATCCACTGGTTTGCCATCCTGTAGCAGCGTCAGCCCTTCTGACTGCGGTGCCATCTGACCAATACAGGTAAAAGGCACGCCAAAATGGCTGAGCGCCACGTCCAGCGCGCCGCGATTGATTTCCGGTACGGTAAAGCACAGCTCGTAATCTTCTCCGCCAGCCAGCGCCCAGCGAAGCGCCTGCTCAGATTCAAAATGCTGCTTCATGGCCGGCGAGAGCGGCAGCGCATCGATATTGATCCGTGCGCCGCAGCCGCTGGCGCGAAGAATGTGCTGAACGTCAGAAATCAGGCCGTCTGAAATGTCAATTGCCGCGCTGGCCAGCGAGCGTAACGCCTGCCCCTGCAAGATACGCGGCATCGGTCGCAGGTGACGCTTGATCAAGGCCTCATGCGCGGCAGGATCGCTGATTTTCACGCGGTGCTGCAACAGCGCCAGGCCTGCCGCGCTGTCACCCAGCGTCCCGGTCACATAGATCCAGTCGCCCGGTCGCGCACCGGCACGCTTCAGCGCTTTGCCTGCCGGTACCATGCCGTGAATACCCAGCGTCAGGCTCAGCGGGCCGCGCGTGGTGTCACCACCTATCAGCTGCATATCGTAATAGTCCAGCAGCTCGAACAAGCTGTCGCTGAAGTCCTTCAGCCAGGCCTCATTGACTGATGGCAGCGTCATTGCCAGCGTCAGCCACGCCGGATCGGCGCCCATTGCCGCCAGATCGCTGAGATTTACCGCCAGCGCCTTGTAGCCCAGATCCGCAGGATGAATGTCACGCAGAAAATGTACGCCTTCAACCAGCGTGTCCGTACTGATCGCCAGCATCTGCTTTTCAGGCACCGTCAGTAACGCACAGTCGTCGCCAATGCCTTTTTCCACATCACGACGGGAACTGGTCACGCGGTCAAAATAGCGTGTGATTAGTTCGAATTCTCCACATGCCATAGGCTAATCCAGAGTTGAAAATGACAGAGGCCGCGAAAACGGCCTCGGAGGATTACTTCTTGTTGGGGCGGATTTGCGGAGCGGCTTTATCCAGCACGCCGTTGACAAACTTGTGGCTGTCTTCGGCGCCGAAGGTTTTTGCCAGCTCAATGCCTTCGTTGATAGCTACTTTATACGGCACGTCGGCACGCTTGCTCAGTTCATAAAGTGAAATGCGCAAAACGGCCTTTTCGACCTGGCCCAGCTCTTCTAACTGACGGGACAGCCAGGGCTTCATCAGGCCATCAAGATAGTCGCTGTTAGTCGCAACGCCATTAAGCAGCTCACGAAAATAGCCGATATCAACGTCTTTGACGTCTTGCTCCGCCAGAAACTGGTATTCGACATCAGCGATGTCGTTCTGAGATAACTGCCAGGAGTAAAGCGCCTGGACAGCACATTCACGGGCGCGGCGGCGAGCAGCAGGTTTCACAAAATTCCCCTTACAAATCAGGCGTGGATAGCTTTCAATACGTTAATCATTTCAAGTGCGGTCAGCGCGGCTTCCGCCCCTTTGTTACCCGCTTTCGTTCCGGCGCGTTCGATGGCCTGCTCGATGTTTTCCGTGGTCAATACACCAAAGGCGACCGGAATGTCGCTGTGCATCGCCACGCTGGCCAGGCCAGAACTGGCTTCGCCCGCAACGTATTCGAAATGGGCAGTGCCGCCACGGATAACCGTGCCGAGCGCAACGACAGCGTCATATTTGTTCGCTTTAGCCAGCGCGCGTGCCGTCATTGGCATTTCATAGGCGCCGGGCACCCAGACCACGGTGATATTTTCATCTTTCACCTGGCCAATGCGTTTCAGCGCGTCAAGGGCACCGCTAAGCAGGCTGTCATTGATAAAATTGTTAAAACGCGCAATGACAATGGCAACGCGCGCATCAGGTGTGGCAACAGCAGCTTCAATAACGTTCATAATCTTCCTTCAAGGGTTCAGTTGTGGCCCCGCAGGGGGGCGGATTCTATCACATTCCCGGCCGGTCTGCTTCCGCTTTTCGTTTGCGTTTAAGCGGTAAGCGTCAGCCGTATATCCGCCCCAACCTGGCGGACATCACGAAAAGTAAATGCGGGTGCCTCAGCAAGCTGTGTTAAACCCGGCAGATGGCACAGGCCGCGCGCGGCGTCGCCCAATAATGTCGGAGCCAGATAAACGATCAGCTCGTCCACCACGCCGGCGGAAATCAGTGCGCCGCCCAGTTGCGCCCCGGCTTCCACCCAGACGCTGTTGATCTGACGACGCCCCAGCAACATCATCATTGCCACCAGATCGAGCCTGCCGTTGTGCAGCGGTACGGTAAACTGTTCGACGCCTTCCGGCCAGGGCTGCACGTCTGGCTGTAGGCGTGCCAGCCAGGTTTGCCCCGGCTGACTGATAATCTTATGCTGCGGCGTCACGCGGTTCTGGCTGTCGATAATAACGCGTACCGGCTGACGAAGATCGCCCTCGGAGAAGACGCTCTGGCTGTCGGCACTCAGCTCGTTCCAGCGTACGGTCAGCGACGGATCGTCGGCCAGCACGGTGGCGCTGCTGCTGAGAATAGCCGAGCTTTGCGCACGCAGCCGCTGCACGTCGCGACGGGCTTCCGCAGAGGTGATCCACTGGCTTTCGCCACTGCTCATGGCGGTGCGTCCATCAAGCGACGCGCCCATTTTAAGCTGTACGAAAGGAAACCCGGTGCGCATCCGTTTGAGAAAACCGCGATTCAGCGCCTCGGCTTCCTGCATCATCAGGCCATGGCTGACCTCGATACCCGCCTGCTGTAAACGGTAAAGGCCGCGACCAGCCACCTGCGGATTGGGATCCTGCATCGCCACCACGACCCGCCCGACGCCGGCGGCAATCAGCGCATCACAGCACGGCGGCGTGCGCCCATGATGGCTGCACGGTTCAAGCGTCACATAGGCCGTGGCGCCGCGGGCGCGGTCGCCCGCCATGCGCAGCGCGTGAACTTCAGCATGAGGTTCGCCTGCACGAAAATGATAGCCTTCGCCGACAATATTGCCGTTATGAACGATCACGCAGCCGACGTTGGGATTTGGCGAGGTCGTAAAGCGTCCACGGCGCGCCAGCTCAAGGGCGCGCGCCATATAATGTTCATCGCGCATATGTCAGTCCTGTAAGCGGGCGATCTCTTCGCCAAATTCACGAATATCCTCAAAGCTGCGATAAACCGAAGCGAAGCGGATGTAGGCGACTTTATCGAGCTTTTTCAGCTCATCCATTACCAGGTTACCGATCATTTTACTGGGCACTTCGCGTTCGCCGGTTGAACGCAGTTGGCTTTTAATGTGGCTGATGGCGTTTTCCACGTCTTCTGAATTGACGGGGCGCTTTTCCAGGGCTCTCAACATTCCGCTACAAAGCTTGTCTTCATTGAAGGGTTCGCGAATATCATTGCTTTTCACCACCCGCGGCATAACCAGCTCGGCAACTTCAAACGTGGTGAAACGCTCATGACACACCAGGCACTGGCGACGACGACGTACCGAGGTTCCTTCGCCCACCAGGCGGGAATCGATCACTTTAGTATCCACGGCTGAACAGAACGGGCAATGCATGATGATCCCTGAGTATTCATGAAAGTGACGGATAGTGTAACGCGAAGTGGCTGGCAACAAAATAATATGCGGCATATTTGCGGCCCGACTCGCGTAATGCTTACCTGTAGACTTTCAGAGCGCGTCTGAAGGCGCAAATATTATTTATCCGCTATAGTTCCTGTTGCTTTTAGCTTAATTTCTTCCCTAATCGGGGATTAACAGGAGGATATATGGGATTATTTAATTTTGTAAAAGAAGCGGGTGAAAAGTTGTGGGACAGCGTCACCGGTGAGGCTCACGATCAGTCTAAAAAGCTTCAGGAGCACATTACCAAACTGGGTCTTCCCGGCAGCGATAAAGTTGACGTAAAGGTTGAAAATGACAAAGCCACGATTACTGGCGATGCCATTTCTCAGGAACTGAAAGAGAAAATCCTTGTGGCTGCGGGTAACGTCGCCGGCATCACCGCGGTGGAAGACAATGTAAACGTCGCTGAACCTGCAAAAGAAGCGCGTTTTTATACGGTGAAAAAGGGCGATACCCTGAGCGCGGTGTCAAAAGAAGTGTATGGCGATGCCAGCAAGTACAACAAAATTTTCGAAGCCAACAAGCCAATGCTGTCGCATCCGGACAAGATCTATCCGGGCCAGACGCTGCGTATTCCTGATTAAGTCATTCAGGAGAGCGTTCAGGCTATGGCAAGCAGAGCATTAAGCCGGTTTTATCCGTTACCGATTATTTTGTTGCTGGCGGGATGCGTCTCTCCGCAAAAGCAGCCGGAATTAAATCAGCTGCATAGTGAAGTGAGTAAGCTCAATAACGAGATGTATCAGTTGACCCGGCAGGCCGCTTCGCTTGAACAGCAAAACAGCCTGAACGGTAACTCGGCGCAGGGTGCGTGGC
>NZ_JNVB01000035.1 GCF_000770305.1 Erwinia oleae
TTCAGGTAGTAAAAGGGGAGGTAACGGTCAACGGCGAGCAGGCTTCCACCAGCGACGCGTTTGCCATTTGGGACGAACCCCATCTGCACATCAGCGCCGACAGCGCGGCGGAAATTCTGCTGTTCGATCTGCCTGCTGTCTGATCCCTGCGATTTGGGTGCGGCAAGCCGCGCCCTTTTTGTTACACTCTCTTTATCTCTCCCTCACCTGACATGACGATGAAGAAGAAAAGACCGGTATTACAGGACGTTGCCGATCGCGTGGGCATCACAAAAATGACCGTCAGCCGCTATCTGCGCAACCCCGATCAGGTTTCCGCCGCGCTACGAAGCCGCATCGCCGAGGCGCTGGACGCGCTGGGCTACATTCCTAATCGCGCGCCCGATATCCTTTCCAATTCCACCAGTCGGGCGATTGGCGTGCTGCTGCCATCGCTGACCAACCAGGTGTTTGCCGACGTACTGCGCGGTATCGAAACGGTCACCGACGCGGCGGGCTATCAGACCATGCTCGGTCATTTCGGTTACAGCGCAGAAAAAGAAGAGTTGCAGATGCGCTCGCTGCTGGGCTGGAACATTGACGGACTGATCCTCACCGAGCGCACCCACACGCCGGGCAGCCTGAAAATGCTTGAAACCGCCGGGATCCCGGTGCTGGAGATGATGGACAGCGTATCGCCCTGTCTGGATATGGCGGTCGGCTTCGATAACGTTGAGGCCGCCCGGCAGATGACGCAGGCCATTTTGAAGCGCGGCCATCACCATACCGTCTACCTCGGCGCGCGCCTTGATGAGCGTACGCTACTTAAGCAGCAGGGTTACGAACGGGCAATGCGCGAAGCGGGGCGAACGCCGCACAGCGTAATGATTGAGGATGCCTCGTCATTCTCCCTCGGCGGACAACTGTTAAAAGAGGCGCAAAAACGCTATCCGCAAACCGACAGCCTGTTCTGCACCAATGATGACCTGGCGGTGGGCGCGATATTCGAATGTCAGCGACAGGGGCTTCGCGTGCCGCAAGATATGGCTATCGCGGGTTTTCACGGTCACGATATCACCCAGGTGATGACGCCGCCGCTGGCGACGGTGATCACGCCGCGCGAGCAGATGGGGCGTGAGTCCGCCACGCTTTTGCTGGCGCGCATCCGCGGGGAACAGGTGCCCGATCGGCCCGTAGACGTGGGGTTTGCCATTTCCGAAGGCGGCAGCATCTGATGCTATCCGGCATCATTTTGACGAAATGTGCCTGCCTGGTCTGAAATTGCCATTTTTTTGAAGCGGTTCACAGATACCACCTTTTTCTTGCACAGGTGTTGCCTTGCATGGCACGCATCCAGACAATGTTACCGATAACAAATCGCGTTGACGCCTCTTCTCAACCTTTTGCGGAGCAGAAAATATGAACACCTCCCCGTCGTCCCATCACGTTTTTGTGCTGATGGGCGTTTCAGGAAGCGGCAAATCCGCCGTTGCCAGCGCTGTGGCCTGGCAGCTTAAAGCCGCTTTTCTCGATGGGGATTTTCTCCATCCTCGCGCCAATATTGAGAAAATGGCTGCCGGCCATCCGTTGAACGATGAGGATCGCCAGCCGTGGCTTGAGTCCATTAATGATGCGGCTTTCGCCATGCAGCGCACCAATGCGGTGTCGCTGATCGTCTGCTCTGCGTTGAAAAAGCGCTATCGCGATATTCTGCGTAAAGGCAATGAGAACCTCTCTTTCATCTACATGAAAGGTGATTTCGATACTATCGAAGCACGCCTGCGCGCGCGCAAAGGGCATTTCTTTAAGCCGCAGATGCTGGTTACCCAGTTTGAAACGCTGGAAGCGCCGGGCGACGATGAGCCGAACGTGCTGGTAGTCGATATTGCGCAATCGCTGGACAAGGTTGTGGCCGAAACGATTGCCACCATCGACAATGTGGTCAATCCGGGGGCGTAATGGCAACGGCAACGCTGGTTTTAACGGCGGCGGGTTCCGTTCTGCTGCTGCTTTTTCTGGTCATGAAAGCACGTATGCACGCTTTCCTTGCCCTGATGTTGGTGTCGGTCGGCGCCGGCGTTTTTTCCGGCATGCCGCTGGATAAAATCGCCGATACCATGCAAAAAGGCATGGGCGGCACGCTGGGCTTTTTAGCCATTGTGGTGGCGCTTGGCGCGATGTTCGGCAAGATTTTGCATGAGACCGGCGCGGTCGATCAGATAGCCATTAAGATGCTGAAAACCTTTGGCGAACACCGTGCGCACTATGCCATGGGCATCGCCGGGCTGATCTGCGCGCTGCCGCTCTTTTTTGAAGTGGCGATCGTGCTGCTGATCAGCATCGCCTTTGCCGTCGCGCGTCGAACCAATGACAATCTGGTGAAGCTGGTAATCCCGCTGTTTGCCGGTGTCGCTGCGTCTGCCGCTTTTTTGATGCCCGGCCCGGCACCAATGCTGCTTGCCTCGCAGATGCACGTTGATTTCGGCTGGATGATCCTGCTTGGCCTGTGCGCGGCGCTGCCGGGCATGCTGATCGCCGGGCCGCTGTTCGGCAATTTTATCAGCCGCCGGGTGACCTTTACTTTGCCTGAAGATACGCACCATCCTGAATTTGAAGAGAGCACGCTGCCGTCGTTTGGCTTCAGCCTGTCGCTGATTCTGTTTCCGCTGGTATTGGTGGGTTTAAAAACCATCGGCGCGCGTTTCGCCCCGCAGGGCAGCACGCTTTATCAGTGGCTGGAGTTTGTCGGTCATCCGTTTATCGCCATTTTAGTGGCCTGCCTGGTGGCGATTTATGGCCTGGCGTATCGGCAGGGAATGGATAAAGAGCGCGTGATGGCGATCTGCGGCAGCGCGCTGCAACCGGCGGGCATCATTTTGCTGGTGATCGGCGCCGGTGGCGTATTTAAGCAGGTGCTGGTGGATTCAGGCGTTGGCCCGGCGTTGGGCAATGCCCTGACCAGCGCGGGACTGCCGGTGGCGCTCGCCTGCTTTATTCTTGCGGCGGCGGTGCGGATTATTCAGGGATCGGCGACGGTCGCCTGTCTGACGGCCGTTGGACTGATCATGCCCGTTATCGAGCCGCTGCACTATTCAGGCGCGCAGATGGCTGCGCTGTCGATCTGCATCGCGGGCGGTTCTATCGTGGTCAGCCACGTTAACGATGCGGGTTTCTGGCTGTTTGGCCGCTTCACCGGCGCCACGGAAGGGCAAACGTTGAAAACCTGGACGATAATGGAAACGCTGCTCGGCACCAGCGGCGCACTGGTCGGGATGATCGCGTTTACGCTGCTGTCGTAATCCTGCCGCGCGGGCGAACGGCGTCGTTGAGGGGCAGCCTGCCGGGACGTCGTAAATCCGTCCCGGCTCTTCTGAGGCCAACGGTGTTGTCTTCAGCTTCAACAAGCAACGGCAGGGAGAGGCTGTTCGCAGGCGCTGGCCGTCCAGCCCAGGGATACGCGATGAGCCTTAAATCTTCAGATAAGCGCGAATGCCGTCAAGAAACATCTGCGTGGCTAACATAATCAGGATCAGTCCCATCAGCCGCTCCAGCGCGTTCACGCCTTTCTCTCCCAGCAGCCGCAAAAACAGCCCGGAAAGCAGCAGGATAATCACCGTGGCGCCCCATGCAATCAGCAGTGCGCCAACCAGATGAGACATCTGGTCGGGATACTGATGCGACAGCAGCATCAGCGTCGCCAGCAACGACGGTCCGGCAACCAGCGGGATCGCCAGCGGAACCAGAAAGGGTTCTTCACCGGCGGAAAGCCCGCTGCTGCTGCTTTCGTGGGAGGGAAAAATCATTTTTATCGCAATCAAAAACAGAATGATGCCGCCCGAAATCGATACCGTTTCCGTACGCAAATTAAGAAAGGCGAGAATTTTTTCTCCGGCAAAGAGAAACAGCAGCATGATCACCAGGGCAATCAGCATTTCGCGGATAAGCACCATCCGGCGACGTTTTGGCTCCAGATGCTTTAAAACCGACATAAAAATCGGCAAATTGCCCAGCGGATCCATTATCAGCAACAATAATACTGTTGCCGAAATCATTTCAGTCATTGTAATTATTCTCTTAATTATCAGGTTTGCATCGGGTTATAAGCAGCGCTGCTAAAAAAACGCCGTTAATCGATTTAATTCACTTGCCACTTCTGCTGCATTTTGTAAGGTAAATGCAGATCGTTTTCTTATTCTATTTACTCTAACAGGTCAGATGCGACTGACGCAGCCCGTTTTCAGGCACGAAGCCGGAAAAAACTGCGCATGTCGTCTGAAGCAGGTACAACATGAAATCAGTGGGTTTGATCGGCTGGCGCGGCATGGTGGGTTCCGTGCTGATGCAGCGTATGAGCGAAGAGCGTGATTTCGACGCTATTCGCCCGGTTTTTTTCTCAACGTCTCAGCACGGTCAGACCGCGCCTGAATTCGGCGGCGTTGCTGCGGGCGTGCTTCAGGATGCTTACAACATCGACGGCCTGAAAGCGCTGGACATCATTATTACCTGCCAGGGCGGTGACTATACCACCGAAGTCTATCCAAAACTGCGTGCTTCTGGCTGGCAGGGTTACTGGATTGATGCCGCCTCCACGCTGCGTATGCAGGACGATGCCATTATCATCCTCGATCCGGTTAACCATCACGTTATTCGTCAGGGCCTGGAAAAGGGCATCAAAACCTTTGCTGGCGGCAACTGCACCGTCAGCCTGATGCTGATGTCGCTGGGCGGGCTGTTCGCCAGCAACCTGGTTGAGTGGGCCTCGGTCGCCACTTATCAGGCGGCCTCCGGCGGCGGCGCGCGCCACATGCGCGAACTGCTGAGCCAGATGGGCATGTTGCATGATGGCGTGGCGACCGATCTACAAAACCCGGCGTCGGCCATTCTGGATATTGAACGCAAGGTCACTGAGATGAGCCGCAGCGGCGTGCTGCCGACGGACAACTTCGGTGTGCCGCTGGCGGGCAGCCTGATCCCGTGGATCGATAAACAGCTGGAGAACGGCCAGAGCCGCGAAGAGTGGAAAGGGCAGGCGGAAACCAATAAAATTCTGCAACCGGCCGCGACCATTCCCGTTGACGGCCTTTGCGTGCGCGTTGGCGCGCTGCGTTGTCACAGCCAGGCCTTCACGCTGAAGCTGAAAAAAGACGTGCCGCTGCATGATATTGAACAGATGCTGGCCGCGCATAACGCGTGGGTCAACGTGGTGCCTAACGACCGCGAAGTGACCATGCGTGAACTTACGCCTGCCGCCGTGACCGGCACGCTGAAAACGCCCGTTGGCCGCCTGCGTAAGCTGAATATGGGGCCGGAGTATCTCTCCGCCTTTACCGTCGGCGACCAGCTACTCTGGGGCGCGGCCGAACCGCTGCGTCGTATGCTGCGCCTGCTGGTGGATTAACCGACTCACCGCCGATCTGCCTTATCTCACGATCGGCGGTTTTTATTCTTTTTTACCCTGTCATCATGCTTCTTTCAGCGCCGTTCACGTTTTCTGTCTGTTTTTTAATCGTTAAAATTTAACCGCAATCGCGCCGTCCTTTTTTTTCCATCAAATCGTGCTGAAAATCTCGGAAATTTTGATCTACAAGCCATATTTTTCTCGTTTCAACCCGAGCTTTTGTTACGGCCTGGCTATGCTTAAAACTATCGCGTAATCAAAGAGCGACCAGAGTACTGGTCTGAACGCGCTTAAGACATTTAATGCAGGTTGTCGCGCGCTGCGGCGGTTTTAACAGAGGATGCTCGTCTTCCCCGGCAGCGTGTTTTTGGCTCAATGAAGAGCAGCACATCCCACCGGATCGTCTGCCAAACATCACGGGAAGAAAGACATGTCCGAGCTTACGGATCACTCGCTTATTAATGCTTTATTTTCCGGTCACTACTCTGACCCGTTCGCCCTGTTGGGCATGCACCAGACCAGCAAAGGGCTGGAGGTGCGCGCACTGCTGCCGGATGCGACCGAGGTCTGGGTCATTGAAACCAACACCGGCCGCAAGTGCGCCCGACTTGAATGTATTGACTCGCGCGGTTTTTTCCAGAGCGTTATTCCCCGTCGCAAAAATCCTTTCCGTTACCAGCTTGCGGTCACCTGGCACGGTCAGCAGAACCTGATTGATGACGCTTACCGTTTTGGCCCGCTGCTGGCGGAAATGGACAGCTGGCTGCTGGCGGAAGGCACGCACCTGCGCCCCTATGAAACCATGGGCGCCCATGCGGACGTCATTGATGGCGTCATCGGTACGCGTTTTTCAGTCTGGGCGCCCAACGCTCGCCGCGTATCGGTGGTCGGGGATTTTAACTTCTGGGACGGACGCCGCCATCCGATGCGCTTCCGCCGTGAAATCGGCGTCTGGGAACTGTTTGTGCCCGGCGCGCTCCAGGGACATCTCTATAAATTCGAAATTATCGACGCGCACGGCGAGCTGCGGCTGAAGGCCGATCCCTATGCCTATGAAGCGCAGATGCGCCCGGAGAGCGCCTCGATGATCTGCGGATTGCCGCCAAAAGTCAGCATGCCGGAAGTGCGCCAACGCGCCAACGATTTTGATGCGCCCATCTCTATTTACGAAGTGCATTTAGGATCGTGGCGTCGTCATACGGACAACAATTTCTGGCTGAGCTACAAAGAGCTGGCCGAGCAACTGGTGCCCTACGCCAAAGAGATGGGTTTTACGCACCTGGAACTGATGCCGATCAACGAGCATCCTTTTGACGGCAGCTGGGGCTACCAGCCAACCGGCATGTATGCGCCAACCCGCCGCTTCGGCACGCGTGATGAGTTCCGACTGTTTATTGATGCCGCGCACGAAGCCGGGCTGAACGTGCTGCTGGACTGGGTGCCGGGCCACTTTCCTTCCGATGACTTCGCGCTGGCGAAATTCGACGGCACCGAGCTGTATGAGCACGGCGACCCGCGCGAAGGCTACCATCAGGACTGGAACACGCTGATTTATAACTTTGGCCGCCGCGAAGTGAGCAACTTCCTGGCGGGCAATGCGCTTTACTGGCTTGAGCGTTTTGGCATTGACGGGCTGCGCGTCGACGCCGTTGCCTCAATGATCTATCGCGACTACAGCCGTGCCGAAGGGGAATGGGTGCCGAACCATCTCGGCGGCCGCGAAAATCTGGAGGCGATCGCCTTCCTGCGCTACACCAACCGCGTACTGGGCCAGGCCGCGCCCGGTTCGGTGACCGTGGCGGAAGAGTCTACCGACTTCCCTGGCGTGTCGCGTCCGCCGGAAACGGGCGGTCTGGGATTCTGGTACAAATGGAACCTGGGCTGGATGCACGACACGCTGGACTATATGTCGCTGGATCCGGTGTACCGCAAGCATCACCACAACAACCTGACCTTCGGTATGATCTACAACAGCACCGAAAACTTTGTGCTCCCGCTCTCTCATGATGAGGTGGTACACGGCAAGAAATCGATTCTCGACAGAATGCCGGGCGACGCGTGGCAGAAATTCGCCAACCTGCGCGCCTACTACGGCTGGATGTTTGGTTTTCCCGGCAAAAAGCTGTTGTTTATGGGGAACGAATTCGCGCAGGGCAGAGAGTGGAATCACGATACCAGCCTTGACTGGCACCTGCTGGAAGGCGACGACAACTGGCACAACGGCGTTCAGCGCCTGGTAAAAGATCTTAATCACACCTATCGCGCACATACGCCGCTGCATCAGCTTGATTTCGACGCCATGGGCTTTGAGTGGCTGGTGGTGGACGATTTCGAAAACTCGGTGCTGATCTTTGCCCGCCGCGACCGCGAGGGCAACGAGGTGATCGTCGCCAGCAACTTCACGCCGGTGACGCGGCATGACTACCGTTTTGGCGTTACCGAGCCCGGTAGCTGGCACGAGGTGCTTAATACCGATTCAGGCCACTATCACGGCAGCAATACGGGCAATCAGGGCAGCGTTCACAGCCAGCCGCAGCCAGGCCATAATCGGGAGCATTCGCTCAGCATTACGCTGCCGCCGCTTGCCACGCTCTGGCTGGTGAAGGAGGCGCGATGAGCCCACTGCTTGCCGGTAAACCGACGCCTGCGGGCGCCGTTTACGACGGCAAAGGCGTCAACTTTGCACTTTTTTCGCGGCACGCAGAGCGGGTGGAACTGTGCCTGTTCGATAAAAACGGCAAAGAGACGCGGTGGGCTTTGCCTGCGCGCACCGGTGATGTCTGGCATGGTTACCTGTCAGATGCCGAGCCGGGGCAGCGCTATGGCTATCGCGTTCACGGCCCCTGGCAGCCGGAAAATGGCCATCGTTTTAATGCGAACAAATTATTAATCGATCCCTGCGCGCTGGCGGTCGACGGGAAGGTCAGTAAAGACGCGCGCTTTCTCGGCGGTGAATGGGAAAGAGACACGCAGGATAACGCAGCGATAGCACCGAAAAGCGTGGTCGTGGCCAATGATTTCGACTGGGAAAACGACAGACCTCCGCGCGTGCCGTGGGGATCAACCGTGCTGTACGAAGCACACGTACGCGGCCTGACGTTGACGCACCCCGATCTGCCGCCTGACATCCGCGGCACCTATGCGGCGCTGGGCCATCCGGTGATGATCGCGCACTTCACGCGGCTTGGCATCACCAGCCTTGAGCTGCTGCCGGTGGCCTGCTTCGCCGACGAACCGCGTTTATTGCAAATGGGGCTCAGCAACTATTGGGGCTACAACCCGATGGCGCTGTGGGCGCTTGATGAACGTTATGCGGCGGGCGACTGCGCCAGAAACGAATTCCGCCAGGCGGTCAAGGCGCTGCATCAGGCAGGCATCGAAGTGATCCTGGATGTGGTGTTCAACCACACGGCGGAGCTGGAGGAGATTGGTCCGACGCTGTCGCTGCGTGGCGTGGACAACAAAAGCTACTACTGGCTGGACGACCACGGCGGCTATCAAAACTGGACCGGCTGCGGCAACACGCTGAACGTCAGCCAGATGCTGGAGTGGACGCTGGACTGCCTGCGCTACTGGGTGGAGGCGTACCACGTTGACGGCTTCCGCTTTGACCTGGCCCCCGTGCTGGGACGCACGCCCGATTTCCGGCGCGACGCGGCGTTCTTTACGGCACTGGCGACCGATCCGCTGCTCTCAACGTGCAAGATGATCGCCGAACCGTGGGATATCGGCCCCAACGGCTATCAGATGGGCAATTTTCCTGCGTCCTTTGCCGAATGGAATGACCGCTTTCGTGACGTGATGCGTCGTTTCTGGCTGCATGGCGACGTTGCTAACGGCGAGTTCGCGCAGCGGTTTGCTGGCTCAGCTGAGGATTTCAGTGAGGAAGGGCGACTGCCGTCCGCCAGCGTTAACCTGCTCACCGCCCACGACGGCTTTACGCTGCGCGATCTGCTCAGCTTTAACGATAAGCACAACGACGCGAACGGTGAACAAAACCGTGACGGCCACGGCAGCAACTTCAGCCACAACCACGGCGTGGAAGGGCTGGAGGCGCCGGAAAGCGTGATGGAACGGCGTCAGAACAGCGCCAGGGCGCTGTTGGCAACATTGCTGCTGTCGCAGGGTACGCCAATGCTGCTGGCGGGCGATGAGCTTGGCAACACGCAGCATGGCAACAACAACGCCTACTGTCAGGACAACGCGCTCTCATGGATTGACTGGCAGGCCATTGACCATCGCCTGTTTGATTTTACCGCCGCGTTGATTCATCTGCGGCGGCGCATTCCTGCACTTCAGCGCGACAGCTGGTGGCAGCCGGATGATAACAACGTTAAGTGGCTGGATCAGCATGGCCATCCACTCAATGCCGACGGCTGGCAGCATGGCGCGCATCGCTTACAAATTCACCTGTCGCACGACTGGATTTTTACCCTTAACGCCACCGAAGAAGTGTGCGATTTCTTGTTACCTCAAGGGGAATGGTGCGCCATTCCCCCCTTCGCCGGGGATGATAACCCGACTTCAACAACTGTCTGGCATGCGCCGCCTCATGGTGTATGTGCGTTCCATAAACAATCATAACAGGAGTCAGACATGGTCAAATTAGATAAGAACGATCCCCTGATGCTGGCAAGACAATTGCCATCACAAACTATAGCCCTGATCCTGGCGGGCGGCCGCGGTACGCGCCTGAAAGACCTGACCGCCAAACGCGCCAAACCTGCCGTACACTTTGGCGGTAAATTCCGTATCATCGATTTTGCGCTCTCCAACTGCCTCAACTCCGGCATTCGACGCATCGCGGTGATCACCCAGTATCAATCGCACACGCTGGTGCAGCACATTCAGCGCGGCTGGTCGTTCCTGACGGAAGAGATGAATGAGTTTGTCGATCTGCTGCCTGCTCAGCAGCGGCTGTCAACGGAGCACTGGTACCGCGGCACCGCCGATGCCGTCACCCAGAACCTCGATATCATTCGGCGCTACGATGCGCAGTACGTGGTGGTGCTGGCGGGCGATCACATCTACAAGATGGACTATTCGCGGATGCTGCTTGACCACGTGGAAAACGCTGCGAAATGCACCATCGCCTGCCTGCCCGTGCCTCTGGAAGAGGCCAGCGCGTTTGGCGTGATGGCGGTGGGCGATAATAACCGCGTGAGCGCGTTCCTGGAAAAACCGGCCGATCCGCCGCACATGCCGGGCGATGAAAAACAGGCGCTTGCCAGCATGGGCATCTATGCTTTCAATGCGGATTACCTTTACCAACTGTTGGAAGAGGATCTGCAAAACCCGAACTCTAATCACGACTTCGGCAAGGACATTTTGCCGAAGGTGGTTGAGGCAGGCGAGGCGCTGGCACACTCCTTCAGCGACTCCTGCGTACAGAGCGACGACACAGCGCCGCCGTACTGGCGCGATGTCGGGACACTGGAAGCCTACTGGAAGGCTAACCTCGATTTGGCTTCGGTCACGCCGGAGCTGGATATGTACGACCAGAACTGGCCGATCCGCACGCATACCGAACCGCTGCCGCCGGCAAAATTTGTTCAGGACCGATCCGGCAGTCACGGTATGACCATGAACTCACTGGTATCGGGCGGCTGCATTATTTCCGGCTCGGTGGTGGTGAATTCCGTGCTGTTTTCCCGCGTGCGGGTTAACTCATTCTGCAATATTGAATCATCCGTTCTTTCACCGGATGTCGTGGTAGGGCGCTCCTGTCGCCTGCGCCGCTGCGTTATCGATCGCGCCTGTATTTTACCCGAAGGCACGGTGATTGGTGAAAACCCGGATGACGACGCGCGTCGCTTTTACCGTTCCGAAGAGGGAATTGTGCTTGTTACGCGAGCAATGCTGGCGAAGCTGGGCTGGCAGGACTAGATATTAATAATAACGCGCAGTTTGGCAAAGAAAGGCACAAGCATAATCGATGCGGGGGATCGCGTCAGGATACGGTGAAGGAGCCGATGATGCAGGTTTTACATGTCTGTTCAGAAATTTTCCCGCTGCTTAAAACCGGCGGGCTTGCTGATGTTGTAGGAGCATTACCGGCCGCGCAGATCGCTGAAGGCACTGATACGCGCGTGCTGGTTCCGGGTTTCCCGGATATCAAGAAAGGCATCGCCAACACGAAAGTGGTGGCGAAGCTGAATACCTTTGCGGGTGATGTCGAGCTGCTCTTTGGTCTGTTTGACGGGGTGGGGATCTACATTATCGACGCGCCGGATCTCTATGATCGGCCCGGCAGCCCCTACCACGATGAGTCGCAGTATGCCTATGTGGATAACTATCTGCGCTTTGCGCTGCTGGGCTGGATGGGCTGCGAAATGGGCTGCGGCCTGGACACCTGGTGGCGGCCGGACGTGGTGCATGCGCACGACTGGCATGCCGGCCTGGCCTGCGCCTATCTGGCGGCGCGAGGTCGACCGGCTAAATCAGTGTTTACCGTGCACAACCTCGCCTATCAGGGGCTGTTCGCCGCGAAGCATTTGGATGAGATCCAACTGCCGCCGTCCTTCTTCGACATGCACGGTCTGGAGTTCTTCGGTCAGATTTCCTATCTGAAAGCGGGACTGTTTTTTGCCGATCACATCACGGCGGTAAGCCCCACCTACGCGCGTGAGATAACGCTGGCGGAGTTTGGTTACGGCATGGAAGATCTCCTGCGCCAGCGGCACATGGAAGGCAGACTGACCGGCATTCTGAACGGCGTCGATCCGAATATCTGGGATCCGGCGCAGGATCTGCTGCTGACGGCGCGCTACAACCGCGACGTGCTGGATGCCAAACAGGAGAACAAACGCCAGCTGCAAATCACCATGGGCCTGAAGATTGACGACAAGGTGCCGATATTTGCTGTGGTCAGCCGTCTGACCAAACAGAAAGGGCTGGATCTGGTGCTGGAGGCGCTGCCGGGCCTTCTGGAGCAGGGCGGTCAACTGGTGCTGTTAGGCGCGGGCGATGCCGTGCTGCAACAGGGATTCCTCGCCGCAGCGGCGGAATACCCCGGGCAGGTTGGCGTACAGATTGGTTATCACGAGGCGTTCTCACACCGCATTATGGGCGGCGCCGACGTGATTATGGTGCCAAGCCGCTTCGAACCCTGCGGTCTGACGCAGCTTTATGGTCTGAAATACGGCACGCTGCCGCTGGTGCGTCGCACTGGCGGGCTGGCCGATACGGTGTTTGACAGCTCCCTGGAGAATCTGGCTGACGGTGTCGCCAGTGGTTTTGCCTTTGAAGACAGTAACGCCTGGTCATTACTGCGCGCAATACGACGTGCATTCGTTCTCTGGTCACGTCCTTCGCTGTGGCGCTATGTTCAGCGTCAGGCAATGGCGATGGATTTTAGCTGGCAGGTAGCCGCCGTGGCCTATCGCGATCTCTATCAACGGCTGTTGTAAACAGGAATTGGGAAAACTGACATGAACGCACCTTTTACCTATACCGCTCCCACGCTCAGCGTGGATGCGTTGAAGCATTCCATTGCTTACAAGCTGATGTTTACGATTGGCAAGGATCCGTCGATTGCCAACAAACACGAATGGCTCAATGCCACTCTGCTGGCGGTGCGCGATCGGATGGTGGAGCGCTGGCTGCGTTCAAATCGGGCTCAGCTTTCCCAGGACGTGCGGCAGGTTTACTACCTGTCGATGGAGTTTCTGGTTGGCCGTACATTATCAAACGCGCTGCTGGCGATGGGCATGTACGAAGACGCACAGGCCGCGCTGGAAGAGATGGGCTTCAATCTGGACGATCTGATTGAAGAAGAGAACGATCCCGGTCTCGGCAACGGTGGTCTTGGTCGGTTGGCGGCCTGCTTTCTGGATTCGCTGGCGACGCTCGGCCTGCCGGGGCGCGGCTACGGCATTCGTTACGACTATGGCATGTTCAAGCAAAACATCGTCGATGGCCGGCAGATGGAGTCCCCGGACTACTGGCTGGAATACGGCAACCCGTGGGAATTCCAGCGTTTTAACACGCGCCACAAGGTACGTTTCGGCGGTCGTATTCAGATGGAAGGCAGCCACGCGCGCTGGCTGGAAACGGAAGAAGTGCTGGCGATGGCTTACGATCAAATCATTCCCGGTTTTGATACGGACGCCACCAACACGCTCAGGCTGTGGGGGGCGCAGGCAAGTAATGAGATCAATTTAGGTAAATTCAACCAGGGCGACTATTTTGCGGCGGTTGAGGACAAAAACCACTCTGAGAACGTCTCCCGCGTGCTCTACCCGGACGACTCAACCTACTCAGGTCGCGAACTGCGCCTGCGTCAGGAGTATTTCCTCGTTTCCGCCACGGTGCAGGACATTTTGCATCGCCACTGGACGATGCATCAGACCTTCGACAACCTTGCCGACAAAATTGCCATTCACCTGAACGATACGCATCCGGTGCTGGCGATCCCTGAATTAATGCGTCTGCTGATTGATGAAAATAAGTTCACGTGGGATGACGCGTTCGACGTCGCCTGTCAGGTCTTCTCCTATACCAACCACACGCTGATGCAGGAAGCGCTGGAAACCTGGCCGGTGGATATGATCGGCAAAATTCTGCCGCGCCATCTGCAAATTATTTTTGATATTAATGATTATTTCCTGAAAACTATTCTGGATTACTACCCGGAAGATAAGGAACTGCTGTCGCGCATCTCGATTATTGATGAAAAAGATGGCCGACGCGTGCGCATGGCGTGGCTGGCGGTAGTGGTCAGTCATAAGGTCAACGGCGTGTCGGAACTGCACTCAAACCTGATGGTGCAGTCGCTGTTTGCGGATTTCGCCGCCCTGTTTCCGGGCCGCTTCTGCAATAAAACCAACGGCGTGACGCCGCGCCGCTGGCTGGCGCTGGCTAATCCGCCGCTTTCTGACGTGCTGGACGACACTATTGGCCGCAACTGGCGTACCGAACTGAGTCAGCTGGACGAGCTGAAGCAGCATATTGACTATCCGAGCTTCCTGACCCGCATCAGCGACGCCAAGTTACGCAACAAAAAGCGTCTGGCGGAATATGTCGCGCAGAAGCTGGATATTGTTATCGATCCGCACGCGCTGTTTGACGTGCAGATTAAGCGTATTCACGAATACAAACGCCAGTTGATGAATGTGCTGCACGTGATCACCCGTTACAACCGCATTAAGGCTAACCCGGACGCCAACTGGGTGCCGCGCGTGAACATTTTCGCCGGTAAGGCCGCCTCGGCTTACTATACTGCCAAGCATATTATCAACCTGATCAACGACGTAGCGCAGGTGATCAATAACGATCCGCAGGTGAAGAACAAGCTGAAGGTGGTGTTTATTCCTAACTACAGCGTAAGCCTGGCGCAGATCATTATTCCCGCCGCCGATCTCTCCGAACAGATTTCCCTGGCCGGAACCGAAGCCTCCGGCACCAGCAACATGAAATTCGCCCTCAACGGCGCGCTGACCATCGGTACGCTGGACGGCGCCAACGTTGAAATGCTCGAACACGTAGGCGAAGAGAATATCTTTATTTTCGGTAACACCACGCCGCAGGTGGAAGCGCTGCGCAGTAATGGTTATAACGCGCGCCAGTTCTACGAGCAGGATGCTGAACTGCATCAGGCGCTGACGCAGTTGGCCACCGGCGTCTTCAGCCCGCAGGAGCCAGGACGTTACCAGAATATTTTTGATTCGCTGGTTAACCTGGGTGACCACTACCAGCTTCTGGCCGACTATCGTAGCTATGTGGATACGCAGGATAAGGTAGACGAAGTCTATCGCCATCCGGAAGAGTGGACGCGTAAGGCGCTACTGAATATTTCCGGAATGGGCTACTTCTCTTCGGATCGGACTATTCAGGAATATGCCGATGAGATTTGGGGAATAACGCCAATCCGGTTGTAGACTATCGTCAATAATACATCCTGTAATCCGCCTGTTTGCCTGGCGGATTACAGGGAAACGTTATGTAATCACGCTATTTCTCTTCTGATAAAAACACTCCCTCGATTTTCAGCGTAAACAGCGTTATTAATTAACGTAATATGACGCACTATTACCACTTCCTGCTGAATTTACCTGATTAATGAAATGTGATGCTTGTCGTTTTTTTAAAGCGGCGAAATTGCTATTTATAGCTGCCTCCACGGCAATGAGGCTGGTTTACGGGTTAAGGACAAGGATGCTGGAACGTAACGGATTACGACTTTTGACACCGGGCGAGAAATTATTAGCGAACGAACTTTTCTTCAACTCTGTCAGCTATTATCAGGTTTGGGTACATCACGGCAGTTTTCTTCCTTTTGATATGCAGGGAAATCATACGGCGATGACGCCGCTCGGCGAAATATGGTTTGAGAGTCATGTTTACCAGGATGACTTTTTTATGGCAACCGTTGATTTTCAACATCTCTTTTTGCATGAAATGATGCATGTCTGGCAATATCAGCATGGCATGAACGTGATGATGCGCGGCCTTTTTTCATGGGCAGCGGACTATACCTATGATTTTGATAAGAAAAGGCTCTCTGATTACTCAATGGAGCAGCAGGCGAGTATTGTTGCTGACTATTGGCTATTCAATCGTTATGAAAAGACAAAGTATATTGAGTTAAATAACTACAAAGGATACTCCCGTGATGAAAAGTCATCAGCACTTGCGTCAAAATATAAGAAGATTTTGAGAGGCTTTCCAGAATGAAAAAATCACTTTTTCTTTTTATGATGATGATGTTGCTGTCAGGTTGCGGTTTACAAGATTATCCGGTATTCAGGTATCAGGGTGAGGTCTTTGTACCTGATGACAATCTGGTGTGCATAAAGTCCGCTTCAAACGATATGCTTACTTTCTATACGATCAGTTCTACTGAGGATGATCACAAGACCGATCTGGCTGTTGGGAGAGATATCAAAAAGCAATATCCTGATACATGCATCAGGCTGGTTTTAACACCCGGCGTTGAATACACCATGCTCTATATTCTGAATGGCGTTAAATATCGCGTGGTTTTCGATAGCAACGGCACAATAAACAGAAGTCCGTAAATTCTGAAGGCATAAAAAAGGGCGAAAATGACCGCCCTTATGTCATCGACAGCCGTTAAGAGGCAAGTGACATTGCCCCTGTAATATTGATAAGAGCAGGCTTTCTGATTACTCAATGGAACAGCAGGCGAGTATTTTTGCTGACTATTGGCTATTAAAAAGTCATGATGCGACATACTATAGCTATTTGATAAAATATAGAAATTATCGTGAGGAAAAAAACGCTGCGTTGCTGCAATCAAAGTATCAGGAAATAATGAAAGGATTTCCGTTATGAAGAAATTTTTTTTGCTTTTTACCTCAGTATTTTTTCTGTCAGGATGTTGGTTTCAAGACTCATTGGTTTTTAAGAATCCCGGATATGTATATGTTTACGACAGGTTTGTTTGTATCAAGTCCTCTTCAGGCGATAGCCTCAATTACTTCATGATAAGCTCGCCTGAAAACAGGCACATGAAGCCGGTCAGATTTGGTGATAATCTGAACAGAAAATATCCCGATACCTGCATCCTGGTCGTTTTAACACCCGGTGTTGAATACACCATGCTCTATATTTTGAATGGCGTTAAATATCGCGTGGTTTTCGATAGCAACGGCACAATAAACAGAAGCCCGTAAATTCTGAAGGCATAAAAAAGGGCGGAAATGACCGCCCTTATGTCATCGACAGCCGTTAAGAGGCAAGTAACAGTGCCCCTGTAATATTGATAAGAACAGGCTTTCTGATTACTTAATGGAACAGCAGGCGAGTATTGTTGCTGATTATTGCTATTCAATCGTTATGAAAAGACAAAGTTTATTGAGTTAAATAACGAAAAGAAATACTCCCGCGATGAAAAATCATCAGCTCTTGCGTCAAAATATAAGATGATTTTGAGAGGCTTTCCAGAATGAAAAAATCACTTTTTCTTTTTATGGTGATGATGTTGCTGTCAGGTTGCGGTTTACAAGATTATCCGGTATTCAGGTATCAGGGTGAGGTCTTTGTACCTGATGACAATCTGGTGTGTATAAAGTCCGCTTCGAACGATATGCTTACTTTCTATACGATCAGTTCTACTGAGGATGATCACAAGACCGATCTGGCTGTTGGGAGAGATATCAAAAAGCAATATCCTGATACATGCATCAGGCTGGTTTTAACACCCGGTGTTGAATACACCATGCTCTATATTTTGAATGGCGTTAAATATCGCGTGGTTTTCGATAGCAACGGCACAATAAACAGAAGCCCGTAAATTCTGAAGGCATAAAAAAGGGCGGAAATGTCCGCCCTTTTGTCATCGACAGCCGTTAAGAGGCAAGTGACAGTGCCGGTTTTTTTGCATGCTGCGCAAGCCATTCGGCCACGCGGGCACGCTGCTCATCATTTAAATGGATACCCATTTTCGTTCGACGCCACAATGCATCGTCCTCGGCACGCACCCACTCGTTTTCGACCAGATAACGCAGCTCCGCCTCATAGAAGTGATGACCGAACAGCTCGCCAAGATCGTCCAGGCGGGTTGCATCCTTCAGGATCAGTTCACTGCGGCTGCCGTAGGTGCGCGCGTAGTGCCTGGCCTGTGCTTCGCTGATAAATGCGTAGCGACGGCGCAGGCTGGCGGCGTAGTCTTCCCGCGTGCCGGCGATGTCGCCGCCGGGCAGCACGCAGCTTTTCGTCCAGGCCGGGCCGATGTTGCTGTAATACTTCGACAGCTTCTCCATTGCGTGTTCGGCCAGCTTGCGGTAAGTGGTCAGCTTGCCGCCGAATACCGAAAGCAGCGGCGCCTGGCCGTTGTCATCGCGCACGTCGAGCGTATAGTCGCGGGTGATGGCCTGCGGTGAATCCGATTCGTCGTCACACAGCGGACGCACGCCTGAGTAGGACCAGACGATGTCTTCGCGGCTCAGCGTTTTCTTAAAGTGCGCGTTGAAGACGTTGAGTAGGTAGTCCGTCTCGTTCTCATCAATATGAACGTTTTTCGGATCGCCTTTATATTCGACGTCGGTGGTGCCCACGATGGAGAACTCATCCATCCACGGGATCACAAAGACGATGCGGTGGTCTTCGTTTTGCAGAATATAGGCCTGCTTTTCAGTGTGAACGCGCGGCACCACGATATGACTGCCTTTGATCAGGCGGATGCCGTAAGGCGATTTCAACTTGAGACCGTCATCGAACAGCTGTTTCACCCACGGACCGGCGGCGTTCACCAGGCCTTTTGCCTGCCAGGTATGGATTTTACCGCTGTCGATATCTTCTGCTTCGACCGTCCACAGACCATTTTCACGCCACGCGCGGGTCACTTTGGTGCGCGTGCGGACTTCGCCGCCGTGTTTTTCCACTTCCTGCGCGTTGAGCACGACCAGGCGAGCATCGTCCACCCAGCAGTCGGAATATTCGAAACCGCGCACAATTTCAGGTTTAAGTACCGAATCTGAGCCAAAACGCACGCCTTGGCTGCCTGGCAAACTGGTACGTTTGCCCAGATGATCGTACATAAACAGCCCAATGCGGATCATCCATGCCGGGCGCAGATGTGGGCGGTGCGGCAGACGGAAACGCATCGGGAAAGCGATATGCGGCGCCATTTTCAGCAGCACTTCGCGTTCGGCCAGTGCTTCGCTCACCAGGCGGAATTCATAGTGTTCAAGGTAGCGCAGGCCGCCATGAATCAGTTTTGAACTGGCAGAAGAGGTAGCGCAGGCCAAGTCTTGCGCTTCCAGCATCAGTACTGACAGGCCGCGTCCGGCGGCATCTGCCGCAATCCCGGCGCCGTTAATGCCGCCGCCGATTACGATCAAGTCTTTGGTTTCCACGTTATCTCCTCCGATGTTCGGAATAGTTCTTTAATGTTCGTTTTCGAACATAATAATAATCGGAAACCAACATTGATGCCAGCGTTAACGTAATAAAAACATTTATGCGTGATGTAGGTAACATAATTGTACAAAGAAAAGACGATTAACCCTCCAGGTTAATGGGTTATTGTGCGTGGCGTTCACGCTACAATGATGTTTATTTGTCACTCTTTGACGAGACTTCACCATGGAAAAATTCGACTGTATCAGCGTACAGCGCGCGCAAGCGCTGCTGGCTGACCACCGCGCCAATCTGGTCGACGTGCGCGATCCGCAAAGCTATGCGACGGCGCACGCCAGCGGCGCCTTTCATCTCAGTAACCATTCCCTCAACGCGTTTATTGAGCAGGCCGATCTGACCGCGCCGCTGCTGGTAATGTGTTATCACGGCAACAGCAGTAAAAATGTGGCGCAATATCTTCTGGGGCAGGGCTTTACTGAAGTCTATAGCATTGACGGCGGCTTTGAGGCCTGGCAACGCGCTTTTCCGCAACAAACGGAAGCACTGGCGTAGCCGATAAGTAAGAGATATTCTGCTTTTTATTGTGAAACAGGGACTTCCGCTGGCGATGATGCGCATTACTGAATTTTCCAACCCTCGTATGGCGCAGGCCTTCGTGGACTATATGGCAACGCGTGGCATCCAGCTGCGTATTGAACATGAAGAGCGCTACACCCTCTGGCTTGATGATGATTCGAAAGTGAATCTGGTTGAAAACGAACTTAGCCAGTTCATTCGCGAACCGGAACACCCACGCTATCTGGAAGCCAGCTGGCACGCCGGAACCACCAACAGCGGCCTTCAGTATCAGAGCACCTCGCTGATGGACAACATTCGCCAGCGTGCCGGGCCGTTGACGCTGAGCGTGATGGTTATCTGTATCGCCGTATTCGTGTTGATGCAGACGCTGGGCAACGAAACCGTTATGGGCTGGCTTGCCTGGCCGGATGAGGGCCAGCGGCTTGAGCTGTGGCGCTGGTTTACCCATGCGCTGCTGCATTTCTCCCTGCTGCACATCGCGTTTAACCTGATGTGGTGGTGGTACCTTGGCGGCGCGGTTGAAAAACGGCTCGGTGCCGGTAAGCTTTTCGTGATTTTAATTATATCCGCGCTGCTGAGCGGCTGGATGCAGGCGAAGTTCAGCGGCGTAATGTTTGGTGGGCTATCGGGCGCGGTTTATGCGCTGATGGGCTATACGTGGCTCCGGGGCGAGCGCGATCCTGAAAGTGGGATCTGGCTGGAGCGTGGTCTGATGGCCTTCGCGGTGTTATGGCTGGTCGTCGGTTATATGGGCTGGTTTGGTCTCTCAATCGCTAATGCTGCCCATGTCACCGGCCTGCTGGTCGGGCTGGCGATGGCCTTTGTCGATACCCGAAACAAAAAACAGGCTTGAGTAAAGGCACGGGTGAATTAACAGGAGAGCTTTGTGAAGCAGACGCAACGTCACGACGCCATTATCGATTTGGTGCGTCGTCAGGGTTATGTCAGTACGGAAGAGCTGGTGGATCACTTTACCGTCAGCCCACAGACCATTCGCCGCGATCTGAACGATCTGGCGGAGCAGAACAAAATTCAACGCCACCACGGCGGCGCGGCGCTGCCTTCCAGTTCTGAAAACACCGCGTGGCAGGATCGTAAAATGATGTGGTCGGCGGAAAAAGCACGCATCGCCCGCCGGGTTGCCAGCCAGATCCCCGATGGCGCCTCGCTGTTTATTGATATCGGCACCACGCCGGAAGCGGTGGCCCACGCGCTGATGAATCACACGAATTTGCGGGTGGTCACCAACAACCTCAACGTCGCCATGCTGCTGATGTCCAAACCGGATTTCAGCCTGATTATTGCCGGTGGTGAAGTACGAACCCGCGATGGCGGCATCATCGGTGAAGCCACGCTGGACTATATCTCACAGTTTCGCCTCGACTACGGCATCCTGGGCATCAGCGGTATCGATATGGATGGCTCGCTGCTCGACTTCGATTACCATGAGGTACGCACCAAGCGCGCCATTATTGAGAATTCACGCTGCGTAATGCTGGTGGCGGATCACTCAAAATTTGGCCGTAACGCGATGGTCAACCTCGGCAATATGAGCCTGATCGACTATCTGTTCACCAACGAAGCGCCGCCGCCCGGCGTGCTGAAAATGATTGAGCAGCACGACGTTCATCTGGAACTCTGCTGACCCCGCGCGGCACGGACGCCGCATCATCCTTATTTTTAACCATAATTTCCCACAGCGATGAGCATTTTTCCCTTTTACGGTCTTAACTGTAAGAGGCGTGAGCCCGTATTTGATTTTGTTCGTTTTTTAAGAAGGAAGGGGTATGTCGCAGCAGAGAGTTAATCCGTTTCGTTCTGGTATAAATAACGGGCGGAAGCATGGATAAAAAAAAGTTTGAACAGATGGCGGCTGCGGCAGGTATTGCCGCGAAATACGTCAATGCCAAAGGCGAGCCGGAAGAGATCGGTCGCGAGGTGCGCGAACGGCTGCTTGCCGCGATGTCTGACCTCTGGAAAGCAAAGCCCGGCCCGATCCCGGTCTGCAAGGTTTTTATTCGTAAACGCACCATGCAGTTGGGCGTGACCGGCAAAGGCGAGTATGTCTGGCGACTGGAGACGGAAAACCAGCGCGAATACAGCGGTCAGGTCAGCGCCGGTGAGGCGATCACGCTGCCGGGTGCGTTACCCTTTGGCTACCATCAGCTCCGGCTGAGTCAGGGTAAAAAGTCCTGGACATGCCGGGTCATCATCGCGCCGAAACGCTGCTATGAACCTGCGCCGCTGCTGGAAGGCAAGAAGCTGTGGGGCGCCTGCATACAGCTTTATACCCTGCGCTCGGAAAATAACTGGGGCATCGGCGATTTTGGCGATCTGAAACAGATGATTGCCCACGTGGCCGAACGGGGCGGCGCTTTTATCGGACTCAATCCCATCCATGCGCTCTATCCCGCCAGCCCGGAAAACGCCAGCCCGTACAGTCCCTCATCCCGACGCTGGCTTAACGTTATCTATATCGACGTGGCGGCGGTGGCGGATTTTCAGCAAAGCAAAGCCGCACAACGCTGGTGGCAGCAGAAAAATACCCAGGCGCGCCTGGCTAAGGCGAGGCAGGGCGAGTGGGTGGATTACCGTCTGGTCAGCGAGCTGAAAATACAGGGGCTGCGCCATGCCTGGCAGCATTTCTGCCAGCGGCCGGACAACGACGACGCCTGTGAGGCATTTGAGGCCTTTATCGCCCACGGCGGCGGCAGCCTGTTCTGGCAGGCGGCTTATGATGCGCTGCATGGCGCGATGCTCACTGAGGATCCGCAGCGCTGGGGCTGGCCAGCCTGGCCCGAAGCGCTACAGGATATCCACGGCGAGGCGGTGCAGGCATTCTGTCAGGAGAACGAGCAGGAGATCCGTTTCTGGCTGTGGTTGCAGTGGCTGGCCGACACGCAGTTTGCCGCCTGCTGGCAGCTCAGCCAGCAGCATGAGATGCCCGTTGGGCTCTATCGCGACCTCGCGGTCGGCGTGGCGGAAGGCGGCTCAGAAACCTGGTGCGATCGAGAACTGTATCGCCTGGCGGCCTCCGTTGGCGCGCCGCCGGACCCGCTCGGGCCGCTCGGGCAAAACTGGGGGCTGCCGCCGATGGATCCGCACGTGATGACAGCGCGCGGTTACCAGCCCTTTATCGATTTGGTTCGCGCCAACATGCACAACTGCGGCGCGCTGCGCATCGATCACGTAATGTCGATGCTGCGGCTGTGGTGGATCCCGCATGGTGAAACCGCCAACGTTGGCGCTTACGTTTATTATCCGGTTAACGATCTGCTGGCGATTCTGGCGCTGGAAAGCCACCGCAACAAATGCATGGTGATTGGCGAAGATCTGGGCACCGTGCCGCAGGAGATTGTTGCCATGCTGCGTCAGGGCGGTATCTATTCGTGGAAGGTGATGTACTTCGAGCAGGAGAGCGGCGATCGCTATCGGGCGCCGTCTGCCTGGCCGCGGCAGTCGATGGCCAGCGCCACCACGCACGATCTGCCGACGCTGAAGGGCTTCTGGACGGCGGGCGACCTGGCGCTGGGCGAAACGCTGGGTGTATATCCTGACAAAGCGGTGCTGCAAGCGCTCTGTCAGCAGCGTGCGCGGCAGAAGCAGGCGCTGCTGGAGGCGCTTCATCAATATGGCTGCCTGCCAAAGCGTAGCGGAAAAAAAGCCAGCGTAATGAAGATGACGCCCGTGCTGAACCGTGCGCTGCATCGCTTCATCGCCGACAGTAACAGCGCGCTGTTGGGGCTGCAACCGGAGGACTGGACGGGTATGGACAAGCCAGTGAACGTGCCGGGCACCACCGATCAGTATCGCAACTGGCGGCGCAAGCTCAACGTCACGCTGGAAGAGATGTTTGCGGACAGAGAAGTAACTGGGTTGCTTAACGATCTGAACCGAAGAAGGAAAACCGGGAAGCCGTTAAAAAAGGCGTAAGAGAGGATGCGGGCGGTGAAGGCCGCCCGCATGAATAAAGAACTTAGTAAAAAGAGTGTTCGCCGCGTTGATGCTCGGTCAAATCGCGTACGCCTTTCAGTTCAGGGAAGGTCGCCAGCAGCTCTTTCTCAATACCCTCCTTCAGGGTCACGTCAACCATCGAACAGCCGTTACAGCCGCCGCCAAACTGAAGAATGGCGTAGCCTTCATCGGTGATTTCCATCAGCGATACCCGGCCGCCATGGCTGGCAAGCTGTGGGTTGATCTGCGCCTGAAGCTGATACTCGACGCGCTCAATCAACGGCGCATCATCGCTCACTTTGCGCATTTTGGCGTTAGGCGCTTTCAGCGTGAGCTGGGAACCGAGGTTGTCGGTAACAAAGTCGATTTCCGCTTCTTCCAGATACGGCGCGCTCAGTTCATCAACGTACGCAGAAACCCTGTCAAACTTCAGTTCAGTATCGGTGGCTTCGACCGCGTCTGGCGGACAGTAAGAGACGCCACACTCCGCCGTTGGCGTGCCTGGATTAATCACGAAAACGCGAATCTGGGTGCCATCTTCCTGTTTTGACAGCAATTTTGAGAAGTGCTCCTGGGCAGCATCAGTAATTCGGATCATGGCGATTGCTCAATAGTTGACTAATTTAGTTGGTTATTATACGCCCAACGCCGACGCTCTACAAGGTTCGGCACAGGCACCATACCTGCACGCTGGCCGCTCCGGCGGCAAGTAAAATGCCGCTGATCTCTTCGACGGTACTGCCGGTGGTGACCACGTCATCCACCAGGGCGATATGTTGCCCTTTGACGGCGATTTCAACCCGAAATGCACCGCGCAAATTCCGGCGGCGGGCACTGGCGCGCAGGCTGCGCTGGATTCTGGTCTTACGCGTTCGCGTCAGCCCGCCCGCAGCATAGCGGCAGCCACACCAGCGGGCCAGATAACGGGCGATATCGCTGAGCTGATTATAACCGCGCCGCCAGGCACGCATTTTATGTAAGGGTACACTAAGAAGCAGGTCGGGATTGCGCAGCCCGTGCTGACGACGTGCCGCCAGCCAGCTCAGCAGCAGCAGTCGCGCCAGCGTTCGCGACAGCGCGGTAGCCTGATGAAACTTCAGCTTTTTTACCAGGTCGCTCACCGGCGGCCGCCAGTCGCTTACGGCGATGAGCCTGCTCCAGGCGGGAGGGCGCGCCAGACAGCGGCCGCACGCCTGACGAGAGTGCAAAGAGGGCAGGCCGCAGCGCGGACAACAGGGCGGCAGCGCGGGCAGGCTGCGCAGGCACAGGCTACAGCAGCCATGATGCGACAGCGTCAGCGGCATCTGACATAGCCAACAGGCGGTAGGGATTGATAGCATAGCGGCCTCCATGGCAAAAACGGGACTATAACGGATGACGCAGCTTTACTGGCAAACTATCGGCAGGGGTGATCACGATCTTGTGATGCTGCACGGCTGGGGGCTGAATGCAGAGGTATGGCACAGCATTGTTTCGCGGCTCAGCCCGCATTTTCGCCTGCATCTGGTCGATCTCCCTGGCTATGGCCGCAGCCGTGATTTTCCGGCGATGGACGTTGAGGAAATGGTTGCGGCGCTGTTGCCGTTCGCGCCGCAGAAGGCCATCTGGCTGGGCTGGTCGCTGGGCGGCCTGGTGGCCAGCAAAATGGCGCTGCTGCACCCGGCACAGGTGAGCGGATTAGTCAGCGTCACCTCCTCCCCCTGCTTTACGGCGAACGACGACTGGCCAGGTATTAAAGCGGACACGCTGCGCGGCTTTCAGCAGCAGTTGCGCGATGATTTTCAGCGTACCGTGGAGCGTTTTCTGGCGCTGCAAACGCTGGGCACCCAGACCGCCCGCCAGGATGCGCGTTTATTAAAAAGCGTGGTGCTGGCGCTGCCTGCGCCGGAGGTGGGCGTGCTCAACGGCGGTCTGGAGATCCTGCGCACGGTGGATATTCGTAATGAGATGCAGGCGTTAACGATGCCGATGCTGCGTATTTACGGCGCGCTGGACGGCCTGGTGCCGCGTCGCATTGCGCCGTTGCTGGACGCGGTCTGGCCGCAGAGCGAGTCGGTTATTATCGATAAAGCAGCGCACGCGCCCTTTATCTCTCACCCGGACAGCTTCTGCGATCGCCTGGTCGTCTTCGCGGCGGGACTGAAAGAGTAATTTTTCTCCTTAAACAGTGGCGATTTATTCATTAGAGATAATAATTGTTCAGGTAGGCAGGATCGCTTAATTTTACCTCTGGACTGCCGGGAGCAGGCTGCGTCCGCTCCCCCGAATGCGCATCCGGCGACTGCTTACTTCCGCTAATAATTAAGGAGTTTTTTTAATGAATATGTTTAAAACAATTGCAGTGGGTCTGCTGGTTGGCGGCGTTTCTTTCGGTGCATTTGCGGCCAAAGAAGTGACCAAGGAAGACGTGCAAAAGATGAATCTGGAAAAAATCGGCACGGTAAACACCACCTCGGAAACCACCTCGCCGATGGATGCGAAGGAAGCCCTGTCGAAGCTTGCCGATGAGAAGGGTGGGAAATACTTCCTGGTGATTGCAGGGCGCGAACACGGTAAGTTCAGCGCCACGGCGGATGTTTATAAATAACACGCCTTACAGGCGGCGCTCTGCCGCCTGTTTCTCTTAACTTTTCAGCCAGAGCCAGTGCCACGGCGCCAGCGTTAACGGCTGTTCCCCGTCTACGATCTCATCATGAACGATATCGCGATAACGCTGACTTTCCGGCGGTGTCCATGCAATCGCGCGCGCACTGAGGTTATAAACACACAGCAACGGACCTTCATCATTTTTCGTCCGACGGCGCATCACCAGCAGCGCGTTATCGCTCTCCAGCACCTCCATCGGCGCATCGGGGTGAAAAGCGGGCTGGCGAATACGGATCCGAATCAAATGGCTTAACGCATGATAAACCCGATGGCGCAGCGACTGCGGATCGCTTAAATCGGCTTCAATCGCGCTGATGGCATACTTTTCGCGGTTGATCGCCCGGTTGTGGCCTGCGGCTTTAACCCCTTCTATATCGTTTCGCGAACCGAGAATGCTCTGCACATAAACCGCAGGCACGCCGGGAAATGCCAGCAGCAGCGCGTGAGCCAGCAGGAAGCGCAGCAGGCGGGTATCGTCACTGTCATCTTTTTTATTCAGCGCATCCATATAGGTGACGTTGATTTCGTAAGGGCTGGTGGTGCCGTCAGGATTATTTTTGTAGGAGATTAGCGCGCCTTCCATCGCCAGGTCGCGCACCAGCGAAACGATTTCCGTTTCCGGTAAAATGCCCCGCAGCGGATTCAGACCGATGCCGTCATGGGACGCGAGAAAATTAAAGAAGGTGGTGGCGCCGCCGCCCTGATCCAGCGAGGCGGCCCACTGTTTCAGCGCACGGGACGAGCCGTTATGGATGGCGTGCAGCACCAGCGGCGGCAGCGAGAACTGGTACACCATCTGCGCTTCATCATGCCCGTTGCCAAAATAGCTGATGTTGTCTTTGTGCGGCACGTTGGTTTCGGTGATGATCACCGTACCTGGCGCAACCTCGTTTGCAATGGCGCGAAACAGTTTTACCAGCAGATGCGTTTTATGCAGATGAATACAGGAGGTGCCGGGCGTTTTCCACATGTAACCTACCGCATCAAGCCGCACGTAGTCGGCACCTTTCGCCAGATAATCCAGCAGCACGTCCACCATGGTTAACAGCACCGCAGGATTGCCGAAGTTCAGGTCGATCTGATCGGCGCTGAAAGTTGTCCAGATAAAATGCGTGGTGCCGTCGGCCATTTCAAACGGTGTGAGCAGCGGCGAGGTACGCGGACGGGTGACGCCACTGAGATCGGTGGCGGGCGGCATGCTGATAAAATAGTCATTCCAGGCGGGGTCCATCGCCAGATACTGCTTAAACCAGGCGCTGTGCGCCGACATGTGATTGCAAACGAAATCAAACATCAGGCGCGTATGCTCGTGCAGCTCGGCGATATCTGTCCAGTCGCCACAGATGGCGCTGACCTGATGGTAATCGATAACGGAAAAACCATCGTCGGAGGAGTACGGGAAAAAGGGCAGCAGATGCACGAGATTAAAAGTGGATTGCAGATGCTGCTGATAAAATCGCGATAAGGTGCGTAAGGTTGGGGCTTCGCTCTCACGGAACTGATCTGCGTAGGTGATCAGCACCACATCTTTTTCATCCCAGTGCGTTTTACGCTGATGGTTGAGCGCGGCGCGCGTGCGCTGAATGGCGTTTATCAGCCTTTCCCGGCAGTCGGCGGGAAAGGCATGGTCGTAGATCTCATCGATTAACTGATTAATAACGTCCATTTTTTACAGTGTGCCGCTGTCAGCCACGTTAACTTTCACTGTAGACCGTTGAAGCAAAATCGCAACTTCAACACTGCGGATCAGTGGCAGCTTCCGCTTTTGGCGCAGCCCTGGCAGCCCGATGCGGTGAGAGTCTTCAGCGCCAGACGCTCCGGCGGCAACCTGACCTTTTTCAGCGTGATCCACAGCAGCAGATTAAACAAAACGACCGCCAGCAACGTAGCGCTTGCAGACTGCGGATGCTGCGTAAAGGTGGCGAACTGATAAAAAATCGTCGCCAGCGAGTAAGCCAGGTTCAGGCCCCAGAAAATTGAGAACAGCATCCAGCGGCGGCTGCTTTCACGCGCAACGGCGCCCATCACCGAGACGCAGGGAATATAGAGCAGCACAAAAATCAGATAGCTGTAAGCTGCGGCGTCGTTGCCAAATTTAGCATGCATGACCCCCATTGCGCCGCCAGCCATTTCACCGTCGCCTTTACTGGCTTCAATTGGATTGAACAGCACGTCCGGCCTGAATGCCGCCTGGACGCTGTCCCACGTTTCCGTCAGCGCCTCACCCAGTTCGTTAAACAGGCTGAACTCTTCGGCATCAAACGCTTCTTCATGCAGCGCTTCAGCGGTATAGAGCGTGTTCAGCGTGCCGACCACCACCTCTTTCGCCATCGCGCCGGTGATTAATCCCACCGTTGCCTGCCAGTTATCGGCCTGCACGCCCATCGGTGACAGCAGCGGCGTGAGCTGGCGGCTCAGCATCGCCAGCGCCGAATCATCGATAGCGGACACCGGCCTGCCGCTGAATGAAAAACTGTTCAGGGCGCCGATGAGTACGCAGACCGCTACGATCACTTTACCGGCTCTGAATACAAAGCTTTTCAGCCGCTGCCAGGTCTGAATCAACAGGCTTTTCAGGTGCGGCACGTGCCAGGTGGGCAGTTCCATAATAAATGGCGTCGCCTCGCCGCGCAGCAACGTATGTTTCAGCGCCAGACCGGTCAGAATGGCGGCGGTGATGCCCAGCAGGTAAAGGCTGAATACCACCAGCGACCCGTTCTGACCAAAAAAGGCGGCGGCGAACACCGCAAAAATTGCCAGTCGGGCGCCGCAGGACATAAACGGCGCCATCAAAATGGTCATCAGCCGCTCGCGCGGCGCGTCAAGCGTGCGTGCGCCCATCACCGACGGCACGTTGCAGCCGAAACCAACGATCAGCGGCACAAACGATTTTCCCGGCAGTCCCAATGCCTGCATCAGGCGATCCATCACAAAGGCGGCCCGTGCCATATAGCCGGAGTCCTCCATCAGCGAGAGAAACAGATACATCAGGCCGATTTGCGGCACCAGCGGCATCACGGTATTGATGCCGCCGCCAATGCCCTGCGCGAGAAACAGCGTCAGGGGCAGAGGGAAGTGCAGCGTGGCGCCGAGCCACTGCATACCGTGAATAAAAATTGCCGCCGAACCGAGGTCAAACAGCGGCTGGAGCGCGCCGCCCAGGTTGATCGCCAGGAAAAACATCAGATACATCACCAGCAGAAAAACCGGCAGCCCGAGCCAGCGGTTAAGCACCAGGCGATCGAGACGGGCGGATAGCTGATGCGGCGTGGCGCTGTCGGGCAGGATCGCCGCCTGGCTGATGGTTTCAATGGCCTGATAGCGCGCGGCCGCGATACGCAGCGGCATATCCTGCGGAACGTCGGGCGACGTCAGCAGCCGGGCGGCGTCGCCCATTTGCGAGGCGCAGTAAATATCACCTTCAAGCGCCTGGCGCGCCAGCCAGTCGCGCTGGCGTGGCGATAACTGAGCAGGCATCGCTTCGCTCAGCGATCGGACGGCCTTCTGCACCGCGGCGGGCCAGTCAATGGCGATGTGATCTGGCTCGCCGCGTCGGGCATCAATGGCGGCTTTCAGTTGCTCAATGCCTTTGCCGCGACTGGATACCAGCGGCACCACCGGGCAACCGAGGCGCTGCGCCAGGGTGGGGATATCAATGATTATCTTCTGGTTCTGCGCGATATCGAGCATATTCAGCGCCACGATGCAGGGCACGCCCAGCTCTTTAAGCTGTAGCGTCAGGTAGAGATTGCGCTCGAGATTGCTGGCGTCCACCACGTTAATCACCAGATCCGGCTCGCCGCTCAGTATATAGTGGCAGGCGATTTGCTCGTCCAGCGAAGCGTGTTCAGACGCTGTGGTCAGGGAATAGGTGCCGGGAAGATCCACCAGCCGTACGCTGGACTGGGCGGTGGTAAAGAAACCTTCTTTGCGCTCAACCGTGACACCGGCCCAGTTTCCCACCCGCTGGCGCGCGCCGGTGAGCTGGTTGAACAGCGTGGTTTTTCCGGCATTTGGGTTGCCGATCAGTCCGATCGTTAACGTTTTCACTTTTCGCTCTCCTTAGCGCAGCGCTTCAAGCTGAAGAAATGCGAGGTCTTTTTTCCGTAACATCAGGTTGACGCGAGGGGTGGCGATTTGCACGGGATCGCCAAACGGCGCGATGCGCTTAACCTCAAAAACCGCGCCGGGCAGCAGCCCGAGCGACAACAGCTTCTGGCGGAACGCGGCGCTGACGTCAGATGAGAAGGTAATAATTTTATAATGCTGTTGCGGCATGAAATGCATAATCCACCCTGATGACGGAAGGTAATAATCAAGGGGGAAAATTATAATGAGAATTATTCTCGAATAATTTGATGCAAGACAAGCTTAGGGATGGACAAAAAAAGAGCGGATCGAACAATCCGCTCTGCGATCTTTAATTTTTCTTGCCGAAAGCCGCTGCCAGCGCATCGCCCATCGCGCTGTTGCCAGCGGGCTGCGCAACCGGCCGGGGGCGTGGTTTCCCGCCGCGCGGTGCGGCTGCGCCATCGCGTGCGCCGCCGTTGCCGCGACGCGATGTGGTTTCGCCAGGCTGCTCGTCCAGCCGCATCGTCAGCGCAATGCGCTTGCGTTGCAGATCGACCTCCATCACTTTGACTTTGACGATATCGCCTGCTTTAACCACCTTGTGCGGATCGTCAATGAAGCGGTCAGAGAGCGAGGAGATATGCACCAGCCCATCCTGATGCACGCCGATATCAACAAACGCGCCAAAGTTGGTGACGTTGGTGACCGCGCCTTCCAGCACCATACCCGGCAGCAAATCGTTCATCGTTTCGATGCCTTCCGCAAACTGCGCGGTTTTGAATTCAGGACGCGGGTCGCGGCCGGGTTTTTCCAGCTCTTTGATAATGTCGCTGACCGTCGGCACGCCGAAACGCTCGTCGGTAAAGTCTGCCGCTTTCAGCCCACGCAACGCCGTTGGATTGCCCATCAGCAGATCCAGAGTTTGCTGCGTGGCCGCCATAATACGCTGCACTACCGGATAGGCTTCCGGGTGAACCGTTGAGGCGTCCAGCGGGTTGTCGCCCTGGCTGATGCGCAGGAAACCAGCGCACTGCTCAAAGGCTTTCGGCCCCAGCCTGCCCACCTTCAGAAGCTGCTGGCGATTCTGGAAGCGGCCATTTTCATCGCGCCAGCCGACGATATTCTGCGCGATCATTTTGCTCAGGCCCGCCACGCGGGTGAGCAGCGGCACGGAGGCGGTGTTCAGATCAACGCCCACGCCGTTAACGCAGTCTTCCACCACCGCATCCAGCTTCTTCGCCAGCTGACTCTGGCTGACATCGTGCTGATACTGACCGACGCCGATGGATTTCGGATCGATCTTCACCAGCTCGGAGAGCGGATCCTGCAAGCGACGCGCGATGGAAACGGCACCGCGCAGGGAAACGTCAAGATCGGGGAACTCCAGCGCCGCCAGCTCGGAGGCCGAGTAAACAGAGGCGCCCGCTTCGCTGACGATCACCTTTTGCGCCTGTACCTGCGGAAACTGTTTCTGCACGTCCATAAAGAAGCGCTCGGTTTCGCGCGAGGCGGTGCCATTGCCGATCGCCACCAGCTCCACCTGATGTCTGGTGCAGAGCGCCGCCACGGCGGCAGCGGCTTTCGCCGTCTGGCCGGTGTGAGGATAGATGGTGTCGGTGGCGACCAGCTTGCCGGTGGCGTCCACCACGGCAACCTTCACGCCGGTACGCAGGCCGGGATCGAGCCCCATGGTCGCGCGCATGCCCGCCGGGGCGGCCATCAGCAGGTCGTGCAGGTTGCGGGCAAAGACGTTAATGGCCTCGTCTTCAGCACGTTCGCGTACCGTGCCCATCAGCTCGGTTTCCAGATGTAGCAGCACCTTAATACGCCACGTCCAGCTCACCACGGCTTTACGCCAGCCATCCGCCGGTGCGTTGTTCAGGCGCAGATTAAGGTGATCGGTGATGATCTGCTCGCCGTGGCTTTCGCGCGGCGGCTCATCAAACTGCGGATCGGCGTTCAGCGAAAGCTGCAATACGCCCTCATTGCGCCCGCGAAGCATCGCCAGCGCGCGGTGTGAAGGAACGGTGGCGAGCGCTTCGTGATGGTCGAAATAGTCGCGAAATTTCGCGCCTTCTTCCTCTTTCCCTTCCACCATGCGGGAAACCAGATGCGCGTTTTTCCACAGGTAGTCGCGCACTTTCGCCAGCAGCGCGGCGTCTTCAGCGATGCGTTCCATCATGATGTAGCGTGCGCCATCCAGCGCGGCTTTGATGTCGGCTACACCTTTCCCGGCATCAACAAAATCAGCGGCCAGCACGTCAGGATGGTGCGACGGATCCTGCCACAGCGTTTCAGCCAGCGGCTCCAGACCCGCCTCAATAGCGATCATGCCGCGCGTGCGGCGTTTGGGCTTGTAGGGCAGGTAGAGATCTTCCAGCTCGGTTTTACTCAGGGTGCCGTTAATGGCACTGGCCAGTTCATCAGTCAGCTTGCCCTGCTCGCCAACGGATTTGAGGATTGACTGGCGACGCTCTTCCAGCTCGCGTAGGTAGCCCAGACGGCTCTCCAGCTGGCGCAGTTGGGTGTCGTCCAGCCCGCCGGTCACTTCCTTACGATAGCGTGCGATAAACGGCACGGTATTCCCTTCATCCAGCAGACGAACAGCGGCGTCCACCTGTTCTGCTCTGGCGTGCAGCTCACTTGCGATTATGCGGCTCAGCGAATCTTTCATTTTTGCGTACTTTATGGCTTAAGGATCAGCGGACAGTTATACGGACTGCGGGCAGAAATTGCCAGCGTGTGAAGACCGCGCTGCATGCATTCAGGATTGTTTAACGTAGTCGATTTCGTTGACGTACCAGGTCGCTTCGCCGCCCGGCGTGTTCACCGCCACCACCTCGCCAACCTCTTTTTTCAGCAACGCGCGCGCCATCGGCGAGTCGATTGAAATATAGTCTTTTCGACCGAATATTTCGTCGTAGCCGACGATGCGAAAGCGTTTAATGTCGCCGTCGTCGTTTTCCACCTCAACCCATGCGCCGAAGAAGACTTTGCCTTCCTGCTGCGGCGAATAGTCAACGATACGCAGCTGCTCCAGACATTTGGTCAGGTAGCGAACGCGCCTGTCGATCTCGCGCAGCCGCTTTTTATTGTATTGGTAGTCGGCGTTTTCGCTGCGATCGCCAAGACTGGCCGCCCAGGTGACTTTTTTGGTCACTTCAGGACGCTCTTCGCGCCAGAGAAAATCCAGCTCCGTTTTGAGCTTGTCGTAACCTTCACGGGTGATCAGTTTCGTTTTCATCAGTATTCCGTCGTGACCTGGCGTTGATGCGTATTTTGTGATGGGTGAAGACGGGATGCAATCGTAATGGTGGGATACGCTTATCTGAAAGAGGCAACGGGATTTCAAAACGATGCTCAACCGGAGCGGGACAGTTATACAGCGCGGGTGCGAGAGCTACCGGTAATGGGAAAGAGTGGGTTCAGTGCTGAGTATGTGTACGTTCTGCGTTGAGTAAAAATAGTTTATAACTACATCAGAATTTCCAGAACTTCGTGTCTTCTGATTTTACTGTATATCTGATATTTTAATTACAACAGCAAGCAATATTGCGGAGAAAAAACATAGCATGCTTAAAAAAGACATTTTATAAAAAAATCTCATCCAGTTTGTCAATTTATTACTTTCAGTATCAAAAAAATCATAGAATTTACTCTCGGAAGGAATCATGCGTATTTTTCTTCTTTTGTGTATTCTTAGAAAAAATTTAACCATCGGATAAGCGCCAAAAAAACCAACTGATGCATGGAAAAAGAAAGGAGAAGGGAGAGAATGTTGTTGCTCGAATAATTCTATTAATTTTTTATATTTCTTTCTGTTAAGAATATATGAAAAAAATGAAATAATAAATAATAATATGCTTGTACACATTAAAAATAAACCTAATTTTTTTATAAGCATAGTCAGTCTCCTAAAAATATATCTATTGTTTCTTCTGCGGCCCTGCTGGCAACATAACCCGTCGCCAGCGATCCTATTGCTGCACAGGTAACACCGCCGATTCCTGCTGTGGCAACACCAATGGCTGCACAAATGCTTAATCCCGCCGTGGCGCCATAAGCGCCGATTCTTACATTTGCCAAAGTGCCCGCTCCAAACTTAACATATTCTTTAAAAGCAAACTTCCCGCACTCATTTTCCCGGCCCACCGTGCAGGCATGTATCACGTCATTGCTGACGTTGGCAAAGGAAAAGCCGATGCCGATATAGCCGCCTTGCTTTAAAAACCGCGCCGCTTTCGCCGCGTTGCTGGTATAGGTTGAATAGCCCGGGATGCCCGCCACGCCGACTGACGACCATTCATGCACAATGGATCGGCTGGAGAGATTCAGCGCTTTGCGTATATCCTCATACGGTCTGAACTTTACCGAATAGCGGGCCAGGGACTTTATCAGCGGCTTATTCACCAGTTGTTTTAGCTGATTGAACAACTGATTCCGTTCAACGAAAAACTGTCGGCTGATTAAGGTGCCCTGCGATCGATATTGATGCTGATAGCTGGCCTCAATTTTCTGTAACGTCTGCTCAATGGCGGAAAAATACCGCGCGCCCAGGTCGCTCGCTACGCCAAATATTTTGTCTCCGGCGCGTGTCAGTCCGGCGATCATAGCGTAGTGTTCATGTAAAAAAGTGGCTTCATCAACGTTGACGCCCGTCAATGCGGTATTGGCTTTCTGTTTCACCTGTCTGAGCGAATGCAGCATTTGCTGAGTTATTACGGAGTCTGGATCGGTGACAATCACTATCTGGCCAGGTTTCAGCCAGGCCGTGTCAGCATTAATTTGCAAAAACTGACGCGCCGCGGCCGAGTAACTATTCCGAAAGAGCAGGCTGGCCTGAAAATCCAGGGTGCCGGGTTCTTCAACAATACAATACCCGGGGGCAATATTACGCGACATACGTACTCCTTACGTGATGAGCAGATTCTCCTTCAGGCAGAAAGCTGGCGGATATCGTGCCGGCAAGCCTGCTTACTCTTCGCAATTTTTTTGCATGTTCCAGGTAAAGGCAACTTCCGGCCCTTTCATACCGTCTGCCGACTGCAAACGGTATTGCTGACGCACCCGTGAGGCTTTAAAGGCATAATGCACAAACAGCGTTTCGCCGTCGTTAATGCCATCATAATTAACGGTGATGACCTGAACGTCTTCAAGCGTAATAAGGCAGTTACTTTCTGAAGGGTTGCCAGCCTGACAAACGGCAAGGTTTACCGTGGGGATATGGCGGCCGCTTAAACAACAGGCAAGCAGCGCGCTGGTCGCTTTATCGATGGGGGCGTTGACGGAAAGAGGCCTGAAAGCCACTTTACCGGTTGCGTTGCCGCCAGAGCAGGCTTGCAGCGCACCCCATCTGAATGAGGCGATCGCGGTCCATCCCTGATAGTTGGCACTCACTGATTCTCCGCTGATGCCTTCAGCGCGTAAAAACATGGCGACCTCCGTGTGGCGCTATCCGTTAATTCCCTGAAAAAGCTGCCTGTATGGTAGCCAGTAAGCACGGAGTAAACTGTGATCGCGCTCTTTCGTTCCTGAAAAAACACGCGCTAATGCGACCAGTTCTGTAAAAAAATAAAGATAAGCCTCTGTTTAATATGCTTTGTAACAATTTCGGCTAGAATATAAACCATTAATGACTGTCACAATCAGGCAACTTTTTGAAGAATACGGGCTTGGGCAATTGCGCCTTTGGGAGTAACACAATGCAAGAGAACTACAAAATTCTGGTCGTGGATGACGACATGCGTCTGCGTGCGCTGCTTGAACGCTATCTGACGGAGCAGGGCTTTCAGGTTCGCAGCGTGGCAAACGCCGAGCAGATGGATCGTCTGCTGACGCGTGAATCCTTTCACCTGATGGTGCTGGATCTGATGCTGCCGGGCGAGGATGGCCTCTCCATCTGCCGCCGTCTGCGCAGCCAGAGCAACCCAATGCCGATCATCATGGTGACGGCAAAAGGGGAAGAGGTGGATCGCATTGTCGGGCTGGAAATCGGCGCGGACGACTACATTCCAAAACCGTTTAACCCTCGCGAGCTGCTGGCACGCATTCGCGCCGTGTTACGTCGTCAGGCCAATGAGCTGCCGGGCGCGCCGTCCCAGGAAGAAGCCGTGATCGCCTTCGGTAAATTTAAGCTCAACCTCGGCACGCGCGAAATGTTTCGTGAAGACGAGCCGATGCCGTTAACCAGTGGTGAATTTGCCGTGCTGAAAGCGCTGGTCAGCCACCCGCGCGAACCGCTGTCCCGTGACAAGCTGATGAACCTGGCGCGTGGCCGTGAATACAGCGCGATGGAGCGCTCTATCGATGTGCAAATCTCCCGCCTGCGCCGCATGGTGGAAGAAGATCCGGCGCATCCGCGCTATATCCAGACCGTGTGGGGCCTGGGCTACGTCTTTGTGCCGGACGGCAGTAAAGCATGAGGCGACTCCGCTTCTCTCCGCGAAGTTCGTTTGCCCGTACGCTGCTGCTGATCGTTACGCTGCTGTTTGTCAGCCTGGTCACCACCTATCTGGTGGTGCTCAACTTTGCCATTCTGCCGAGCCTTCAGCAGTTTAACAAAGTGCTGGCTTACGAAGTGCGTATGCTGATGACAGACAGGCTTCAGCTTGAAGATGGCACCCAGCTTGAGGTTCCACCGGCGTTTCGCCGCGAAATCTATCGCGAACTGGGCATTTCGCTGTATACCAATGCAGCGGCGGAAGAGAGCGGATTACGCTGGGCGCAGCATTACGAATTCCTCAGTCAGCAAATGGCGCAGCAGCTTGGCGGCCCGACCGACGTGCGCGTTGAGGTCAATAAAAACTCGCCGGTGGTCTGGCTGAAAACCTGGCTGTCGCCCGATATCTGGGTAAGAGTGCCGCTGACCGAGATCCATCAGGGCGATTTCTCTCCGCTGTTCCGCTACACGCTGGCGATTATGCTGTTGGCGATTGGCGGCGCGTGGCTGTTTATTCGTATGCAGAACCGTCCGCTGGTCGAACTGGAACACGCGGCGGTGCAGGTCGGTAAAGGGATTATTCCGCCACCGCTGCGTGAATATGGCGCATCTGAGGTGCGGTCGGTGACGCGCGCGTTTAATCAGATGGCGGCAGGCGTGAAGCAGCTTGCCGATGACCGTACGCTGTTGATGGCGGGCGTCAGCCACGATCTGCGTACGCCGCTGACCCGTATTCGCCTTGCGACGGAGATGATGTCGCAGGAGGATGGCTACCTCGCCGAGTCCATCAATAAAGACATCGAAGAGTGCAACGCCATCATTGAGCAGTTTATCGATTACCTGCGCACAGGCCAGGAGATGCAGACAGAGCGGGCCGATTTGAACAGCGTGCTGGGCGAAGTCGTCGCCGCCGAGAGCGGCTACGAGCGGGAGATCGAAAATGGCGTGATGGAGGGCGAACTGATGCTGGACATCAATCCGCTCTCGATCAAACGCGCCGCCGCCAATATGGTGGTCAACGCCGCCCGTTATGGCAACGGCTGGATCAAGGTGAGCAGCGGCAGCGAATCAGAGCGTGCATGGTTCCAGGTGGAAGACGACGGCCCCGGCATTCGCCCCGATCAGCTTAATCATCTTTTCCAGCCGTTTGTGCGCGGCGACAGTGCGCGCAGCACCAGCGGCACCGGGCTGGGATTAGCGATTGTGCAACGCATTATCGATGCGCATCAGGGCTCGCTGGATATTGGTGAAAGCGAACGCGGCGGGCTTTGTATCCGTGCTTACCTGCCGCTACCGGGCGATGCGCCGCCTGTTTCCATCGGCGCTGGCTGATCGTGCCCCAAAGAACAGGTCGTTCATAAGAACGACCTGTTTTCTCACAGCACCGGCCCGGCCTGCACCAACGCTTTTCCTGCTGGGGTATCGGTATATTTGGCGAAGTTTTTGATAAACCGCTGCGCCAGATCGCGCGCTTTGCTTTCCCACTCCTCCTCGCTGAGCCAGGTATTCCGCGGATCGAGCAGATGCGCATCAACACCGGGCAGCGATACCGGGATCTCCAGATCGAAAATCGGCAGCGTGGCAGTGTCGGAACGGGCGATTTCACCGCTGAGGATCGCGTTGATAATCGTGCGGGTAGCCTGAATCGAAATGCGTTTGCCGCTGCCGTTCCAGCCGGTATTCACCAGCCAGGCTTCAGCGCCTGCCGCTTCCATCCGTTTGACCAGCACGTCGGCGTACCGGGTGGGATGCAGCGTCAGAAACGCCGCGCCAAAACAGGCAGAAAAGGTTGGCGTCGGTTCCGTAACGCCGCGTTCGGTACCGGCCAGCTTGGCGGTAAAACCCGAAAGAAAATGATAACGGGTTTGGTCGGGCGTCAGACGCGAAACCGGTGGCAGCACGCCAAAGGCGTCGGCGGTGAGGAAGATCACCTTTTTGGCATGTCCCGCTTTCGACACGGGCTTCACGATATTATCAATATGATAAAGCGGGTAGGAAACGCGGGTATTCTCCGTTTTACCGTCATCGTCGTAATCAACCGAGCCATCGGCGCGTACCACCACGTTTTCCAGCAGTGCGTCGCGACGGATCGCCTGGTAGATTTCCGGTTCGGCTTCAGGCGAGAGCCGGATAGTCTTGGCGTAGCAACCGCCTTCAAAATTAAATACGCCGTCGTCATCCCAACCGTGCTCGTCGTCGCCAATCAGCCTGCGTCGCGGATCGGTGGAGAGCGTGGTTTTGCCGGTGCCGGAAAGGCCAAAAAATACCGCCACGTCATCCTCTTCGCCCACGTTGGCTGAACAGTGCATCGAGGCAATGCCCTTCAGCGGCAGCAGGTAGTTCATTATCGCGAACAGCCCTTTTTTCATTTCGCCGCCGTACCAGGTGCCGCCGATAAGCTGAATACGTTCAGTAAGGTTGAAGGCGATAAAGTTTTCCGAGTTAAGCCCCTGCGCCTGCCAGTCAGGGTTGGTGCATTTCGCCGCGTTCATCACCACAAAGTCAGGTTCGAAGCCCGCCAGTTCCTCTTCGGCCGGGCGGATAAACATGTTTTTGACAAAATGCGCCTGCCACGCCACCTCAGTGATAAAACGAACGCTGAGCCGCGTGTCGGGATTTGCGCCGCAGTACGCGTCAATCACAAACAGGCGCTTTGCCGAAAGCTGTTCAGTCACGCGCGCTTTAAGCGCCTGCCAGATCTCTTCGGAAAGAGGCTGATTGTCGTTTTTGGCACCCTGATCGTTCCACCAAAGCGTGTCGCGTGTGGTGTCATCGCGGACGATATATTTATCTTTTGGCGAGCGGCCGGTGAAGATGCCGGTATCGACGGCAATCGCACCGGATTGTGTCTCAATGCCGCGCTCGAAGCCGGACAGTTCCGGCCGGGTTTCCTCCCGGTACAGCGTTTCATAATCAGGGTTATGAACGATCTCCACGGCATCCCGGATGCCCCAGGCCGCGAGGTCTTCTGACGTGATATAGCCCATTTCACTGCTCCTTTATCGGCTTTGTTCTGCAATTCAGTACGAGAGAACCGTACTCTTTATAGAGGACGGCATGCTGATTCCATGGCGCGACGTTGCCACATGTGCGAGAGGCTTAATAGCAGCAGGATCGAGAAATGAGAGCCGGTACGCAGATTGGTCTGCGGGCTTACTTTATTAAAATTACTTAATCAAAGAATCACGGGTTTTACGCGGAAATGGCGGTCAGATAAAAGCAGAAGTGGGCGGCCACCACGCAGCCGTCCACGTTTTATTGTCAATGAACCTGAGCGTTGCCCTCAGAGGCGGCATTGTTGCGTAATGCGGCAATATCAACAGCGTCATAAATATAATGGCTGCCGCAATAATCGCAGTGCATATCAATTTTGCCATCTTCTGCGAGAATGCCGTCCACCTCTTCAACCGGCAGCGACAGCAGTACCGCGCCGCAACGCTCATGAGAACAGGTACAGCGGAAGCAGACATCCTGCGGATCGTAGAGCGTGACCTCTTCCTGATGATACAGACGCCACAGCACCTCATTTGCCGGCAGAGTCAGCAGCTCTTCGGTTTTAATCGTCTCGGTGAGCGTCGCCAGATGCGTAAAGTCATCGGTGCTGGCGTCCTGAGCGGGTAGCACCTGAAGCAGGATGCCCGCCGCGCCAGGCTGGCTCTCTGCTTCGCCGGTACGGATAAACAGCCGGGTAGGCAATTGCTCGGAACGCATAAAGTAGTCTTCAAGGCATTCGGCCAGGGTTTCGCCTTCCAGCCCGACCACGCCCTGATAACGCTCGCCCTCGGCAGGCGTAATGGTGATGACCAGGTAGCCATTCCCGACCATCTCTTTCAGGCTGCTGCCGGGGGCGATATCGCCCTGCGTCCTGGCAATACCGCGCATCTCCTGGCGATTGTTGCCGTTGATCACCGCCATCGTCAGCGGGCCGTCACCCTGAAGCTGGACGGTGATGTCGCCGTCAAACTTCAGTGTGGCGGTCAGCAGGCTGGTAGCAACCAGCAGCTCGCCAAGCAGATCCCTGACCGGCAGCGGGTAATCATGACCGTCGATGATGTCGCGCCACGTTGTGGAAACGCTGACCAGTTCGCCACGCACGGCGTAATTTTCGAACAGGTAACGATGCAGTTGGTCTTGATGAGCCATAATATTCTCTCGTTTAGGCGCGCTACTCGTCGCCTGAATTTTTGAATTTCATTAAATCACGCCGCTCTTTTTTATCAGGACGACGGTCGGGATGCGGCATGCTGAGCGCGTTCATTTTCCGCGCCAGCGCGATTTTCTCGCGTTTCTCAATGCTGGGTGCGGTTTCAGCGTACATCTGCTGGGCTTCCACGGCAGGGCGGCGCTGATCGCTTATCGTCAGCACGATCACCGTGCGTTCATCGTTGCCCTGGCGAAGCGTCAACTCTGCGTTCAGTTCGACAAGCTTGCTGGGCTTGCTGCGCTGGCCGTTATAGTGCACCTTGCCGCCTTCGATCATTTCACGCGCGACCGCACGCGTTTTGTAGAAGCGCGCGGCCCATAACCATTTATCAAGCCGGACAGCTTCCGCGGATTTTTCTTTCATCGCAGCTCCTTTACAGGGATAACCCTATGTAGGGATGGTTCGCCAGAAAACAAGGCGACACGCCGTAAGTAATTTAGCGGTGAGAGCGGGGGAGGCGTTGAACCTTAAAAGTAGCATAAAAGCGCCAGGCTCAGAACAGAGGGTTAATGCTCTGTGTGGTATTCAGTTCGGGGCTGAGGCATTTATCGTAATAGCTTTGAATCGCTACGATCCGCTTACGGTTGCGATGGATACGCCGTAGCGCCAGCAGGCTGTTGACGATAAAGCTGAGGGCGACCACAACCAGCAGCAGGCTGGTGCCGAGATAGCGCCAGAGCGTGGCAGCATCCGGTTCGCTGTGCAGCGCAATGTGACGCGTGCCGTTAGCATCGGTGGTGATGTTAGTGACGATGCCGCTCGCGGAGAAGCGCGCGTGCAGCAGCATACCTGACAGGCGTTGCAGCTCCTGCCACTGCTCGGGCGCGTCATAGTCGAACAGTGAAACCGTCGGCACCTGCTGCTCAACCATCTGACGGCCTTCGTCGCTGATAATCAGAAAACCGCCCGGCGGCGGACTGTTTAACGACTCCGCAGCACGGCGCGTCTCCCGATAGAAAAAGGAAGAGGTGGCGGTATTGACGAGATTTTCCAGCGCTTCGGCGCTGACCGGACGCAGCAGCACGTTCATGCCGTTCAGCGAACCTGAATCAGCCCGACGCACCAGCGCCTCCCAATCCTTAGCGTTACCCAGGTTCACCAGCGCATTTTTCAATCTGACGCAGTCCTGCTCCTGGCTGCACAGCTCCTGCGTCTGCAAGACGATATCGGAGAAGTCGTCCAGCAGGATCATGCCAGATTTTTGAATAGCCGTTGCCAGCTGCGGGTTGAGCTTAGGATCCGTGCTGGTTTGCGGATGTAGCTGCTGGCTGGTGGTATTCAGCAGGGCGGTCGCTTTATCAATAATATCGGACTGCGGCGGCGGCAGCGGCGCGGCATTGTTCCAGTATACCGCCGAGCAGTCAAACGGCATAAAAGCGTAGGATCGATTCCCCTGATAGGAGGTGGGGATCGAGCACATACCGGTGCCGCTGACTTTCAGGCTGTCACCAACCCGCAGTGAAATCTTTTCCAAATCGTTTACCGAGGTGACCTGTACGCGATCGGTTCCTTTCAGCCAGGCCATGCTGAGCTTGAGGGGCATGCCCAGCGGGATCCAGACGATGAGCAGCGTCAGGACAAGCAGCGACGCCGCCGCCATCACCACATTCTTTCGCCAGCGCTGAACCGGGAAATTACGCGCTTCATCCTGTAACGACAAAAAGCGGCCTTGGCGAACCACGTGGCGACTGAGATAGATATCGACTTCGGTTGGCTGACCTAAATCATGCGCCACGTAGGGCTGCCAGTGCGGCGGATAGATAAGATCGATAATGCCGAGGGAAATATTACTGACCTGCCCCTGATTTGATTCGCCAAACAGCCCCCAACGTTTGGGCGCGCCGCGCAGGCAGTGTATTTCACGCAGATCTTTTTCACCGGGGCGGCGACACAGAAACCACAGGCTGACCGCAACAATCGCAACGCCTGCCAGCACCAGCCACGGCATCAATACCAGTGGCCCCACCAGACTGAAGAAAAAAAGCAGCAGGGCAACGCCAATAGCTGCGGCCTCACGCGTGCCGTCCGGGCGGCTGAGCGTATACTCCTCTGCGGTTTCCTTACGTACGCTGAGCAGTTCAATATGCTCACTTTCTTCTTTACGTATTGAGGCATTTGGCGCCAGCGGCCGCGCGGCCGCTGCGATACTCGGCTGCTCGTAAGCGTAATTGACCAGCGAATGACCATTAAGCGAGACGACCAGCGGAATGGTCTGGGTTTTAATCAGTTCGACGAAGTTTTCTTCCGCGATGTACTGCTCCCACAGCGGCGGCAGATGCACTTCTACTTCGTCCAGATAGTAGCGCCATTTATGGGGTTCATCGGTGGAAAGGCCATAGCGTGTGATTGAACGCGTGACCGGATAGACATTACTGCTTTGCGAGGTCAGCACCAGCGGATCGCTGCCGCCGGGCAAAATAGTCTTCAGGTTTTGTTCAAGTGAAGTGATATAGCGCTCGACGGCTTTGCGCTCATCGTCGCTTAATTTGCGATAAGGTGGACTGATAAATGGCAGCGGTTTCGCTAACGGCGGGCGATGCCGCATAG
>NZ_JNVB01000036.1 GCF_000770305.1 Erwinia oleae
TTTCCCTTTCTGCACGATACCCTTCGCTACAGCATAATTGTCATCAGATAACCGATAAACAGCGCCAGATGCGCTGCGCCATTCAGCACGTTGGTTCTGCCCGTTGAGAAGGAGATCTGACACAGCAACAGCGCGGCGAGCATCACCACCATCTGCGGCGGCTCAAGACCAAAAATGAGCTGCTGACCGGTGAGGGTGGCGATAAGGGTAACGGCAGGCACGGTCAGCGAGATGGTGGCCAGCACCGAGCCAAAAAAGAGGTTCATTGCGCGCTGGACCTGATTGGCGAGCACTGCCTTAATGGCGCCCAGCCCTTCAGGGGAGAGAATGAGCAGCGCCACCAGGAAACCGGTAAACTGCGCGGGCGCATTCAGCTCGGTCAGCAGCGATTCCAGCGTCACAGCGTTCATTTTTGTCACGGCAATCACCGCAATCAGATGCACCAGCAGCCAGAGGGTGTGCCGCAGGCTGGAGTGCGCAGAGGGTTTGCCATGATGCGGATCGTCGCCATCGTCTTCATGCTCATAGACAAACAGGCTCTGATGGGTTTTGGTTTGGATCAACAGGAAAACGCCATACATCGCCGCCGAAATGGCGGAAATCAGCAGCGCCTGCATGGTGGTGAAGTTGCCGCCTGGCAATGCATTGGGGAAGATAAGCACCAGCACGCCCAGGGGAAATATCGCGATCAGATATTGCTTAACGCCCGCCAGGTTGACGTACTGCGTGGCAAACTTCTGGCCGCCCATCAGCAATGCCGCGCCCACCAGACCGCAGGTCACAATCATGATAATGGAGTACAGCGTGTCGCGCATCAGCGCGGGAGCGGCGTCGCCCGTTGCCATCAGCGCTGAAATCAGGCTGACTTCAAGAATGACAACCGAAAGACTTAAAATCAGAGAACCGTAAGGCTCGCCTAAACGATGGGCCAGCACGTCCGCATGACGCACCACGCTGAATGCGCTGCTCAGGATCGCCACCAGCGCCAGCAGGTTAATGCTGATGATGACCGGAAAAGAGCCGGAAGCGCCCCAGAACCACAGAATAGCCAGTGCGGCAAGGGGCAAAAAGAGAGAATACTCGGTGTGGCGCGTTTTGCCACCTTCATGCGTCATGGCGTATTTCCTTCTGTAGGGTCATCAGGTTGAGCGAAGCGATATTTACGTCCTGTAATAAAAGATAACAGTCGAATCGAATAAGGCATCTTACGGAAAGTCGTAAACAAATTCATTCATTTTTACGTAATTTTACGGCTTGGTTATTTTTCTTCTTCGAAAAGTGTTTAAATCACTTATTGTTATTTATATTATTGATTTTTAAGTTATTTATTAATATTTATTCATAATCAATACTGCTTTTATCAACTTTAAAATCCCTGAGAACGTGGTGAAATCAGCGTTATCACGATTTTTTTCACTGGAGTCCGGGTAAGGGATCGTTGGCGAACCAGGCATTTTTGCACCATGCTTTTATAAAGTCATTAATCCGGAGGTCACTATGCCGTACCGTTCCCGTTCATCCTTACCTGACAGCGTCACTAACGTCCTTCCCGCTCACGCGCAGGATATTTATAAAGAAGCGTTTAACAGCGCCTGGGATGAGTATAAAGAGAAGAAAGACCGCCGTGGCGATGAGTCACGAGAAGAAGTCGCCCACAAAGTTGCCTGGTCAGCGGTAAAAAGTAAATACCAGAAGGGCGACGACGACAAATGGCACCAAAAATAACGGATTAATGGGGCGCGTGGTGCGCCCTGTCAGACCATTTCTATACCCGCCTTGTGCGTTTACCTGCTTCTGCCTCCACACTCCCTGAAGTTTTCTCCAACGCTGCCGATGATCAATTAAGTAAAATTTTTACTTTTGTGACGCGTATCAAACTTGATTGACGGCCCGCGATCGCATAGGGTCGTTATTGATAACGAAGCGATAAATGTCATGCATTGATTACAGGGATGGGGAGTTTTGTCAGGGAACGCAGTGGGTAACGGGGGAAGGTCTATGTTGACACGAGATTTCTTATTAAAGGCGGACTGTAAAACGGCATTCGGCGCTATTGAGGAATCGTTGCTGTGGACCTGTGAACAACGCGCGGCTTCGCTGGCCGCAACGCTTGCCTGTCGTCCCGATAACAGTCCTGTATGGGTTTTTGGCTACGGTTCCCTGATGTGGAATCCCGTTTTTGAATCAGAAGAGGTGGCGGAAGGGACGCTGGATGGCTGGCACCGCGCATTTTGTCTGCGGCTGACAGCCGGACGCGGCACCGCGACCCGGCCGGGAAGAATGCTGGCGCTGAAAGAGGGCGGTAAAACCACCGGGTTGGCTTTCCGCCTTCCGGAAGCGCAGCTGTATGAAGAGCTGGAGCTTTTGTGGAAGCGGGAGATGGTCACCGGCTGCTACCTGCCGACGTGGTGCGATCTGGCGCTGGCCGATGGTCGAACGGTAACGGCGATGGTATTTGTGATGGACCCGCGTCATCCGCTCTATGAAGCCGATTCCTGCCCGAATACCATTGCGCCGCTGATTGCCCAGGCGAGTGGGCCGCTCGGCACCAATGCACATTATCTGTTTGCGCTGGAGCAGGCATTGCAGAAACGTGGACTGTATGACGACTGCCTGACCGATCTGGTGCAGCGCGTACGCGATCTTCAGCAGTGTCATAACGGCATGGTGGGATAGCCTCCCACTTTATATTACAGCCCCGGATTAATCAGCCAGGTGCCGGGTTTATTGATCTCCAGCTGCTGGCTGTAAATATCATTACCGGACTGTACCGCAATCTTGTAACTTCCCGCCGCCAGGTTCAGTGACGCATAGCCGCTGTTATTCGGTTTGACGTCTACCGGCGTGCCGTTGAGCAGCACCGTTTCTTCGTTAGTCAGTTTGAGATAAACCGTGGCCATCATGGGCGCAGTGCTGGTGGCGGGAGCCACCTCCGCCTGGCCGGAAGCGGCAGCGGGCGCCGTATCGGCAGACTGCTGCGCGTCCCGCTGGTTCAGTATCACCACCAGGCCAATAATGGCCAGCACGGCGATGCCGCTCAACAGCGCTAAAGGCATCGACAGCCTGCGCGCGCGGCGCGGCGTGACGAGTTCAGCGGTGCCCGCAGCGGGATTAACCGCCAGCGCAACCGGCTCATCAGGTTCGGGCGCGGGTTCCGGCACCTCTTCCCTGTGCAGCATGGCTGTGGTGCCAACCACCAGTTCCTCCACCGTTGAAACCGGCAGATCGATAAGGGCGGCGAGTTCATCAATGGACTGCGGACGATCGTGCGGCTTCATCATCAGCGACCGATCGATAGCGTTAAGCAGCGACAGCGAAAAGCCTTCCGGCCGAAGCTGGGTCAGCGGCTGATAGCGATCTTCGATACAGCGCACCACGCTCACCGGCGGCGGGCTGCCGGTGACCAGCGTATGCAGAACGGCACCCAGCGCATAGATGTCCGTCCACGGCCCCTGTTCGCTGTCGCTCTCTTCGCTGTACTGCTCAATGGGCGCATAGCCGGGCTTGAGCATGATTTCCGTTTGATCGGAAAGGTTGCCAATCTCTTTGCGTGCCGAGCCGAAATCCAGCAGCACCGGTAGCTGGTTCTCCTGAATCTGGATGTTGTCCAGCGAAATGTCCCGGTGCAGGTAGCCAGCCTGATGAATGGTGCCAATCGCGCCGAACAGCGGCGGCAGCAGCTGGCGGATCCAGGCGTCGTCAATCGGCTGCGCGCTGTTCTGTTGCCACTCTTTAAGCGTCATGCCGCTGTAATAGAGCGTACCCATGTACGCCGTGCCGTTCTCTTCCCAAAAACGCAGGACGTGCAGCAGACCGGGATGCGTGAAACGGGCCAGCAGGCGCGCCTCTTTAATAAAGCTGTTTTTGCCTGCGGAGAAGAGCCGCTGGTGACGTTCGCTTCGCAGCGTTATCGACATATCCTCCGCCCGCGAGGCCAGCGACACGGGAAGATATTCCTTGATGGCGATGGTGCGTTCGAGAAGGTGATCCCATGCGCGATAGACGATGCCAAAACCGCCACCGCCAATGACTTCTTTTATCTCAAACTCGTTAAAGCGATAGCCTGCCGGAAGGGTATTGGGCAGATTTTTTGCGTTGTCATTTGCCGACATAATAACCACTCTCTGTATGCAGGGCTAGTTAACGGTGCGCCAGGCGCCAATTGCCGGATCGGCCAAATCTTCATGAAGATCGTCTACCAGCAGCACGGTAATTTTTATTTGTGGGCTGACAACCGCAGACCAGACATTTCTCAGCGCTTCAATGCGGTTTTTTAGCGCGTCGGCGTCGGCGGCTTCGCTGCGGCTCATTTTCACCAGTAGCGTACCGTCAAAAGACCACACGTGCAGCGACGCGTTGAAGGGCAACACCAGCCAGCTCTCTTTGGCATCCGCTTTGGTCACCACAAGACGCTGATTATTCGCGGTGACGATCTCCAGCGCACCGGCTACCTGCTTAATATTGCGCAGTGGGTAGCCTTCGTAAAATTGTACCGCGACCGGCTGCGCTTTACCGTCCGTTGAGAGCGTCAATTCGGTGCTGCCTTCCAGCCAGCCTTCGGTAGAACAGCTCAGGCCTTTGCCTTCCGGAATAAACAGCGACTGGCCGTTTTTGTCCCACCAGGTGCGGAAATGGCAACCGCCCGGCAGGTCGAAATGCTGTAAAGGATCGCTGTTGGCCGGTTGAGAGAGGTCGAGAGGGGCCGCGTTGCTTTCCGTGGCGGCTGCCGTTGAGTCAGCGATAACAATCGGATGCCAGCGCTGCTCTTTGGCGGCGGTGCCCGTTGCCAGCACCGTTCCCTGGTCGTTGGTCATCTGCCAGGGAAGCTCCACCAGCTTACCGCACTGATTCAGGAGCAAATTGCCCACGCGAGGCAGGAAAGAGACCAGCACGCTGGACTCTTTACTTTTGCCGGAGACAATGCGCAGATGAATATTTTCCTGACACCAATCCTGCGGCGCTTTACTGCTGACGCCATCAATGAACACTTCCAGCGCCAGGCTGGGAGAGTAAACCACGCGATAATCTTCCGCCTGAACGGCAGAAGCAAACATCATGAGTGCAGTGGCGGGCAACCAGTATTTCATAAGGTTCCTTGGCGTTAATCCCGCGGCGGCAAAAAGCGAGCCGAATCCGCTGTGGATTGAAACAGAGTGGTCTCCTGTGGCGAGCCTACCCAAACCGCCACAGCACTTAAATTATCTTTTTTATCGCTACGATCGATCGCGTCCTGCATCAGCGCCAGCCACTCCTGCGGCGAGTTGACCATGCGCAGCGCCTGCTCCATCTCCTGCTCGCTGAGGCTGGACCAGAAGCCGTCGGTACAGACCAGAAAAGCGTCGCCGTCTTCCAGTTGAACCACGTCGCTGTAGCTGACGGACTGGCTTCCTTCCGCGCCGAGAGCAGTATAAAGTAAATTACTGTTAATTCCGGTATTTTCATATCCCGCATCGCGCATCTGCTGAGCAAGACTGTGGTCGCGGGTGACGGCATGAATAAACCCGCGGCGGAAGTGATAAACGCGGCTATCGCCAGCGTGGGCCCACCATGAGCGCTGTTCGTTGCGGTCAATAAACAGCGCCGCCAGGGTGGTGCTCATGCGCTTCAAATTCAGATTATTCCTCTGCATGTCACGGATGGCATTTTCCGCCACGGCGATCCATTTTGCCGTTTCGCCAGGTTCAATGGGCATATCGTCGTGCAGTTCGGCGAGCAGCGCATCGCGGGCAAGCTGGGCGGCCATGTCACCGCCGGCATCGCCCGCCACGCCGTCACACACCAGAAAACAGGCGCTGGCGTTGCCCAGCAGAGTACCGGTTCTGTCCTGATTACTTTCGCGCGCGCCAATTTGCGACGTTGAAGCAAAATTTATATTCATTCTTCATCCGGCCTGATTTGTGAGTCTTTGTACTGATGAACTTCCATATCGTAAGCCTTCAAAAAGGCCTCGCCGAAGAGCGTATGAAAATCGTCTTCAATTTCACCAGAGGTCTGCTGATAATGGCGCAAAAAATAGTCCCACAGCGCGGCCTTTTTACCCGCGCTGAACGCAAAACGCGGCAGAATTCCGTCACGCTTTGCGTTATCTTCCAGGCGCTGCGGGTTAAAAGATTGCAGCATGGCGGCGATAATGGCGCGAATACCGGCGATCATGCCTAACTGGTGCGCCTGCAAATCGACCATCGCGTCCCTGACAGCCTGTTCGGCAGGCATAAAACCAGGCATCTGGCTTTGATAGATCTGCATCAGCACCGTCTTGCCTGACGGTAATATTTTGAAGGGATTATTGGCCTCGTTCAGAATCATTGTCATTTCGGCTTTAACGCCGCGCTTCAGTATGGAGCGTGAAGAGAGCAGCGCGACGGTACCCTGTGAAAACAGGCTCAGCATGCGTCCGGTCATGCGCATTTGCTCTTCAGTCAGCGCGACGCCGCCATGTTCAAGGCCCATACCTTCCACCAGCGCCGCAATAAGACGGTGTTCATTTCCCTGTACCGCGACGCTATTCACGGTGGACACCTCAGAGTCGACAGGATCGATGCCCAGCCTGGCTTCATTTTGCCTGGCGGTACGCGCCTGCTGTTGCTCCGCGCTTACGCTCTCCATCGGCTGCACCAGGATTGGCGCCTCCTCGGTGAGAATGCCTAACGGATCGTTCAGGCCAGGATCAAAAAGGGCCAGCGGATCGAGCGTCTCTTCAGGCGCGGCTTGTGCAACGAGTGGATCGCTGACCGCAATGCGATACTCGCCAATACCGAGCACGTCGCCATGACGTAATATCGTCTGGTTGCCGCGTGTCAGCGCAACCCCGTTATGGATAACGGCGCTGACGCTGCCCTGGTTGGTGAGTCGGCATTCGCCGTTACCGGCAATATGCACCACGGCCTGCAACCGGGAAATCGCCCGATCTTCATCGGGCAGGACAAGGTTATTGTCAACGCTACGGCCAATGGTGCCGCCGGGAGCGACAAATTCACAGACGGTATCAGGTGCTTCGGTTTTGCTTTCAACAATGGTAAATCGCATGCGCTTTTCCTGAAGCCAGGGCCTGAAATTCAGGCCGAAAAACTCTATTCAAACATGGGCGGATAGAGTCCGTGACGACCCGACTGCGAGACGGCAGCGGGATCGAACAACTGGGAAAATAAATGAGCAGTTAAATTGCCGCTGTGCTTATGGCTGGCCAGCGGATAGCCATCACTTTGATTTGTCCACCAGTAGCTGGTGTACTGGGTGGGATCGAAGCGGACGGCGACCTCGCGCCACGCCAGCGTGCAGGGCAGATCCTGATAACCGATGATATCCATGATGTCTGACTGCCCGGTATCCGGCAGCGCCAGCGGCGTGAGCGCCTTCAGCGCGCTGTCAAGCTCTTCCGCCGTACAGGTAAGCTGAGTGGCCTGGCAGAGCACGTCGCCGAGCTGGCGAAACCACTCTCCTGACACGGCCAGCTGAGCGGGATGCCAGTGGCTTACCGGCACGCTCTGTAGGGCAATCAACGGCCAGGCACGGCCCACGCGATCCCGTGAAGGCAGCATGCAGCCGATCTGCACACGCTGAACGCCAAGCGTCGCCGGTAGCGCAAAGTTCCACACCGGTGCACGGCTGAACTCAACGCTGATGCCGTCGCTGTGATGATGCCAGTGGGTAAGACCCAACTGGAACCAGTTAAACCAGCTGGCGACAATATTTTCTGGCAGCCGACGCTGCAAAAAATCACCCGTCCCTGGCAACTTGCCATACCATCCCAGGTCATTTTTCTCTGCCATCGTGATGACCTTATCGGTGAGTAAATGATATGAGTGCCCTGAAATTATTATCGCTGAGAGGCAGGTTGCTGGCCCGCGTTCGTAGACAGCTTTTTCACCACCAGCCCATTGTCCCGTGCAAAGGGCGAGGTCTGAATCTGACGATCCAACAACTGGCTCAGATGCCAGTCGAGCTGCTGAAGCTGGCTGGTTGTTACGCTGGCGGGCAGGGAACGCTGGAGATTTTGCATCACCCAACCACGTAAAAATTCGCCGTCATAGCTCCGCGGCTGGTAAAGCATTTGATAGGCGCGTAGTGCGTTACGACTGAATTCACTGTCGCTGCCGTTATCATTTCGTAGCGTAGCGGTAATAGTTTGCGCCACGCGCGGTAATAACAGCGATTTCAACGCGTTCTGATAAAAACTCCATGCGGCGCCACCTATCTGTTCGCCCCGATACAGCCCCGCTCGCATGGTGATCGGCGGCGCGTCAAGCGTGAAGCCGTTACTCTGCGGCAGAGCCACCAGGCTATTCAGAAAGGGTAGCAGATCCAGGATGTTTCCGGTGTTATTACGCGTCAACAGGCGCGCCTGCTGCTCAACGGGCGGCAGTCTGGTCGCCACCTGTTGCAGATAGCGCTGATTTTTAAAATAGCTCGTCGTCCACAGCCCTGCTGCGGTAAGCAGCGTGATGCCGAGGATGCCATAGCCTGTCCAGTGAATCAGCCGGTTGCGGTGTTCCCACGAGCGGTCGCTGCCCGCCAGGTTGCGCTCGGCGAAAATCATATCGCTCAGCAGGGCACGAATAAAATAGCTGTGGCCTCTGTTCGCCGGGATGGGGGCATTGCGGTGAACGCTGTCCCAGCTGGCAATGGTGTGGTTTGCCTGCTGCGGCAGCTGGAGCTTACGCGTCAGATCTCCCATGATACGGTCAAACGGCAGGCCTTCCTGAGTGCCGCTGGTGAAGAACAGCCCGCGAGGCGCCCAGGGCATTTCACCGTTTTCCGGAGAGAAAACGATGTCGAGATACTCCGCCAACAGGGGGCGAAGCGACGCAAACTCCTGCGGGAAAAGGAAGCAGTCCGCGCGCAGGCTCAAATCGCTTTCTTTGGTCATCCGCTCCGGCAGATCATCCATCAGGCTGGCCGACAGCGCGCGAAACTGCTGCTCAAACAGCGCGTGGAGATCCTGTCCGCTCTGTAATTTGTTGTGCCACGGAAAGCTGAAACCCCAAATTTTGTCGCGCTGAGCTTTATCCAGCGACCCGAAATAGCTCATAAAGCCTTTCAGCAGATCGGTTTTGGTCACCATCACATAGACGGGAAAATGGATACCGGTTTGCTGATGCAGTTCCGCCATGCGCTGGCGCAGGGAACGCGCCTGCGCAATGCGCACCTCGGCGGAGTCGCTAAGCAGGTCGGCTACGCTTATCGTCATTATCACGCCGTTAATAGGCTGACGGGTGCGATAGCGCTTCAGCAGATTAATAAACATGTGCCACTCGCCGGCGTCGCGTGCGCGCTGGCTCTCCTGAAGCGTGTACCGTCCCGCCGTATCCAACAGTACCGCCTCATCGGTAAACCACCAGTCGCAATGGCGCGTCCCGCCAATGCCGCGCAGCGCAGTTTTCCCCAGCGTTTCGCTCAGGGGAAACTCCAGCCCTGAGTTGATCAGCGCCGTGGTTTTCCCGGCACCGGGCGCGCCCACAATCATGTACCAGGGCAGCTGATAGAGATACTGTGCCGTAAATCGCTGCAACCATCCGTTTCTCTTTCTGCCGCGCGCAGGGAAATGGCGTTTTTTCAGCATCATCGCCGCATCGGTAAAGCGGGAGGTCAGCAGATCTTCCGTTGCGGCCTGCTCGGCGTGGTCAACGCCGCTGGTTTGCAGGTTAGTGAGCAGTTTGCTGTTGAACCAGGCGCGGTAAAGCTGCGGGATAAGCTGGAAACAGATCCACACAAAGTAGCAAATGCCAATGGCGATCTGTCGGTTGAGCCTGCTTTCAAGCCAGTGAACGCCCTCAAGCGAAAACAGCGGCCCCAGAAGCCAGACCAGTGCCGACAGGGCAGTAACGCCCACAAATCCCCACAGAAGGCGATTGAAAAACAGATTATAAAAAGTGGAGGGCATCAGGATTTCCCCGCGTGACTGTCATCGATTACCGGGGCCGGTGACAGAATGATTTCTACCCGGCGGTTTTGCGCCCGGTTCTCTGCACTGTCGTCAGGCAGCAGGGGATTGCTGTCGCCGCGTCCTTCGCTTCTGAACAGATGGCCCGGCATCGCCATCTGCTCGCGCATTTGCAGCGTGACCGCACGGGCCCGCGCCAGTGAATACTCAAAATTCGAGGCAAAGTTATTGTCAGGCACCGGCTGATTATCGGTATAGACGCTGACCTGAATCGTCCCTTTGCTGTCATCCATCGCGGCGGCAACGCGGTTAATAATCGTCTTGCCCTGCGGCGACAGATCGCTTCTGTTGCTGGCATAGAGGGCATCAGCCTGAATGATCACCTTGCTGCCGTTTGTGCCGTCAGCCACGTCAAGCTGACGCGAAGCGATGAGATCGCCTAGCCGACGACGCAGGTCGAGCAGCGCCTGGCTGGCGTTGGTTCGGACGGCGATTTCAGTTTTCGGCAGCGGCATCTGCCAGATAGCGCGCAGCAGCGGTTCGGTGGCATTCCCTAACCGCCAGTTCAGACCGGAATAGAGAAGAGCGGCAACGAATGCCGTCACCGCAAAGCAGGCCCAGAGAGGAGCAGGCGGACGCCAGAGGGTATTTTGCAGCGTGTCATGAAGCGGCTCCACTGCCGTTTCGCGCAGCGGCGCGCCGCGCGTTTCAGCAATGAGCTGAGTGAGTCGATTCCGCAGCGCGTCGCGCTGAATACGGCCCTGATCCATTCCACGATAGCGGCCTTCATAGCCGAGCAGAAGGCAGTAATGAATAATTTCAAGCAGCCAAAGATGCTGGTCTGGCGTTTGCGAAACGCGCGACAGGAGCTGAAACACTTTTTCGCCGCCCCAGCTTTCATTATGAAAGGTGACCAGCAGGCCATTTCCTGACCAGATGCCGCGCGTTCCCCACGGCGTTTGCGCGGCGGCTTCATCCAGCACGCTACACAGGCAGTAGCGCGCGCCGATGATCGTATCAAACGGCAGACCGGCCTGCTTGCAGCGCGCTTCAAACTGGCGCATCTCATCGACAAGCTGCTGGCGCAGCCCGGCAGGGTCGTCATGCGTCACGGCCAGGCGGATCTGCACAATGGCATTCAGCAAAGGCGCGGCGGCAGTCAGTAGCGGGTTGTCATGGCTGACGGAGCGAGGCGCGTCAGCGGCGTTTTCCAGCGTCATCAGGCTATTTTGAGTTCCGCTTCAGTGCAGTAGTGATACTGCTATGTCCATACCGTTGGCGAAGCATGCCCGCCATCCCGGAACGGGAAGGGCGGGAAAACGCTACTCCAAAATCCAGGTTGCGGTGTCGCTGTTACGGCAGGCTTTACTTTTATCGCCCACGTCAACGCACACTTTTTTAACGCTCTTGCGCGGACGAGGGCGATCGTTGCGCACCGTCGCGTCATAGAGGTCTTCTTTTACGCCTGCCTTGAAGGGCACATAGCCGATGAGTTCCTGCTGATCCGTTTCGGCCACGGCCAGCCAGTGGTTTTCCACTTCACCCAATACGGTAAAGGGCTTACCGTTCTCCAGATAACGGACAACGTTGCCGCTGAAATCCGGACGGGTCATCACCGACGCATTGTAGAGCGCACGATAGGTTTCATTTACAGGAGAGAAAGTCTGTGGCGCCTGAACCGCATGACGATGCGTAAGCGTAACGCCATCGACTTCACTGGTCACGACGGTATCATCAGTCACCGGCGGCGGCGGTGCCTTACATCCGGCCAGAGTCAACACGGCCAGCAGGGTTAACGCGATGCTCGTTTTCACATTGATCCTCGTGAATTTCATCAGTGAGTCTTATTGTCCAAGGCGAAACCCTGATATTTTGCCGCCGCCCGGCAGAGTAACAGGGCGGCGACATTAAAATTATTCAGGTTTACAAAAAGATAAAACCATAGCTAGTTTACATTACGTATTTGAGATTGGGAACCATTGCAGGCAGACGGATTCCATGTTAATAGCCCGCATTCAGGCGCTTTAAGACCCTTCAGGGCAACGCGTGCGACGATTTGATTAAGAAGCATAATCTATTAGCGGTTTCGTTAACAGGAAATGGAGACATCGCGCGGATCAGAGAACGAAAAATCAGAAAAAAACTGTAATAAAATTCATGAGTAACGCAGCGAAAATAATTTTATTTTGCCGCGTTGACTTGCGGTTCACCCACCGGCAACCAGCACATTGACGCCAAGGGCTTCAAACGCGGCCACCGACTCCGGTGTGATGCCATTATCGGTGATGAGATAGTGAATATTGCTCCAGTCGCACGGCAGCGCGAACATGGACACCTTATCTATTTTGCTGGAATCCGCCACCACATATACCGTTCGCGCTGACCTGATCATCGCGCTTTTCACTTTAATATCGGTTTCGCTTGGAAAGCTCAGCCCCAGGCGGGGCGAGATACAGGCGGTGGCGAGGAACAGCTTCTCCGCCAGCACGTTTTCAAAAAAGCTGGCCGCCTTTTCTCCGGAGGTGGAAAGCGTGGGAAATTTAAACGTGCCGCCGGTCAGCAAAATGTTGATGCCGGGCTCGCCGCCAAGCATCAGTGCGATATTGACCGCCGTAGTGACAACCGACAATTTGCGAATGTGGCCGATCTGTTGCGCAATAGCGGTAGTGGTGGTGCCTGAATCGAAAATCACCGTGTCGCCATTTTCGATATGCTGTGCAGCCAGTCTGCCGATAGCCTGCTTCTCATCAAGGTGAGTTTGCCGTTCAAGCAGTAATGCGCCGGTATTCTGTTTGCCGGTAGACAGCGTTGCGCCGCCGTGATAACGCTGAACATACCCCTCTTTTTGCAGATTCCGCAGGTCGGTTCTGATCGTTGCTTCCGTCAGACCAAATGCTGCGGTAAGCATCTTAACGGTGACGGTTCCGTCCTCACGAATCATCTCCAGAATCTTTTCCCGCCGCTGTTGCATATCCGCAAACTGCTCGTTTTTGTTTTTCAACCGAAATACTCCCTCTGCCCGGCTGCGGCCGGGAACGTCACACGCCCACTTTCTGAGACAAATATTACTCTGCGGCGTGCCGGAAAGCGAATTGAAACGAAAATGGCATTTACTTTCGAATGAAAATATAAACTGGTCAGAACAGGCTTTTTCAGAACGTAATCAGGCGATAATTCAATCAATTATAAAGAATATTATTTTTTATATAACAATTTCAGCGTGTTAAATAAATACGATCTCTTTTGTCCGAAATTTGATCTTCCCCACAAATAAGTGGAAAGCGATAGCGTATATTTTTATTCGAAAATTAAATGCAGTTTGCTACCCGCTCGACGGCTCTTCAGACAAAGAGGTAATGATGGACTCTCAGACAATCAGACAGACGGCGCGGCAGGCACGGCGCTACGTGCTGCAAATGAATCATCGGGCAGGTAAAGGCCACACGGGCGCAGATCTGTCTGAAGTGGATATTATTTGCACGCTGTTTATGGCAGTGATGGATCGGCAGGCCGCACGACCGGATCAGGATCGCTTCATCCTGTCGAAAGGTCACGGCGCAGGCGGGCTTTACTGTAGCGCGGCGGCGATGGGGCTGATCGCGCCGGAAGTGCTCGATCAGTTTATGGGCGACGACACGCTGCTGGCAGGGCATCCGATTCGACAGAAGCTGCCGGAACTGGTGGAGATCAACTCCGGCGGATTGGGGCATGGGCTGCCGATTGGCGTTGGGCTGGCGCTGGGAAACAAGCTTTCCGGCCTGGGCCATCGCCGGGCGTTTGTGCTGTTGGGCGACGGTGAACTGGCAGAAGGGTCCAACTGGGAAGCGGCCATGTCGGCCAGCAAGTTTCGTCTTGATAATCTCATCGCCATCGTCGATCGGAACCGTCTGCAACTGGCGGGCAAAACCGAAGAGATCATGCCGCTTGAGCCGCTGGCCGACAAATGGCTGGCGTTTGGCTTTGAGGTGATTGAGTGCGACGGCCACGATCCCGACGCCATTCTTGCCGCCGTGAACCGGCCTTCTGCGGGCAAACCGCGAGTGATCCTTGCCAACACCGAAAAAGGGCACGGCATCTCATTTATGGCCAATGTGCCGGCCTGGCACCACGGGGTGCCCGACGATGAACAGCTGGCGATTGGGCTGGCAGAGCTGGAGGAACAGCAATGAAAGATTTACGCGACGCCGTTATCGCCACGCTGCTGGAGGCGCAGCAGAATGGCGCAAACCTCAGCGTGATGGTGGCGGATTCCACTTCCACGTCAAAAATCGCGCCCTTTGAAAAAGCCTTTCCGGATCGGGTGATTAACGTCGGCATTGCCGAGCAGAACATGGTGGGTATGGCCGCTGGCGTGGCGCTCAGCGGGCGCACCGTGTTCACCGCCAATGCGGCACCGTTTCTTTTTGCCCGCTCAAATGAGCAGGTTAAAAATGACATCTGCTATACCGAAACCAACGTCAAAATGCTCGGGCTTAACGCCGGCTTCGCCTACGGGCCGCTGGGCGCAACGCATCACTGCACCAACGACATTGCTAACGCCCGCACCTTTGGCAACCTGCAAATTTTCGCCCCGGCGGACGCCGTCCAGGCCAGCGCCATCACGCGCTACGCCATTCAGCACAACGGCCCGGTCTATATCCGTATGGACAGCGACAAACTGCCGGTGCTGCACGATGACAGCTGGCAGTTTGTACCGGGCAAGCCGGAAGTGTTACAGACGGGAGAAGAGACGATTGTGTTCTGCCTGGGCACGCTGGCGCATGAGGCACTGGCGGCAGAGGAGCAGGGCATCACTATTGTCTCGCTGCCGTCGCTCTGGCCGCTGGACGAAACGGCAGTGGTCAAACTGATTGCCGCGCACCGCCAGGTCATCGTGATGGAAGAGCATTCGCTGAGCGGCGGCCTCAGCAGCATCATTGGCGAACTGCTGCACAAACACGGTCTGCGTCAGCGTTTTATCCCGCTGGGCATCCCGGCGTATGAATTTACCCACAGCAGCAGTCGCGAAACGCTTCGCGGTCAGTTCCGCATTGATGCGGCAGGCCTGCGCGTCACGCTGCGCGGCATCGCCGCCGCCGCATAAGGAGCCCGAAATGAGTCAAGAATACGATGTCAGTCTGCGTTACGGCGTGGACAGCGGACAGGATCTGAGCGGCAAGGTTGCGGTGGTGACCGGCGGGCTGGGCGGCATCGCTATGGCCAGCAACGACATGCTGCTGGCGAAAGGCGTGCGACTGGCGCTGCTCTATCCCGCTTTTGAGCAAGCGAAGGCTGATGAAGCGGCAACGCGTTTTGATGCGGAGCGCGTGCAGTTTGTTCAGTGCGATGTCACCGATCCGACCTCGGTGGAACAGGCGATTGCCGCCGTTGAGCACCGCTACGGGCAGATCGACATTCTGATCAACTGTGCTGGCTATGTGATGCTGCAACCGGTGCTGGAAACGGATATTGACGAGTGGCATAAGCAGATCGCCGTCAACCTGACCGGGCCGTTTCTCTGTTCGCAGGCGGCGGCCAGACGGATGGTCAGCGCCGGGCGCGGCGGCAAGATCATCAACATCGCCTCCCAGGCAGCCTCAATTGCCATTGATAACCACGTTGCCTACACCTCCGCCAAGGCCGGTCTGCTGGGCATGACAAAGGTGATGGCGAAGGAATTTGCGCCGCACAAAATCAACGTGAATACGCTCTCGCCCACGGTGGTGCTGACGCCAATGGGCGAAAAAGCCTGGCGCGGTGAAAAAGGCGAAGCGATGAAGCAGCTGATCCCGCTGGGACGCTTTGCTTATACCGATGAAATTGCCGCTGCCGTACTGTTCTTTTGCAGCAATGGCAGCGACATGATCACCGGTGCCGACCTGATGATCGACGGAGGTTTCACTATCTGGTAACCCGAACACCCTGTACCCACACAATAACAACAGTGAGAGAACCTCTATGAAAACGCGTTTAACGCTATCAGCCGTTGCTGCGGTGTGTGCCCTCTCGCACGCCGCTATCGCCGCTGAAAAGGGCACCATTATGATCCTCGTTAACTCGCTGGATAACCCGTATTACGCTTCCGAAGCGAAAGGGGCCAACGTCAAGGCGCAGGAGCTGGGCTACAAAACCACCGTCCTTTCTCACGGCGAGGACGTCAAAAAACAGAGCGAACTGATCGACGCGGCTATTGGTAAAAAGGTGCAGGGCATCGTGCTTGATAACGCCGACTCCTCCGCCAGCGTCGCCGCCATTAAAAAGGCCAAAGACGCGGGCATCCCGGTGGTGCTGATCAACCGGGAAATCCCGGTGGATGACGTGGCGCTTGAGCAGATCACCCACAACAACTTCCAGGCCGGCTCGGACGTTGCCAACGTCTTCGTGGAAAAGATGGGCGAGAAGGGCAAATACGCCGAGCTGACCTGTAACCTGGCGGATAACAACTGCGTGACCCGTTCCAAATCCTTCCATCAGGTACTGGATCAGTATCCGGATATGCAGAGCGTGGCGAAGCAGGACGCCAAAGGCACGCTGATTGATGGCAAACGCATCATGGACAGCATTTTACAGGCGCACCCGGATGTGAAAGGGGTGATCTGCGGTAATGGCCCGGTCGCGCTGGGCGCGATTGCGGCGCTGAAGGCGGCGGGACGGAGCGATGTGACGGTTGTCGGGATTGACGGCAGCAACGACGAGCGCGATGCGGTGAAAGCCGGCACGCTGAAGGCCACGGTGATGCTTCAGGCGCAGGCGATTGCGGCGCAGGGCGTGATCGATCTCGATAACTTTATTCAGAAGGGCGCTAAGCCGCAGAAGCAGCGCGTAATGTTCCGCGGCATTCTGATTGACCAGGAAAACGCCGGCAAGGTACAGGATTTTAACTTCAAATCGTAATCGGGCCGAGCAGCGCCCCTGCCGGGGCGCAAAGGAGAAAACCTATGTCCATGCGAGTCTGGCTGGCAATGGCCGCGCTGCTGCTCGGCGGCTGTCGCATCGTTTCACAGCAGGAGTTAGCCGAACTGAAAAACCCGCCCAATCCCAACATGGCCAATATCAACGCCACCTGGTCGCAAAAAATTGTGCCGCAGGTGCAGCAGGAGGCCAGGCCGCTGGGCGAGCTGATGAAGAATCTCGCCGATGCGAAGGATTTCGACAGCGCCTGCCAGCAGTACGGTCACCGCAGCCAGGCTGAAAACCCCTGCGTCTTCGCGGTAAAGATCAGCGGCAGCGTCACGGCGGTGAATGCCACCTCGCGCAGCGGCAAAATGACCGTGCAGGATCAAAGCGGCCAGCGCGTGGTGGTGCAGACCGGGCCGATTATACGCGGCACGGCGCTGCGCGACGTTTACAAAGGCGCGAGCTATCAGGACTTTAACGATCAGGTGCTGTTTGGCGATTACGGCAAGGCGATCAACACCCTGGCGGCCAGTGACATGAAAAAACTTCAGCCGAAATCGGGCGATAACGTGGAAGTGGATGGCGTGTTCAGCAGTTGGGACGTGCCGAAGAGCGTACCGGATATCACGCCCGCGCGCGTGGTGCGTCAGTAAGGAGTGAAAACAGTGCAGAGCGAAGCTGAACACCTGACGCCGGTCGCCGACGGTCATGAAGTGATTATTGAAACCCGCAACGTCTCGCGCATCTATCCGGGCGTTACCGCGCTGGACAGCGTCAGCTACCGCGTCTGGCGTAACCAGGTCAACGTGCTGATTGGTGAAAACGGCGCGGGCAAGTCCACCATGATGAAGATGCTGGCGGGTGTGGAAACACCGTCCTCGGGCCAGATCCTGCTGGACGGCAAGCCGGTGACGCTGACCTCCACTCAGCAGGCGGAAAAGCACGGCATCAGCATTATTTTCCAGGAGCTAAATCTTTTTCCGAACATGAATGTGATGGACAACATTTTCATCGGTAACGAGTTTTTCCAGCACGGGGTGATTAACGAAAAATATCAGTATCAGTTAGCGAAGGCGCTGCTTGAGCGGCTGGAACTGGATGTCGATCCGCTGGCGCCGCTTGGCGAACTGGGCATTGGTCATCAGCAACTGGTTGAGATTGCGCGGGCGCTGTCAAAGGACACCCGCGTGCTGATTATGGACGAGCCGACCTCAGCGCTCAGTCAGTCGGAGGTGAAGGTGCTGTTCACTATTATCGGCGCGCTGAAGCGGCGCGGCGTCACCATTATCTATATCTCTCACCGGCTGGAGGAGCTGATGGAAATTGGCGATCGCATCACCATTTTTCGCGACGGGCGACGCATCGCCGAGCGGGAAGTGCGCGACGCCAGCGTACCCTGGATTATTGAGCAGATGGTGGGCGATAAGAAAAAACACTTTGACTATCAGCCTGCCGAACAGCGCGAAACCGTCCTTCAGGTCAACGGGCTGACCGCGCTGGCGCAGAACGGCGGCTACACGCTCAACGATGTCAGCTTTGCGCTGCGTAAGGGCGAAGTGATTGGCGTTTACGGCCTGCTGGGGGCCGGCCGAACCGAACTGTTCAAAGGGATCATTGGCCTGATGCACTGCGAGCGCGGCAGCGTGCTGCTGAACGGCGAAAGCCTTGAACGCTGCGGCTTCCAGCGTCGCCTGAAAAAGGGCATTGCGCTGGTGCCGGAGGATCGCAAAGGCGAAGGGATGGTGGAGATGATGTCCATTAAAAGCAATATGACGCTCAGCGACCTCAGCCTGAAGGGCTTTCGCCGGGCGCTGGCGCGGCTGAATCCGCAAAAGGAGACCGCGCGCGTGGACGAGATGATCGCCCGGCTGGCGATCAAGGTCAGCGATGCCGAACTGCCGGTGACCTCGCTGAGCGGCGGAAATCAGCAGAAGGTGGTGCTGGGAAAAGCGCTGATGACCGCGCCTGAGGTGGTGCTGCTTGATGAACCGACCCGCGGCATTGACGTGGGCGCAAAAACCGATGTTTACCACCTGATTGGTTCAATGGCGCAGGCAGGGCTGGCGGTGATGTTCTCCTCATCGGAACTGGACGAGGTGATGTCGTTGGCCGATCGCATTCTGGTGATGGCCGATGGAAAAATCACCGCCGACCTGACCCGCGCAGAAGCCACGCGCGAAAAGCTGATCGCCGCATCCACGCCACACGACTAATCGCGCCAGCCACCGGCGGGCAGTGAGGAAAAAACATGAATCAGAAATACCTGCTCTATATGTATCTGCTCAAGGCGCGCACCTTTATTGCGCTGCTCATCGTGATCGGCTTTTTCAGCGTCATGGTGCCGAACTTTCTGACGCCATCAAACCTGCTGATCATGACGCAGCATGTTGCCATTACCGGCCTGCTGGCCATCGGTATGACGCTGGTGATCCTTACCGGCGGGATCGACCTCTCGGTGGGTGCGGTGGCGGGCATCTGCGGCATGGTGGCCGGTGCGCTACTGACCAACGGCCTGCCCATCTGGGGTGACCAACTGCTCTTTCTGAACGTGCCGGAAGTGATCCTGGTGGTGACGCTGTGTGGAGTGGTGATTGGCCTGATCAACGGCGCGGTAATCACGCGTCTCGGCGTCGCGCCCTTTATCTGCACGCTGGGCATGATGTACGTCGCGCGCGGCGCGGCGCTGCTGTTCAATGACGGCGGCACCTATGCCAATCTGGTGGGCTTCGCGCCGCTCGGCAACACCGGTTTCGCTTTTCTCGGCGCCGGGAGGCTGCTGGGCGTCTATCTCCCCATCTGGCTGATGGTCGGCTTTCTGCTGCTCGGCCTCTATATCACCCGTAAAACGCCGCTGGGACGCTATATCTACGCCAGCGGCGGTAATGAATCCGCCGCGCGACTGGCGGGCGTGCCGATTGTTAAAGTGAAAATGTTTGTCTACGCCTTCTCCGGCCTCTGTGCCGGGCTGGTCGGGCTGGTGGTGGCCTCGCAGTTGCAAACCGCGCACCCGATGACCGGCAACATGTTTGAAATGGACGCCATCGGTGCGACCGTGCTCGGCGGCACGGCGCTGGCGGGCGGACGCGGGCGGGTCTCCGGTTCGATTATCGGAGCCTTTGTGATTGTGTTCCTCGCCGACGGCATGGTGATGATGGGCGTCAGCGACTTCTGGCAGATGGTCATCAAAGGGGTGGTTATTGTTACCGCCGTGGTGATCGACCAGTTCCAGCAGCGTCTGCAAAGTAAAGTGGTGCTGATGCGTCGCCACGAAAAAAAGCAGGCCGCCACACCGTTGTCTGAGGTCAGTCATGGCTAGAGATCTGATTATTGCTCTGGACGAGGGCACCAGCAATGTGAAGGCGGTGGCGATTGACGGGCGCGGTGCGGTGCTGACAAAAGCCTCGCGGCCGCTGTCGGTTTCCACGCCGCAGCCGGGGTGGGTGGAACAGGAGGGCATGACGCTGTTGAACATGTCGCTGACCGTGCTGCGCGAGGTGATTCAGAATGTCGGTGAAAACCGCGTTGCCTGCCTTGCCATCAGTAACCAGCGCGAAACGGCGATCGGCTGGTACCGCGCCAGCTCCGCTCCGCTCGGCCCGGCGCTGAGCTGGCAGTGCGCCCGTTCGGCTGCGCTGTGCGAACAGCTTCGACACGATCGACAGGAAGCGCGGATTCGCGCCATTACCGGGCTGCCGGTAGCACCGCTGTTTTCCGCGTCGAAAATGCGCTGGCTGCTGGACAGCCTCCCCGACGGTTATGCGCGTGCGGCCAGCGGCGAAATCTGTCTGGGCACCCTTGACGCCTGGCTGCTGTGGCACTTGACCGGCGGCAAACAGTTTCGCTGCGATACCTCTAACGCCTCCCGCACCCAGCTCCTGAACCTGCAAACCGGCGACTGGGACGACGAGATGCTGGCGCTGTTTGGTCTGCCGCGCGCCGCGCTGCCGCAAATCCTGCCGTCCGCCGGGCTGTTTGGCGTTACCTCAGGGCTGAGCGGCATTCCTGACGGCCTGCCGATCATGGCGATGATCGGCGATTCCCACGCGGCGCTGTACGGCCACGGGCTGGGTCTGCCCGGCGCGGTAAAAACCACCTATGGCACCGGCTCATCGGTGATGGCGCCGCTGCTGACGCCCGACACCTCATTGACGCAGCTTGCCACCACCGTTGCCTGGCGCGACGGCGAGCGCATCACCTGGGGGCTGGAGGGCAACATTCCGCACACCGGCGACGGCGTTGCCTGGATGGCGCAGGCGACCGGGCTGACCGACGGGAAAGGACAGGTGCTGAGCCGCGCCCTGCACGAGCTGCCCGCCAGCGTGGAGTCAACGCTTGGCACCTATTTTGTTCCCGCACTGACCGGCTTAGGCGCGCCATGGTGGGACGATCGCGCGCGCGGCGTTATTTGTGGATTGAGCCGGGGCGTGACGCCTGCGCACCTGATCCGCGCGGCACTGGAGGCGATTGCCTATCAAATCGCCGATGTGATTGAGGCGATGCGTCAGCATCCTGATTTTCATCTTGACCGGCTGATGGTGGACGGCGGCCCGACGCAAAACGCCTGGCTGATGCAGTTTCAGGCCGACCTGCTTGGGTGCCCGGTCGCCCGCAGCGCCACGCCGGAGCTCTCCGCGCTGGGCGCTGGCCTGCTGGCGCGCCGTGCGCTTGAACACCTGACCGACAATCAACTGAGGCTGCTGCTCCCTGAGCACGACAGCTGGCTTCCTGAGGCAGAGCGTCATCATCAACTGCAACAGACCTGGCAGGGCTGGCGTGACGCTGTCACGCGTGCGCGCTGGCAGCCCGTCTGATCATTAAATAAGGAGAGAGTGATGGAGCGTAATTTTAGGGGAAAAACCGTGGTGATCACCGGCGCCTGTCGCGGTATTGGCGCGGGTATCGCCGCACGGTTCGCCCGCGACGGTGCAAACCTGGTGATGGTGTCCAATGCGGCGCGCGTTCATGCGACCGCAGAGCAGCTGCGCGGCGACTATGGCGGCGAAATCCTTTCGCTGGAGGCAGACGTGACGGATGAAGCGCAGGTACAGGATCTCTACCGGCAGAGCGCAGAACGCTTTGGCAGCGTTGACGTCTCTGTGCAAAATGCAGGGGTGATCACCATTGATACGTTTGAACGGATGCCGAAAGCCGATTTTGAGAAAATCCTGGCGGTTAACACCACCGGCGTCTGGCTCTGCTGCCGGGAAGCGGCGAAATATATGGTTAAGCAGCGCGCTGGCAGCCTGATCAATACCTCTTCCGGTCAGGGGCGGCAGGGATTTATCTATACGCCGCACTACGCCGCCAGCAAAATGGGCGTGATCGGCATCACGCAGAGCCTGGCGCACGAGCTGGCGCCGTGGAACATCACCGTCAACGCGTTTTGCCCCGGTATTATTGAAAGCGAAATGTGGGATTATAACGACCGCGTCTGGGGCGAGATGCTCAGCAGCGAAGGGAAACAGTACGGCAAGGGCGAACTGATGGCGGAATGGGTTCAGGGCATTCCGCTGAAGCGCGCAGGGCAGCCGCAGGACGTGGCGGGACTGGTGGCCTTTTTAGCGTCCGATGATGCACGCTACATCACCGGACAGACCATGAACGTCGACGGCGGTCTGATTATGTCTTAATCATTACCGAATCGTCCCACCAGGCCCGCCGCGCCCAGCGCATGGCCCTTAAGCTTGCCGATTAGCTCTTCACGCGTCAGCCCCTGCGGCAGAGCATCTGGCGCCAGGTCGGTAGCGATCAGCGTAAAGATATAGTGATGCGCTCCGCTGCCAGACGGCGGGCAGGGGCCATAATAGTGAAGCGTGCCGGGGGTATTTTTACCGCCGGTATAGTCTTTGCCCTTCGTCAGTTCTCCCCGGGCGAACATACTGCGTTGGGCCGGGATGTTATAAGCCACCATATGGTTAACCCCAATGCCTTTGGCGCCGACCGTATCCACCAACGTCAGCGCGTAGCTTTTGGTGCCAGCAGGCGGATTGCTCCAGCTCAGCGCGGGCGAAATCCCCTCGCCGGTACAGGCGGGTTTACCCTCTGCATTCCCCGCAAACTTCTTATCCAGCAGTGCGTTATCGCTGAAGTCGGGCGAGCTGAGCGTAAATACCTCCGCCGCGCTGGCGGTCATCGTGCAGAACATCAGGCCGAGCGCTACTCTTTTCATGTCATAACTCCCTGATAAAAGTCTCGTGCAAAGTCTGGTTGATATTTCGCCACTTTACCAGTGTGCTGTCGCTTCGTTTTCCTGCTTACCCGCCCGGGGTGGGACGTTACCTTTCCTGACAAAAACTGTGTTAAGGTGGTTATTCAGCAAATTTGTGAGCTATCCGACACTTTGGTTTAAAAATCGTCTTGATTTACAGCAAATAATGAGGTTATGAGCAAACTCAATCCACTGCGTTTTTCGCTTTACGCGTCGTTGGTGACGCTCCTCACGTTTACTGCCGTCCGCGCGGAGACCGTATCGGACGCGCCTTTCAGCGATCCCGATCGTTTTTCACAGCTTCCCGATCTGGGGAGCGCCAGTGCAGGAGACGCCGCGCTGGCCAAACGCATCGCCGAAGCGATGAAGAGCATCGGTCAGGCCAGCATGGACAGCAGTGACGATACGTCGCTGAGCACTCAGGCTGGCCAGTGGGCGTTTAACCATTTTCGCGATGAAGCCGCCCGACGCGTTGAAAACGAAGGAAAGAGCATGCTTTCTCCGTACGGACGCGCCGATCTGTCGCTAAAGGTGGATGAAGACGGCAGCTTTAACGGCACCTCCGCACAGCTTATTACGCCGTGGCAGGACAACTACCAGTATCTTACTTTCAGCCAGCTTGGGGTTGAGCAGAGCGATTACGGCCTGGTCGGCAATGCGGGGCTGGGGCAACGCTGGCTGGCGGGCGACTGGCGGTTGGGCTATAACGCCTTTGTCGATCAGCTTTTTGAGTCCGATCTCCGTCGCGGCTCCCTGGGTGCGGAAGCGTGGGGCGATTTCCTGCGGCTTTCCGCCAACTATTATCAGCCGCTGTCAGGCTGGCGCGAGCGCAGCGCGGTCTCTGAAATGAGAATGGCGCGCGGTTACGATATCACCACGCAGGGCTATCTGCCGTTTTATCGGCAACTGGGCGTATCGCTCAGCTATGAACAGTACCTTGGCGATAACGTGGACCTGTTTAATAGCGGCACCACCGGCAGCAATCCCTCCGCCGTTAAGGTTGGCGTGAGCTATACGCCGGTGCCGCTTTTTACGCTTACCGCGTCACATAAAACGGCAGATACCGGCGAATCTCAGGATCAGTTCGGCCTGAAAATGAACTATCAGATCGGCGTGGCGCTGAGCAAACAGCTTTCTGCCGATAACGTGGCGGCGGCGCGTTCACTCAGTGGCAGCCGCTACGATGCGGTTGCGCGCAACAATACGCCGGTCATGGAGTTTCGCCAGCGCAAAACGCTGACGGTATTTCTTGCCACGCCGCCGTGGCAGGTGCAGCCAGGCGAGACGCTGCCGCTGAAATTGCAGATCCGCAATGCGAATCCGATCAAAGGGGTAAGCTGGCAGGGCGATACGCAGCAGCTCAGCCTGACGCCGCCGGCAAACAACGCCGATCCGCAGGGCTGGAGCATTATTATCCCGTCATGGGACAGTTCACCCGGGGCCAGCAACGAATACCATCTTTCGGTGACGGTTGAAGACAGCAAACAGCAGCGCGTCACATCCAACTGGATCACCCTGAAGCTGGTGGCGCCGGTAACGCTGCAAAGCACGGACGCTCTGGATTTGATGGCACCATAAACGAGTGCCGAAAAAAACAGGGGCAGATGCCCCTGTCCGGAGGGAAGCGCTTTCAACTTCTGAAAGCGATCGGTACAACATCCATGCGGCAAAGCGGTCAGAACTGGTAAACCATCCCCACGCCGGTAATGTCGTCAGTAGAGAGGCCCAGCTTGTTGTCGTCTTCAAGCAGGTTGATGCGGTAATCCGCATAGAGCGACATATTGCTGTTCAGGTAGTACTTTGCTCCCACGCTGGCGTACTTGATGATATCGGCATCGCCAATCTGCTCAATGTCTTTACCGCGCGAGGCGACATAGGCCAGAGAGGGGCGGAAGCCGTTCAGGAACTGGTACTGCGCCACAATCTCAATGAGCTGCGCCTTATTGGCGTACCCGTTGCCGCCGGGTATCCAGGCCGCGTTGCGCGTTTCGCCGTACATCGCGGCAAGATAAAGCTGGTTCGCGTCATACTTCAGCGCCGCAGACCACAGTTCCGCACGGTCGCCTTTGCCCAGTTCAACGGCGTTCTGCGCCTCAGTACGCCCGACGCTGGCCCACGCGGCAACGGCGCCAATGCCGGAATCATCCACATACTGAATGGACGCGGCGTAGCCTTCACGGTTTGCACGTCGAACGGCCTCATCGCCAGTGCGCTCATTTTTACCCTGATACTGTGCCGCAATGCTCAGGCCATCCACCAGACCGAAGAAATTGCTGGTACGCCAGGTTGCCACGCCGGTTGCGCGACTGGTGAGGAAAAGATCGCTGCCTGCGGAATCACCGCCGAACTTCGGCAGCATATCGGTGTAGGCCAGTACGTCGTAGATCAGCCCGATGTTGCGGCCATAATCAAAGGAACCGAAATCGCCAAATTTCAGGCCAGCATAGCCAAGGCGGGTGCGATTGTTCCTGTGTGCGCCTGCGGCCGCATCTTCACTGTTGTTCAGCTGAAACTGATACTGCCAGACACCGTAGCCGGTGATCCGCTCAGAAATCTGCGTTTCACCGATAAATCCGAAACGGGCATAGCTGTCATCACCCTCTTTATTTTTATCGGAGGAGATGAGCCGGCTGACGTCAACCTTTCCGGTAAGATCCAGCTTGTTTCCGTCTTTATTATAAACGTCTGCGGCGTTGACACTGCTTATTCCAAGAAGGGCAGGGATGGCCCATGCCAGTAATTTACGCTTTATCATATTGAACACCCTGTTCGTTTTATTATTTGACGTCCGTTTGCGTCATGGAGAAATTACACAGCAAGGTGAGATGAGAGAAATAATTACATGTAACTAAATGTAAAATCAGGACGGCGATCGCGTATTTTGCCGTAAAGCATAATAAATTGAGCATCATTGTGAAGAATATTTTAGTTAATTATTTGAAAATAATGATTTATTTATCATTATAATAACAATTTAAAATCAAAGAAATAACGCAATGCCATTGATGGGCGTGAAGTATAAAGAATTATTCAGTACCATATAAATAGCATTCTATTTTATTTGTAAAACTTAAGTGTTTCGATGTTATCGATTAACGTAATGCAATAGTCGCCGGTTTTTTATGGCGCCTGTTTTGCGCTGCACACGGCAGCGCTTATTTAACGCGATAACGCGCGCTTTCTTGTTGAGGCTTTCGATACGCTTTATTCGTTAAAATAGTCACACAATTCATCAATAAAAATCTTATAGCGGGTTTCGTTTGCCCGCGAAGCGTCATATAACACGTTCATCACCCGTTCGGGAATTTTATAGTCTTCCAACAGGGTAACGAGTTGTCCCTTTTTAACCGGTTGTTCAAGTCCCTTTTCATAACCCATCAGCACGCCCGCGCCTTTTAATGCCGCTTCGAGTATTGCCCCCCAATCGTTAATTGCCAGTCGGGAAGTTACCGTCACTTCTGTAAGCCCCTCGCTGCTGGTGAAGGGCCATTGACAGGTTAACCCCGCCGGCCACGGGGCAAAACCAAGGCACTCGTGATGCTCCAGGTCTGAGGGATGCGTCGGCCAGCCATGACTTGCGAGATACTGAGGGGCAGCACAGACAATAAGCCGGTAAGGCAACAACGGTTTCGCTGCAAGCCTGAGATTTTTATCGGGTTCGCCAATGCGGATGACCATATCAAAATCCTCAGAGGCCGGATTGATAACCTCATCGGACAGGGTGAGTTCAATACTCATTAGCGGATAACGCCCGAGAAACTGGCTCAAAAATTCCGCTAAGGCATAACGCCCGAACGTCACCGGCGCATTCAGCCGCAGCGTACCTGAAGGGATTTCGGCAGCGCCGCTTGCTTCTCTGTCGGCATTATCAATCGCCTGCAAAATGGCTTCGCACCGGCTGAAGTACAGAGAGCCGGTAGGGGTGAGGCTTTGCCTGCGTGTCGTTCTGTTGAGCAGGCGGGTTGCCAGCGTCTTCTCCAGCGCCGCTATATGGCGCGCCACCATTTGAGGAGACATGCTCAGCCTGGCGGCGGCAGCAACAAACGAACCTGTTTGTACCGCAGCAACAAAGGTTCGCATGCCTGTCAGTTTATCAAGCATTAACAACTCCGGGTTGTTTCAGAACGCCATACGGGTTCGTTTTAAAAACTGTGGGTACGCATTATGCTTGTTTTTTACTTAATCTACAGGTCGGAGAATTGATGAGCATCTATATCGTAAGAATGGATCATCCGGAAGGTATCGAGTGGAATACCGTTGTTCGTGAACATGTGCTTTACCTGAAAGAGCTGATCAAACAGGGAAAACTGTTAGCATCCGGCCCGCTAAAGAACACACCGCTGCGGGCTGGCTTTCTTATTTTCAGGGCTGAAACACGGGATGAGGTTCAGATGATGGTCAAGGCAGATCCGTTTGCTCGTGAAAATCTCATTGCACACCTGGATATTCAGGAATGGGATCCGTTATTCGGCCAGCTCAGCGCGCTGTCGAGCCATCTCACTGTCGATGAGTTGCAGGACCTGGTTGACTGATAAAGGCGCCATTAACTGTTTGCTCCCGCCGCCACCCCAGCCGCCTCGCAAGCGCTGTTTCCCTGCCCGCAAATCGTGCAGATGGGCAACAAGGGTGCATTAAGCGCACCCTTTTGAACAACAATGCTGCCAGCGATCACAAAAGCGATATTTTATTTTATAAATGCATAATTCATCTCTTTTCAATCTGGTGTTCCTGTCGCCATCAGACACTTATTCACTAATTATGCAAATTACCTGAATATAGATCGAACGTAACCTGTTGATATTCCGTTGTTGAAATCGATTTATGCATTTTTACCACTGGCTGGCATGAAGCATGCAATTTACAGTGAGAGCGCAATGAATCATTTCATTAACACTATCAATACTTTTCGTTCACCTTCCGGTGAGCGGTCAAACAGAGGCCGCCATGCAATCATCCGTATCACGTAATGATTTCGACCAATGGATTGTTCCAACTTATGCACCTGCCAGCTTTGTACCCGTTCGTGCGCAGGGCTCGACGCTCTGGGATCAACAAGGGAAATCCTATATCGATTTTGCCGGCGGCATCGCAGTCAACGCATTAGGACACGCCCATCCCGACTTGCAACAGGCGCTCACAGAGCAGGCGACGCGTCTCTGGCACACCGGCAATGGTTATACCAATGAGCCCGTACTGCGTCTGGCGAAAAGGCTGATCGACGCAACCTTTGCCGATCGCGTTTTCTTCTGCAATTCAGGCGCAGAGGCTAATGAAGCCGCGTTGAAGCTGGCGCGTAAGGTGGCGCACGATCGGGCAGGGGAAGAGAAAAGCGGCATTGTGGCGTTTAACAATGCGTTTCATGGCCGTACGTTATTTACCGTTTCAGCGGGCGGTCAGCCCGCCTATTCAAAAGATTTTGCTCCGCTGCCCGGTAATATTCAGCATGCCGTTTATAACGACCTTGCTTCTGCGGCAGCGTTGATTAACGACCAGACCTGCGCGGTGATCGTCGAACCGATTCAGGGCGAAGGCGGCGTGGTGCCTGCTGAACCTGCTTTCCTGCGCGGCCTGCGTGAACTTTGCGATAAACATCAGGCGCTGCTGATCTTTGATGAAGTGCAAACCGGCGTCGGTCGCACGGGCTGGCTCTATGCCTATATGCATTACAACGTCACGCCTGACGTGCTGACCACGGCAAAAGCGCTGGGCGGCGGTTTTCCTATTGGCGCGATGCTGACCACCGAGCCGCTGGCAAAGGCGCTCAGCGTGGGTACCCACGGCACCACCTACGGCGGCAATCCGCTGGCAGGCGCGGTGGGCGGTAAAGTGATGGAGCTGATCAACCGACCGGAGGTCATGGCGGGCGTGGCGGAGCGACATCGCTGGTTTGTGGAGGCGCTGAACGACATCAATCAACGCCTGCACCTGTTCAGCGACATTCGCGGGCTGGGGCTGCTGATTGGCTGCGTGCTTAATCAGGACTTCAGCGGCAAAGCGAAACTGTTTAATCAGGCCGCCGCCGCTGAGGGCGTGATGGTGCTGATCGCCGGCGCCAGCGTGATCCGCTTCGCGCCCTCGCTGATCATCACTGAGCAGGAGGTGAAAGAAGGGCTGGCGCGGTTCGAACGAGCCTGCCGCGCGGTGGTTGAAGGAGCGGGATCATGATGGTGATCCGCCCCGTTGAGCGGGACGATCTTGCGCAGCTGCTGACGCTTGCCGGTAAAACCGGCGGCGGCCTGACCTCACTGCCAGCGGACAGCGACACGCTCTCCGCGCGCATCGAGCGCTCGCTGCAAACCTGGCAGGGTACGCTGCCGCGTGCCGAGCAGGGTTATGTGTTTGTACTGGAAGAGAGCGAGAGCAGGAAGGCCGTAGGCATCTGCGCGATCGAGGTGGCGGTGGGGTTGCAGGAGCCGTGGTACAACTTTCGCGTGGGGACGCAGGTGCACGCCTCACGCGAACTGAACGTCTATAACGTGCTGCCAACGCTGTCGCTCAGCAATGACCATACCGGCAGCAGCGAGCTCTGCACGCTGTTTCTTGATGCTGACTATCGCAACGGCAAAAACGGCTATCTGCTTTCCAAATCACGCTTTATGTTTATGGCGGCTTTTCGCGATCGCTTTATGCAGAAGGTGGTGGCGGAAATGCGCGGCGTCATCGACGAAAATGGCCATTCGCCGTTCTGGGAAAGCGTCGGCAGCCGTTTTTTTTCCATGTCCTTCAGCGAGGCGGACTATCTTTGCGGCACCGGGCAAAAAACGTTTATTGCCGAACTGATGCCGAAACACCCGCTCTACATTGACTATTTGTCCCCTGACGCGCAGGCGGTAATTGGCGAAACGCATCCGCACACCGCGCCTGCCCGCGCGGTGCTTGAAGCGGAAGGATTTCGCTACCTTCATTACATCGATATTTTCGACGGCGGCCCGACGCTGGAGTGCGAGATTGATCGGGTTCGCGCCATCCGAAAAAGCCGCGTGGTAAAAGCGACGCGGGGCGAGCCAGATGAGACGCAGCCGCTCTGCCTGGTGGCGAACGAACGCTATCACGATTTCCGCGTCACCTTATTGAATGCCGATCCCAGGGCGGAAACCCTGCCGTTAACAGAGGAGCAGGCAGCTATTTTACGCTGTGAAACGGGCGACGCGCTGCGCGTTGTAACATTGAGCCGGGAGGAAAAAACAGCATGACGCACTTTATTCATGGAGAATGGATTATCGGAGAAAGTGACAATGTCACGAAGTATCAGCCGGTGACCGGCGAGCTGCTCTGGCAGGGCAATGCCGCCAGCCCGCAGCAGGTTGCAGCAGCGTGCCTGGCCGCGCGCAAAGCATTTACCGGCTGGGCGCGACAGCCGTTCAGCTTTCGTCAGGGAATTGCTGAAAAATTTGCCGCGCTGCTGGAGCAAAACAAAGCCCGGCTGGCAGAGGTTATTGCTAAAGAAACCGGCAAGCCGCGCTGGGAAGCGCAGACCGAAGTGCAGGCGATGATCAACAAGATTGCCATTTCCGTTAAGGCTTATCATGAGCGAACGGGCGAAGCCGCCGGCGGCGAATCGTCGCTGCGCCATCGTCCGCACGGCGTGATGGCGGTGTTCGGCCCTTACAATTTTCCGGCCCATCTGCCAAATGGCCACATCGTGCCTGCGTTGCTGGCGGGTAACACCGTGGTATTTAAACCCAGCGAGCTGACCCCACTGACGGCAGAGCACACCGTGGCGCTGTGGAAAGAGGCGGGATTACCGGACGGCGTGCTGAATATGTTGCAGGGCGGCCGCGAGTGCGGCCAGGCGCTGGCCGCACAGTCAGACATCGATGGCGTCCTCTTTACCGGCAGTGCGGCAACAGGCTATCAGCTTCATCGTCAGTTTGCCGGACAGCCGGATAAGATGCTGGCGCTGGAGATGGGCGGCAACAATGCGCTGATCGTCGAAGATTTTCAGGATATCGACGCGGCGGTCAACATCGCCATACAGTCGGCGTTTATCAGCGCAGGACAGCGCTGTACCTGCGCGCGCCGCATGCTGGTCAGGCGTGGCGCAGACGGCGATGCCTTTCTTGCCCGGCTGGTGGACGTGGCGGGCAGGCTTCAGGTCGGCGGCTGGGACGAGGAGCCACAGCCGTTTATGGGCAGCGTTATCTCGATTGCGGCGGCGGAACGGGTTTTTGCCGGATGGCAGGCGCGCGTCGATGCCGGTGGGGCGGTTTTGCTGGCGATGCGTTGGCCCGATCGCCGCAGCGCGATCCTGACGCCGGGCATCATCGATATCACCTCGCTGGAAAACGTGCCGGATGAAGAGGTCTTTGGCCCGCTGCTGGCGGTGATCCGCTATGACGATATCGATGAGGCAATAACACGCGCTAATGCCACGCGCTACGGGCTCTCCTGCGGGTTGATTTCGCCGCAGCGTGCGCTGTTTGAAAAGCTGTTGATCGAGGCGCGCGCCGGTATCGTCAACTGGAATAAACCGCTGACCGGCGCCGCCAGCAGCGCGCCTTTCGGCGGCGTGGGCGCCTCCGGAAACCATCGCGCCAGCGCATACTATGCGGCGGACTACTGCGCGTGGCCGATGGCGTCGCTTGAGTCGCCGGATCTGCAACTGCCTGCCGCGCTGTCGCCCGGTCTTGATTTCAGCCAGAAAGGAGGTGCGAAGTGAGCGCGCGTGAAGCCAATTTCGACGGCCTGCCGGGGCTGACGCATCACTACGCTGGCCTCTCCTTTGGTAACGAGGCGTCAACGCGTCATCAGCATCAGTTGTCTAATCCGAAACTGGCGGCAAAGCAGGGGCTGATGAAAATGAAGGCGCTGGCCGATATGGGCTTTGTGCAGGGAGTGATCCCGCCGCACGAGCGCCCGAATATCGCCGCGCTGCGGCAGATAGGGTTTGGCGGCAGCGATGCGCAGGTGGTGGAAAAAGCGGCCCGCCAGGCGCCGCACTTCCTTTCCGCCGCCAGTTCCGCGTCAGCTATGTGGGTCGCTAACGCCGCCACCGTGTCGCCCTCTGCCGACAGCGCCGACAGGCGCGTGCACCTGACGGTCGCTAACCTCAATAATAAATTTCACCGTGCAATGGAAGCGCCGACCACCGGCGCGCTGCTGCGGGCAATTTTCCGCGATGCGCAGCATTTTACGGTTCACGACGCGCTGCCGCAGGTGTCAATGTTTGGCGATGAAGGCGCGGCAAATCACAATCGCTTAAGTACGGCCTACGGCGAACCCGGCGTGCAGCTCTTTGTGTTTGGCCGCGAAGAGGGCAACGGCGGGCTGGTGCCGGCGCGCTATCCGGCGCGGCAGACGCGAGAAGCCAGCGAAGCGGTCGCCAGATTGCATCAGCTTGATGAGGCGCGGACGGTGTTTGCGCAGCAGAATCCGGCGGTTATCGACCAGGGCGTATTTCACAACGATGTGATCGCCGTCAGTAATCAGCAGGTACTGTTCTGTCATCAGCAGGCGTTTTTGCATCAGGAAGCGCTGCTGGAAAGGCTGCGCGAAAAAGTGCCCGGCTTTGTCGCCATTGAGGTACCTGAGGCGCGCGTCAGCGTGGGGGATGCCGTGGCGACCTATCTGTTCAACAGCCAGTTACTCAGCAAAGCGGACGGTAAAATGATGCTGGTGCTGCCGGAAGAGGCGCGTCAGCAGGCGGGCGTGTGGCGCTATCTGTGCGAGCTGGTTGAGCGCGGCGGGCCAGTCGACCAGCTTCAGGTTTTCGACCTGCGCGAGAGCATGTGTAACGGCGGCGGCCCGGCCTGTCTGCGGCTGCGCGTGGTGCTGGATGACGCGCAGCAGGCGGCGGTCAACCCGGCGGTGATGATGAACGATCGCCTGTTTGTCACGCTGAACGACTGGGTCGATCGTCATTACCGCGATCGCCTTTCTCAGCAGGATCTGGCCGATCCGCAGTTGCTGACCGAAGGACGTGAGGCACTTGATGAACTGACAAGGCTGCTAGACTTAGGAAATGTTTATCCTTTTCAGCAGTAGTCATGGTCGACAATGCGCGTCGGAGACGGCGCGCCACAGCGCAGGGAGGGCGAAAAACAGATAACAAGGAGACTTATGCAGGACTTTTTAGCACAGACATTAAGCGGTGGCGCGCCCACCCAACGCGCCGGTCGCAGCGATCATCTTAGCTGGCGCTGGCTCGACGAAGGCATTCTGGAAATAACACCGCACGCCGATGCGGCGCAGGCGGTGGTTGTGTCTGCCGGCCTGCACGGCAATGAAACCGCACCGGTGGAGATCCTGAATGCGCTGGTCAGTGAGTTGCTGTTGGGCAACCGGCCACTCGCTGTCCGACTGCTGGTGATTTACGGCAATCCGCCCGCGCTACGCGCTGGCAAACGCTATCTGCGCTGCGATATCAATCGGCTGTTCGGCGGTCGCTGGCAGCAGTATGAGGACTGCCCGGAAGCGCGTCGCGCCTGGCGTCTTGAGCAGGCGATGGAGACATTCTGGCAGGCGGGCGGCGGCGAAGAAGTGCGCTGGCACCTTGATTTGCATACCGCGATCCGCGGCTCTTACCATCCGCGCTTCGGTGTGTTGCCGCTACGCAGGTCGCCGTGGCCGGATGATTTTATGCACTGGCTGAGCGCCGCAGGGCTGGAAGCGCTGGTGTTTCATCGCGCGCCGGGCGGCACCTTCAGCCACTACAGTTGCCAACATTTCAGCGCTGCAAGCTGCACGCTTGAACTGGGCAAAGCGCGGCCGTTCGGCACTAACGATCTCAGTCAGTTCGATGCCGCCCGGCAGGCGCTGGCGGTATTGCTCAGCGGCGAACCGCTGCCTGCGGTAGCCAGCGCGCCGCAGCGCTATCGGGTTTCGCAGCAGATCACCCGCGATGCGGAAAGCTTCACGCTGCATATGAGCGGCGACACGCTGAACTTCACCGCCTTCCCGCAGGGAACGTTGCTGGCCGAGGCGGGCGAAAAGCGGTATTTCGTGCAGCAGGCGCGTGAATACGTGATGTTTCCCAATCCTGACGTGGCAATCGGCCAGCGCGCCGGGCTGATGCTGGTTGAGGATAACGCGCATAATGAAAAACTAAGCTGATACGTTTTCGCCGCACGGAAGCGGCGGATGTTTTATAGTATCTTCCTCCTTACTTTCTGCTTTTTTACGTTGAAATTCATATCTGTTAGCAATTTCTCACGCAAATCTTCCTTTTTCCTCCACGATCGCTGCGCAATTATCTTTTACGCTTTCAGGGCTTTACTCAGCCTCTGAATTATTGACGTTCAGCGCAGTAAACTTCTCTTCGACAACGCGACATTGCGTCGCCCCAAAAGCAAAGTAAGGAATATAATGATGCGTAAATTAACTTCTCTTGTTGTGGCTGTGACACTGGCGATGGGCGCGGCAAATATTGTGCATGCAGCAGCGGATAACCTGACTCCTGCACCGGCAGAAAAAACCACCCTCCCGATGCACAAGCCGATGCGTCACGGCGGCATGCATGACATGTTTAAAGGCCTTAACCTGACCGATGCTCAGAAAGAGCAGATGCGCACTATTATGAAAGAGGCGCACAAAGATATGCCGCGTCCTTCACTGGAAGAGCGCCGCGCGATGCATGATGTGATTGCCTCAGACAGCTTCGATCGGGCGAAAGCCGATGCGCAGGCCACGAAGATGACGGCAGACAGTAAAGACCGCGCGCTGAAAATGATGGAGACGCAGAACAAGCTCTATAACATCCTGACGCCGGAGCAGAAAAAACAGTTTAATCAAAACTTTGAAAAGCGCCTGACCGAAAAACCAAAGCATGAAGGCAAGCTGCTTACACCAGCAAGTTAATCGTTTTTCTCGTCTCATGAAACCGCCGACGTTGCCCACCTTAAACCGTGGGCAGCATCGGCGGTTTTTTTATGACAACGGAATTATGGGAAATTTGCCGCCGATCACCGGTTTACACAATATTTTATAGCCGTCGCTGTCGAAACCCCGCGGCGTGGAGGTCAGGGCGCTCGCCTGCGACAGATCCTCAACCGATCCCAGGTAAAACCAGTTGTTGATAACGTGAATTTGCGTATGCGTGACGCCTTCTTCAATGACGGCGACGGCGCCCTCCCACGGCCAGCACTGTACCCGAACCCGCTCCAGCGACGTCAGCAGACGCGCATGATGCGCCTCCGGCGTTTCTTTTCCGCAGCAGGCACCCGCGCAGCGCCCAAGGCTGGCGCGAAAGCAGGCGCGGTGCCTGGAGACGTTTTCCAGCCCCAGCAGGCCCAGACAGAGGCGCTGCTCGTCGGCGATTTTTTGCAGCGTCTCAAGCGCCGCCCGGCGGCTTGAAAAGAGGCCAAACAGGTCAGGCGTATGGGAAAAATCCACCTCTTTCGCGTAGACCACGCTCGGCTTGTCCTGCGAAATGCGTAGCGAGCAGAGCTGACGGTTTTTGCGCAGTCGTTTATTAAACAGCGGCTGCTGCACCTTAATCATTTGCGCTTCAAGCAGCAGCGCGCCAAGCTCGCCTGCGGTGGTGATATAGCTCACGCGCCGCGACTGTCGCAGCATCTTCGCCTCACCGGCGGTACGGAAATGGGACATCACCCGGCTGCGAATATTCACGCTTTTGCCGATATAGAGCGGCATGGTTTCGCTTTCACCGTGAAAAATATACACCCCTGGCAGCGAAGGTAAGCCTTCCAGCGAGTGTCGTAAGTGTTCGGGATACTGATAGATGGCCGCCGGTTCAAACTCCAGGCGATGGCTTGTTACACGTCTGCCCACATTGCACTCCGGTTACTGGTTACTTGTACAGTGTAACAGGCAAGCGGCGGAGAAAAAAGCAGCGCGTTATTCTTCGAAGGGCGCTGAATAGCTACGATAAAGTGGTAAGAAGAGGGCGGCTGTACGCCGCCCGGCCAGATTACTTCTTCCAGAAATCGTCGAACACCGTCACAGGCGGACGGCGTTTGTGTTCCGTTTTCAGATACCAGTTTTCGATGATCTTCGCCGCATCCGCATCAATCGTTTTCCCTTCCAGATAGCGGTCGATCATTTCATAGGTGACACCCAGCGCCACCTCATCTTTCAAACCGGGACGATCGTCTTCAAGATCGGCAGTGGGGTGTTTCAGATAGAGATGTTCCGGGCAGCCGAGCGCTTTAAGTAATTGTTTACCCTGGCCTTTATTCAGGCGGAAAATCGGGTTGATATCGGTGCCGCCATCGCCGTATTTGGTGAAGAAACCGGTTACCGCTTCCGCCGCATGATCGGTGCCGACTACCACTCCGGCGGTCATACCGGCAATGCTGTACTGCGCCTTCATACGCTCGCGGGCCTTCTCGTTACCGCGTACGAAATCGGACAGCGTAATGCCCGCGTCGCGCAGCGCTTTTTCGCTGGCGGCGATCGCTTCTTTGATGTTAACGGTCAGCACGCGGTCAGGCCTGATAAAATTGATTGCGTCCTGGCAATCCTTCTCATCGGCCTGCACGCCGTGCGGCAGGCGAACGGCGATGAACTGATAATCAGCGCTGCCGGTCTCTTCGCGCAGTTCGGTAATCGCCATCTGGCTGAGTTTGCCGGTCAGGGTCGAGTCCTGGCCGCCGCTGATACCCAGCACCAGCGATTTAATAAACGGAAAGGTTTTGAGGTAGGACTTTAAAAAGTCTACGCTGGTGCGGATCTCGCGATCGACATCGATTTCAGGCTTAACGCCCAGCGCGGTAATAATTTCCTGTTGCAGAGCCATTGACTTCTCCTCTGGTGAAGCGCCGCCGTTGGGCGCCAGGGTCTTAACTGTTTGCATTAAAATTAACGTGCCTGATGTAAAACAACAACACCGGGTGCGTTTTTCAGGTCGTTACGATTGCCATGAAGGTGCGGCGCAGGGCCAATCCGGGTTCATTAACAATAGCTTAATGCACTATTATTCAATTATATCTCATTGTTATGCTTCCTGATCTTCGCCTGTTCAGCAGGGGATTTACCGTTCATAAACTGCCCCGGCGTTTTACCGAAACGCTGCCGAAAAACCTCGATATAAGCGCTGACGTTGCTGTAACCGCTAAGCGATGCCACTTCTCCGACGGGGATGCCGGCATACAGCCACTGGAGAGAGACAACCACCTTTGCCTGTTGCCGCCACTGGCTGAAACTGAGCCCGGTTTGTTGACGAAATAAGCGGCTCAGACTCCTGACACTCAGACCTGCCTGCTGCGCCAGCTGCGCCTGATCCAGCATGCAGTCGGGGTTTTTCATTAATGTGTTCGCGACGCTTCGTGCCCGGCGATCTACCGGCAGGATTAACTGAAGCGGCAGCTCCGCCAGGTGCTCTGTTTCGTGGCGTAATACTGTCAGAAGCGTGTTCTGATACTCCACTGTGGAAGGCGCGGGAGCGTTGGTGAAGAGGCGTTCCAGAACGGCCAGGAAAAAAGCATCCATTCCATAGATCGCGGGCTGAGAAGGGAAAGGGATACGGCTCAACGGATTGAGATAGAGACTCTTACCGCTGACATGCGTCGGCACCCAGGCCCGGTGACGCAGACCCGCCGGAAACCACCCCACGGAACCTGGCGTGACAGCCCATTGCGCCAGCGCAGTTTCAATAATGATTATGCCACGACTCAGCCAGTAAAACTGGCCTGATTCATGTTGGTGCCAGGCGGTGGCATGTAGCGCTTCATATTCAAATATGGCGGTTTTCATCGCAATGGCCGATTAGCCGTATATCTTGTCCGAATAAGGATAATACACCGCGCAGAAGTTTATGTAATGTTGATGCTTTACATGAGGAGACAAGATGAACGGTAGCAAAGAAATCATTACCGCTATGTTGCAGGATATCATTTGCCATCCTGTCCATGACGAGCAACTCATTGCCCGCTATTTCGACCCGACGTATCAACAGTGCGTTGATGGCAAGTGGCTTGAGTACCGGGATTTTGTGAAACATATGGCGGTTCTTAAGACGCATGCAAAGGATATGGCGGTTGTCGTCAGGTCTGTTGTGGGTGAGGATGACACGGTTTTTACCCACCATTATGTCACCGTGGAAAACAGGCAGGGCGTCAACAGCGAATTTGAGGTGCTGGCCTGCTTTACGCTCTCATCAGAAAAAATTGTACGCTGCGAAGAGTTAACCCGAATGATCGGTGGAAGTCATGATGACCATGACCTTGGCAGCAGAGTGTAAATCAGTGGTAAAAGACGTGCGTTTGACGGTGGAAAATTTTCCGTGCCAGCCAGATATGAGGCGCAGACGGCAGAATGTTAAAGAGTCTGAAACGTTTTTTTTCTGCGCCATAAAGTTGATAAATCAGTAGTTATGTTCCAGGCTTTATGTCACATGGATAATAAACGAGGAATAAGAATATGAATAAAGTAACAGGATTTATTGGTGCTGCTGTGGCTCTGGCCGTTCTGTCTGGCTGTACGGCATACGACCGTGCCGAAAGCTATGTGACTAAGCCCGTTGTTCAGGATGTTAAGAAAGGAATGACGCGTCAGCAGGTTCGCGATGTTGCCGGCCCTGCCTCGACTGAAATCACCATGGTTCACGCGCGCGGTACCTGCCAGACTTACGTACTGGGCGAACGTGACGGTAAGCCGCAAACCTATTTCGTAAGCTATAACGACACCGGTCGCGTCATGAACTACGGCTTCCAGAGCTGTAAAGAGTACGATACCGATCCGCAGGCAAACCAGTAAGGGTTGCGCGGACAGAGTGAATAAAAACGGCCACCCAGGTGGCCGTTTTTTTATAACCCCGGTGGACGCGGCACTTCCAGATAGCGCCCTGAAATATCGCGCCGGATAGTAGTGACCATCCTGCACGTAAAAACGCTCACCGTTATAGTCCAGCGCCTGCATCGAGCCTGAATATCGTTCGACGGGTGGCTCAACCATCACATAGCCATTATTGTTTTGCCGTTGGTAATAGCTGCCGTTCAGCACGTAATAGGTCAGTCCGCCAATCAGCACGGCCGCCGCCGCATCCGGCAGGAAGCTGTAATGACGCGGTCCGCCGCCCCAGCCCGGCCCGCCGCCCTGATGCCAGCCAGGCCCGCCCGGGCCGCCTGGTCCTCCACCCGGATGAGCAAAAACCAGCGTGGGCGAGACCAGCGTTAAGGCGATAAGCGTATTGATCACCTTTTTCATGACGTTTCTCCTGTTATGACTGTACTCAGCATCAGGCTGCCGCGATGAAAACGCAAGCGTCTCAACGTCGCTATTGGCAGCTGCTTACAGCGCTTAACGCATTCTTAACGCTCCCTCCATGAAGTGACAAAAAAAGGCAGCCGTTGAAGCGGCTGCCTGGGATTTATGACCCCGTTAAAAAGGGTTAAGCAGGGACGCTTAGCGCCTTCTGACTGCGCGACCAGACGCGGTGGGCAGCCATTGCAGCGATAAACTCGCTCATCAGCACGCCCTCGGCTTTGCTGTCCGTCAGCAGGCCGTCTTCCTCTTCTTTATCGCCCAGGCCGAACTGGGGTTTGAAGCGACGCGCGTCGCCGCTCAGGCCGATAACCTTCAGATGCTTATAGGCTTCCAGCAGGAAGTAACGCGCGTCACCGCTCAGCAGCAGGGCGTCGATATTACCATCCGGCACGATAACCGCATCGAAGGTGAGCGACGGCAGACCGCTGAAGGTCGCGTCAACGGGAAGGTTAGAACCATCGTCCGCACGAACCTGGCCCATATGCGGCGCCAGCAACTTCGCGTGAACGCCTTCGGCTTTCAGCGCTTGCAGGATCGCCAGAACATCGGCGGCAACCACGCCGTCGCTGATTAACAGTGCGACCTGGCGTCCTTTGATCGAGCCGCTTGGAACGGCATAGAGGCTCAGGCTCGCATCTTTCTTCAGACCGTTGACGTCTTTCGGCGGTGCGGTGTGCATCTTCTCATCAGAGAGCGCAATGCCCAGATTCTCCGCCACGCCGTTCGCCAGCGACACGTCGATATGAACCAGGTGATCGACCACGCGCTCACGGATGTAAGGGCGGGCAACTTTGCTCAGCTCAAACGAGAAGGCATCCACAATGTGCTGCTGCTCAATCGGAGTCTGGCTGTTCCAGAACAGACGCGGCTGCGAGTAATACTCACCGAAGGACGGGCTGCGCTCGCGCACCTTGTGGCCCTCAATGCGTTCCTGGTGGCTCTCAAAACCACCACGGTGCGGCGCCGGCGGCGTTTCACGCGGCCAGTTGTCGTTGATTGAGTTAGGCTCGTAATTGGCCGGGTTGGTATCGATATCCATCCGGTGCATGCCCTGCCGCTGGAAGTTGTGGTACGGGCAGGTTGGACGGTTAATCGGAATTTCGTGGAAGTTAGGCCCGCCAAGACGGCTGATCTGCGTATCCGTGTAGGAGAAAAGGCGGCCCTGAAGCAGCGGATCGTTAGTAAAATCCAGCCCGGGAACGATATGGCCAGGGTGGAATGCGACCTGTTCCGTTTCAGCGAAGAAGTTGTCCGGATTGCGATTCAGCACCATTTTACCAATCAGCTCAACCGGCACCAGCTCTTCCGGGATCAGCTTGGTGGCATCGAGCAGATCAAAATCAAATTTAAACTCATCCTCTTCAGGAATGAGCTGCACGCCCAGCTCATATTCGGGGAAGTCTCCGGCTTCAATCGCTTCCCACAGATCGCGGCGATGGAAGTCCGGGTCACGGCCGGTCAGTTTTTGCGACTCATCCCACAGCAGCGACGCCTTGCCCGCGACCGGTTTCCAGTGGAAACGCACAAAAGTGGCTTTGCCTTCGGTATTGATAAAGCGGAAGGTATGAATACCAAAGCCTTCCATCGTGCGGTAGCTGCGTGGAATGCCGCGATCGGACATGGCCCAGATCACGTTATGCAGCGTTTCCGGCTGAAGAGAAACGTAGTCCCAGAAGGTGTCGTGAGCTGACTGACCCTGTGGAATTTCATTATGCGGCTCAGGTTTTACCGCGTGAACGAAATCCGGGAACTTGTGCGCATCCTGAATAAAGAACACTGGCGTGTTATTGCCTACAAGGTCGAAAACACCTTCATCGGTATAGAATTTCGTGGCGAAGCCGCGAATATCACGCACGGTATCCGCCGATCCCGCGCCGCCCTGCACGGTGGAGAAGCGGACAAACACCGGCGTCGCCTGCTCAGGATTGCGCAGGAAATCGGCTTTGGTGATGTCGCTCAGATCGCGATAGGGCTGGAAGTAACCGTGGGCAGCAGAGCCACGTGCGTGAACAATACGCTCAGGGATGCGCTCATGATCGAAATGGGTGATTTTTTCGCGCAGAATAAAATCTTCAAGCAGCGTCGGGCCGCGTGTGCCAGCGCGCAGTGAATTCTGGTCGTCAGCAATGCGTGTGCCCTGATTGGTGGTCAGAGGGAAATTTTCACCGCCTTTACGGAAGGTTTCCAGCGCATCGATTTTAGCATTATGGGTGTCGGGCGTTTTCAAACTGCCGGGTGCGGTGGGCTGTTTTCCAGGAGGAGTGGGACGCGCATCGGGCTTGTGGGAACCATCTGAGGGCGCAAGAGAATCCATTCCCGGTTTTGCAGAGTCCGGCCCGGTCATCGGGGCATTGTGACTCAGCTCCTTATTATCGGTTTCTTTCGACATGCTTACTTGCTCCTGTAGTTATCGTATCTGACGCAGTTAACTATAGAACAGCACGTCGGATACGCCTGAGAAGCGCAGGGTTTTATCGTAAGAAAAGGCCAATAATTGGAAAAGGCTGCGGCAATTGATAAATAAACGGGCTGAAGACGATCAGCCCGCAGGATAATTAACGTTGTGCCAGTTCGAAATCGCGCCCGGCGTCACTGTTAAGTAACGATTTGTCAGTCTGCTTTAACCACTGGCTGGTAAGCGTGCCGGCAGTGATTGAACCGTTTACGTTCAGCGCGGTACGACCCATATCAATCAGCGGTTCGATAGAGATCAGCAGCGCAACCAGCGTCACCGGCAGCCCCAGCGTCGGCAGCACGATCAGCGCGGCAAAGGTAGCGCCGCCGCCGACGCCGGCCACGCCGGCAGAACTGAGGGTGACGATACCGACCAGCGTGGCAATCCACATTGGATCGAACGGATTGATCCCCACGGTCG
>NZ_JNVB01000037.1 GCF_000770305.1 Erwinia oleae
TTCAGACCGTCTTTTATTTTTCCCCGTGTTTCCTACCATGGACATTTTCGCGAACATGGACACTACCGTGGACAGAAACACGCCTTACACCAGAAGGCCCTGGATCACAGCTGCACTCAGCCTGCGCTTTAACGACGCCCTGACTTACCGTGAAATCGCTGAGCAACTGAACATCAGTACTTCCTCTATGCATAAAATGTTCAAGCGTTTTCGCCGCACGGGTATTAACTGGCCGTTGCCGGAGGAATACACGCCTGAGCGCCTGGAGGAGGAGCTCTACGCCTTCAATCTTGAAACAAACCTGCCTGTCAAAAAACGCCGCCCGGACTGGCCACTGGAGTTCAAAATCCGTATGGCGGAACTGAGCCTGCAGCCGGGTGCCTGTGTGGCAGAACTGGCGCGGGAGCATGGTGTTAACGATAACCTGGTGTTTAACTGGCGTAACCTTCATCGACAGGGGCTGCTGGACCCTGCCAGCAGAGCCACTCTCATTCCGGTCACTGTGGAGCCTCTGCCGCCGCCATCCAGACACAACGGGGCCGTATCAGCAGACCTGCCACCGGTCATCAGTTGCAAGTTGACACTGCCGGGCGGCAGCCTGAGCCTGACCGGGCCACTGACGCCGGAGCTGCTGCGTGCAATGGTCAGCGAACTCAGGGATGGTGAGGCATGATTAACTTTCCGGCTGGCTCACGTATCTGGCTGGTCGCTGGCGTGACAGATATGCGCTGCAGCTTCAACGGGCTGGCGGCGAAGGTGCAGAACACGTTGCGAACGGACCCGTTCAGCGGGCACCTGTTTATCTTTCGCGGGCGGCGGGGCGACATGATAAAGGTGCTGTGGGCGGACCGGGACGGCCTGTGCCTGTTCACCAAACGCCTGGAGCGCGGGCAATTCGTCTGGCCGGTGACCCGCGACGGCAAAGTCCACCTGACGCCGGCGCAGCTGTCCATGCTGCTGGAGGGCATAAACTGGAAACATCCGCAGCGGACGGAACGCCCTGGCCTGCGGATATAACCTGCTGTAAAGTGGGTTCATGGACACCCCGCACCCTGATGAAAACGCCCGGCTCAGGGCGCAGCTGCAGGAGCAGCAGACCACCATTCGTAAAATGGCGGAGTATAACCGTCTGCTCTCGCAGCGGGTGGCGGCGTACGCCGGCGAAATTAACCGCCTGAAAGCGCTGGTTGCCAAACTGCAGCGCATGCAGTTTGGCAAAAGCTCTGAAAAGCTGCGTGAGAAAACGGCGCGCCAGGTGCGTGAAGCTGAGGAACGCATCGGTGCCCTGCAGGAGGAGATGGCAGAGGTGCTGGGTGAGCAGCATGACCCGGCGCTCCCGCAGCCGCTGCGCCAGTCTTCCGCCCGCAAACCACTTCCTGCCTCACTGCCCCGCGAAACCCGCATACTGTCCCCGGCAGAAACCGCCTGTCCGGCGTGCGGTGGGGACCTCAGCCCGCTGGGCAGCGACGTGTCGGAGCAGCTGGAGCTCATCAGCAGCGCCTTTAAGGTCATCGAAACGCAGCGGCCCAAACTGGCCTGCTGCCGCTGTGACCACATCTTTCAGGCCTCCATGCCTTCAAAACCCATCGAGCGCAGCTACGCGGGTCCCGGCCTGCTGGCCCGAATCGTCACGGCGAAGTTCGCAGAGCACACACCTCACTATCGTCAGTCGGAGATATACCGCCGTCAGGGCGTGGAGCTGAGCCGGGCCACGCTGGGGCGCTGGTCCGGCGCGGTGAGCGAACTGCTGGATCCGCTGTATGACCTGCTGAAACAGTACGTGCTGATGCCGGGCAAAGTGCACACCGACGATATCCCGGTGCCTGTTCAGGAGCCGGGCAGCGGCAAAACCCGCACGGCACGGCTGTGGGTGTACGTACGGGATGACCGCAACGCGGGTTCGCAACTGCCACCGGCGGTCTGGTTTGCGTACTCACCGGACCGTAAGGGAATGCATCCTCAGCAACACCTTGCCGGGTACAGCGGTATCCTGCAGGCAGATGCTTACGGTGGTTATAACGCGCTGTACGAAGACGGCCGCATTATCGAAGCCGCCTGCATGGCGCATGCCCGGCGAAAAATCCACGACGTTCATGTCCGTACCCCGACCGACATAACAACCGAAGCGCTGAAGCGCATCGGTGAACTGTATGCCATCGAGGCGGAGATCCGCGGCAGTCCGGCAGAGAAACGACTGGCGGTCCGGAAAGGGCGGACCGTCGCGCTTATGCAGTCGCTGTACGACTGGATACAGGCGCAGATGAAGGTGCTATCCCGTCACTCGGATACGGCGAAGGCATTCATGTATATGCTTAAGCAGTGGGATGCGCTGAACCTGTGCTGCCGTAACGGATGGGTGGAAATCGACAACAATATTGCAGAGAACGCTCTTCGTGGCGTAGCGCTTGGCCGCAAAAATTGGCTATTTGCGGGATCAGACAGCGGAGGCGAACGAGCAGCCGTATTGTATTCGCTGATCGGAACCTGCCGTCTGAACGGCGTGGAGCCGGAGGCGTGGCTTCGCTATGTCATTGCTCATATCCAGGACTGGCCGGTAAACCAGCTGCGTAATCTGTTACCCTGGAATACGAATCACCAGATTTGATCTTAGAAAGCCGGCGAAAAACATAAATTTAAATTCAGTCAGACGTTCGTGACTAAGACATTTTCTGCATCTTATTGAAAGTAAAACCTTGCTTGATAAGCTGTTTCTATTTCAATAGAATCCTCGCTTTCGGAGAAAGAAAATGTCTGTTTCAGATGCGCTTCTGGCTTACTCTTTTACCGCCCTTCTTCTGACACTTACCCCCGGGCTCGATACAGCATTAATACTACGAACCGCCTCTGCTGAAGGTGGTAAGAAGGCATTTCAGGCCGCTCTTGGTATAGACACAGGCTGTTATATCTGGGGGGCGATTGTCGCGTTTGGTCTCGGAGCCGTGCTTGCTGTATCGGAAGTCGCGTATTCTCTTCTCAAATGGTGCGGAGCTGGTTATCTGTGCTACATCGGAGTGTTACTGCTCTTCCGTCCCCGTTCCAGTTTTCGTCTGTCAGATGATCAAGTCCATGCTTCAGAAAACTGGTTTTTAAGAGGTATGCTCGGCAACGTTCTTAATCCCAAAATGGGCATCTTCTACGTGTCATTTTTGCCACAATTTATACCCTCCGGACACTCACCGTTTATCTGGACCTTTTTACTTGTATCCATACATGTTCTGATAGGTACATTATGGTCGCTCATCTTAATCATGACCACCCGCTTCGCTTCGAATTTATTAAAAAATGGAAGAGTTATCAGGTGGATGGATATATCGACAGGCGGATTGTTTGTTTTCTTCGCGGTAAGACTTGCCGCCAGTAGCAAATAAAAGTCTGAAATATAGAAATCAGAATTCAACCCGAATATATGGGTCTCCAGACTCCCCTTAATGTAATGGTAATGACCACATTGACTAATATTCATTAGTCAATGTGGTCTCTCAGACTGCAATCATTCCTTCCGGAATCTGACTTTTCAGGCATCAATAAGCCGGTTCAGTTGCTGGCTGAATACCATCAGGATGTATTACTGACATTCTATCTGAAGTCCACAGCCTCCCGGCAGGCAGCAGAAACTGTCGCGATATAGCCTGATTTTTTAAGCCCTTAACTCATCATAGGACACCATTACGTGTTCACGGAAAGCTGGTCGCTCTTTTAATCGAGAATAATAGGCATCAAGGTTTGGTAGTGGCATTCGGTCAATATTTATGTCGTAGTATCGATATAACACATGCCCAAACTGAATATCTGCGAGAGTAAATGCATCCCCGGCCAAAAATGGATGGGACATAAGTTGCTCTTCTGCAATCACAAGTTTCTTCTCTAAGGCGTTCACAGCGATTTTAATCGCGTTGTTGTCACGCTCATGAGAAGGAGTTCGAACAACCCGCCAGAAAATCGGCGCAGTAAAGAGAAGCGCAGCATTCAATTTCGACCACTCCATCCAACGATCAACATCCGCTCTGTCAAATACATCAGATGGCCAGAAGCTTCCTTTCGCGTAACAGTTAGCTAAATATCTCAGGATCGCGCCGGTTTCCCATAATGGTTTGTGATGACCATCCCTGAGGACAGGTATGGTCCTGTTTGGGTTGAGAGCGTAAAAATCGGGTGTATCTGTACCACCAAATCGGTGACCAATATCATACCGCTGATAAGGTAAATTGAGTTCACCTATGCACCACATCAATGCCTGCACATTGGACGAGGTCTTTCTTCCCCAGACTTCAAGCATGCTCGTTATTCCTTTCGCGGTTATTACGTATAAGGTTTTGCTGCAGCTCGTTAAGCGTTGCATCTACCTGCTCATTCAACTTACCAGTGCATTACTCACAAATTCAACGGCTACATGATGAACCACCATCTACCGTAAAAATGCAATACAAAACTTAATACGGTCTGTATGTGACGGTTACGAAGATACACAGGTATTACTGTCCCTTATGGCGATAGCGGTGCCAGCACCTGAGAACGAAGGTCGGTTACAGCCAGAAATTAATGGCGGTATTGAACCGGTCGGTAGAGGCCTGACTGCGAAGGGATATGAAGACGAAGCTGATGCTGAGGCAGTTGCACCACCCGGGGAGCCGAAACCAGTAGAAATACATCGCCCGGAAGACGTCTTGTTGACAGTTCAGACGCCAGCAGAGTCCGATCGTCATGCAGGCAAGTTTTGGCAGTGGTTAAGCGATGGACTGATAACCGGCGAAATCCCTGTTAACACCCCAGGCGCACGAGTACATCTGGTCTCTGGTTTTGTTTTTATCACTGTTCCCGGAATTTTTTATCTCTATCTGAAAAGTTCAGGCCTGGAGAGTAACCAGCGCGAAGCCCTTCAGGAAGATTTTGAACGGCTGGAAAAGCATCGTCGGGTCAAAGGAAAGCGTTTCTATTTTTCACACTTGTATGAAAGTTCCGATCATTCGGGGCCTTTCAAACGAACCAAAGGCTATCTCATTAAAGCGGGTTTGCTCTACCGGGGAAAAAGCGTACCTGACGATAGTCCGGTACTGGTTATTCCCTGACGGGATTATCCGTGTCGTTACATTTTAATCAGGAGGTACATCATGAATAAATTGCGTCCAATGGACTGGGAAGAATTGCTCGAAGAATACTTTTTCTCAAGGGCATTACGCCCGGATACAGAAAAAAGCTATCGTCGCGTGGTGTCGGTATTCAGAAAATATATTGGTGAGGCGGTATTGCCCGATCAGGTCACACATCGTGACCTGATTTTATGGCGCAGAGACATGTTAGGACGAGGTTTAACGACCAGTACCTGGAATAATAAAGTGCGTCATTTGCGTGCACTCTACAACCTGGGAATGAAGAAAAAATGGCTCACGCTTGAGGAAAATCCGCTTAATGAAACGCAGGTACCTTCGGGGACTAAAAGAAAGAAAATTCTCAGCCGTGACCAGCTGGTAAAGGTGAATCTGGTTTTAGAGCAATTTGACGAACGTGAAAAGGGCCGCGTGGGAAAATGTCGTCCCTGCGCGCTCTATCCGGTTTGGTACTGGCAGACGGTCATTGATGTTTTGCGTTCAACCGGTATGCGGCAGAACCAACTCTTGCACATCCGTCTGACGGACGTCGATCTGGAGGCTAACTCCATGTTGCTGTGTAAAGAGGGGAGCAAAACCCATCGCGAGTGGCTGGTACCCGTGGTCAGTTTTGTGCGCCAGCGTATGCGAATACTCGTCGAACGCGCCACAGAGCAGGGCGCTGAGCCAGAAGATTATCTGTTTGATATGAAGCGATTCCTGAATCCATCTGTAGAGGCCAGCTCAGAGCTGGCGATACAGCCTGTTCGCTCGTTCTTCTCCCGGCTAACAAAAGAGTGCGGTTTTAAGGTCAGTCCACATCGCTTCCGCCACACTCTGGCAACAGAAATGATGAAATCACCGGATCGTAATCTGGCAATGGTGAAAGGATTACTGGGGCATCGAAGTGTCAGCACGACCATGGAATACGTTGAATTAGATTTGAAGGTGACAGGACAGGCTTTAGAGGATGAATTGTCACTGTATATGGATGTGATCCCCCCCAACAGGAAGGAAGCCAGACATACCTTGACATAACTTTAACAAGCTGTAAGAATCATTAGTGATCGAGAAAAGGACGCCTGCGTCAACAGGTGTCCTTTTTGAGAGGAACCTAGCTATCAACATCGAGTGTGCAAATTCGGAAAACACTGCGATATCGACTTACCAGTTCCATTGTTCCGCCCGTTAAAGGGTTACCTCTAACCAGCGTGCTTTGATGCAAATAAGTGGTGCCCGGACTCGGAATCGAACCAAGGACACGGGGATTTTCAATCCCCGCGTAGACAAAGGTTGATTTTTAATCAGTGATTGCCATTGCCCGAATAACAAATTCGGGTGATGTATATGCATGTAATTTCTATTATTTCTACCAAAGGCGGCGAAGGTAAGTCTACTCATGCGGCTAACCTCAGTGGCTTTTGTGCAGATGCTGGTCTGAGAACGCTTCTCATTGATGGCGATTATGCCCAGCCAACAGCCTCCAGTTACTACCATCTTCAGTATGAAGCCCCTTACGGCCTGTATGAATTGCTCATGCTGACAGCCGATCTTAACCAGCCACAGCAGCTTATCTCACAAACCACTATTGCCAATCTCGATCTGATTATCTCCAACGATCCCCATGAACAACTCAAAACGGCCATGATGCATGCGCCTGATGGCCGCCTGCGTCTGCGCAATTTATTACAGCACCCTGCTTTTTCCGGATATGACGTGGTCATTATTGATTCGCAGGGTGCCCGTTCCATTATGCTGGAGCTGGTGATGCTGGCAACGAATCACTCAGCGGTCGCTATGATCAAGCCGGTGGTTCCCGACGTTCGCGAGTTTCTGCGTGGGACCATTCCCCTGATGGAGGGGCTGCTTCCGTATAAAGGATTTGGTATTGCGCTGCCGCCGGTGAGAATTCTGGTGAATTGCATGGATTACACCAATCTGGCGAAAGAAGCGCTGACGGCAATTACGAAGATTATTGATGAGGGAACCTACAGCTCAACCGATATTCCGGTCAGTATGCTGGCGACTCAGATATTCGATCTTGATGTTTATAAACTGGGACATAGTTTGTCTCAGCCTGCGCACCGGCTGGAGTATCAGACTGACCGCAGAACGCCACCTGCCGCCCAATCTATTCACGATCTGGCATGTGAGTTGTTCCCCGAGTGGACTGCTCGGTTTGATGTTGTACTGCAAAACCAGCCAAAGGGGGATAAGTAATGAAACTCTATCGTGCAACATACAGCCTCTTATCCCGAAACCGCTTGAATAAAGCATTGGCAGAATGCCGAGGTGTCGGAGGTCAACATGAATAATGCCGAACGGATATTACCTCCACATTCAATCAGTGCTGAGCAATCCGTTCTTGGCGGCCTGATGTTGGATAACGACCGCTGGGATGACATTGCCACGATAGTTTCTGCTGACAGTTTTTTCTCCCGACCACATCGCCTGATATTTATCGCGATGCAGGCGCTGTTAAGTCAGGGGAAACCCATCGATCTGATTACTGTCTCAGAATCGATGGAGCAGCAGGGAGCGCTGGAACAGTGCGGTGGTTTTGCTTATCTGGCCGAACTCTCAAAAAATACCCCCAGTGTGGCCAATATTGTTGCCTATGCGGAATACGTCGCCAGCTATGGGCAAAAACGCCAGCTTCTGGCATTAGGGCATGATCTGGCAGGACAGGCAGCAGACGTCCGTAGCGATGTTGCCGCTCTGATGGAGAAGGCAGAACAACGTCTGTTTGAGATTGCTGGCTTACAGGCTTCCGGTCAGCAGTTTGATTTGATTTCCTCGCTGGAGAGCTATCTTGATGGTCTGGAACAGCGCTGTAGTAGTGAAGACCTGATCACCGGTACTCCCACGCCTTTTGAGCAACTCAATAGTATGACCAGTGGACTCCAGGACAGCGATCTGATTCTGGTCGCTGCACGTCCTTCGATGGGCAAAACCGCGCTGGCCCTGAACCTGTGTGAAGGTGCTCTGGAAAACCGGGCAGAAAAATCAGTGCAGATCTACAGCCTGGAAATGCCGGTTGAACAGCTTTTCTCCCGCTTCATTGCCATGCTGGGTCGCGTCCCGTTGCAAAATCTGCGTAACGGCAATATGGATGATGAAGACTGGGCCAGAGTCAGCGAGGCCAGTAAAAAGCTTCTGGAGTGGAAGGATCGCCTGCTTATCAATGATGATAGCTTTATGACGCCATCGATGCTGCGCTCCCGGGTGCGGAAAAATGTGCGTAAATACGGGCATCCCTCACTGATCCTTCTGGACTACCTGCAACTGATGCGCTGTACGGGGCAGGAAAACCGCACTCAGGAAATTGCCGAGATCTCTCGCTCCCTGAAGTCACTTGCGAAAGAGATTGGCTGCCCGGTTATTGCCCTTTCACAGCTTAACCGCGCGCTGGAGAGCCGTGCAGATAAAAGACCAAACAATGGTGATCTCAGGGACTCCGGGGCGTTAGAGCAAGACGCGGATGTGATTATGTTCATCTACCGCGATGAAGTTTATGACGAGCACTCTTCGGACAAAGGTGTCGCTGAGCTTATTATCGGCAAACAGCGCAACGGCCCAACCGGTACAGTTAAAGTGAAGTATCAGGCAGAAATTACCCGGTTTGAGGATTTCCCGGGAGGTCGCTATGACTTCTAAAAAGGGGCAGGCGTTAGGAGATATGTTGTTGCAGCGTGGGCGCTCTCCGGCACCTGGCGTTGTGGCTGCGTTGCCGGTGAATGAAATGCCGATGGTGTTAACGCTGGATCAACTGCGACCAAACCCGGATAACCCGCGTACTAACCGCAACCCAAAGTATGACGACATCAAAGCATCTATTAGGGTTAAAGGATTGGGGACGGTGCCCAAAATCACCCGGAACCCCGACAGTGCTGAAGATGTATATATTTTCAGCGATGGCGGCAATACCCGTTATGCGATCCTGACTGAACTGTGGGAAGAGACACAGGACGAACGTTTCCGCCGTATCCAGTGTGTTTTCACGCCGTGGCCGGGGCGTTTGAAGTGCGTTATTGGGCATCTGGCTGAAAATGATGTGCGCGGCGATCTTCTTTTTATCGAACGGGCTTTGGGGATTGCAAAAGCTAAGGCCATTTATCAAGAAGAGACGGGGAAAATAGTATCACAGCGCGAACTTGAGCTTTTTCTGCGGACGGAAGGGTATCCCGTCAGCCAGTCAAATATCAGCCGGATGGAGTACACCCTTGAGCACTTATACCCGCATATGCCCGCCTTGTTTAATTCGGGAATTGGTCGGCCACAGGTTGCTCAGCTTGTTACTCTGCGCGGTGCAGCCCTGAAGGCGTGGAATATTTTCACCGTAGATTATCCAGTATCGGTCAGTTTTAACGAGGTATTTGGTACGGTCTGCCATTCCCTCGATGATCCTGAGCATTACACGTTTGAGACGTTAAAAGACGAGTTAATCTCGGCGTTACTCCAGGCAATGCCCGCTCCTGGAATTACCTACGATCGCTGGCTAATCGAACTTGACCCGAATGAGCAGAATAGGCGTAAGTTGTTCGGTGAACCCGCGCCGTTGCCTCAGCATATCGTTGATGCGGATAAGGGTGCTGATGCAAAGGAAGAGAGCATCGTTCCTGCGGCTACGCCGGATTCTCCAGTCAGCCTCATTTCTGAGGCTAACCATTCGGCCAACGAAAAGCCCTCTGCTGTCGTTCGCCAGCCTGATGCCGTTATTTCGCTGTCGGATAATCATGTATCCGTGGATCTGGCTGTATCACAGGAGCCGGTGGAACAAAAGGAAGAGGAGCAGCTTGATTTATATGGTGAGTCAGCTCCTTCAGTGGCGCTTCCTTTCGTATCTGATGCCGCTGCTGTGGAGCACCATGAAGCGCTACCAACTGCGCCGGTAAATAAAGTAGCGGAGTCTCCCGTTGCATTTGCCAACACCGGGTTAGAACCGGTCACGGATATCTGGCAGATTTCCGCTCTCCAGGACGATCCCGAACACTTACAGGATGCTGCTTTTCGTCTGGCGTTTGAGCTGGCTGAAGTGCTTGAGGCCGAGCAGGAGCTTAGTGAAGACAATGCGCCCGGGTCTGTGGGATATCGTCTGGAAGTGCGTGTTCAGCAGGCCTCCCCGATAACGCGACTGTTGGCGGGGCTGGCAGGCGATGCTGATGCTTCGCTGTCAGCGACGGAACTGACAAACATTGTATTCGGGACTGAGCGACCAGAAGACTGGCCTTTGCTGGATGATGTGCAGACAGTGAAGCTCTTACGTTTAATTCGTGTGATACGGCGTTTGCGTGAGCTTCAGCGTCAATGTCGGGATGAAGAGAGGCAGGGATGAATAACTCATATTTACAGCGTCAGGACTGGCCTTCAATTACGCTTGTTACTCTGTGTTTTGTGGCCTGGGGCATTAATATCGGATTACTCTGGGGAGGGCATGAATAATGAACCTGCAAACCGGTATAGCAGCAAACTCATTATTAACGCAACTCCTGATGGAGCTGAAGTCCGGCAATATCCGGCGTTGTGAAGCGATGGGGCTGACGCTGGAAGAAATTCAGGCGCTGAACCAGCTAACGGTCGAGGATTTGCATTATCTTGTAAACTCCTCCGTTTCTATCCTGACCTTTCGTATCAATCACACTAATTTGAACCTGATGCTGGTTCAGGCCCGACAGGAGCAGGTGCGCCTGCAACGTATCGATCGTGCGCTGGCCCTCGGTGGATCGATTGAAATGATGCAGTGCTATTTTGGGTTGACGGCGGCAGAGGTCAGTACGCGTCGACGCCTGGCGGGAATAGTCACCCGGCAGGGGCGTAATCAGACACCCGGCGAGGAGGAGGAGATTGCTATCTGGGAACAGTGGCAGGCGGCAAAGATCGAAAATCTCGACTCTCTGGAAGCGCTGGAAGTCATGATGCTGATTGCTGAGCAACAGGATATTGCCTTAACGTCTGTGTGGACGCTGGTAAAAAGCTGGGTTGAAGAACGACAACAGCGGAATGCAGGCTGATGGCTTTGGCACTGGATAATGTCATTGAGCACACCTTAAACAAAATGACGGCCCGGATTGTGCAGAAAGCACAGTCCGGCGCTGCGGTGAATGAGCAGAGTGGCTTGCTCTATATGGGGAATGTGCATGATGCCATTCCCCGACAGCTTTATCTGGATAACCGATTATCTCCGCTGGATAAAACGGCCTGGGTGATGATCCGGCTTTATGCCCAGCAAAATGAAGGTGCCGTCTTTCCTACCTATGAAGAGCTACAGGTGCAGCTCGCTTCTCCTCATTCTGGCAAGGCCTCCCGGGAAACCGTCAGCCGCACATTATTGATGCTGCGCCTGACCGGGTGGTTAAGCCTGTGCAAACGCGTGCGGGATAGCAGTGGCCGCGTTCGCGGCAATATCTATGCGCAACATGATGAGCCGCTGGGGTTTCGGGATGCGGAGTATTTTGACCCGGGCTGGCTCGATGCTGTGGCCCAGGCCTGCCAGCACGGCAATAAAACCATCCGGCTAACCGCATTAGCTGTACTGAATGACATTAAGCAGGACAAATCCATGCGCCATCGTCATTCCCGCGTCGCTCTAATTGAAACCCGCCTTGCTTCACCGCAAACCCCTCAAGAATTTGCCCTACGACAGGTTATTTCACCAGGTTCGGAAACCGAACTCAGTCAAAAAATTACCGATTCAGGCACCGGATCACCGAGTTCGGATTCCGAACTCAGTATAAATCAGGGGGGAAATTTACCGGGTTCGGAATCCGAACTCAGCCGGAATACAAGGGATTGCGGCAGAGTTCGGAATCCGAACCGTTACGTACGTAGTGTTACACACTGTGTAAAAGATACGTACGTAGGGAAGGGCGAGGCAAAAACCTGGCGTCTGCAATGGCCGTTAGTGCTCACCGAAAATCTGACGACGGCGGACCGGGACAATGTGGAATCCCAGCTACAGGCACTGCCGGAACTTGGGCAGCAGGTACTGGATGAAGTCGCGGAGCGGGTCAGCACGGGCGAGATAAAAAATGTGATCGCTTACCTGCTGGCAACGTTAAAGCGGGCCAGGAATGGGCAATTTAACGTGAATACAGGGGCGGCCAGGCGTAAACCGCAGTCAGCTCAACGGGTGGATAGCCCTGAACCTGTCCTACAGTCTGCTCCGCAGGTGCGCCAGAGAGCGTCCGCAGAGCATATTAGCCGAATGATGGATGAGATCCGCGAAGCCTATAATATGTAAGATTTCAGCAGTTAATAATTGAATATTGATAGGTATAAACTGATTACAGTGTAATCAGTTATAAACGATTGATCAGAGATAATTGATAGGTACAGACTGATTACAGTGTAATCAGTTATAAACGATTGATCAGAGATAATTGATAGGTACAGACTGATTACAGTGTAATCAGTTATAAGCGATTAATCAGCGACAATTGATAGGTGATATTGTTTTTGCCTTTTAAATTGTCGTAACCAGAAAAATACTTTCTCGTTGTTCGAGGGCCGGACAATCTCTGATTATTTCACTCTGCGTAGACAATCGAACAGAGGGTGTAATGACTGAGATTACTGGGAAAAGACCAGGTGCGCTTCATTCAGAATTGCGAATCGATTTGCATACTTTTTATGCCATCAGCACCTGGCAGGGGCGCGAAAAAAACGAAAATAAGGGAGCAATTATCGGTATGCCCCGATTTTTCCGTTTAGTTTCCAATATCAACAGGGATTCCCTGGTGGATAACCCTTACGCTGATGCGGTGATGTATCAGGTCGAAAAACTGATTGATGATGCACATCAGCATATCCAGCGGCAGTTAAATAAAACTGACAAGTACATGATCCAACAATTTCCTGGCATGACATTATCCAGCGTTGTATCTACCAGGCCTCTGAATATTGGTGTTCACAGCCATACTCCGGTGGGTTATCGCTGTGTGTATCTGCTGGTTGGTTTCGACCAGCTAGCATTGAAATTATTTCAGGCACACCATTATGGGTTTATTTCGCGACAGCACCGCGATCATCAATTACAGGATGGTGGGCACCAGATCCGTAAAATATTCACCACGGCGCAGCGTTACCGCTCGTTTCCTGTCAGTCGTAAAGAGCTGGCAATGGGGGGCGATGCGGTGGATCTGGCGCAACAGTATTTTGGTGAACTGGATGATGCCATATTGTCCGGCAAAAAACGTTCCCGTTTCTCACCGCCGGTCAATTCTGAAAGCCTTCGTTTATTAAATAACCGTTTGCGGCCCGAGCCTCTGGAGCATAAGGTAATGGAGGATGTTGATAAACAAGGAGATCAGGATGATTAACATAAACCAGAATAGGGTTGTGGGGGTTGCACTGTCAGCCATGCTGTTAGGCGGCTGTGCAGGGAGCGAGGTAGCTGAATGGAATAAAAAAGTGAGCGATATGAGCTATGGCTTGCTTTCGATGGGTAAGAAAACGGACGCCGGTGACAGTGGAGGGCTTCCCACTTTGTCAAAGAATGCGCCGGTGGTGAACCAGAAGACCGCACGAGATTTTGAAGTCCCGGTAGATGTGGATACTGCGGCTGCGCGTGTTAAGCGATACTACAATTTCATCTCCAGTGATGTCGTGAATACCTTAAAAGGTCAGGGACTGGAGGGGGGAATGAAGGCTGCCGCTATTACTCAGGGAGGATATGCCTGGGATGCGCAGCCGGGGGCCTATTATAAAATGGGCAGGGATTGGGGGGCGGATGAGGGTATTGAAGATAATATCCTTATTGAGCTGGAGAAAAACGGTGCGGGAAGCCGCATGTATATTACCTTCCGCTCAAGTGAAGCCTCGCACGTCAGCGAAGACTACGTGGGTAAATTATTCACCCAAATTAAACAAGTCGCTGAAGGAAAAATACGTTAGCGGCAGCTTCATTACGTGATGGCCGGTCCGGCCATCACTATATTCTCCATATTCGCCGATTTTTTATGCCTGCGCACTGCGGGCAGGGCTTAGCTCATGGTGAATATGGGGTGCAGGTTATTATGGAGAGGCGATGAAACTCTTTTTATGCGAAAAACCCAGTCAGGGGCGTGATATTGCAGCGGTGCTGGGCGCGGTGGAAAAAAAGAATGGCTATCTGTCGGGAGCGGGAGTCGCCGTTACATGGGGATTCGGACATTTACTGGAGCAGGCCAGCCCGGAGAGCTACGGCGAGCAATTCGGGAATCCGTGGAGAACGGAAGTGTTGCCGGTATTACCGACCCACTGGCAAATGCAGGTTAAGCCTGAATCCCGGGCGCAGTTTGAGGTCATCAAGAAGCTGCTGCATAGCGCTGACAGTGTGGTAATTGCTACAGATGCGGACCGTGAGGGCGAGGTGATTGCCCGTGAAATCCTGGAGTATTGTGATTATCGCGGCGGCGTCGAGCGACTCTGGTTATCGGCGCTTGATGATGCCAGCGTCCGCGCGGCCCTGAACGCGATAAAGCCGGGAAGTGTGACTTACCCTTATTATCTTGCCGGGCTTGGCCGCTCCCGGGCCGACTGGCAAATCGGCATGAATTTAACCCGCCTCTATACCGTCAAGGCGCGAGAGTGTGGTTATGGCGATGTGCTTTCCGTGGGGCGGGTTCAGAGTCCTACGCTCAATCTGATTGTTGAGCGCGATCGGGAAATTGCCGGTTTTGTGCCTAAGCCATTCTTTATTGTCACACTGGCGCTAACCGCCAGCGGCCAGCTATTTCAGGCCCAGTGGGTACCTGCTGAATCCTATTGCGACAATGAGAAGCGTTGTATCCATGAATCGATTGCCCGGCAGGTGGTGCTGCTCTGCCAGCAAACGGGCGTCGCATCGGTTATGGAGGTCGAAACCAAACGTGAAACGGTTTCCGCGCCGCTGCCTTTTGATCTCGGTTCGCTGCAACAGCAGTGCTCAAAGCGCTGGGGATTTGGTGCCCAGCAGGTGCTTGATATTGCTCAGGCACTCTATGAAACACATAAAGCCACGACCTACCCGCGTACGGACTGCGGCTTTTTACCAACCTCTATGCTGGCCGAAGCTCCCGTTGTTTTTTCAGCCCTGGAAAAAAGTGACCCGGGCGTATCTGTCTTGCTGGGGCGTTTGCAGCCAGGATACGTCTCCCGCGCCTGGAATGATAAGAAAATCACGGCGCACCACGGGATTATCCCCACCAAACAGCCCTGTGATCTCAGTAAGATGAGTGACGCAGAGCGCCAGGTTTATCAGCTAATCAGGCAGCACTATCTGGCACAGTTTCTGCCCGTTCATGAGCTGGATGCGACCCGCGTTTCTCTGAATTGCGGAGGACAGCTCTTTAAGGCCCGTGGCAATGTCGTGGTGGTGCCCGGCTGGAAGGCGTTATTTGAAAAAGAGCGTGAGGATGATAACCAGCAGGATGAGAGTGATAAAGCTACGCTGCCCGCGTTACGGCAGGGTGAACACTGTCAGGTCGCGGGAGCGGAAGTGAAGTCTCTGCAAACTAAGCCGCCTGAGCATTTTACCGAAGGAACATTAATCGCTGCGATGAAAAATGCCGCGCAGTTTGTGACCGATCCCCGGCTGAAAAAAATCCTGAAAGAGAATGCCGGTCTGGGAACAGAGGCGACCCGTGCCGGGGTTATTGAGACACTACTGGCGCGCGGCTTTATCGTGAAGAAAGGGAAATCACTCCGGGCCACCGTGGTTGCCGGTGAGCTGATGGACCTGCTACCGCTGCCGCTAAAAGATCCGGGCATGACCGCGCTGTGGGAGCAGGCGCTGGATGACATTGCCGAAGGGAAAATGTCGCTGGATGACTTCATGGCAAAGCAATCATCCTGGACAACGCAACTGGTTGATAAAGGGCGTCAGCAGGCAATCCGTCTTACGGTTGCTCCCTCTCCGCCTTGCCCGGTATGTGGCGGTACAACGCGGCAGCGAAAGGGCAAGTCCGGTCCTTTCTGGGGCTGCCTGCGTTATCCGGAATGTACGGGAGTGATAACCCCTCCCCGGCAGAACACCCGAGGCCGGGCGTCAGCTAAAAAGAAAGTACGCTGAGTGGTAGAGAATTATCCGTTGCTATCGCAACGGGGAGTTTGGTATTTTGCCGTTGCTTCTGAAGCACCTCGTCGCTACTGCGGTTATCAGTAGGGCGTATTGCTCTTTACCCGAGGAGTGGATGCGCAAGACGCAAAGACTCAGTGAGAAATGCGTCGGGTTCGAAGGCTCGGCCCCTGAGTTGAAAAATATACGATAAAACAACAGCCTGTGGTGCAGGCATGGCGGGAACAACATCTGGATGATGCGGTTCCCGTTTTTATTGGGGGGCACAGTCCCCGGTCAGTGATGAAAAGTAGAGCACAAGGATGCGATCGTGATATAACCTGATGATTCATTTGATAATCAGGGAAGCGTAGCTCAATGAATGTTTATAAGCTCTCAGTCCAGACCCAGGGCTATTTTCTTATCGAAAAGGACGACTATGAGCAGAGAACTGCGCGGCGTCCCCCGTGGTATAAAATGAGTGATGATGGTGAACCAAGGTATTTTGCCATTTGTCCAGCCTGCAATAATCCGACACAAATTATCGGCTTATATAAACTACCCGCGAATATTTATCACCCTTACGCTAAGCACTATGGCAAGCCAGTTCCTGGGGTTGGAATATATGACAGGGAAGCCTTTGAGTGGTGTCCCTATTCAAATAAAAAGCCCGCCAGCAATGAGAGTAGACCAAAGCGTTTGCCGGGCGTACTGACACAGCAAATCCTCTCCATACTGGTAAAACATTTTGACAAAGTCGTCTGGTTATTAAGCCAATCCACGGGCATCAGAATTGATGAGAAACTTGCCAAAAATATGCTTGTGCAATACAGACGGGAAGAAGGGTGGCTCTACTCCCGGGCAACCTTGATGAATATTCCCTGGGTCTTTGCCTACATGACGGATAATCAGGGCGTGCTTTTTAAAAAGTTCGGTGATAGCACGTTTGCGAATGAGCTTGTAGCCCGCGCGCAGGGCGTTCTGGAATTTACCGACAAGGGATACCTCATCAAGCCGCAAACCTGTAAGGAGTATCTTGATCTGGGTGCTTATTATACTTTGCACCGGTCTGGAGTGGTTGATGATGTACTGACTGAATCAATGGACATGGTTTTTACCCTGAAAAAAGGGTATGCGGAACCGCAGGAGATTTATCGCCAGACTATTTCCTTTGATTTCGAGCATTTTAATAATCTGGTCAATTTTGGTGAGTGGAAAACATCCCCCTGGAATGAGCAGCTTCTTCAGCTTGCCCGGGAAATCCTGGGGGATCTGATCGCTTAGCGCAATACGTTAAATTTGCTCTGGAGTGTCACCCACCATTCATCAGCAATAGGTGGTACTTCTCCCTGACGCTCGGCTTCGCGCAGGCTGAGTAAAATATTCTCCAGGGAGAGTAGAAAGGTGTGATGGTTGTCCTTCATAACAAAATGCAGTTGGGGCAATTCCGGCGAAGGGATGAGTGCACCAAGCGGGTAAGCCCAGTTGGCCGGGATAGATTTTTCAGCCGGAATGGCGGGGGCGTGCTTGTCTGACATAATGTGCTCCAGGTTGATAAAATTCCCTGCCAGTGTTCCTTTTGCGCCGCTGTTTTTCACCAGTAAATCAGATACCCGTCGAAAGGATTTCAGACAATAAGAGTTTAATATTGACATCGTTTCCACTGGTTTAAATAATAACCGGGCTTACTCGTTGTCTCAGACAACAGCCAATGTCCCGGTGATTTGAGAGGGACGCCTTCGGGCGATCACAAGCCAAAGCGACCATGACCTGAGAGGACGCGCTTTCGAGCGGTAACCCCCCTGAACCTTTGAGAGTGGGGATCGCGGTTTACTGCGATAAAGGTATATCTATCCAACTCAACAGACAGTCAGCGCTCTGACGCTGATACCCTGCGGGAAAACTTCCCCAGGGACGTTTCTCCGCTTACCGATTTATTCCCGAGGAGAAACACTATGTCTCAAACTACCCAATCTACCGCTGCTGCTACCCAGACCAGCTATTTCAATCTGCATATTGATGGTATGGGGTATCTCAGCAACATTCGCGAAGTTACTACTGCTAACAATGGCTCTTTCCTGTGCTGTGTGATTAATGCGCTGCACGGTTCGACCGATAAACCGGATTACACGCGTTTCGATGTGACCGTTTCAGGTAAAGAAGCCAGTGATTTGATCCGGCGTTGTCAGAAAGCCGTCGATGAAGAGAAGAAAGTGCTGTTAGGCTTTAAACTCAGCAATCTGACGGCAGATGTGTTTACCCTGACTAAGGGTGAACACGCAGGCGAAACGCGCCCAACCCTCAAAGCCAGACTGATAAAAATTAGCTGGATTAAAGTCGGGCAGGAGATGGTGTTTAAAGCTGAGAAATCAGCTCCAGCACCTGCGGCACCTGCAAGCGCTGAACAAAGACAGTACCCAGGCAATACGTTCTGATTTGCCCATGTAGCCCCCTTACGCCAGAGATCCTCTGGCGTTTTTTTATTTTTGAAATATGAGTTGTTGATTGAGGGAGATAGTGAAGATTCGCACAGTGAGCAGGTCTTTTTGACTGTTTACTGAGGATTTTTATGAAATCACGTTACGTTTTTTCCCTTTGCCTGCTGGCGGCCATACTGACCGGATGCGTTCAGCATCAGCAGCCTGAATCTGCTTCGCTGCTATCGGGCACTCGTCTAACCAGCAATGTTCAGCCGGCCAGTCCCGATGTTTTTGCCACTGCGCCGGAAGTGGTGCGCTACGATCGCTATCTGCTGGTCAGCACCACACCTTCTCAGGCTCAGCGGATGCCGTTGGAGCAGGTGATTGATATCCGCATTCCGGCCTCCCTTTTTCCTGCTGTGGGTGATGCCATGCGCTATGTGCTGCGCCAGTCCGGCTTCAGCCTGTGCGCGATGACGTCGGTCAACCGTGTGCTTTACAGCCAGCCGCTGCCAGCGGTGCATTACCAGCTCGGTCCCGTTCGACTGAGTGAGGCGCTGCAAATCCTGGCTGGTCCGGCCTGGCAACTGGATATCGATGCCGTGCAGCGCGTGGTGTGCCACTCTCTGCGTAAAGGTTACCGTCTCCCCCCTGAAACGACCCCTGCCAGTCAGATCACGCTTGTGCAACCTCCGGTCGTTCAGGCCGTGGCACCTCAGTCTGCATCAACTCCATTGGCTCCGGCGCCTGCCCGGCAAAGGATGTTGAAATGAGCGAGAGAACAGAAAACGTATCCTCTCGTCCGGGCAGAATGATGCGCACTTTGCGTTACGGGGCCTTCACGCTCCTGGCGCTGTGTGTTGCCGGAACGGGCGTTACCGTGATGCGTCAGTCAGCCGACATCAAATCATTACGTATCGCGGTGGGGCAGGCTCCAGGGCGCGATGCTGTGCAGCAGGAACTGGACCAACTGGGGGAGCGGGTCAGCCGCAACGACGAAGCGCTGAAAACCCTGGCGATATCGCTGGAGGCCGTGAAGGGATTGCCCGTGGTGGACACCCTGGCCTTTGAACAACTGGTGCAGCAGGTACGCCAGCTTGAGTCCCGGGAGAGTCAGGCCGCACCGTCGGGGCTTGCGGCCAAGATGGCGCTATTGCAAACCCGCGTGGATGCGCTGGAAAAGCGTGCCAGTGGTGAACAGAGCGCTCCGCCTCCATCTTCTGCCGGAGCTGTGACGCCAGCCGCGAAGAAAACCCCATCCCGGCGTACCCGGGCAATCACAGCCCCTTTTCGCGTGACCAGCATTGAGCGGCGCGGTGGTTCTGTAGTGGTCGCCGTGGCTCCGCTGCGGGCATTCCGCCTTGCCGATATCCGGTTGATAGATACGGGGGAAACGTTTCAGGGCTGGACGCTAATGTCAGCCGCAGGCAATCAGGCCCAATTCAGCGTAGCGGGCCGTACACAGTCCCTGAATGTTCAATAAAAGGAATTAGCCTGATGAAATTAATTACCCTCGTGCTGGGATTAAGTTTGTTTCCCGCCTCCCTCGCCCTGGCAGCTTCGCAAAACGGCCAATTGCAGCAGGGCCGCACGACCAGCGTGAGTACCACGTTGCAGGCGCTGGAGGAGGTGCAGTCGAAGAAAAATGCGCAGGAATGGGGATTGACCGTTGAAGAGTGGCAGCGCTATCAGGCGCTAAACAAGGGACGCCGGGGCGTTTTATCACCGGGGTTAGATCCCATTACCACCCTGGGTATCGAGGCAAGAACGGCAGAAGAGCGCCGCCGCTACGCTGAACTTTCCGTTAAACAGGACTTTCAGCGGGTCGAGTCAGAGCTGGCGTTCCAGCGAGAGATCAATGCCGCCTGGCAGCGTATCTATCCCGATATTTTGCCCGTACAGGCAACCGGTCGCTCCCTCGCTCAGGGTAATGGTCGCCTGGCGCTGTTTGTCCGGGCCGACTGTGTGCCCTGTGAGTCAAAAGTTGCCACACTGCTGGCAGGCCAGCGCCCGCTGGATATCTATCTGGTTGGTAGTGACGGTAAAGATGAGGTGGTGCGAGCCTGGGCAAAAAAACTGGCGATACCCACCGATCGCGTTCGGGCAAAAACCGTCACGCTCAATCACGACCGTGGCCAATGGTTTAAGTTCGGGCAGGGAAGAATGCCCGTAGTGCTGCAACAGGGAGAAAGCGGATGGCAAATTACCGCATTTTAGGCGCCATGATGCTGACCATCGGCAGCCCATTCAGCCAGGCCGCCGACGCGCGACAGCAAATCCCACCGGGCTATTATCAGGTTGCCATGCAGGAGCGGGTGCCTGCCGAGGCGCTGTACAGCCTGGCGCTGACCGAGTCGTCGAAGAAACTTCCCCACGGTATCAGGCCCTGGCCGTGGACTCTCAACGTTGCGGGAAAAGGTTATCGATATGCTACCCGGCAGCAGGCTTACCAGGCGCTGCTGAAGTTTATGCGTCGCTATCCGCTAAAGCGCATCGATGTGGGGATTGCCCAGGTCAATCTGGGCTGGAACGGGCAGCATTTCCGCTCCACTTGGGAAGCATTTGATCCCTACATCAATCTGCACGCCGCAGCCCGTATTTTGCGGGCCTGCTATGACAAAAAACCGGGTAGCTGGATAGCCGCAGCCGGTTGCTATCACCACCCGGCAGGTGGCAAACCTACCCGAACCTATCAGGCCATTGTGAAACGACACCTTAATCAACTGGAGCCAGCGATTGGACAGCTTGCTTCCCGGGGAGTCGCTGAACCTGCACCAGGAGCTATGCCATGAAATCCCGTTTCCTACTCTTCCTGGCGGGAAGTGTGATGCTAAGCGTAATCAGCATCACGGCCAGGGCTGAATTGACGGTTGTAGCTGATTTAGGCGGACAGCTAACGGCCAAATACTTTGAAGGTATCAATAACCAGGGGGCAGCGATTGATTCACAACCGGAATCGTCCCCGGTGCCAGCGGATGTGGCTCTCGGATTACCGATCAGCACGCTGGAAATGACGCCGGGCAGCGTGGCGGCCAGAACGCTGAAGCTGCCGGGCATGCGGCCGCTTTTTTTGGTGGGTGACGATGAGCTGTCCCGCCGCTGGCTGTCCCTGCGCCGGGATACCCTGATCCAGCTAAATGCCACCGGGCTGGTTATCAACGTTGCCAGTATGGGGGCGCTCAGAGATCTGCAACATCACGCCGCAGGGCTGGAGTTGATACCTGCTTCCGGCAGCGATCTGGCAAAGCGGCTGGGACTTTCTCATTACCCGGTACTGTTGACGGAAAAGGGCCTGGAACAATGAGAAGTTTACCGATAGAAAGCCTGGGGCCAGTGATCTGGCTGTTGCTGTTACTCAGCCTGCTGGGCTGGATACCTAAACAGCATGGTTTACTGATGACGGTACTGTGGGATATGCCGTGGCGAATTATCGGTATGCTGCTGGTTTCCCTGCTGTTCAGCCTGATAGTCGAGTATATCGGGATCGCTTTCTTATGGCCGGACCAGGGGGTAGAGCACAGCCGGGCGGTGATGGTCACCGAAAGCGGCTGGTTCGCCGGAGGCTTTACCCGCAGCCTGCTGCTGTCTGCTCCTGTGGCATCGGTCAATAGCTGGATCAGCGCCGGTTATCAGTGGTTGTTTGTAAACAGTGGCTTTATGGGCTGGCTACAGTCGGTACAGAACGTGCAGACGGGCAATTTTGTGACCGACAACCTGAACGTCAGCGGCGTCTGGCTGCTCCAGACCCTGCGTGAATACCTGATGGCCTCCGTGTATGTCACCCTTATTTTCCTGATGCGGTTGACCATTCTGGTGCTGTCGGTGCCCCTGTTTATGCTGGTGGCGCTGGTTGGTGTGGTCGATGGCATGGTCAGACGCGACCTGCGGCGCTACGGGGCGGGGTATGAGTCGAGTTTTCTTTACCATCACGCCAAGCGGTTTGTGAAACCTGCCGTCTATATCCCCTGTGTTCTCTATCTGTCAGCGCCGTTTGCAGTCTATCCGAACCTGTTGTTATTGCCTGCCGCGCTACTGATGGGGTTGGCGATATCGGTGACGATGGGTAGCTTTAAGAAATATTTGTGAAAGCATGGTGCGACCTTCCGGGAGGAAGTCGCTTTTCTCAGGGGTATTCCTGGCGGGCATGCAGAACATCAAGGACTTCAATGCACTCGGCCTGTACCCGATAGACCACCACATAATTGGGATGAGCGACAATTTCCCGTGTGCCGGGAACCCTTCCTGGACGAAATATATAGGGATGCGTCGTTGCCGGGAGGGTGGAGTCTTCAATGCGGTGAAGTAATGACTCAGCGGCGAAAGGATTCTGTTCGGCAATAAACCCGATTAATGTATAGAGTGAGATTCTGGCATTGTCAGTCCATTTGACGGGTAGCATCAGGCCTGCTTCCTTCTCGCTTTTGCCTCTTCAATAATTTTCCACGCGCCAGCCATCACTTCATCGTGAGGAATAGTGGGTTCAGTACTGTTCATCGCAGCCTCTACTTTAGCCCGAAACCAGCGATCGTAGCTGTCAGCCTGCTCCTGAGTCTCAAACTCGGACACGATCGGGGATAGTTTAGTGGTCATTTTCTTCACTCCATATGCTGCTGGACTTTTGACCAGTATAGCCCTTTGTGCTGCTCAGTCCAAGCCGGGATAAACCGGTGAAATAGCAAGCCTGCGCGTCTTTTCATCGGGTTGTCGTGGCCTGCGGGGAGCACAAGCCCGCTTGTGCCGGGGTGGCAAAGAACCCCGATGGCGCGGAACGCGCCACGCTATTGATTCACTCTGAAATTTTCAAATTCCCCATTCTGGTTGTTTGCTGACCTTTTCCTCCCTTTTCGCCAGTCTGGGCCTGCATCCATTCATAAAGGGAGGTTTATATGCTTATCACACCACTGCGGGCGTTATGCCTGGCGGGTTGCCTGTTCGCCGTGTTTTCCGTTCAGGCGGGGGAGAAAGATGAGCTGGCTCTGATCATGAAGCAACTGGATCAGCTCCAGGCCAGCCTGGAGCGCGCCCGCGTGGTGTCGGTTCAGGACGGCCATGATGGTCGTTTTTATTTTGATTACCTGCGGGCTACACAGGATCTCAACACGATGCGCCGAGGGATTGAGTTTTACCTTGAACCCTCTCGCGCTCAACCTTCGGCATCCTTCGTTTCCGGTCAGTATCGCCAGGAGCGCCGGAAATGAATGAAGCCCAGACCGCCGCATTTAAAGCCGCCACCGGCAATGTGGAGCCTGCGGTTCTGAATCTGCTGTTTATTGGTTCACTGCTCGCCCTGCTCATTCTGTGGGCGGGGTGGGGGCTGGTCCATGTTTACCGGGGGTATGCCTCCGGGAACGTTAAAGCCTCTGCGCTTCAGCGCTTTACGGTACGTGTCGTCATTTTGCTGCTGGTCAGTCTGTTCCTGTTCGCCAGTTAACTCTTCTTTTAATTTGTAAGGAAACAACGATGAATTTGCACACTCTTTTCTCCTCTGCCCATCAGATGATCCACCGTGCTTGCCAGGCAACGGCGTGGCTTGCCGTGGGCGCAGTCACCTCAGCCCGGGCGGCGCTGCCTACGGTAGAAGGGCCGAAAACCAGTACCGACAGCTCGTTCTACGGGCAGATTTCCGGTTATCTCAATGATGGCGTTGTGCTGGGCGGCCTGATCCTGGCCGCTGTAGCGCTGCTGGTTGTTGCCAACGCCATTATCGCCACCTTCTCTGAAGTACAGCAGGGTAAATCGACTTGGGCCAAATTTGGCATGCTGGTTGTGGTCGGCATTGTCCTGGTGGTCGCGGTTATCTGGCTGGCAAGCAAAGCCGCCACGGTCATTGTGGGATAAGGCAGGTACGGTATGGCGACTCTCTCGTTTTTGCCTGACAGACTGAATGCCGAACCCGTGGTGTTCAAAGGTTTTACCACGCCGGAGCTGTTTATGACGGCTGGAGCAAGCGTGCTGGGCGGCCTGGTGGTCGCCATACCTTTTGTTCCGTTGATGGGCTGGCTGGCGTTTCCCACCGTCAGCCTGCTGATGCCGCTGTTTACCGTATTCTTTGGCGGCAAGCTGATGGCCCGCTTCAAACGCGGCAAGCCTGAAAACTACCTCTATCGCCGCCTGGAACTCTGGCTCAGTCGTCAGCATATTGGCAATCCCCAACTTATACACCGCAGCCAGCGCTGGGCATTGCGTCGTTCTGCGCCGGTTGTGCGTCAGATTCAGGAGGCTCTGGATGAGTAAGTACCGAAGCGCGGTCAATGCCCGTGACCGCCATATTTCCACTCTGCGGGGAGCCTGCGGTGTGCTGCTGGTTCTGCTGATGGTGGCACTGACGGGCTGGATGATGTCACCGCGCGATTTGACTATCCATAACCCGCCAGACCTGCGTTCCGGTTCAACCCGCGCCTGGTGGGAGATCCCTCCCTCCACGGTCTACAGTTTTGCTTTTTACATTTTCCAGCAGCTTAACTCTTGGCCGAAGGATGGCAGCACTGACTATGCGTACCGCATCAACACGCTGTCTGCCTATCTGACACCCTCCTGCGAGGAGTGGCTGAAGAAGGATGAGAAGCAGCGTAAGTCTGCCGGGGAGCTGAGTGAGCGCGTCAGGGGAATTTCGGAAGTGCCGGGGCGTGGTTACCGGGATGACAGCGTCACCATCGTCAGCCGTGATAGCTGGATTGTGCGTCTGGATCTGGTGGCCGACGAGTATTACCACACTGAGCCGGTCAAACGTGCTCTGGTGCGTTATCCGCTGAAGGTTGTACGCCAGGACAAAAATCCGGAAGCGAATCCTTTCGGCCTGGCGCTGGATTGCTACGCCGATATTCCACAGCGTCTCGAAGCGGCTCCGGCCGCGCCGGTTGAGAAGAAGGGGATCTTCTGATGCGAATAAAACATCGTTATTGTCGGTTGTCGCGTTTGGTGATTGCGGCTTTGCTGGGTGCGTCAGGTGCACTGGGCATCTCTTTTCCGGTCGGGGCAATAGAACTGATGAAGTGGGAGCGTATTCCGCTTCAGGTGCCGTTGACGACCGGCCAGGAGCGCATCGTATTTGTGAACCGCAACGTCCGGGTGGGTTTTCCTCCGGAGCTGAACGGCAAACTCAGGGTGCAAAGCACCGGGGGAGCCGTGTACCTGCTGGCCCAGGCCGATTTTACCACCACGCGGGTGCAGCTTCAGGACGTTGAGAACGGAGAGCTGATCCTGCTCGATATCACCGCGTTGAAAGGCACTCAGGTGCGAGAGCCGGTGGGTCTTGTTTATCAGGGGGAGGTGTCCACGGCGACGACCAGTAACAATGCCTCGGTAAGCGCAGCGGAGTCAGGTGCGCCCGGAACCGGGGCAAAAGCATCCTCCGGAAGCAAAGCCCCGCGCATCACCACGCCGCTGCCGATTGCACTGACTCGCTATGCGGCCCAGAGCCTGTATGCGCCGCTGCGTACGGTTGAAGCGCTGCCGGGCGTCCACGCTATTTCCCACGGTCTGCCTTCATCTGTTACCTCGTTATTACCCTCGGAGCCGGTGGCGATTCGCCCGCTGACCGCCTGGGGTGTTCAGGGATACAACGTGGTGGCGCTGAAGCTGACCAATCAACGGCCGGAAAAAGTGGTGCTCGATCCGCGCCGCCTGATGGGGAACTTCTATTCGGCCACCTTTCAGCATCGTTGGCTGGGAGCGGCAGGCACGCCGGAAGATACCACAGTGCTGTATCTGGTGATGCGGGGGCGTCCGGAGGCGGCGTTTTTGCCCGAGCCTGCGCGCCCGGTGGTGAAAAACAAGGTACGTGCCTCATCGGGAGGAAAAGCCCATGCAAATTAAGTCCAATACCCTGCTGAAAGTGATGGTGCCGCTGGCGCTGTTTATCGCCATTGCTATCGGGGTGAAATCCTGTGGCTCAAAATCGGCTCCCTCTTCACCGCCACCCAGGCCCAATACTATCTCCGATCTGACGCAGGAGGAGCTACAGATCCTCGGTATTGAAGGTGATACCCCGGAAGATACTCTGCGTACCCTGGTGGGCCGTCTGAGGGTGATTCAGGATAAGCAGGATGCTCTGGAGCGTCAGAATGTCACGCTTTCGGAAGAAAACGCTAGTTTCAGGCGCAATGGGGAGAATGTGGATAACCGCATCCGGGACGCGATGAATACGGCGAAACAGGAGGAACAGCAGGCCTGGCAAAAACTTCAGGCCGGGCAGCAGCGCCTGACAAACCTGTATGAGGAACTCAAAAGCGGTAGCGGAACGCAGCCGGTAACGTCACCTGCGCAGCAGGGGGATTTACCGATAGGACTCGGGCTGGAGAGCGACGGTGGCTCAGCCGGAACCGTCAGCGGTGGCGTGATATGGTTTGAGCCGCAGGATGCGGTTCAGCTCGACCGTAACGGCAAACCGCTGGTCGGCGCTGCCATGAACGGTAGCACCGCAGGCACCGGCAGCTTTCAGTTCCCGTCCTCCTTTGCCAGCCTCAATGACAATGAGATCACCCGTCAGAAAGCTGAGCTGGATCGGGCGGCAAAAAATCAGCAGGCCATCGAGGAGGCAGCACCGGTCTATACGCTGCCGGAGAACGCAACGCTGGTCGGCAGCCGTGGCATGACGGCGTTGCTCGGGCGGGTGCCCATCGACGGTAAGGTCACCGACCCGTACCCGTTCAAGGTGCTTATCGGTAAGGAGAACCTGACGGCTAACGGCATCGAGCTGCCGGATGTTGAAGGTGCCGTGGTTTCCGGAACGGCGACCGGCGACTGGGTGCTGTCCTGCGTGCGCGGCGACGTTCACTCCATTACCTTTGTGTTTACCGATGGCACAGTGCGCACCGTGCCGTCACCGGCTAAAAACAGCGACGGCAGCAACGGTAAGTCAAACGGCGGCAGTATCGGCTGGCTCTCTGATGAAAACGGTATTCCCTGTCTCTCCGGGGAGCGGAAGTCTAATGCATCAACCTATCTGCCTACGTTGTTTGCCCTGTCCGGTGCCGGTGCGGCAGCAGATGCTATGGCAAATAGCCAGACCACCACCTCCGTAGATGGCACCACCGTGACCAGCACGCTGACCGGCAGCGCCGGACAGGCGGCACTGGGTAAAGCGCTCTCCGGAGGCACCTCTGAGCTGGCATCCTGGGTGAAAGCGCGTTATGGCCAGATGTTTGACGCCGTCTACGTCCCGCCCGGTGCCCGGGTTGCCGTCCATATCACCCGCCAGATCCCGATTGATTACGAAGAGCGGGGCCGCAAGGTCCGGTACGATGTTGATATCAGTCAGCCGCACGGGCTGGACTGAGGAGGTTTTGATGAAACAGCGACTGTTATTATTACTGTGCCTGTCCACCCTGCTGGCGGGCTGTAGCACCACCAAAGATGAGCTGCTGCCTGCCGGTGACTCCACCATGCTGGAGTTGTGGCAGAACCGGGGAATGTCGGGCCGCACGGCTACTGCGGCCCGCTCTACTCTGCGCCGGGCGCTGATCAGTGAGGACAGCGCCGCCCGCCAGGCGCTTGAAGAGAGCTATACCCGGACGGCAGAAAACGAAATCCAGCAGGTGTTCCCGCGTCTGCCCAATCCCGACATGGTGATTTATATCTACCCGCACATGAGCGGCAACGCGCCCGCGCCGGTGCCCGGCTACAGCTCAGTGTTTCCCTTTTACAGCCAGGTGCAGTATGCCCTGCCGGGCGAGCGTACGGAGGCCCTGTAATGTTCTCATTGTTTAATAAAAAGAAACCAGGCAAACGGACGCCTGCTGTTCCGGAAGAGAGCGGCGAAAGTACGCCGGTGCTGGCCCGGGAGCCGCAGCGTAAAACCGGTAAACTAACCGTCGCTGAAGAGCGCGAGCTTTATCCGAATAACCCGACATTTGTGGATTATCTGCCCTGGGCTGAATACCTGCCGCGCAGCCAGTGCCTGCTGCTCGATGACGGCGTTTCTGTCGGGGCGGTGTTTGAAATTGTGCCGGTGGGCACCGAAGGCCGCACGCCGGAGCGGCTGGAGGAGATCCGCGACGTGATGGAGGACGCGCTTCAGGACAGCTTTGAAGAGCGGGACAGCCATCCGTGGGTGGTCCAGTTCTTCTGTCAGGACGAAACCGATGTGACGGAGTATCTTGACCGGCTGCGCGGCTACGTGAAGCCCTGGGCGCAGGGGACCGCATTCACAAAGGACTATCTCGACGAGATGGAACGCCATATGCGGGGTATTGCGGTGCCTAAAGGGCTGTTCGTTGATAAAGAGGTCACCGGCGCACCCTGGCGCGGCCAGCAGCGCCGGACCCGCATGGTGATTTATCGCTATATCAACCCGAAGGTGCGGGAGCCGCATTCGCCGGAAGAGGCGTTAAACCAGGTCTGCGAACGCCTGTCCTCAGCGCTGGCCGGTGCTGGGGTGGTGGCCGCCCGCCAGAACGGCGAGCAGATCCATGCCTGGCTGCTGCGCTGGTTTAACCCCAATCCTGACTGGATCGATAAGGACATGCTGTATCGCACCGCTGCGCATCGGGATAATGAGAATGGGGTGCTGCCGGTGGAAAACGACTTCAGCGAGACGGTGCTGTTTTCACCACCGCGTTCAGACGTGGAGCGCGATATCTGGTGGTTTGATGATATTGCACACAAAGCGGTGACCATCGACCGGCTGCGCCGTCCTCCCTCGGTCGGGCACCTGACGGGAGAAACGCTCAAGGGCGATAACATCAACGCCCTGATGGATTTGATGCCGGAGGGCACGGTCGTTTCCCTCACGCTGGTTGTCCAGCCTCAGGACGTACTGGAAGAGCGGTTTAATCATCTGGCGAAGAACGCTATCGGGGAAAACACCGAGTCAGAGCGGGTCAGGGAGGACGCTGAAACGGCCAAGCGTTATCTGGGTGAAAAGCATAAGCTGTACCGGGCCAGCATGACGTTCTACCTGAAAGCGCCGTCAGTAAAGCAGCTTAATTCCCGTCAGCGCGATCTGACGGCGGTGTTGCTTAATGCCGGATTGCTGCCGGTGAAGCCGGAGTATGATGTTGCCCCGCTGAACGGCTATCTGCGGGCGCTGCCGATGTGCTTTAACCCGGCGCACGATAAAAAACACTGGTATACCCGCCTGACCTTTGTCCAGCATATGGCTAACCTGCTGCCGGTGTTTGGCCGCGATACCGGCAGCGGCCATCCGGGGTTTACCTTCTTTAATCGGGGAGGCGCGCCGCTGACGTTTGATCCTCTCAACGGTCTGGATCGCTCCAAGAATGCCCATCTGGTGCTGTTTGGCCCGACCGGCTCCGGGAAATCTGCCACGCTCAATAACCTGTTTGCGCAACTGATGGCTATCCATCGGCCCCGGTTGTTTATTGCCGAAGCCGGTAACTCATTTGGTCTGTTTGCCGATTACTGCGAAGAGCTTGAGCTGACGATTAACAAGGTCAGCATCAGGCCCGGTTGCGGTATTCCGCTGGCCCCGTTTGCCGATGCCTGGCGTCTTATCGAAACGTCGGTGGTACAGGTCAGGGAAGAAGATCTGAGCGAGAGTATTGAGACAGAAGATGAGGGGGATGAAGACGAAGAACGCGATATCCTGGGCGAGCTGGAGATTGTGGCCCGTCTGATGATAACCGGTGGTGAGGCCAAAGAAGAGGCCCGGCTGGAACGGGCCGACCGGGGCATGATGCGTGAAGCTATCCTGGCGGCGGCGAAAGCGGCCAACAGCGAAGGGCGACAGATGGTAACCGCCGACCTTCAGGCGGCATTTTACCTGTTTGCCGCTGACGCCTCACGGCCCGAAGTGCGTCGCAACCGGGCGCAGAACATGGGTGAGTCGCTGGGCGTATTCACCCAGGGATTCCTGGGCGAGTTGTTTAACCGCCCGGGCGAGAACTGGCCGGAGGCCGACGTCACGCTGATAGACTTCGGCACCCTGGCGCGCGAAGGGTACGAGGCGGCGCTGGCGGTGGCGTATACCTCGCTGGTTAACACTATCAATAACATTGCCGAACGCGACCAGTTTCTTGACCGGGAAATTGTCTTTGCCACCGACGAGGCCCATATGATCACCACCAACCCGCTGCTGGCTCCCTTTGTGGTTAAAATCGTCAAGATGTGGCGCAAGCTGGGTGCCTGGCTGTGGCTGGCAACCCAGAACCTGGAGGATTTTCCCAACACCTCGAAGAAGATGCTGAACATGATCGAATGGTGGCTGTGTCTGGTGATGCCGCCTGAAGAAGTGGAGGAGATCGCCCGCTTCAAGAAGCTGACGGCGGAGCAGAAAGCGATGCTGCTGTCAGCCACGAAGGTGCCCCGTCTTTATACCGAAGGAGTGGTGCTGGCAAGCCGCATTGAAGCGCTGTTCCGATCGGTGCCCCCCAGCCTCTATCTGGCGCTGGGGATGACGGAGAAGGATGAAAAAGCGGCCAGACGGGCGATTATGCAGGAGCAAGGCGTCAGCGAGCTGGCGGCGGCGAAGCAGATAGCGCATCAGTTAGATGTCTCCCGCGGTATCGCTAAGGCGGTAGCATGATGCAACTGAAGCATACGGCGCTGGATATTGTGGCCGGGGAAGGCAACGGCGTCGGGGTACTGTTTGAAGCCCCGCCGCAGGGCAATCCCCGCATCAGCGAAGCTCATGCTGATGAGCTGGCGGCGCTCTGCGATCAGATAAGGCTACGTATTCAGACGGTTGAGTCGATAACCTGCTCACCGCACCGGGTGGGGCATCATAGCTGCGTTGCCGTGAGGCTGGCGGGTGCTAAAGCCAGCGTCAATCTGCTGTTGACCCTCACCGGCACGCTACGCTGGCCGACGCCGCAGGATTATGCTCAGGCACCTCGCTGGTATATCAACCTGCCGGATGCCGTTGATGCGGTGTATCTGGTGACGCAACTGGCAAAATATTCGAAAACCTCAGAACAAAAAATCAGTTAATCAACATCAGGCGATATGTAGTGTTTCCACTTCATACCGCCTGTATCTTCGTTCGCTGGGTCAATGTGAAATCTTTACAGCTCCTTGCTGTAAATTGAATGCTTGGGTCATATGTCCGTCCAACTCCCCTTGCATATCGCCGATAAAGCATATTTTTGCATTTGGACGTGTTTCTTTTAATGTGGCTTTAATCTTGTTGCGCAATGGTGTCGGACCAAGTTTTAGTTCTTTGATGATCAACTGATCGTTATTGCCCAGAGGGAGATTTGCAAGCGCCTCAAGAGCAGCCTGGCCTACCAGCGTCATCTTTGGTTCACCATTCTGAATTTCTCCTCCAGACCAACAGCAATAGTATTTATGGTGATCGTAGGTAACCTCAAACACCATAAAATTCATCTGTCCCTCAGTCTGCGTCCCCATTTTTTCCTGAATAAGAGACATTGTATCTGCCTCTGGCTTTGTACCTTCAATCAAGATTGTTTTAATCGTTGGCATTTCCGTTCCTTTGGTTACGTTTCTTAATCGTTGATATTAATAATGCCTCATTTTTTTCTGTGCTGTCTTAGGTCCCGGCTAAGTTTTTTAATTTTTCCTCAATGCGTTTTGAGTTGTTTGCTGTTTTTATCAGCAGTGCGCGTCACCCTGCGGCTTTATCCCACAGGAGTGATAAGCGATGAAAAGACGTAATCTCGTGTTCCTGCTGGCTGTTGTCAGCGTTACCGCGCCGGTTCAGGCCGGTACGGTGGTGTATACCGACAGCCAGCACCCGCCCACCGGACCGGATGCCGGGTATCAGGTGGTGTACCTCGATGCCCCGGAACAGCTCCAGCGCGACATCTTTGGTGAGCTGTCGGCTGACTCCCGCCAGGCCGAGCAGCAGGCCAGAGCGGTATTGCAGTCGTCCGGCTGGCAGCAAAAAGAGCAGCAGATAGCGCAGGCGTACCAGGGCATTATCCGCGCCTGGAAAGCTGGCCTGAAGAAATATCCCGCCGTGGTGTTTGACGACCATTATGTGGTGTACGGGACGGCAGACGTGGCACTTGCCCGGGAGAAGCTGGCCGGATTTGAGGGGGTACAATGAGCATTATCCCCTTATGCCGCCACCGGCTGGCGTCAGCACTATTGTTATATAGCGCAGTGCATCCGCTGACGGCCAGCGCCATCAACTCAGCGCAAATCATTGCCAGCGCCCTTTCACCTGAGTGTCTGGAGTACCGTATCGCCGGTATCTGTTACTGGCTTTTTTGTACCCCCTTCGGTTGCACAGTCCGGACCTCCGTCAAGGTGAAGCACTATATCCCCAATGCCGTAGTTTCCAGCTATGCCCGGACGGGAGATAACCCCTGGTCAGAGGTTGCGATACTGGGAACAGGTATTCCTGGTATTGCTGAAGGCGGTGGGAATAACGAACAGAAGCGGGGGCTGCGCAAGGATAACCTGCGCTTTAAGAACGCCGACGCGATTGGTCATCCAGCGCTGGCAGCGCCGGTATTTAGCAACTTTACAGGGTCGATGGGTTACACCTGCGCCAGTTCAGCAACGGCGTTTATGCCCTATTTCCTGAGCACCCTTGATGCGCTGGTCTGGCGCAGCGGCCTGCCTGAAGGCCTCTACCCGGAAGCCTTAACGCCTGGTATGCGGGAGGTGGGTTCTGTCAGCAATATGTGGGGCAACATCTACCCGCGCAGCGGGTTTGTGACCCAGGTTGATGATTATAAAGCCGCTGCAATGGTTGCCCAGCGAGCTGCCGATATCATCACCCGTACCGGCCAGGTGCATGTCTATCAGCCCATGACGGCGAGTAAACGGGATGGCTACTGGCCTCCGGCTCCGGTGACTGAAAACACCGGCACTCGAAACCACAAATGGCAGCGCCTGGCTCCCTCCATTTCCTCTTCCTGCGCCGTGTTTCCGGACAGCAGTAATCCCGTTGCTTCAGATGGCGCTTATGCCTGGGCGCTGTGGCAACCCTACGCCTGCTGTCAGCGGCGTGGGCAGACGTTCCTCTACAGCACAGACTTTTAACTCAAGGGAGTGTACGCAATGGCATTTAAAACATTCAGGAATATCGGGGTGCTGGCAGGGGCCATCCTACTGGCATACGGCCAGCCAGCCTCTGCGGCGTTTAATATCAGTGCCGAAGAGGCGAATGCCGGTTATGGCAAGGCGATGAAAGGGGCGGTAAACGACAACCTGTTTTACTCCATCGGAGGTGGAACGGTGATATCCCAGCCACCCAGCAGCAACAATATGGAGAAGCTGGGCCTGGGGATTAGCTGGAACAATGACCTGATGTGCGGAAATTTTGATCTCAGTACCACTGTCAAAAATCAGCTTAATGGTGCGACGGACGGTTTCAAAAACATGATGGGTGATGTGATTAACGGTGCGACCGGCGCGGTTGCCAGTCTGCCTGCGATGATTATTCAGCGAGCCAATCCGGGGTTGTATGAGCTGCTGGCTAACGGGGTATTACAGGCGAATGTGGCGTTTGATAAAGCCCAGCTTAACTGCCAGACGATGTCGAAGAAACTGGCGGATTATACCCTGTCAGGCAAGTTAACCCAGACGGCTATCGGCCAGGAGTTTCAGAGCATTGTTGCCCGTACGTCGGATGCTGTGCGTGCGGATAACACCTTAAAACAATCCAGCGGTAAAGAGGGTGTTAAGTGGATTGGCGGGCAGCAACGTGGTGGTGCCGGTCAGAAAGCGATCAAGCCAACGTACGATATTGCTAAGGCTGGCTATAACATCCTCAATAAGCAGCCAGCAACGAGCGACGCAGCGGTGAGTTCATCAGCATGTAATGGTTCACTGTGTCAGAAATATAAAACCAGTGCTGAAGCAGCAGATGCTGTATCGAAAGTTTTAGGCGATCGGGCGTTACGTACTTGCGCGAGTGGCAGCGAATGCAGCAGTGGTGGGCTGGAGAATGAGCCGGGTACCTCCACCCCGGGAGAAGGTTTCTCTCCGATGCTGGAGAAAGCTACCCAGGAGAACCTGGATATTCTGGTCAAACTGGTGAACGGCAACCTGGCACCAAACGTTAAAAATCTGGCGACGTTAAAAACCGGCGATTTGGCCGTGACGCGCGGCGTTATCCAGGCGCTGAAGGACGATCCGGACAATGGTGCTCTGGTTCAGCGTCTGGCCGGGGAGCTGGCAATGGCCGACACGGTCACCACAGCGTTAGCGATGCGCCGTATGTTAATGGTGGGGCAGTCCGAACCTGGCGTTGCTGCGCAGGAGCCTGTTGTTGCCGAGTCAGATCGCCGTCTGGAGTTCCTGGACCGTGAGATTCAGGCGCTGAAGAATGAGATGGAAATCCGTAAATCCATCAGCAATAACTCCATTTTGGTAACAATCACCCGGCAGGAAGCGAGGGAGGTGGATAACAGCCTGCGTCAGGATAACCATCAGAATGACAGCGCGGTCCAGGGACTCAGCAAGCCCACGGAGGTGCAGTGATGGAGACGGTAAAAATCACAGAAAACGGGAGCCATCCTGAGAAAAGAGGGCGCAGCCGGTGGCACAGAACGATATCTGCCTTTGCCTGGATGGCCGGGGTTCTGTTGCTAGGTGGGTGTGCAACGGCTGTGGGGTTATATCTGGCTGAAAATGAGGTTGATCTGACCGCATGGCTACAACAGGTCCGGGGGCCGCTGTTTCTCTGGCGGCTGGCGTTATATACCGTGGTGGCCGCCATGTGGCTGCATCGCGTCCGGACGGTATTGTTACGTCAGGCCTCCTCACCGTGGGCGATTTGTCGCCTCGAAGTGATGATGGTCTGCCTGGCGCTGCTGATTGAGTTCACCAGTTATCGTTGGGGGATGTGATGACAACGGACAGTTATCTGGAGTTTTTCCTGGTGCTGCTGGGCTGGCTGATTAATAACGCCCTGTGGATCATTATCACCACTACCGGTCTTTTCGCGCTGCCGCTGGCCCTGAAGGTGGCCGGAGTCTGGCTGAAGGTGCGCACTGAAGGCGATGATGAAGGTAACAAGGGAGCGCTGGCACTCCCCCGCATCGAGCAGGTGTTGTACGTGGCCTTTGTGGTCATTATGTTCTGCGCGATGCCGTTTCAGGATATAGACGTGTCGGTCATGAAGTTCGACCAGACTCGCTCTCGACAGTGCGGTATCAATGTGCCCAAACCCGGGGACTCGGGTTATGGCGCGCTGCTGAGCGACTTCAATGGACAGGTGGCTAAGGTGCCGATGTGGTGGTACCTGGTGCATAACCTGTCAAAGGGGGTCACGCATGCGGCCATCGCCTCCATTCCCTGTGGTAAAGATCTACGCCAGTTGCGTTTTGAGGTGCAGCATACGCAAATGGTTGACCCGGTGATCCGTCAGGAGGTACAGGAGTTTGCCAGCCAGTGTTACGCCAAAGCTTATTTCAAACTGAAATCCATCAACAGCCAGTTGACGGATGCCACCATTAATTCGGTGGGCTGGATAGGTTCGGGATATTTCATGAACACCGGCGGTTACTATGACTATTACACATCCACGTCACCGCGCTCGCAGTGGCCGTACAGCGAGAGCCGGGACAGCGGCTATCCAGACGTGGGGCGTGGCGGATATCCGAGCTGCAAGACCTGGTGGAGCGCGCCGACTATCGGGTTGAAAGACCGGTTGTTTACCGCCTACGATCGCCGAACGGTCAATATGATGAAGTCCCGCGACCCTGACCACTGGGAGGAAAATCTGCTGCGCTGGCTGGTTAGCCCGCAAAATACCCTAATGTCGGGCGGCGGTGAAACCTATATGGCCGGAAATCAGCGCGGGACGGGGAGTGCGCTGGACACTGCCTTCAAACAACTGATCAGCGGGTTGGGGGCATTCTCTGCACAGGCCACCCAGTTACCGGCGTTTGATGCATTGCGTCAGGCGCTACCGATGGTGCATGGCATCCTGATGATGGCGCTGGTTATCTGTATTCCGCTGGTGATGCTGTTTGGCGCATATGACCCCAAAGTGGTGGTGACGCTGACGTTCGTCATGTTCGCCATCATTTTCGTGACGTTCTGGTGGGAGCTGGGAAACTGGCTGGACGACCGGCTGGTTGAAATTATCTACAGCAGCGCCCGGGGTTACTACAACTGGTTCAGTAACGTCGGTGCGGAAGGCTGGATCATGAACCTGGTACTGGGAGCGATGTATGTGGTGCTACCAGCATTTTGGTTTGGTGCCGTGAGCTGGAGCGGTGTGCAGATTGGTGGGGCTATATCATCAGCAGTTGATAAATCCAGCCAAGGATCACAGCAGGCGGGAGCTAAAGGGGCGGGAGTTGCTACTGAAGTGGTTAAAACAGTCGCAACAAAAGGAGCATCCAAGGGGAAAAATTAAACAATTCAGGCAGTGGGTAGTCGTTTCACTGCCTGTTTTTAAGCATCATTATCGAAATGTACATTTTTGTCGTCATTATGACGATAACCCGTATGCAATACTCTATCTTCTGTTGATGTGTTCGTTGAGGCAGTCGTTTTGCTCCCAGCAACAACGATGGCCGCTAAAACTGAGAACAGCATCTTAACGGCTTCAACTAACCCATTAAATATCACCGTCCAGATGTCATCCTGCTGATTTGATTTCTTATCCGTCATATCCCTTACCCCCGGCTCATGGTGTTGCTGATTTTATAGCCAACAGATTACGGCAGATACGCAATTTCAACAAGCCATTTTAAGGTTATCCATCATGCTCACATGGCGTAAAGGTCGTTAACTAAACCAGATATGTCTATCCAGGGCTGAGTCAGCCCTGGATAGCAATCATGTTGTCATGCTGACTGTTCATTAAAATACTGTTCGGTGGTACTGATAATAAATGGTTCCAGGATAATGAAGTCCTTTTTCAAATCCAAAGCGTGGCTATTTCCATAGACAGCAGAATGTTTATTACAATTTCCTTTACTTTTAATATCGTCCAGTACCTGACGCAGATCCGCTTTTTTGCTTTTGTCTTTAGCGAAGCTGGCTACCTTTGGATTCAGGAAGGAAGAGAAGTCTGTTCCATCAGTTTTACCTATTGCGGAAGACCAGCTTTCCATCAGAGACCATGCTGCCACGTAGCACATTACGGCGTGTTTTCTGAGAGAAACGGTACACAGTGAGGTATAGAGCTGCGGTAGCTTATCGCCAGGTAAGCGTGAAAAAGCATGAAGTAACGCTTCTGACATCTCTATTCTGTTATCTGGCTGAGGTTCAAATGAACCGTAGCCCCCGTTCCCTCCGCCTGATGGTGCCGGATCGAAACCTGTTGGTGCTCCGGAATTGTTGCCCCCATCTGTATTATCGGTACCACCACTTGATGTAGGGGGGGTTGCTCCTCCATTCGGTTCTTTAACAGGGGAAGACGTAGGTTTCTGCTTATCAGTATCCTCACCATTCCCGGTTTCCGGAGGTTCTTCAAATTCTTTTATATCAGCCCGGACTGGTGCTATGGTTTTCAGCATTCTTTCAACGAGTTCTTGATTCTCTGGTTTGTCTGCTTCTTTTTTTCTATATCCTGTGGCCTGTTTAATAATATTAAAATGACAATTATCGGAAAGTTGGGTGTTTATTTTTTCAAACAATTTTTTGAGATTGTCGTTGAACTGTGTTTTCATGAAGTCAACGGGGAAGTCATCCAGCTCAAGTTCACCATAGACCCTTTGTGCTGCGTATTTGTTTTTTGTTCCCAGTAATTCATTTGGAATATTAGGGTAAACTGATGTGCCTTCTATGACACGGTTGTTTCTGAGAAGGCGAATGCCTGGCTGCCCATAACCACCTGTTTCTCTGAGAAGAATAAATCCACGCACGGTTTTATTTTCTTCATAGAGAAAGTCGAGATTAATTATCCATTCTACAGGCGTTTTCCCAGTGATGAGACCCTTAGAGTTTACTTCTGGATAAATATGTGGTTCTGGAACAGTTAGAAGAAGCTTTTTACTGTTCGCTTTTAACAGTAGGTTGTTGTAATAAATTTTTAGATCGAGAAAATCGCTGAACCTGACAAAAGTCTCAAGAAGAAAAGGAATGACGGTTTCTTCGTAGTAACTTTTGCTTTCGTTACGTGTTACGTTTCTCATCGTTATCGTTGTGTAATGTGCTTCTGGTTCCTCATCTTCGATACCGACAGCTTCAGTTTCACTATGGTTTGCGAGAAGTTTCGGGAGATTAAAGTTAAAATTCAGACTGTAGGGCTCTCCCGGGACGGATGTACTGATGCTCCAGTCTTCTGAAAACCATAGAGCAGCACTCTTCATCCCTATCCCGTATACACTGAGGCTTTCTGACGGATGATTAGACTCAAAGCCTGGCTTGAGCGCGCGCTGGATGGCTTCAATACCGATGCCCCGAGCGGTATCCGTCATGGTGATGGTATCTTCACTGATGTCAATTTTTATCGAAAGACGCTCATCGAGTCCACCTCCGTCAGGGAGTTGACGCCCTTCAACATATGATTGAATGGCGTTATCTATCAATTCCGCCAGCGCTGTTTCAATTCCGTAACTGAGATGCTGTAATACCTTGTAAATTTGCATCTCTGGTGAGATATCAATCTGTAATTGCTTATCTTTATTTTTATCAGTACCCATAACACTATCCTTAATGTTTAATAAGGTTGCTTACTACCATGGAAACTATTTTTGCATTAACTGCATTACCGAATGCCTTGAATGCTGCGGAATTATTCTCCGGCAATGAAGATAAATGATGAAGATTCTGTAATTTTGCTGCTTCACGCACTGAGATATATCGCCCGAGCCAAGGAATAACCGGTACCTGAGTGGATGTCATCGAAATGAGTGATGGAGCAACATCTTTTCTGAAAACCCGGATGCCTGAAGCCCGAAATTGTACAAGATGATCGTTAATGTTCAGGTTCCGGAGATCACCTCTCCATTCCATAATTTGCCAGCTATTATTATGCCGGGGCAGACAGGTAATCCACTTATCAGCTACCGTTTTGTTTTGAATATATAGCTTGCGTGAAAAATCGACTGATTTATTAATCCAGTCCGGAACCTGCCGATTTTTCCTGACATAAGAGGGGAGTCGGTCCAGTACTTCTTTCCAGGTTGTACAACCTGTTAGTGGCTGTCCGTATGCACCTTTATATTGAACCATCTCTTTAAGCGTCAGGCGGGAGAAGTTTTTGGGATAATCGGCACCAAATTCAGGTGCTGCAATGGATATTGAATGAAGTTCGGTAATACACAATTGAGACAATAGCTTTTGCCAGTGTTTTAATAAGTCAGCTTTGGCAGGTTCAAGTAATCTGAAATCACCTTTGTGATCAAGTATGTTTTCAAGTCTGGTGCACTGAGATGTCTGTTCCGGCCATGTCAGTGCATATGCATCAGTCTTATCCCGGCAGGCTACAATAAATACACGTTGTCGGTTTTGTGGAACGCCAATATCTACTGGTGAAAGTATGCGATGGTGTAATGAATAACCGATATCATTGAATCTGGTATTCATATAACGCCAGAAATTTCCGTTGTCGATAGTGATAATGTTGGGGACATTCTCAAGTAGAACATAGCGAGGTTTATGATGTTCTGCTATACGCACCACTTCATCTATTAACTGGCCTGATTCAGGACAGGTTTGCCCTTTTTTCTTGCCAGCGAGAGAAAATGGCTGGCATGGAAAACCTGCGCATAAGATATCATGAGAGGGGACGGATTTTTCATCAACCTTTTTTATATCTCCTTCAGGAAAAACACCGAAATTACTTTCATATATTTTTCTCAAAGCATCGTCGATTTCGCAGGCAAATACGCATTTTCCTCCATTTTCAGCCATCCCGGCATGAAAGCCACCGATACCTGCAAACAGATCGACGAAACGAAATGCAGAGGTATTTTGCTTTATTACATTACTGTGTATCTCCATAGTTCCCTCTTATTAGACTCTGAGTAATTCGGTGATGTCATCCAGTAATTTAGATACTTTTTTCAGAAGTACCTGGTCATCCCGGATCAGGCTGTCAATAGTGTGTATTTTTCTGCGCAACTCATCAGACTGGGGTACATGTTCCACCGGTTGGGTCTGATCTATGTTCAGAAAGTCGCATAATTTTGCTACTCTCGGTGTGAATGATTTGAATCTTCCAGTCCTGACTCTTTGTACAAAATCTTTAGTCATAGGTTGACATTCACCGACATCAATTTGATATCGGTATTTATTATTAAATCTTTCAGAACATAGTCTTACAGTTATATTTTGTTCTGCCATGATTCTATCTACTTCACCAGAAATGAAGTTTCTGTATTGCGTTATCTGGTTCATTTCACCTCCGGATTCATTCTTTTTGTAGCATTTAAATGCTACAAAAGCAAACAAAAAAGCATGAATTTTGTACAAAAATCACAGGTTGAAATTTGACTCATTGCTGATCTAATATTTGTTAGTTGTACCGCTGTCACAGACAGCAGCCAATGCTTCAGGCGCAGGATGCGCAGGTGATCTGAGAGAAGCGCCTTCGGGTGATCACACAGCCAAAGTCATAGGGAGAGAAGCGTGGTCTGAGACTGACGCTTTCGGGCGACCACAGCCAATGCGACCATTACCTGAGAGGACGCGCTTTCGAGCGGTAACCCCACTGAACCTTTGAAAGTGGGGATCGCAGCACCGCTGCGATGAAGGTACGTTTATCCCTCAATGTATGACTTCTCCTGACTAGGAGAACGTCCCTATCAATGCAGTTTCTTTTGGATCGACGTCCAGCAATCCCGGCAACATTTGCTGCATTTTGCTATGCCAGATGGAACATTTGGCATTTGCAAAGCAGCATTTGGCGCGGGATATGTGCAGCGCGTCACTTGCGTCGAGTGAAACGAGAACCAAGTGACGCGCGAAGCGCACAACGGACAAACCCACGTAATACGGGCTTTACCAGCGTCTGCTACCCTCTGACCAACACGTAGTGCCCAGGCATAAATCCGGGCTACGCGGCGTTCAGTGTTAAAGGTGGACGTTTTTTAAACTATCGCGTCATAAAAATGGATATCCCGATGAAGACGCTTAACCATGAAATGAAGGAGAAAAATCGACTCGGTAACGATGGCAACGTCAGTCAACGCTGACGGATGGAGGTGACCTGACAACAGTCAGGAACCGGCGCAAGCCGCAAGCAGCTCAGCGAGCTGTGGATACCTCACAAGAACTCAACATTTGCCACCCCGATGCACAGTTATCAGTCGAGCCGCAGGAAGCGCAAATTAAACCGTGTCGTCGGGGCCAGGATGTTTACCGCTGTTCTGAACGTCGTTCAGAAGCGTGGGTATACATCTAAAAAAAGCAGGTCAGTGGGGTTTTCGTCTTTAAGGATGAAAGCCGCAGCGTCGTGCGTTTTTCAGGAAGAAAGGAGAGGGAAGATGTCGAGGGCGAATAAGCAGTTAACTAAGCAACTCATTACGCTGGCCCGCAAGTCGGGAGGGAGTTTTAAAACCGTTGCCGATCGCGCCAGAATTGCATCACGCTTTTCCGCCAGTATGCTGAAGCTGAATATTCAGATACGGGACGTCAGCAATATAAAAACAAATCACGTTGAGCTGTATATAAAAAGCCGTCAGTCAGAAGATATCTCTAAACGTACCATGCAGAATGAAATGGCGGCTATTCGCGCAATCTTCAATACTGCCGGAAGAACTAAACTGGCCGATCCAAATCACGAACGGTTAAGTAATTCGGCTTTAGGCTTATCGGGGGCCAGTCGGGACGGCTCTAAAGTCGCTATTTCGGACGAGCGCTATCACGCAGCGCTCGTCCATGTGCGTGATAAAGACGAAGGCGTTGCTGCCGCAATGCAATTAGCCCGTTATTTAGGATTGAGAACTGAAGAAGCGGTGCAGTCAGCCAAATCATTAAAAACCTGGCAGCAGGCATTAAATAAAGGCGATGAGCGTATCCGGATCGTATTTGGTACTAAGGGCGGCAGGCCGAGAGATACGACTATTGTTAACCGCGATATCGTTATTAGCGCCGTGAATACAGCCATAAAATATGCCGATGAACATAACGGAAAATTGATTGATAAATCCTCATTACACTCCGCTATCGACAGATATAGAAATGTATTAAAGGATGCTGGACTAACCGGACGGGAGTCGCCGCACAGTTTGCGCTATGCTTATTCACGAGAAGCGACTGATTACCATATGAATAAGGGATTAAGCCGTAAAGAGGCGGAGGCAATGGTTTCAATGGATCTGGGGCATGGAGATGGGCGCGGGCATTATGTTGCCAGAGTTTATAACCGGATAAATGAATCTGAGGAGTGACTTTGAAAAGGGCTTGTTTGGTTTGTTTGAATTATGTACGATTCCAGATGCTAAACCGTTGTCTCTGACAACAGCCAATGTCCCGGTGATTTGAGAGGGACGCCCTCGGGTAATCACAGCCAAAGCTACCTTAGCCTGAGAGGAAGCGCTTTCGAGCGGCAACCCTGCTGAACCTTTGAAAGCAGGGATCGCAGTTAATGCGATGAAGGTTTTCTTATCCACAATGCCCTGACCGGCATCCAGTCTGATTAACTCACCCTTGAGGGAATACTTTTCCCTTCAGGGGCATGGTGTTCCCTTTTTTTACAGGAGTACATCATGCATACCTTTATTCAACGCCATGTTACGCCGCTTACCAGCGGGGTTTATTCACTTCTTGAACGTTTACTGCCAGTACGTGAGTCATCCATTCATGGAGAGTGGATAACCAACCAGACGGGCCGAATGAGCTTTCGCGCTCATGTGTTTCGTCTGGACGATGGCACCTGGGACATTGCGGTCCTGAGCCGTTCAGGCCGGACTTGCAGCGATTACAGATACCAATGGTGTCGCATTGCCCTGAAGAACCGATACTGCCGTACCCGGGCGTTTCGCGAGGCAAATCGCCTGGCAGAGCAACTGGCTACGCTTCGTTATCGTTTCAGCGCGGGTTTCGCTAAATAACATAAGGAGTAATGAGACATATGGAAATGAAGAGCGAATACACCATTGACGTTGATCCCGACGTATTTCGGGAGCTGCAATATATGGTAGAGCTGTTTAAGAAACACGGATCTCTGTGCCCCGTTCAGAATGTCAGCGGCCTTATTGCTTACATCCTGGCCTCCATTGCTGACGGTTCGCGACGGCCAGGGGCATGGGAACGGCAGCTATTAACAATTTTGGGGCTTGTTGCACATTGTCCCGAACATCATACCTACCGCGGCCATTACGGATCACCGGATTAAGGCCGCATTAGCTAAAACCAGCAACCCGGCAGGGCTTTTCCTGTCGGGAAGAGTCCCTGCCTTTTATTTATGAGGATATCGCAATGGGACTTGATATTTACTTTTTTGCCAGAGAGAAAGATAGCGCTCAAACAGAACGTACCGAAGTGGGCTATTTTCGCAAAGTTAACGCCTTGATCAACTGGATAGAAAACCATGTCGGAGAGGTGGAAAATTGTGAAGAGTTGCCAATTCAGCGTACTCATCTGGAAAAGTTAAATGATGAGCTGGGAAGTCTGACAAGCCAAAACTGCACGGAAGTTTTTCCAACCTGCGAAGGTTTCTTCTTCGGTTCACAGGATTATGGTGACTGGTACTGGAGGGATGTGAGTGAAGTCAAAGCCTGGTGCAGTGGGATACTGGAGTCGTTTGATTTTGAACGGCACTCTCTGGTGTTCTGGGCCTGGTGGTAGACGAAACCGGATCGCTACCGTAGTACAAGATTGCGCAAAATTTGCGACTCACCCTTGCGGGGATTTATTCCCGCAAGGGGGTAAGTCCCCGCTTTTTATTGCGAGGACTCATCATGGCAACGAAGCGAACCAACAAGAAGGCAGCAGCAGGTCGTCAGAGCAAACCCGATCTGTTCCAGGTTGTGACGGATAAAATCATCGCGGCTCTGGAAAACGGAACACCGCCCTGGCGAAAACCGTGGCGTAATGCCGATGGCTGTACAACCGTTATCGGTGGATTACCGGCCAATGTGGTAACGGGGCGACCCTACAGCGGTATCAACGTACTGTTACTATGGATTGATACGGTGGAGAAAGGCTTTACCTCTCACCGCTGGCTGACATTCAAACAGGCGCAGGATGCCGGGGGCAATGTACGCAAAGGGGAGAAATCCACGCTGGTAACGCTGTTCAAGCCGTTCGAGAAAAAAGAAACTGATGAGAAAGGTCGGCCACTATTTGACGAACGGGGAGATGCTGTAGTTTCGCAGCGAAATTTCATGACCTGTTTTCACCTGTTCAATATTGAACAGTGTGAAAATTTACCCGCGAAGCTGCTGACACCAGTGAGCGTGTCCGGTGATGAAGCAGAAATATCGGGAGTGCATGACATTGAGCGCATTGGCCGGGCAGAGCAGGTGATTGCCCGCAGCGGTGTGCCGGTGGTGCATTTGCCCCAGAACCAGGCGTTCTACAGACCTGGCGTTGATCGTATCGTGATGCCGGAAGTCGGACAGTTCAATTGCCCGGCTGATTACTACAGTACGCTGCTGCATGAGCTGGTGCATTCCACGGGACACATTTCCCGGCTGGCGCGGAAGGGCATTACGTCTTCTTCTCGCCGATTTGGTGACCCGCTATACGCATTTGAAGAGCTGGTCGCTGAAATTGGTTCGGCATTTTTGTACGCTGAACTGGGTGTCCAGGGTGACGTTCAGCATGAAAGCTATATCGCTTACTGGCTGAACGCATTGAAAGAAGACAAGAAGGCTATCTTCCAGGCAAGCCGTTTTGCCCGGGAGGCTTTTGAATATCTTATCTTACGCGAGAAGGCGCTGGCCGCCTGAGCAATAACTCACTGAGCGCCCCGGTATTGGGGCGTTTTTTTGGAAGAGTTACTTTACAATCAAACATCCTAAACATAATGGTCTGCTATGAGCTGTGAGTTCAACGGGTCGATGCAACGCTATCCTTAATCAAGGGGGGGACGTTGCAATGAAACGAAGAACGCGCATTTACTACACGCCCGAACAGAAAGCGATTATCTGGGACAGATATAAGCAAGGTGATTCTCTGCATGATATCGCCAGAATGTTCGACAGATACCACTCTTCTATAATGCCCACTATTCACCAGACTGGTGGATACCGTCCCCCTGTCCGAAAGCGACACCG
>NZ_JNVB01000038.1 GCF_000770305.1 Erwinia oleae
GGCCAGCATCAGAATTAACGTGGCGGGCAGATGCGCAAAGATCACCGCCGCCACCGGCATGTTTTGCCGATACGAATAACCGAGATCGAACTGAAGAACGGCGCCAAGGTAGTGCAGCAGCTGCGCCCACGCCGACTGATCAAGGCCGTAGAGGTGACGAAGCCGCGCGATCATCGCCGGATCGGTAACCTGCTGTTCTGCCGTCATCACATCAAGCAGGCTGCCGGGCACCAGCTTCATCAGCGCAAAATTAAGAATAACCACGCCAAAGAGCAGCGGTATTCCCTGGACGAGGCGACGCAGAATGAGACGCAACATAACTACTCCGCCAGCCAGACGTCGTTAAGGGAGGTGCCCTGCACGTTCGCATCGGTGGTGAACTGACGAACGTTTTTGCGCGCCAGGGTAAATGACTGCATTTCTATCAGCGGCACAATAGGAACATCGGTACTGGCGAGATGCGCAAACTGGTGGATCAGCGTTTTTCGCTTTGTCTCGTCGGTTTCGATGGTGATCTCCCCGACCAGCTTATCCATTTCAGGGCTGCTGTAGCCGGTGGCGTTGCGAAACGCCGCGCCTTTGACAATGCCGTCGGTGGTAAAAAATTGCGTGACGGTGGGGACAGGCTCAATGGGCGCGGTGAAGTTAGAGAGGGCGATATCGTAGTCATAATCACTGTAGATCCGTTTCAGCGCCGTGGCGCGATCGACCGAGTCGAGTCGCACGGCAATGCCGATATCTTCCAGCGCCTGCTTAAGATACTGTCCCAGTCTGGCGTTCTCTTCGAACCAGGCCGCCGCAAGCAGGTTAACGGTGAAGCGCGTGCCGTTTTTCTCTGGTAAACCCGCCGCGTCAAGAAGCTGTTTTGCTTTTTCGGGATCGAACGGATACTGCGGGACATCGGCAGTGAAAAACAGGCTGTTGCTGCTGAATATCGGCGAGACGGCGGCTTTGCCACGACCAAAGTAAATAGTGTTGATAATAAACTGGCGATCGATGGCATGCAGAATCGCCTGACGCACCTCGCGGCGCTTCACGTTTTCGCGCCGCTGGTTGAATTCCGCCGTCACGGTCCAGGCGGAGTTCTCATACCCGCGCGTATCCAGCACGACATCACCGCTTTTCACCAGCCGATCAATTTCACGCGCCGGCACCGGGTTTGAATAGCCTACGGAAAGCTCGCCGGTTTCCAGCGCGGCGGTACGTGAGGCCGCATCGCCCCACCAACGAACGATTAATTTGTCCAGCCACGGTTGCCCGGCCCCCCAATAGTGCTCATTGCGCGCGTACTCAACATAGCTGCCCCGAACCCAGTTGCCATAGCGCCATGGGCCGGTGCCGATGGGGCGATTGTTCGCCGGGTTGGTGAGGATATCCCGCCCGGCGTAGAGATGTTTGGGCAGCACCAGCTGATATTGTCCGGCCAGCGTTGATTTCAGGAAGAAGGCCGGCACCGGCACGGAGAAGTAAAGCTTAACGGTATGCGGATCTACCGCTTCGGCTTTTTCCAGCGATTTAAGCGCGATCCCCGCCGAGAGCGCCTTCCAGTGTTCGATAGCGTTGAACACCACATCGTCGGCGGTAAAGTCCTGACCGTCGTGCCATTTCACCCCCTGACGCAGCGTGAGCGTCCAGGTTTTGAAATCGTCGGAAGGCGTTATTGATTCGGCCAGCGCAGGCTGAAAGACGAGGTTGTTATCCAGTTTCAGCAGCCGCTCAAGAATTTTGGTTGAGGTCTGAAAAGGGGCAGAACCGCCGCCGCCCGGCACGTAAAGCGCCTGTGGCTCAAGCCCGCCCCACGAGATAACCAGCGTACCGCCGCGCCTCGGCGTCTTGACTGCTAAGTCTGCCGCTACCGCATTACCGACCAGGGAGAAACCTTTGATTTTCCCCACGGTTGCGAGCACTGCGCCTGCGCCCGTCAGAGTGAGCAGGCGGCGACGTTGACGATCGATAATCATATTTTCCCCTCGTTAACAATGACCGATGTGGCATAGCTCGCCCGGCCAATCGCCAGCAGTTGCCCCTGCTGGTTAAAAACATCAACATCCGCCACGCCCACGCTGCGGCCGCTGCGTCTCACGCAGGCGACAACGCGCAGATCGGTATGAATGGCTGGACGGAGGTAATCAACGCGAAAGTTAATGGTGGGCAGTCCCTGGCCGAGCAGCATGCCCAGCGCAAAGTCGCCAACGGTATCAATGACCGATGCCAGCGGCCCACCGTGCCACTGTCCGCTGCCCGCCTTGCGTTCAAATTCGGCACGCATCGGCACATGGACGATCAGCGTTTCATGCTGATAGTCGATTTTTTCAATCTGAAGGTTAAGGAAATGAATAAAGGGTGAGTTTCTGAAGGCGGTCTCAAGTTCCGCGTGAGAGAGTTGTCGCGTCATCCCACCACCACCTTGCCGAACACGCGGCGCGCTTCAAGTGAGGCCAGCGCCTCCGCGCCCTGCTCAAGCGGCCACTGCCTGTCGATCACCACGCGCAATTTTTTGCTGGCAACCAGTGCCAGCAGGGTCGTCAGATCTTCACGTTCCCAGCCGTTTGAGCCGAGAATGCGCAGTTCATACGTCCAGATATAACGAATATCCTCCTGCGGCGCGAAGCCCGCCGTCGCCCCGCAGGTCAGCAATCTGCCGCCAACGCGCAGTACCCGCAAAGACTTCACCCAGCTATCGCCGCCGGTAAAATTCACCACCACGTCCACCCCGCCCGGTTCGTCCGCACTGCGTCGGCGCGACGGTTTGCCGTGGCGGGCAAAGATCGTTTTCATAAAGTCTTCTTCACGATAGAGGATGGTTTCATCCGCCCCGAGCTCACGCAGCCGCTGCGCTTTTTCTTCACTGCCCGCGCAGGCGATAACCCAGGCGCCCGCCAGTTTAGCCAGCTGTACGCAGCATACGCCGACGCCGCCGCTGGCGCCGAGGATCAGTACTTTCTCCCCGGCACGCACGTTGCCGATGGTTTGCATCATTCGCATCGCGGTGCCATAAGCGACCGGCAGCGCGGCCGCTTCGGCGAACGACACCGTATCCGGAAGCGCGATAAGCTGGTGGGCAGGTATCCGACAGCGCTCGGCAAGGCCGCCGTGCGTGGTTTCACCCAGCAGTCCGCCGTCCACGCGATTGATCGGATCGGCCAGCACGCGGTCGCCCGGACGCCACTGCGTCACCTCGCTGCCCACGGCAATAACTTCGCCGGCGACGTCGAGGCCAATAATTACCGGCAAGGGTAAATTAATGCCGGGCATGCCGCGGCGGGTAAATATATCGTGATAGTTAAGCGAGGAGGCCTTAACCTGAATAATAACATCCTGTGGGCCGGGTTGCGGATCGGGAAAGTTTTTCTCAAGGCGCAAAACGTCATTGGTGCCGTGCTCTCTCAACACAATAGCTTTCATTATTTCCCCGTCATTAAATTAAAAAGTTCTGGCGTCGCCACCGTTGCGACGGACAAAAAATATCAACACGCCATCCTGCGTCTGTCTTATTTATTTATCACTGTTCGCAGGTTAAACAATGGCGGGACGTCGTGCCGACGCGGCCATGTCAGCGCTTGAGGGCATTACCCCCGTTGTCTTTTAATATAATGACATCACTATTCCGCCATCACCGGAAAAGGTAAATAAAGAATAACGGCAAACCTAACGTGAAAAATGAATAAGTCATTTACGCCTTAATAAATGCAGTTTTGTTGTTTTGCCGCGTTATTGAACTCTGTAAAAATAAGCGAGAGTTTACTGAAGAGAGTTGATCTGAGGCGGAATGCTGTCCGATAAAATGCTCAATGCCGTTATTGCCATACTGCCTGTAAAATAAAAAAAGGCCGGTTTCCCGGCCTGTTTTATCAATTATTCACCGGGATCACCGCGCCTTTGTATTTGGTGCGGATCCAGTCCTGAATCTGTTTCGAATGCAGCACGCTCACCAGCGCTTTGATATCCGGCTTATTCTCATCGCCGCGATGCACGGTAATGATGTTTGCATACGGGTTGTTTTCACCGCTTTCCACCGCAATCGGATCGTGAACCGGATCAAGCCCGGCATCAATCGCGTAATTGGCGTTGATCACCACCGCATCTCCTTCGTCATTGTTATACATCTGCGGCAGCAGTGCGCCTTCAACGTTGGCCAGGAACTTAAGGTGTTTAGGGTTTTCGACGACGTCGCTGATGCGCGCGTCAACTTTACTGACGCCCGGTTTCAGTTTAATCACGCCCGCTTTTTCAAAGATTGAGAGGATGCGTCCCTCTTCCGCCACCGCATCACGCATGATCACGCGGCCATTCTGCGGCAGATCTTTCAGGGACTTATACTTTTTGGAGTAGATACCAATCGGCTCAATATGGATCGCGCCCGCGCTGACAAAATCGTAGCTCTTATCACCCGCGTGATCTTTCAGCACGCTGTTCAGATAGGGAATGTGCTGGAAGTAGTTCGCATCGATGTCGCGACTGGCCAGCGCGGTGTTCGGCAGGATGTAGTCCTGGAACGGTTTGACTTCCAGATCGATACCCTGTTTTGCCAGAATCGGCTTCGCCTGTTCAAGTATTTCGGCATGCGGCACGTTCGACGCGCCAACGGTCAGCGTATCTGCCCATGCGCTCAGGCTGAGCGTCGCCGCCGCCAGCAGTGTCAGTGTTCTTTTCATGTTGCATTCCCTCAGAAGTTAACGTTTATCGAGCCGTGTTGTAACAACATCACCTAAAAACTGAATGATAAAAACGATCACCAGGATCATCAGCGTTGCCACCAGCGTGACGTCACTGTGGTTACGCTGAAACCCTTCCAGGTAGGCCAGGTTCCCCAATCCGCCCGCGCCGATGACGCCCGCCATGGCGCTGTAGCTCACCAGCGCAATCAGCGTCACCGTAATGCCCGACACCAGTGCCGGCGAGGATTCCGGCAGCAGCACGCGGAAAATCAGCGTGCCGATACGCGCACCCATCGATCGCGACGCTTCAATCACCCCTTTATCCACCTCGCGCAGGCCAATCTCCACCAGCCGCGCATAGAAAGGCGCCGCGCCGACAATCAGCGCCGGTAGCGCTGCGTCTGCGCCGAGAATGGTACCGATCAGCGTTTTGGTGAACGGGATCAGCAGCACAATCAAAATGATAAAAGGGATGGAGCGAAAAACATTGACCACCACTGAGATGGTTGAATAGATCAGACGGTTCTGGAACATGCCGTTGCGCGCGGTCAAAAACAGCGCCAGCCCCAGCAGAATGCCCAATACAAAGGTGGCCAGGCCAGAGAGCGCCGTCATATAAAGCGTCTCAAGGGTGGCGTCCCACAGCTGTTCAGGCCGCAGGTGGGGAAATAATGTTTCAATCATGGGTCACCACCTCGGTCGCGATCGCGTAAGCATGAAGATCGGTGAGAATGGCATCAAGCTGCGCGCCGCGTGCGGCCACCTGGAGCCACAGCTCGCCAAAGGTGCCCTGTGCGGTCTGCGTCATAGTGCCGTGCAGAATGTTAAACGTCAGGCCATACTTGAGCGTCAGCTCACCCACCACCGGTCGCTGCGTGGTCTGGCCGACGAAGGTCAGTTTGAGTACCGCGCCGCTGGCCCGATCGACCAGATGCGGATTGAACGGCGCGTGGCCGGACTCCCCGGTCTGCCGCACGAACTGACGCGTTACCGCCTCGCGAGGATGCGTGAACACCGACAGTACCTCGCCCTCTTCCACAATGCGTCCGTTTTCCATCACCGCCACGCGATGGCAGATTTTCCGCACCACGTACATCTCATGAGTGATGAGCACGATGGTTAAATTAAGCTGACGATTAATGTCCAGCAGCAGATCAAGAATGGCGTCGGTGGTTTGCGGATCCAGCGCCGAGGTGGCTTCATCGCAGAGCAGGACTTCCGGGTTATTCGCCAGTGCCCGCGCGATGCCGACGCGCTGCTTCTGGCCGCCGCTGAGTTTTGAGGGATAAGCGTCTTCTTTACCGGTCAGCCCGACCAGCGCAATCAGCTCTTTTACCCGCGCCCGGATAGCCGCTTTTGGCGCGCCGGCAATTTGCAGCGAAAAAGCGATGTTTTCGCTGACGGTTCGTGACCATAGCAGGTTGAAGTGCTGAAAAACCATGCTGATTTTCAGCCTGGCGGTACGCAGCGCTTCGCCTTTTGCCTGCGCAATGTCCTGTCCGGAAATCATCACGCTGCCGCTGGTGGGTTTTTCCAGCCCGTTTAACAGCCTGATCAGCGTGCTTTTACCCGCGCCGCTGTAGCCGACGATGCCGTATATTTGTCCTTCATCAACCTGCAAACTGACATCGTCAACGGCGGCAATGGTGCCGGTGCGGGTGGCGAATGATTTCGATACATGACGTAGAACGATCATTTGTAGCCTGTTGAAATTATATGGAGATTCATTGAACTGATTATTTTTGCTGCATTATTAGCATTCTGCATTGCCGCGATAGTAGGGAGCGATGAAAGTCCTGAAAAAGACTTTAAAGAAATGAGATATAGCCAAAAGGAATTGAAGCCGTCACAAAATTGTTCCTGCCGTGACGGCGGCGGAAAAACGGTGCGAAAACAGGCGAAATGTGGTCATAAGGTCATCACAAATAATTCTGTTTTATTTTTGCACCCTGAAATTTATATCTGAATAACAAACCCAACACCTCCTGTTAACGCTATGCGCGGCGCCTTTGACGATATATGAAAAAACACTTGCCTGCCGCCGCGCGATCGGCGAAATTAACCGCCGTTTTTCCCATCTTATAATCATGCGGCGAATGCCCACCTTGTACGAAGACGACGCTTTTTTTGGTCGCATCAGGCTACGTAATACAGAGGTATCAGTGTCAACTGCAAACAAACATACCGAGGCGCCTAGCCTCAATGCTTTTAAACAACCTAAAGCGTTCTATCTGATTTTCTCGATCGAACTCTGGGAACGCTTCGGATTTTACGGACTGCAAGGCATTATGGCAGTCTACCTGGTGAAAATGCTGGGGATGTCCGAAGGTCAGTCCATTTCGCTTTTCACCTCCTTCAGTGCGCTGGTTTATGGCATGGTCGCCATTGGCGGCTGGCTCGGCGACAAAGTGCTGGGCACCAAGCGCGTTATCGTCCTGGGCACGCTGGTGCTGGCGGTTGGCTACGGGCTGGTCGCCTGGTCAGGGCATGACGTCACGCTGGTCTACGTCGGCATGGCCACCATTGCCGTGGGTAACGGTCTGTTCAAGGCCAATCCCTCTTCCCTGCTTTCCACCTGTTATGACAAGAACGATCCGCGCCTCGACGGCGCTTTCACCATGTATTACATGGCGATCAACATCGGCTCCTTCTTCTCCATGCTGGCCACGCCCTGGCTGGCGGCAAAATTCGGCTGGAGCGTGGCTTTCTCGCTGTCTTTTGTCGGCATGCTTATCACGCTGGTTAACTTTATGATCTGCCGCAGGTGGGTACACCAGTACGGCTCCAAACCCGACTTCGCCCCGCTGCGCATCGGCAAGCTGCTGGCTACGCTGGTGGGCATCGTGGTGCTGATTACGCTTTCCACCTGGCTGCTGCATAATCAGACCATCGCGCGTATGGTACTGGGGGTGATTGCGCTGGGCATCGTGCTGGTGTTCGCCAAAGAAGCCTTTACGCTTCACGGCGCCGCGCGACGTAAGATGATCGTCGCCTTCCTGTTGATGGTTGAAGCAATTGTATTCTTCGTGCTCTATATGCAGATGCCCACCTCACTGAACTTTTTTGCCATTCGTAACGTTGAGCACAGCATTTTCGGGCTGACTTTTGAGCCAGAACAGTTTCAGGCGCTGAACCCGTTCTGGATTATGATTTTCAGTCCGCTGCTGGCGGCGGCGTACAACAAAATGGGCGATCGCCTGCCCATGCCGCATAAATTTGCGGTGGGTATGATCCTCTGCGCTGTCGCGTTTCTGGTGCTGCCGGTGGGCGCGAAATTCGCGAATCAGCTGGGTATTGTGTCTGTGAGCTGGCTGATCCTCAGCTATGCGTTGCAGAGTGCGGGCGAACTGATGATCTCCGGGCTGGGTCTGGCAATGGTTGCGCAACTGGTGCCGCAGCGCCTGATGGGCTTTATCATGGGATCGTGGTTCCTGACTACCGCAGGCGCGGCGATGATTGCCGGAAAAGTGGCGAACCTGATGGCGGTGCCGGAAAACATTACCGATCCGCTTCAGTCGCTGCACGTTTACGGCGACGTCTTTCTGCAAATCGGTATCGTCACCGGCGTGATAGCGCTGCTGATGCTGTTGGCCGCGCCTAAGCTTAATCGGATGACGCAAGGTTAATCGAAAAAAGGCGACCGCAGGTCGCCTTTTCTTATGGTGCGGGGAAAACGAAAACTACAGTTGAACCGCGGTGAAATGCTGCTGCGGGTTGGCAATCAGATCCTGCGCCGCCACCAGCTGAAGCTCATATTCGCCCATCTCATGCGTCTTTAACATCACTTCATATACCGCCGCCGTGACGTGCTCCAGCGCATCGCGCAGCGTTTTACCGTGCAGCAAATCCACCAGCAGCAGACCGCTGGTCAGATCGCCCACGCCCACGGGCTGACGCACGCCAAAGTCCACCAGGGGACGGTCGATATGCCACGCCTCGTCTGCGGTCACCAGCAGCATTTCAAAGCGATCGCTGCGACGTCCTGCGCGCGCCAGATGTTTTACCAGCACCACGTTGGGCCCCTTCGCGATCAGCGCGCGCGCGGCGGAAATCGCCTGGTCGACATCGGCCACCGTCTCACCGCTGAGCATCTCCAGCTCAAGCAGATTTGGCGCGATAATGTCGCTGGCGGGCAGCGCGGCGCTGACGTGAAATTCCGCCACGCCCGGCGCCACAATGCAGCCTTTTTCAGGATGGCCCATCACCGGATCGCAGAAGTACCACGCGTCGGGATTGGCCGCCTTAACCTGACGCACGATTTCCAGGATCTGCTCGCCCTGCTCCGCCGACCCCAGATAACCGCTGAGCACCGCATCGCAGGTCCTGAGCCGGTCGATATCGGCAATGCCTTTCACAATGTCGGTCAGATGCGTTGCCGGCATCACCACGCCGGTCCAGTGGCCGTACTGCGTATGGTTGGAAAACTGCACGGTATTGAGCGGCCAAACGTTTGCGCCCATGCGCCGCATAGGAAATTCGGAGGCGCTGTTGCCGGCATGGCCGAAAACGGTGTGAGACTGAATCGAAAGTATATTTTTCATGGGTAAATCCGAACAACCTGCCCTGAAGAGAGGCCGGACGAACCGGCCCGAAAAAACGTCCGTTACTGCCAGACGATCAACGTGTAGTTTTTCTTGCCGCGACGCAGCAGCGTGAAGCGGTTAAACAAACGGTCGTCCTGCTCAAACGTATAGTCCGCATTAAGCTGCACCTCGCCGTTGATGCTGACCGCTTTAGAGTCAATCAGCTTGCGCGCCTGGCCGCGCGACGGCGCAAGCTCGCCATCGACCATCGCCTGTTGCAGATCCTGCCCCTGCGCCAGCTTAACAATCGGCATGCCGTCCTGCGCCAGCTGTTCGAAGTCCGCTTCGGTCATCTCGCTCAGGCTGCCTGCAAAGAGGCTGTTGGTGATGCGCTGCGCGGCCGCCAGCCCTGCTTCGCCGTGTACCAGACGGGTAACCTGTTCGGCCAGCACGTACTGGGCGCGCGGCGCACGGCCGCTGTTTTTATCGTCTTCTTCCAGCGCGGCAATCTCTTCCGTGCTCATAAAGGTGAAGAATTTGAGGAAGCGGTAAACGTCCGCATCGGCGGTGTTGATCCAGAACTGGTAGAACTTGTACGGGCTGGTTTTCTTCGCGTCGAGCCAGACCGCGCCACCTTCGGTTTTGCCAAATTTGGTGCCGTCCGCTTTGGTGATCAACGGCACGGTCAGACCAAAGACCTGGTTCTGATGCAGACGCCGCGTCAGATCGATGCCGGAGGTGATATTGCCCCACTGATCGGAACCGCCGATTTGCAGCGCCACGCCATAGCGTTCATTCAGGCAGGCAAAGTCGTAACCCTGAAGCAGATTGTAGGAGAACTCGGTAAAAGAAATGCCCTGATCGTCGCGGTTCAGACGCTGCTTCACCGCTTCTTTGTTGATCATCTGGTTCACGGAGAAGTGCTTACCGATATCGCGCAGGAAAGTCAGCACGTTCATGCTGCCAAACCAGTCGTAGTTGTTGGCGGCGACGGCGCTGTTTTCACCGCAGTCAAAATTCAGGAAAGGCGCCACCTGATGACGGATTTTATCAACCCATTCGTTGACCGTCTCTGCGGTGTTCAGCTTGCGTTCGGCTGCCTTGAAACTTGGATCGCCGATCAACCCCGTTGCGCCGCCCACCAGCGCCACCGGGCGGTGACCGGCATCCTGGAAACGTTTCAGGCAGAGCAGCGGCACCAGATGTCCCAGATGCAGGCTGTCGGCTGTCGGATCGAAACCGCAATAGAGTGCGATTGGCCCCTGCGCCAGTCGTACTGCTAACGCGTCTTCGTCCGTTACCTGGGCGACAAGCCCTCGCTCTTGCAATTGTTTAATCAGGTTACTGCTGGCCATCTGAGACTCCATGTTGATACATCGACCCGTTGCGTGTTCGGGAAAAATAAGGCGTACAGAATAAAGCGCCGGCTCGCTCTGTGCCAGCGCTTAAGGGGATTATTTCATGGTTTCACGGTGCAAGACGGTCGATTTTCCAGCCGTCCTCTTCGCGCTGATAAAAAAAGCGGTCATGCAGGCGATGTTCGCCGCCCTGCCAGAATTCCATGGAGTCGATGGTGATGCGAAAACCACCCCAGAAACTGGGCAGTGGGATCTCGCCCTGCTGAAACTTTTGCTTCAGCTCAAGAAACTTACTTTCAAGCACGCCGCGCGCGGAGATGCGGCTCGACTGCTTTGATACCCATGCGCCGATCTGGCTGTCGCGCGGGCGGCTGTGAAAGTATTTCATCACCTCCAGCATCGACAATTTTTCGGCCCGTCCCACCACCATGACCTGACGCTCCAGCATGTGCCACGGAAAAAGCAGGCTGATGCGCGGGTTGTGCTCCAGATGGTGTGCCTTGCGGCTGCCGAGATTGGTATAAAATACCATGCCGCGTGCATCGACATGCTTCAGCAGCACGATACGCTGCCAGGGCTGGCCGGAGGCATCCACCGTTGCCACGCTCATTGCGGTGGCATCGGGAAGCTGTGCTTCTACCGCCTGGTTCAGCCATTTTTCAAATAACGCCAGGGGATCGGCAGGCAGATCGCCGCGCCGCAGACCACCGCGAATGTATTGGCGGCGCATGTGCGCAATCAGTTGTAAATTATCGCTCTCGTTCATCGCAATGCCTTCTGCTCAGAAAATCAGCCGTGGTTCAGGCGGCAATCGTTGATGATGACTTTGTCGTTGCGTTCGATAAACGCCTCGTCCCCTTTTGACCAGAAAACATAGTTTCCGTCACTGTAGCGCGTACCTGACGCGGCAATCTGCTGCTTAAGCGTCAGCGGCGTGCCGTCGAGGATCATACTGACCTCCTGACGCACATTGTCCTGCACCACGGTCAGCGGCAGCGTGCCGCAGGTATAATGCAGCGTTTGCGGCGTCTGTTGCTCGTGCTGGAAGTAGCTACAGCCCGACAGTAAAATCAGGGCGAGGCCCGGAAGCAGCAATTTCATAAATTCTCCATGTTGTGTCAACGTTGCCCGTCACCTGCGCAGCGGACAAAACGGTATTTAGCGCGAACGGTTGGCGGGGAAAATTGCGCCAATGACCGATGCTTCGCGCGCGCCGGTCACCGAGGGCAAATTGCCGGGCAGGCCTGAAAGCGTACGCCAGGCAAGCCACGCGAAGGCCAGCGCTTCCATATCATCGCCGCTGATGCCCGCTTCGTCGGTGGTCATGACCTGGGTGCCCGATAAATGCGCTGCCAGTCGCGTCATCAGCAGCGGATTACGGCTGCCGCCGCCGCATACCAGCAGTCGCTCGCAGCCGCCGTTTAAACTCACCTGCTCCGCAATGGTGGATGCGGTCAGTTCGGCCAGCGTCGCCTGCACATCCTGCGGCGCAAGGCCGGGAAAATGGGCCAGCTGTCGCGCGATCCATGCCAGATTAAAATACTCTCTGCCGGTGGATTTGGGGGCCGGAAGCGCAAACCAGGGATCGGCCTGCATCTGCTGAAGCAGCGGCCAGACCACGGTGCCGCCGCTTCCCCATGCGCCGTCTTTATCGTAGCCGACACCCTGATGACGCCAGATCCAGGCGTCCATCAGCATATTGCCGGGGCCGGTATCATAGCCACCCGCGACTTTTCCCGGTATCAGCAACGACAGGTTAGCGATGCCGCCAATGTTCAGCACCATTCTCCGCTCGCCAGGATGCATCAGAACCGCCTGATGAAAAGCGGGAACCAGCGGCGCGCCCTGTCCGCCAAGCGCCATATCACGGCGGCGAAAATCACCGACGACGGTAATGCCGGTGAGGGCGACGATCTGATTGTTATCGCCGATTTGCAGCGTATTCGGCGCTTCGCCCTGAGGCTCATGCCACACCGTCTGTCCGTGGCAGCCGATGGCCGTGATGTCCTCTTTACCTAATCCCTGCTGGTGCAACAGGATCTGTACCGCTTCAGCGAACAGCCGACCCAGTCGGCAGTCGAGCTGCCCCATTTGCGACAGCGTCAGCGACTGCCCCTGGCAGATCGCCAGGACGTCTTCCCTCAGCGCCGGAGGAAAAGGATGGCAGTAGCTGGCCTGCTGCGCCACCATCCGTTCATCAATGGCGGCCAGCACCACATCGACGCCGTCCAGGCTGGTGCCTGACATAACGCCTATATAACGTCCCGATTTCATTATTTGCCTTCAGGGTAACGGTATTCAAAGCATCCGCCCTACAGATTCGCAAAATTAGCGCGTCAATTCTATGATTAACTGTGCATTTTTAAACTGGCTGTGACCTTTCGCAGCGCGGCGCGATTTTACGATTTGATTTATTTCTGGTTTAATCCGCCTGCGTTACGCTCTGAGACGGTTTTTTTATTTAAAACGTTACCAGGGCGCAGCCCGTGCCATATAATGAAGTTACTGCTGTATTTTTTCACAGCGCGCACATAAGAATGGAGTTTTAACGATGATAAAACGTTTATTAATCGTGGCACTTACCGGAGTGACATTAGCAGGATGCACCAATTCAGATACGCTTTCCGGGGATGTTTATAGCGCATCTGAAGCAAAACAGGTGCAAAGCGTTTCCTACGGGACGCTGGTTCATGTCCGGCCAATTCAGATTCAGGGCGGTGATGACAGCAATGTTATTGGCGCGATTGGCGGTGCCGTTCTGGGTGGATTCCTGGGTAATACCATCGGCGGCGGCGCAGGCCGGAGTCTGGCGACTGCGGCGGGAGCCGTGGCAGGCGGCGTTGCCGGCCAGGGCGTGCAGGGTGCCGTTAATAAAACAAATGGCGTAGAGCTGGAAGTTCGCAAGGACGACGGCAACACCATTCTGGTGGTGCAAAAGCAGGCCGCCAGCCGTTTCTCCGTTGGACAGCGCGTGATGCTGGCTTCAAACGGCAGCCAGGTTACCGTTTCGCCTCGTTAAGTCATAAAAAAACCGGCTACCGCCGGTTTTTTTTCAATCATTTCGCTGCTGAAGTTCAAGTATATTTTTTTCTAAGTGCGCTATCAGTATTACCATTTTATCCACGTCCTGCTGGGAAATACCCGCAAGAATGTCGTCCCGCGTCGCATCAATAACGTGCTCAACCTCGCTGATAATCGGCGCGGCTTCCGGCGTAAGCTTGATGCGTTTGGCGCGGCGGTCGCTGACGCACGTGGTGCGGGTAATTAACCCTTTTTCTTCCAGCTGATCCAGGGTGCGAACCAGCGACGGCTGCTCAATGCCAATGGCTTTGGCAAGCTGTATTTGCGACTGCTCAGGCGGCAGTTGATGAATATTGTGCAGTGTAACCCAATGCGTTTGTGTGAGTTCAAGCGGCTTTAGACGCTGATCAATGAGGGCGCGCCAAATGCGTACCAATCTTGCAAGGTCTGTTCCCAATGGTGTGTCCAATTCAATCTCCTTATAATTAGCTTGCTATGTATTATGCCTCATCAAAGGTCATTCTGCGAGTTTACCAGACAAAATACAAATTCGTCTTATGTTCGCCTCGCATTATTGTCACGCCGATGCTCAATCATTTATATGTTAAGCATCGGCAAGCCGACAGCTTAAATTACGCCACAGGCAAAGCGGTCGCCGCCACCGCCTAAAGGCGCAGGATGATCCGCATGGTTATCGCCGCCCACGTGTACCATCAGCGCATGGCCTTTCACCTCTGACAGTTTTTTCAGGCGCGGCGCCAGGACCGGATAGGTCGCTTTACCATCGGGAGTCACGTAAAGCGCCGGCAGATCGCCCAAATGCCCCTGCTGCCATGGGCCAAGGTGCTTACCTGTTTTTTGCGGATCCAGATGTCCGCCTGCCGCGCCTGCCGGCACCGTCTTGCCGTCTTTCGATTGCGGATCGCAGCTACCGTTCGCATGAACGTGAAAACCGTGAATACCCGCAGGCAAGGATTTCAGATCGGGCGTGAAGGTCAGACCATATTCTGTTTCATCAATGGTGACCGAGCCAATACTCTCGCCCGCGCCCTGCGTCGTAGCCAGTTTGATTTCTACTTTTTCACTGGCGGCATACGCTGTGCTACAGCCTGCTATGAGCGCCGCGATTAACGTCAATCTTTTCATAAGTTCACCTGTCTCTGTTACCGGAGCTTTAAGCCTGGTTTCTGCGCAAAAAAATGCCCGTTAAACCCGTCATGCTGACGATTCTTTACGACATGATGCGAAGGCGCGCGGAAAATGCAGGCGCATTAAAACAGCGAAGGCTGCTCAGGCAGATCGGGCGCCTCGGTTTTTCCGCTGCGCCGCAGACGCAGGAAGCGCTGATGACAGAGCCTGAGTACCTCACGCTTTTGCGCGTCACTGAACTGCATCCAGTGAAAACGCTCATCGCGACTGCGTAAACAGCCACGGCAGTAGCCCCGGTCATCTGACTGGCAAATTCCCCGGCAGGGACTGGGAACGGGAAAAAACTCTAACTGTTCAGCCACTGACGCTCCTGACTTAGCACTTTCTTTAATTGAAGATCGAATCAGCCGTCACCGCAAGTTTCCACGGTATTTCAGTGAGAGCGCTTTCTCATGATGAGCACTTCGTGCCGTCCGGCCAGCCGCTATTTGTAACAGACCGACCGGTCTGTTACGGTGACGCTCATGAAAACAACACGATTTAATACCCGTGAACATCTTCTCACCATCGGCCAGACGCTCTGTACACGGCACGGCTTCAATGGCATGGGACTGATTGAGCTGCTAAAGGTGGCAGAGGTGCCGAAGGGATCGTTTTATCACTATTTCCCCTCCAAAGAGGCGTTCGGCGTCGCGATGCTTGAACGCTATTTCGCACACTATCATCAGTGCCTGCTCAATGCCCTTAATGCCGACAATGGCGATCGGCGCAGTTGCCTTGTTGCCTATTACCGACAGTCACTTGACGCCTGGCGTTATGAGAACAACGTTGCCGGTTGCCTCTCCGTGAAGCTCTCTGCGGAGGTGTGCGATCTCTCTGAGCCCATGCGCATGGCGCTTGATACCGGTTCAAAAGCGCTGGTTGCCACTCTTGCCGATGCCCTTGCGCAGGGGGAGCAGGAAGGAAGCCTGATGCTGAAAACGCCAGCGACAGCGCTGGCACAGACCATTTATACCCTGTGGCTTGGGGCCAGTTTGCAAAGCAAAATTGCCAGAGAATCGACCGCGCTGGAGAACGCGCTGGCGCATATCGAATGCCTTCTTTCAGGATCACATTAAAAAACCGTTAACCGGTCTATCAGGAGTACCTATGCCATTGAATAAGCTGTTTACGCCATTAAAAACAGGCGCAATTACCGTACCGAACCGCATTTTTATGGCGCCGCTGACGCGTCTGCGCAGCATTGAGCCAGGCGACATCCCCACGCCGCTGATGGGCGAATACTATCGTCAGCGCGCCAGCGCCGGTTTGATCATTACCGAAGCCACGCAAATTTCTGCGCAGGCAAAAGGCTACGCGGGCGCGCCTGGCCTGCACTCAGCCGAACAAATCGCCGCGTGGAAAGCGATCAACGCAGGTATTCATCAGGATGGCGGCCACAGCGCCGTACAGCTGTGGCATACCGGCCGGATTTCGCATAACAGCGTGCAGCCCGATGGTAAGGCGCCGGTGTCATCTTCTGCAATCAACGCCGAAACGCGCACCTCGCTGCGTGATGAAAATGGCCAGGCGATTCGTGAAGCAACCTCCACGCCGCGTGCGCTGACGCTGGATGAGATCCCCGGCGTGGTTAATGACTTCCGTCAGGCGGTAATCAACGCCCGTGAGGCCGACTTCGATTTGGTGGAGCTGCACTCTGCGCACGGTTACCTCATTCATCAGTTTCTCTCTCCGGCCTCTAACCAGCGCGACGACATTTACGGCGGCAGCGTTGAAAACCGTACCCGCTTCGCGCTGGAAGTGGTCGATGCCGCCATCGATGGCTGGAGCGCCGACCGTATTGGTATCCGTATCTCGCCGCTCGGCCCGTTCAACGGGCTGGACAACGGCGAAGATCAGGAGCAGGCCGCTCTTTATTACATCGCTGAACTGGCGAAGCGTAATCTGGCTTATCTGCACCTCTCTGAACCCGACTGGGCGGGCGGCAAGCCTTACAGCGATGCCTTCCGCAAAGCGATACGTCAGGCGTACCCTGGCGTGATTGTCGGGGCAGGCGCCTATACCGCCGAAAAAGCAGAAACGCTGATTGAACAGGGCCTGATTGATGCCGCCGCGTTTGGCCGCGTCTATATCGCTAACCCGGATCTTGTCGAACGCCTGCGTATAAACGCGCCGCTGAATGAACCCAAACCCGAGTCTTTTTACGGCGGCGGTACCGAAGGCTATACCGATTATCCCACCCTCGCCGATTAACTCTGCGCCCGCTTCTTTACGGAAGCGGCGCGGTAATTTCGCTATACTTGTTTTTTTACCGTTATCGGATGATGACGCTTATAAAGAGGATGTTATGCGCTTACTTCACACCATGCTGCGCGTTGGCGATCTGCAACGCTCCATCGATTTTTATACTAATGTGCTCGGTATGCGCGTTCTTCGCACCAGCGAAAACAGCGAGTACAAGTATACGCTGGCGTTTGTGGGCTATACCGACGAGAGCGAAGGCGCTGTCATTGAGCTGACCTGGAACTGGGGCGTGGACAGTTACAACCTCGGCGACGCCTACGGGCACATCGCGCTGGGCGTGGACGATGTCGCCGCCACCTGCGACAGCATTCGTCAGGCGGGCGGTAATGTCACCCGCGAAGCCGGCCCGGTGAAAGGCGGCACAACGATTATCGCCTTTGTTGAAGATCCCGATGGTTACAAAATCGAGCTGATTGAAAACAAACACGCGGGTCACGGCCTCGGCGCCTGACGCAACGGGTGCCGTCCGGCACCCGTTTCCCCTGCTGCATCCCTCGCTGAAATTTGCCATAATGCGCGCTGCTTTTTTCCCCCAGTGAGATCCTGATGTCTGAAACAAACGAAATGAATGTTCTTAGCGGCCGTTTTCGCGGTTTTTACCCGGTAGTGATTGATGTGGAGACGGCAGGGTTTGACGCCAGAAGCAACGCCCTGCTGGAGATCGCTGCGGTAACGCTGAAAATGAATCAGGATGGCTGGATGGAAAAAGATGCCACGCTGCACTTTCACGTCGAGCCGTTTGTCGGCTCCGTTCTGCAACCAGAAGCGCTGGCGTTTAACGGCATCGATCCAACCAATCCGCTGCGCGGCGCGGTGAGCGAATATCATGCGCTGCATGAAATCTTCAAGCTGGTGCGCAAAGGGATTAAGGACCAGGGCTGCAATCGCGCAATCATGGTGGCGCACAACGCCACCTTCGATCTCAGTTTCGTCAACGCGGCGGCCGAGCGCGCCAGCCTGAAGCGCAACCCTTTTCATCCTTTTGTGACTTTTGATACCGCCGCGCTGAGCGGACTGGTGCTGGGGCAAACCGTGCTGGCCAAAGCCTGCGCGGCGGCACGCATTCCTTTTGACAGCAGCCAGGCGCACTCGGCGCTGTACGATACCGAGCAGACGGCCGAGCTGTTCTGTGAACTGGTTAACCGCTGGAAGCGCCTGGGCGGCTGGCCGCTGCCGGCAATGGAAAACGAGGCATAAAAAAAGGCGGGATATCCCGCCTTATATATTTGTCGTTCGAAACAACTTACTGCGCCGCGTCTGAAGGATACTTCTGCGCGGTTTCTTTGATCAGCTGTTGCAGTTCGCCGCGCTGATACATTTCGATAATGATATCGCAGCCGCCGACCAGCTCGCCATCCACCCACAGCTGCGGGAACGTTGGCCAGTTAGCGTATTTAGGCAGTTCAGCGCGTACTTCAGGATTTTGCAGAATATCGACATAGGCAAAGCGTTCACCGCAGGCGGAAAGCGCCTGGACGGCCTGGGCCGAGAAACCGCAGCTTGGCAGCTTCGGGGAGCCTTTCATATACAGCAGAATCGGGTTTTCTGCGATTTGGCGCTCAATTTTTTCAACAGTGCTCATAAATGCCTTCCTCAAACGGATATGTCGTGTCTTTTTATTGTAGCGGCTCTGCCGTCGTGATGAAAACGACATTTTCAGCAGGGTTATTTCTCCTGACGCGTTACCTTGCTCGTAGGGTCATTGTTTCCACGGCAGGTTAAATAAAACACATGCTTTTTTGCCAACGCTTTCTTGCGCTGAGTCATTGAAACAAAAAAGACCTTACCTTTTGGCAAAAAGTTAGATTAGAATTGCCTGGCCCGTCTGCTCAACAGGCAGATAAATCTTATTGCCCTGCTTTTGCCGCTGGCGAAAGCACGAACTGTTAATGGTAACGATGCGTCTATTTATCACGATAATCATGCTGGCTTTTGTTCAGCTTTTCGTCACTGTGGCGCACGCATCGCCCGGCACGCCTGTTAATGCAAAACACCAAAAGGCGAATGCCAAAAACGAACGCGATGACGATCGCCGCAAGCGCAAAACGGTGAAGAGTACAACAACGAAAAAAGTAAAAGACGTCGCCCGCAAACCCCGCACTGCCTCTTCTGCAAAAGCCAAACTTAACAAAAAGCTGGCAGCCTCGCACAAGGTCACCAAATCCCAAATCCTCGCGGCAGCAAAAAACAATGCTTCAAAAAAACGCTACGGTCGCCAGGGGATTAAAACGCTGAAAGAGCGTGAAGCGCTTACCGATAACGCAACCTCCTCACCGCTCAAACTCAGCAAAGCGCACCGCGCGCGCTATCAGAAAGCACGTGAAACAGCGATGAACAAGCTGATGGGCCAGTTGGGTAAACCTTACCAGTGGGGCGGCACCTCACCTGAGACCGGCTTCGACTGTAGCGGACTGGTCTGGTATGCCTACAAAGACCTGGTAAAGTTTAAGATCCCGCGTACCGCCAACGAGATGTACCATTTGCGCGACGCGGCGCAGATTGACCGCGGTGAGCTGGAAAAAGGCGACCTGGTCTTTTTCCGCATAAACGGGCGCGGCACGGCCGATCATGTGGGCGTGTACCTTGGCGGCGGTAAATTTATTCAGTCTCCGCGTACCGGAAAAGATATTCAGATAAGCGCGCTGTCGGATGATTACTGGCAGGGTCATTATGTTGGCGCGCGCCGTGTGATGACGCCCAAAACCATTCGCTGAGTGTAAAAAGAATAAAAAAGGCCGATCTTAATCGGCCTTTTTTTTAGTGCATCACGGCGGTAAAGCTGAATGCGATAATCATCAACAGCGCAGCGCAGGTCGTCAACAGCGAGAACTTCAGATCGGTATCCATTTACACCCTCTTAATAACCCTGATAGTTGTACCGGTATCAATTTTCCCATATCTGGCGGTAAAAATCTCGTTTTCTTTGGCAGAGCTTGTTAGAATCCGGGCCTCGTTGCGCAACCCGTAATAAAATGCTGTGCTGTTGCGCAAACACCAACGCTTATTCCTTCCTGACGTCACCGACATGCACGCAGCACAGTCTCAGAGGCGGCGGGGAAATTTCGCTTTACGCAATCGTTTAACAAATGACTTATCAATAAGTTGCGATAAGTGCAGGAGTCATTATTTCATGGCAACCATTAAAGATGTGGCCAGGCGTGCCGGGGTGTCCACCACTACCGTTTCACACGTTATCAATAAAACCCGCTTCGTCGCTGAAGATACGCGAGACGCGGTATGGGCCGCCATCAAAGAACTTCACTATTCACCCAGTGCGGTTGCCCGCAGTCTTAAAGTCAATCACACCCGTACCATCGGGCTGCTGGCCACCTCAAGCGAAGCGCCCTATTTCGCCGAGATTATCGAAGCCATCGAAAACAGCTGCTTTGCCAAAGGCTACACGCTGATTTTAGGTAACGCCCACAACGATCTGCAAAAGCAGGAAGCGTATCTGTCGATGATGGCGCAAAAGCGCGTCGACGGGCTGCTGGTGATGTGTTCTGAATACCCCGATGCGCTGATCGAACTGCTTGAAAGCAGCCGCAACATTCCGATGGTAGTGATGGATTGGGGCGAATCGCGCGGCGATTTTACCGATACGGTGCTTGATAACGCTTTTGAAGGCGGCTACCTGGTGGGGCGCTATCTGATTGAACGCGGCCATCGTGATATCGGCGTGATCCCCGGCCAGATGGAGCGCAATACCGGCGGCGGTCGCCATGCGGGATTTCTGAAGGCGCTTTCCGAAGCGGGCATCACGCTACGCAACGAGTGGCTGGTGCAGGGCGACTTTGAGCCGGAATCTGGCTACCGCGCCATGCAGCAGATCCTGTCGCAGAAGCAGCGCCCTACCGCCGTATTTTGCGGTGGCGACGTCATGGCGATGGGCGCAATCTGCGCGGCCGATGAAATGGGGCTGCGCGTGCCGCAGGACATATCGGTGATCGGGTATGATAATGTGCGCAATGCCCGCTACTTCACCCCGGCGCTGACCACGGTTCACCAGCCTAAACAACAGTTGGGCGAAACCGCATTCGAGATGCTGCTTGACAGGATCACCAGCAAGCGCGAAGACCCACAAACCATTGAGGTGCATCCCACCCTGATTGAGCGCCGCTCGGTCGCTGACGGGCCGTTCCTTGACTATCGACGCTAATGTTTTTCGCTGAGCCATTCATGGTTCAGCGTATCGGTATCGCCCAGATAATCCAGCAGCCAGCGCATTGCCGGCGAGGCGTCCGCCGCCCGCGACCAGCTTACGCAGCAGGGGCTGTCAGGGAATGGCGCGCCAAGCGTCAACTCACGTAGCGCGCCACTTTGCAGCAGCGGGCGTGCAAAATGCCCCGGCACCATGCCGACGCACAGCCCCGCCAGCAGGCAATCAGCAGCGCTTTCCCAGTCCGGCACCACCAGCCGACGCTGATTATCCAGTGTCCAGGTGGTGCGCTTCGGCAGAGAACGCGACGTATCCTCCAGCACCAGCGAAGGCCACTCCCGCACCGTCTCGTCATCAATGTCTCCTGCGCGCTGCGCCAGCGGATGACGGGCTTGTACCACACAGCGCCAGTTCAGCGCGCCCATGTCACGGAAGGCGTAACGTCCTCCGACCGGAATCGCCTGCGTCGCGCCGATGGCAATATCCACCCTGCCGTCCGCCAGCGCGTCCCAGACACCGTTGAAGACCTCGGCGGTCAGATGCAGTTCGATATCAGGAAAATGCCGGTAAAAATCCACCACCATTTGTCGCGTTCGCTGCGGCCGCACGATGCGGTCAACGGCGATATTGATCTGGCCTCGCCAGCCGTTCGCCACCTGCTGACACTGACGACGCGTTGCGAGCATTTTTTTGATAACAGTGCGACCTTCCAGAATGAAAACCTTTCCCGCCTCGGTAAGCACCACGTCGCGATGGCGGCGCTCAAACAGCGGCACAGCCAGCCACTCTTCAAGCTGACGAACAGTATAGCTGACCGCAGAAGGCACACGATGTAGCTCCGCTGCCGCCGCGCTGAAGCTGCCGTTTCTGGCGACAGCATCAATGACTTCAAGTGAATATTCTGACCACATAATCTGCCTGCAAATTTTTTGAACGCAATATGCAAATATTAGCGTTTCACAGCGCGCGTGGCACGTGTTTACACTTTGCGCCATTTCATTCATCTGCCATAAAGAGCATAAAATGCCTTCACCCGGATTTACCCTTTACCTCGCGCTTTTAAGCGTGGTGGGCTTTCTCGCCACTGATATGTACCTGCCCGCCTTTGCTGACATGCAGCAGGATCTGCACACACAACCCGGCGTGATCGGCGCCAGCCTGAGCCTGTTTCTGGCAGGCTTTGCCAGCGCCCAACTTATCTGGGGGCCGCTTTCAGACCGCATCGGGCGACGTCCGGTATTACTGATGGGGCTGGGAATTTTTGCGCTGAGCTGCACGATGATGTGGTGGGCGAATTCCGCATGGGCGCTGTTGGGGCTGCGTTTTCTTCAGGCCGTGGGCATCTGCGCAGCCGCCGTGACCTGGCAGGCGCTGGTTATTGACCGTTATTCTGCCACCCAGGCAAACAAGGTGTTTGCCACCATTATGCCGCTGGTGGCGCTTTCGCCCGCGCTGGCACCGCTGGCTGGCGCATGGGTTCTGAATCACTTTACCTGGCGCGGCATTTTTATTGTGCTGATGGCGATCGCTGTGGTGCTGCTAATCTGCACGCTGTTCCTTTCGCCGGTACGCCGTGCGTCGGCGGGTAACGGCGAGCCAACGCGCTTTTTTACCTTACTGAGGTCACCGGTTTATGTGGGTAACGTGCTGATCTACGCCGCCTGCTCCGCCAGTTTTTTCGCCTGGCTTACCGGGTCGCCTTTTATTCTGTCCGCACTGGGAATGACGCCGGGCGACATCGGGTTGAGCTATTTCCCGCAGACGCTGGCATTTCTGATGGGCGGTTACGGCTGCCGCATGATATTGAAAAAAGTACAAGGTCGCGCGCTGCTTCCCTGGCTGCTGGCGCTCTACAGTCTGAGCATTGTGGCCTTCTTTTTCATTTCACAGCAGGCCGCGCCGTCAATTTTCGCTCTGCTGACGCCTTTCTGTGGCATGGCCGCCGCCAACGGCGCCATCTATCCCATCGTGGTATCGGCCGCATTAACGCCTTTTCCGCAGGCAAGCGGCAAGGCGGCGGCATTGCAAAATACGCTCCAGCTCGGTCTGTGCTGCGTAGCCAGTCTGCTGGTTTCACGTTTCATCACTACACCGCTTTCCGGTACCGCCGTGGTGATGCTAGCTACCGTGGTGCTGGTCATAATGGGCTACGTATTGCAGGCGCGTAAAAAGCAAGAAATGGCGTTGAGCACGGCCAGCCATCGGCAATAACTTTTATTGCTTAGCGAGCTAACAATGAACATTTGAATATTGTACAAGGTGAGCATATACTTTTTTCCGGCCATAATAATAATATGTTTTACGGCCTGACTTCGATTTTATACGCCGGTTTCCCGGCGTACTGCTTTTATTCTTAATCCTCTGTAACGCCGAACAACAGGCACGGCCGCGCCGTGCTCTTTCTCACACTCCTGTAGAAATTGACTATTCTTTTTCTCAGGTTTCAATCACAGATGTGATGGAGAAGCTATGAGTTCATCGTTTATAGAAGAAGTGAGCTTTGAAGAAAATCACTGGTATCGCATCACCCGCGAAATGCTGGATAAGGCCGGTATAAAAATTAACGGCGGCCAGCCGTGGGATATTCAGATAAAAAATCCGGATTTTTTCAAGCGCGTGATGCAGGAAGGTTCGCTGGGGCTGGGTGAAAGTTATATGGACGGCTGGTGGGAGTGCGAGCGGCTGGATATGTTTTTTCATCGCGCCCTGCTGGCGAAACTTGACCAGCAACTCCCTCATCATCTGAAAGATACGCTGCGCGTGGCCGCCGCGCGCCTGACCAATTTGCAATCCCGCAAGCGCGCCTGGCTGGTGGGCAAAGAGCACTACGATCTCGGCAACGACCTCTTCTCCCTGATGCTCGATCCCTTTATGCAATACTCCTGCGGCTGGTGGAAAACAGCCGACACGCTGGCGTCGGCGCAGGAAGCGAAGCTGAAGCTGATTTGTGACAAACTGCAATTAGCGCCCGGCATGACGCTCCTGGATATCGGCTGCGGCTGGGGCGGGCTGGCGCAGTTTGCCGCGCAGCGCTATGGCGTCCGCGTGACCGGCGTGACCATTTCGGCGGAACAGCAGAAGCTGGCTATCGAACGCTGCGCGGATCTGGATGTCACTATCCTGCTTGAAGACTACCGCGATTTGAATGAGCAGTTCGATCGCATTGTGTCAGTGGGAATGTTCGAGCACGTTGGCCCGAAAAACTATGCCACCTATTTCAACGTGGTGGAACGAAACCTCAAACCTGACGGACTCTTTCTGCTGCACTGCATCGGCGCGAATAAAACCAGCGACCATGTCGATCCGTGGATAGATAAATATATCTTCCCGAACGGCTGCCTGCCCTCCGTGCGCCATATTGCCGAGGCGCACGAGCCCTATTTCGTGATGGAAGACTGGCACAACTTCGGGGCAGACTACGACCGCACCCTGATGGCCTGGAATGAACGTTTTCTGACCGCCTGGCCGCAGCTCGCGGAAAAATACGGCGAACGCTTCAAACGCATGTTCACCTACTACCTCAACGCCTGTGCGGGTGCCTTTCGGGCGCGCGATCTCCAGCTCTGGCAGGTGGTGTTCAGTCACGGCGTGGCCGACGGGATGCGCGTTCCTCACTGACATCAACGTTAAAAAGGGCCGCTATGGCCCTTTTTATTTACTGCTCTGCAAGCGTTGCTGCATCCTTCAGTTGCTGCTCGCGGCGAGCCAGCACGCGCTCCACGGTCTCCACTATCGCCTGGGTGTGCGGATCGATCTCAATATTGACCTTATCCCTTAACCGCTTATTGCCCAGCGTGGTGCGCGCCAGGGTTTCGGGGATCAGGTGCACGCAAAATTTGCTCTTTGTCACTTCACCCACCGTCAGGCTGATGCCATCGATGCCAATGAATCCTTTATGCAGAATGTATTTCATCTGCAATGCGTCCTGCGGCCTGAACCAGATCTCGCGGTTATTTTCAGAAATAAGAACTTTAGCGATCTCTGCCGTGGTCATAATATGACCCGACATCAGATGCCCGCCTATTTCATCACTGAATTTTGCCGCGCGTTCAACGTTGATAAAGTCGCCCGGCTTCAGATCGCCAAGGTTAGTGATGCGCAACGTTTCTTTCACCAGATCGAAGCTGACGCGATCGCCTTCCACCCGCGTTACCGTCAGGCAGCAGCCGTTGTGAGAAACGGACGCGCCCAGTTCAAGTCCGGGCAGCATATCGGTCGGCAGCCTGATAACATGCGTGCGAAAATTCGGTTTCTCTTCAATCGACAACACCTCGGCGGTGCCCTGCACAATACCGGTAAACATAATCAGCCCTCTTTATTCATTTTCTGCGCGTAGTTTGCCCTTTATTACGCCCGAATCCAAATTCTGACCCACAGCACAATAAAATACATGACTTTCTGTTCGTTGATTGGCTATTTACGGCTGGCGCATTACACTATGCCGCCTGCCCTGCCTTCCGTTAAGAAATCGCTTTTTTACGGTGCAGCGTTGCCTTTCATTTTAAATTATAAGCAGGTGTAAACGTGCAGAAGTACCTCACAGAGGCGCGTCAACTGCTCGCGCTGGCCATTCCGGTTATGCTGGCGCAGATTGCGCAAACCGCGATGGGATTTGTCGATACGATTATGGCTGGCGATGTCAGCGCCACCGATATGGCCGCCGTTGCGGTCGGAACGTCCATCTGGCTGCCCGCCATTCTTTTCGGTCATGGTTTGCTGTTGTCGCTGACGCCCGTGGTGGCGCAATACAACGGTTCCGGCCGCCGCGATCGCGTGGCGCATCAGGTACGTCAGGCATACTGGCTGGCGGCACTGGTCGCCGTTTTCATTATGCTGGTGCTCTATAACGCCGGTTTTATGATCCGTTCAATGCATGATATCGATCCTGAACTTGCCAGTAAGGCCGTCGGCTATCTGCATGCGCTGCTGTGGGGCGCGCCGGGCTATCTGTTTTTTCAGGTTGCGCGTAATCAGTGCGAAGGACTGTCAAAAACCAAACCCGGTATGGTGATGGGATTTCTGGGCCTGCTGGTAAATATTCCGGTTAACTTTGTCTTTATTTATGGTCATTTTGGCATGCCCGCGCTGGGCGGAGTTGGCTGCGGTGTGGCGACGGCATCGGTGTATTGGGTCATGTTTATCGCCATGAGCATTTGGGTACGCCGCGCGCGTTCCATGCGCGATATCCGGCTGACCACACGTTTCAGCGCCCCCGACACCGCCACGCTCTGGCGGCTGCTTAAGCTCGGTCTGCCGGTTGCGCTGGCGCTGTTTTTTGAAGTCACGCTGTTTGCCGTGGTAGCGATTCTGGTTTCGCCGTTGGGCATTGTTAACGTCGCCGGGCATCAGATCGCGCTTAATTTCAGCTCGCTGATGTTTGTGCTGCCTTTGTCGCTGGGCGTGGCAACGACGATCCGCGTGGGCTTCCGGCTGGGCCAGGGCTCTGCTGAGGCGGCGCGCATCTCGGCGTGGACGGCCCAGGGCGTGGGCGTCACGCTTGCCTTAATGACCGCGATATTCACCGTCACTTTTCGCGAGCACATTGCGCTGCTTTATACCAACAACCCGGAAGTGGTGACGCTGGCCTCGCATCTGATGCTGCTGGCCGCAATTTATCAGTTTTCAGACTCCATTCAGGTGATTGGCAGTGGCATTTTGCGTGGTTATAAAGATACCCGTTCCATCTTCTTTATTACCTTTGTCGCTTATTGGGTGCTGGGTTTACCGACGGGCTATTTGCTGGCGCTGACCGACTGGGTGGTTGAGCCAATGGGCCCGGCAGGCTTCTGGACAGGCTTTATTGTGGGTCTTACCTCTGCTGCGGCGATGATGGTTTTCCGCATGCGCTATCTACAGAGGCAGCCTGCCAGCACAATTCTGACGCGGGCAGCGCACTAAGCTGTCGATCGTTTTGTCAGCAGTGTGTTTAAAATTGCTGCGCTTCGCACAGTTGCGCAGCAGTCGTGCAGAAAAATGCGGATTTCCGCTTGCCAGCCGCAGGCGCTGTCGTTAATATTCGTCCCCGCTGTCGTCAGGACAGCGTAAGTATTTCACTGTGGTGTGGAAGCAGCCAACAAAGCCGCAGTGTGAAGGATGAAGCTTTTACGAAAGATTTCGCGCTGAGGCGCGGCGGCAAACGCGTCGAATCCGCAGGAGCATACATCAGTATGTGACTGGGATGAGCGAGTGCAGCCAACAAAGCCGCAGTGTGAAGGATGAAGCTTTTACGAAAGATTTCGCGCTGAGGCGCGGCGGCAAACGCGTCGATTCCGCAGGAGCATACATCCGTATGTGACTGGGGTGAGCGAGTGCAGCCAACAAAGCCGCAGTGTGAAAGATGAAGTAAAAAAAGCGTTCTTAGCTCAGTTGGTTAGAGCACCACCTTGACATGGTGGGGGTCGGAGGTTCGAGTCCTCTAGAACGCACCAGTGCGTCCGTAGCTCAGTTGGTTAGAGCACCACCTTGACATGGTGGGGGTCGGTGGTTCGAGCCCACTCGGACGCACCATTATCTTTCGCCTCTCATTGCAGACGGCAGCGCTTGTTCTCCATAAATTCCTGGAAATCCCCTCCCTTTTTTCACGCTACTTTCCTGAAGAATTCGCTAATTCCTTGATGAGACCACGTTTTTTAATTGGTTTTCACGCAGTTGAATCGCTATAATACGAAACGTTGTTTCACCTGAATGGTTCCAGCGTATGGTAGACCCTTTTTTTAAAACGATAGCCTCTGGCAATACGCCCGCTGAACCCTTCAGCCAACTTCTTCTGCACGTCTCATTACTGTCACCTATTCTTAGTCTGTATCGTCTTTTCTTATCCAGGCACAAATTCTTCTCCGGTCCTTCGCAATACACTATCAGTACCGGGATCGTCACTTTCTCATCCATCACAACTTAATAGATAATTCGTCATGAAAAAGACAAAAATTGTTTGTACTATCGGCCCAAAAACTGAATCTGAAGAAGTATTAACTAACCTGCTCGAAGCAGGCATGAACGTCATGCGTCTCAACTTCTCCCACGGCGACTACGAAGAGCACGGTCAACGTATTACTAACCTGCGCGCCGTGATGAAGAATACCGGCCACCAGGCGGCTATCCTGCTGGATACCAAAGGCCCGGAAATTCGCACCATGAAGCTGGAAGGCGGCAGTGACGTTTCGCTGAAAGCGGGTCAGACCTTTACGTTCACCACCGATCAAGCGGTGATTGGCAACAGCGATCGCGTGGCGGTGACCTACGCCGGTTTCACCAGCGATCTGAAAGTGGGCAACACCGTGCTGGTTGATGATGGTTTGATCGGCATGACCGTAACCGACGTGACGGAAAACAGCGTGGTCTGCCGCGTGTTGAACAACGGCGACCTGGGTGAAAACAAAGGCGTTAACCTGCCAGGCGTTTCTATCCAACTGCCTGCGCTGGCTGAAAAAGACAAACGCGATCTGATTTTCGGCTGCGAACAGGGCGTTGACTTCGTTGCCGCTTCCTTTATTCGTAAGCGTTCAGATGTGCTTGAGATCCGTGAGCACCTTAAGCAGCACGGCGGCGAGCACATTCAGATCATCTCTAAAATTGAAAACCAGGAAGGCCTGAACAATTTCGACGAGATCCTGGAAGCTTCCGACGGCATCATGGTTGCGCGTGGCGACCTTGGCGTTGAAATTCCGGTGGAAGAAGTGATCTTCGCGCAGAAGATGATGATCAAAAAATGTAATAAAGCACGCAAAGTGGTGATCACCGCCACCCAGATGCTGGATTCCATGATTAAGAATCCGCGCCCGACCCGCGCTGAAGCAGGCGACGTGGCTAACGCCATTCTGGACGGCACCGATGCTGTTATGCTTTCTGGTGAAAGTGCGAAAGGCAAATATCCGCTTGAGTCGGTCACCATCATGGCGACCATTTGCGAACGTACCGATCGCGTCATGAAAAGCCGCATTGATTCTCAGCAGGAGAATCGCAAAATGCGCATCACCGAAGCGGTGTGCCGCGGCGCGGTAGAAACGGCTGAAAATCTTGAAGCGCCGCTGATCGTGGTAGCGACCGAGGGCGGTAAGTCTGCAAAATCCGTACGTAAATACTTCCCTAACGCCACCATCCTTGCATTAACCACTAACGAGCAGACCGCGCGTCAGCTGCTGCTCAGCAAAGGGGTTATCACCAGCGTAGTGAAAGAGATTGCCTCGACTGACGATTTCTATCGTCTTGGCAAAGAAGCGGCGGTTGCAAGCGGCTATGCTCAGAAAGGCGACGTCGTCGTAATGGTTTCCGGCGCGCTGGTACCAAGCGGTACGACCAACACGTCGTCCGTTCACGTTCTGTAATTATGACGTGAGGAGTAAAAAAGCGCCCTCAGTGGCGCTTTTTTTACAGCTCAGGCAGGAAATTTGTCTGAAATGAGGTGTATGATTTTTCACCAAACCTAAGACATATCCGATTAAACTCACCTGTTTTCCCTCTTTTTTTTACATTAAAAGTCAAAGACGATGCTTCTTTGAGCGAACGATCAAATTTAAGCACGTTCTCATTAAAAAATTATTCTCATTAGAAAAAAGTTTGTGTAATACTTGTAACGCTACATGGAGATTAACTCAATCTAGAGGGTATAAATAATGAATCGTACTAAACTGGTACTGGGCGCGGTAATTCTGGGTTCAACTCTGCTGGCCGGTTGTTCAAGCAACGCTAAAATCGACCAACTGTCTTCTGATGTTCAGACTCTGAACGCTAAAGTTGACCAGCTGAGCAACGACGTGAACGCAATCCGTTCTGACGTTCAGGCTGCTAAAGATGACGCAGCTCGTGCTAACCAGCGTCTGGATAACCAGGCTCACTCTTACCGTAAGTAAGAGTTCTGGTACTGAAAATGGCGCACAGTGTGCGCCATTTTTTTTGCCTTTTTTCAACCTGCCAGACACTTCCTTGTGTACAGCGCGTTAAAACGCCTCAGGCCCCTTTCTACGTGTGTTCAGCCATCGACCCTACTCATGGCCAGACTCACTGTTCTTCGGCGCTTCAACGGCGTTTTGCTGAGGATTTACCGATGCCTCGCTAACCGGCTCACCTGCGCTCACCAGAATTGGCATCCCTGCGCGACGTTCCATCGCCTGCTTAATCACTGCGTGATCGCTTAGCGAACTTTTAACAAATTTTTTCGCTGCCGGACTCAGCGTCAACGGCATTGTCTGCGGATCGTCTTTCTCGTTATGGGAAAGAGGCTGATGCACTTCTATATAACGTTTACCGTCCGGTTCAACAGCATACTTCACGGGCTGGTTAATAATCTGTACCCGTGTGCCCTTCGGTACGCTGTTAAATAACGCTTCGATGTCATCGGGCCGCAGGCGTATGCAGCCTGAACTGACGCGCATCCCTATTCCGAAGTCGGCATTGGTGCCGTGGATCAGATAGTGTCCTTTGCCATACGCCAGACGCATGGCAAACAGCCCCATCGGATTGTCCGGCCCGGCGGGCACGGTTACCGGCAGCGTTTTACCTTCTGCGGCGTAGCGTTTTCGGATATTCGGCGTCGGTGTCCAGGTAGGATTCGGGATCTTCTGGCTGATGCTGGTCACCATCGCAGGCGTATTCGCGCCAAGCTGTCCGATACCTATCGGGTAGACGATGACCCTGTTTTCATCCTTTGGATAATAGTAGAGCCGCAGTTCGGCGACGTTGACCACAATGCCTTCCCGTTTCGTGTCCGGCAGCAGCATTTGCTGCGGAATGGTCAGGGTGGTTCCTGCTTTTGGAAGCCAGGGATCGGTGCCGGGATTGGCCTCAAGCATGCCCAGCAGACCAATCTTCCACTTCGAGGCAATCGCTTCCAGTGAACGGCCATCCGCAGGGACGGTGTAAGTCGCGTTTTCGCCAATCAGGCGACTGTCTTCAGCAGGTAATGGATAGTCTGTGGCGAGAGCATACTGCGAGGCGGTAAACGTAAAGAGTAACGTGGCAAGATGTAACAGCGGTCTCATGCAAATTTCCCCGTTCAACATAAAGAAACCTCCCGTCGAAACGGGAGGCCTGTGGAGAAGTGTAGCAATCTGGCGTTATGAAAGTACCTGTGCTTTGTGGCGAATGGCGCGGATCATCGCTTCCATCCCCTGCGAACGTGTTGGCGTCAGATGCTGCGTCAGCGCCAGTTGCCCGAACCAGGGGCGAACGTCAAAGGCCATGATTTCGGCGGGCGTCAACTGCTGATAAAGAATAAAAACAATGGCAATCAGTCCCTTAACGATAGCCGTGTCGCTGTCACCATACAGCACCACCCGCCCGGCCTCATCGGTATGCATCAGTATCCATACCTGGCTCTGACAACCGGAAATCGCGTTCTCCGGCTTATGTAAGGATTCAGAGGATTCTGGCAGCGTGGCGCCCAGCTCGATAATGTAGAGATACTTCTCTTCCCAGTTAGCGCAGCGCGAAAAATTGCGCACCAGTTTTTCTTTGTCCGGCAGCGTGGCCATTCCTTCCTCCCTTGTCTGTGGACGGCCTCAGCCGCCCAGCAAACGGTGTATACGTATCAGACCAGCCGCCAGGCGGTCGGCCTCTTCTTCGCTATTATACAGAACGAAGGAGGCGCGGCACATCGCCGGAACGCCGTAATGCGTCATCAGCGGCATGGCGCAGTGATGGCCGGTACGGATGGCTATCCCATACTGATCGAGAAAGCTGCCCACATCGTAAGCATGATGCTTACCCAGATTGAAGGCGATCACGCCGGAACGCGACTGCGGGCCATAAATCGTCAGATCCGGCACGGTGGCGAGCTTATCCATCGCATAGCGCATCAGCGCCTGTTCACGCTGATGGATAACATCCAGATCCAGCGCGCTGACCCACGTCAGTGCGGCGCCCAGGCCAATGATGCCGCCGGTATTCGGCGAACCGGCTTCGAAGCGCCATGGCGCTGCGGCATAGGTGGTGCCTTCGGTCAGACTGACGGTGGCGATCATCGAACCGCCGCCTTCCCATGGCGGCATGATGTCCAGCAGCGCTTTACGTCCGTACAGAATGCCGATGCCGGAAGGGCCATAGATTTTATGGCCTGAAAAAAGATAAAAATCGCAGTCCAGATCCTGCACGTCGACCTTCTGGTGCATTACCGCCTGCGCGCCGTCTATCAGCGTCACCACGCCTGCGGATTTGGCCTGCGCAATAATTTCTTTGACCGGGTTAACCGTACCCAACACGTTTGAAACGTGCGTTAAAGCCAGCAAACGCGTGCGGCTGTCGATCAGCGTCGGCAGTACCGACAGATCCAGCTCGCCGTTTTCATTCAGGGGAATAAAGCGAACTTCAGCGCCCACGCGCTTCGCCACCATCTGCCAGGGAACGATGTTCGCGTGATGCTCCATCTCGGTGAGAATGATGTTATCGCCCGCCTGAAGCTGGCTGCCGCCCCAACTGCTGGCGACAAGGTTGATCCCTTCGGTAGTGCCCTTCACGAACACAATCTCTTCCGTCGAGGCGGCGTTGAGAAAGCGCGCCGCCTGCGTGCGCACGTTCTCCATTTCGGTTGTCGCTTCGGCGCTCAGCGTATGGATACCGCGATGCACTGCGGCGTAGCCATACTCATAGAAGCGGCTCTCCGCATCGATTACCGCCTGCGGCTTCTGCGCGCTGGCGGCACTGTCGAGATAGGCCAGCGGCTGACCGTTCACTTCTCTGGTCAGGACAGGAAACTCGGCTCTGATGCGGGCGAGATCAAAACTCATTTAATGCCTCCGGGAAAACGCTGCGCAATGCGTTGCATCACCGCCTCTTTCAGCACGTCATCCGTAATGGCTTCGGTTAATTCAGCGGCAAACGCATAGATAATCATGCGCTGCGCTGACTCTTCGCTGATACCGCGCGCGCGCAGATAGAACATCTGCTCTTCGTCGATGCGACCAATGGTCGCGCCGTGGCTGCACTTTACATCATCAGCATAAATTTCCAGCTGCGGCTTGGTGTCCACTTCCGCCAGACGGCCCAGCAACAGATTGTTGTTGGTCATCTGTCCGTCCGTTTTCAGCGCGTGCTTCGCCACTTTGATCATGCCGTTGAACACCGCGCGGCCTTTGTCGCGAACGATGGTTTTGTGCAGTTGACGGCTCTGGCAGTAACCTTTGTTATGCTCCAGGTAAGTACGGCTGTCATTCACTTCTTTTTCCACCGGCAGCATCAGGCTGTTGATGCCCAACTCGCACCCTTCGCCGTTGAGTTGCACGCTGGTGTTGTGACGCGACAGACCGGCACCCAGCAGGAAGCTGTGGCTCTGTACACGCGCATCACGACCGATAACCAGATCGTTATGAGCAAAGTGATAGCTGCTGCTGTGCTCGAAACTCAGCTTGTAGTGCGTCAGCGCAGCGTTGTCGCCCACGCTGGCGGTAAAACGCCCGCCGGTGAAGTGCGTTGTCTCACTCAGGCTGACGTAATGTTCAATGATGGTCGCCTCTGCGCCATCATCAAGCTGAAGATGGTGACGATAGTGTGAGGTGCTCATCTCTGCCTCGCCGCTGCCGCTGCTGATATGCAGCAGATAGAGCGGGCGCGCAGCGGACTGACCGCGCGGCAGATGGATAGTCGTCACCTCTTCCGCCAGGCTCTCGGTCAGATGAAGGAACACATCAGGCTGCACTGGTGCGTTCAGTTCACGACGCTCGCCGGCCGCGGTCACCTGAATATCAAACCGATCGAATTCCGTGTCGCTCAGCGCCTGCTGGAAGCGCCCGTCAACAAACACCATTTTAACTGCATCAATATTGAGCGCGTGCGCGGCCGCCTCATCTGCATTAAGCGCGACGGCGGCGGGCAGAACGAAGTTTTGGGAAAACAGACCGTCGAGCGGGGTATATTTCCAGTTTTCCTGCTTACGCGTGGGCAGTCCAAGGCGCAAAACCTGCTGCCAGTGCTGCTGCGCCTGCAACGAGCGGCTGGCGCCGCGGCTTTCAAACAGGTGGTGCCACTGTTGCAGGGCGTTGTCACTACTCCTGGTCGGTAAGCCAGCCATAGCCTTGCTCCTCCAGTTGTTTCACCAGCGAGAAGTCGCCGGACTTGACGATTTTGCCCTGGTAAAGTACGTGCACAAAATCCGGCTTGATGTAATCAAGGATGCGCTGATAGTGCGTAACAATAATAAACGAGCGCTTGCCGTCGCGCAGCGTGTTAACGCCGTTTGCGACAATGCGCAGCGCATCGATGTCCAGACCGGAGTCGGTTTCATCAAGGATGCACAGTTCAGGCTCCAGCGCCGCCATTTGCAGGATATCGTTGCGTTTTTTCTCGCCGCCGGAGAAGCCGACGTTGACCGAACGGGTCAGCAAATCTTCAGGCATCTCCAGCAAATGGATTTTGTCTTCAATAAAGTCCTGAAAATCGAAGCGATCCAGCGAAGACTGCTCGCGGTATTTGCGTACGGCGTTAACCGCCGTTTGCAGGAAGAACTGATTGCTGACGCCAGGGATCTCAACCGGATACTGGAAGGCCATAAAGATGCCCTCACCGGCGCGATCTTCCGGAGACAGCTCAAGCAGATCCTTGCCTTTAAAGTTGATGGAACCGCCCACAACCTCATACTCTTCGCGGCCCGCCAGCGTGGCGGAAAGCGTACTTTTCCCTGAGCCGTTCGGGCCCATAATGGCATGGACTTCACCGGGCTTCACTTCCAGATCCAACCCGCGCAGGATCGCTTTGTCTTCAATGCTAACCTGTAAATCTTTGATACTTAACATAGTGTTTCCCTGGCAGTGCCATCAGCACTGCACGCAATGACCGTAAACGTCAGGACTCAGCCCACGCTGTGTTCAAGGCTTATCGCCAGCAATTTTTGAGCTTCAACCGCAAATTCCAGCGGCAGTTCGGAGAAAACGTCTTTACAGAAGCCGTTAACAATCATCGAAATCGCGTCGTCCTCGCTGATACCGCGCTGTAGGCAGTAAAAAAGCTGATCCTCGCCGATACGTGACGTTGTTGCTTCGTGCTCCAACTGAGCGGTGTTGTTACGCGCTTCCACATACGGGAAGGTATGCGCGCCACAGTCGGCGCCAATCAGCATCGAATCGCACTGGGTAAAATTACGCGCGTTGGTCGCGGTGGGCATGATTTTCACCAGGCCGCGATAGGTGTTCTGACTCTTTCCGGCAGAAATACCTTTCGAGATGATGGTCGATTTGGTGTTTTTACCGATGTGAATCATCTTAGTGCCGGTATCGGCCTGCTGATGTCCGCTGGTCAGCGCCACGGAGAAGAATTCACCGATTGAGTTGTCGCCGCGCAAAATCACGCTGGGGTATTTCCAGGTGATGGCGGAACCCGTTTCCGATTGCGTCCACGACATCTTGCTGTTCTCGCCTTCACAGAGCGCGCGTTTGGTAACAAAGTTGAGAATGCCACCTTCCGCTTCGCCGCCGGCAAACCAGTTCTGTACCGTGGAGTACTTCACTTCCGCGTCTTTATGAATGATAACTTCAACCACCGCCGCATGAAGCTGATAGCTGTCGCGCACCGGCGCAGAACAGCCCTCGATGTAGCTGACGTAGCTGCCTTCATCGGCAATCAGAATGGTACGCTCGAACTGACCGGTTTTCGCCGCGTTAATGCGGAAATAGGTGGAGAGCTCCATCGGGCAGCGCACGCCTTTCGGGATGTAAACGAAAGTGCCGTCCGAGGCTACGGCCGAGTTGAGCGCGGCAAAAAAGTTGTCGTTCGCCGGAACAACGGTGCCGAGGTACTCTTTCACCAGTTCAGGATGATCGTGGATCGCTTCACCGAACGAGCAGAAAATAATGCCCTGCTCCGCCAGTTTGTGGCGATAGGTGGTGGAAACGGAAACCGAGTCAAAAATGGCGTCTACCGCCACCTCTTTCCCTTCGCGCACCGGCACGCCAAGCTGGTTAAAGGCGTTTTCCACCTCTTCGGTCAGGTAGCTCGGCTGTGCGCCACCGCCCTGTTTCGCGCCGGGCTCAGACGCGCAGCTGTCATCGCAGTTGCCGCACGAGGGTGCCGAATAGTAGCTGTAATCCTGATAGTCCAGCGATTTGTAATTCGCCTTCAGCCAGTGCGGCTCTTCCATCTCCAGCCAGGCCGCGTAAGCCTTCAGGCGGAAGTCGAGCATCCATTCCGGCTCATTGCGTTTGGCAGAAATGGCGCGCACCACCTCTTCACTGATACCGTTTTCAAACTCTTCGGTTTGCAGTTGCGTGAAGAAGCCTTCTTTATATTTCTGCTGGTTTCCTTCCCAGATCTGCACATCATCTGATGCTTCAGTAGGACGAGACATAAGGTTTACTCAACGCCAAAGCTCTCACCACAGCCGCAGGCGTGTTGAGCTTTAGGATTATTAAATTTGAATATCTGATTCAGGCCTTCGCGAACGAAATCGACTTCCGTACCGTCAATAAAGGGCATGGCCTGAAGAGGCACATAGAGGTGCGCGCCGTTGTTAACGAAAACCAGATCGTCATCGGCGGGCTCTTTAACCAGATCCATCGTATAGCCGAAGCCCGCGCAACCGGACGTTTTAACACCCAGGCGCAGCCCCTTGACGTGCGGATCGTTTCCGGCCAGCGCAATAATTTGCTGCGCAGCGCTGTCAGTCAGCGTCAGGCCTTTCCAGACGAAGTCATCCGGAGAAAAAGAAGTGGTAGTGGCTGATGGCATATATTTACCTCACGAGTCGATAGCCCTGTGGGCTAATGCCTCTATGTTAGTGATATTGAATATCGCTTCAACCTCTTGTTTTGCAGGGATTAAGGCTTACAGCGCTTTTTTTCGCCGTCTCTATAGAGTTTAGACCCTGTCACGAGGTTTAGTATATTCAATGTGCGATAATGTATTAACTAATAACCCATTGATAAATTACAAAAAAATAAAAAATCTTCCTGACCGATTTTAATTAAGCATGGTTTCAGGCAATAAAGAGAGAAGTTACATCGTTATTACCAATTTTTCTGAACGGCAGCATTTATGGATAAAATTTTTTTTGGTGATATTGAATAATGCTGCGGGTAATATATGATAATGATTATCATTTAACAGGGAGTTTGTCTTATGACGCTGTCGGTCAATGCCTGGTTGCAGCATAAAATTGATGAATATAAATTTTCGGTACGCGATATTACCATCGATTTTTATATGGCCCAGGCAAAAATTAACCGTCCTGAATGCACCCTTGAACAATTGCGTAAATATAATGATACCTGCCTCGATATGGCGGAGCTTTGCCAGCTTAACGGCGACGATCGTAGCTATCTGCACGCGCTGGGCAAGCTGCATCATCGTCTGCTGCTTGAATTAGGCAATGCCGGGCGCGAACGTCTGTTTCGCATGCAGGCCTGGCAGCTCGGCCGCCATACGCTGACGCGTTTATGTCATCAACTGGCGTTAGACGGCGACTGGGAGCAGGCCACCCGGCTGCAAAGCGACTTTGTTAAGCAGGCTTCATGGATCATGTAGCAACCGTCTTAAAGATGCATATTATATCACTCTTCTGGCCTGCCTGACAAAATCGCCGTGGTCAGCCTTGAGACGCAGCACAACCGCCCTTCTGCATCGAATACGTCGATAAGCCATACCTGATGCGTGCGGCCCAGATGCGCCGCGCGACAGAGGCCTTTAACGCGTCCCTCTCTGGCAGAACGAACGTGGCTGGCGCTGATATCCAGACCGACTACCACGTCGCTGCCTTCGGTACACAGGTAACCCGCCATTGAACCGAGCGTTTCGGCCAGCGCTGCCGAGGCGCCGCCGTGCAGCAGGCCGAAAGGCTGACGCGTTCTTGCATCAACCGGCAGAGTCGCTTCCAGCGTGTCGTCAGTCATGGCGGTGAAGACGATGCCGAGGTGTCCGGCCAGCGTCTGCTCCCCGCGCTGGTTCAACGTCTCCAGCGTGGCCGCTCGTTTCCAGATAGCCATCAAATAATCTCCAGCAGCGCCTGTAGCGGATGACGCATTCCGTTTCCTTCAATGCGCTTCACCTGGCTGCGGCAGGAGTAGCCGGTTGCCAGGCAGCGCTGGCGAGGAAATTGTTGCAGTGCGGGATGCCAGGAAAGCTCGTAGATGCCGAGCGAGTTTTTCAGGTTCTTACTTTCGTGTCCGTAGGTGCCGGCCATGCCGCAGCAGCCCACGCTGACGCTCTCCAGCCGTGCGCCAACACGGGAAAAAATCGATGTCCACTGCGCTGAAGACGATGGCAACGCGGTGACCTCGGTACAGTGTCCGAACAGATACCAGGCTTCGCCGCTTTGCGCCTTTGTCTCGCTTTGCGGCATCGCCTGTTGCAGCCATTCATGCACCAGTTGCACGTGGAAGTCACCGCGCTCGTCGCCCAGCGCTTCACGATACTCGTCGCGATAACAGAGCACCAGCGCCGGATCGACGCCAACCATCGGCAGCCTCAGCGCCGCCACACGGTTGAGAAAGTCGGAGGTCTTGCGTGCGGTGCGGGCAAAGCGTTGCAGAAATCCTTTAATATGCTGCGCTTTACCGTTTGGCGAAAACGGCAGCACCACGGGCTTAAATCCTAACTTTTCGATCAGGGCGACAAAGTCGGCAATCAGTTGGGCTTCGTAATAGCTGGTAAAGGGATCCTGCACCACCAGCACGTGGCGCGCACGCGCCTCCTCGCTCATTTTTTCAAGCTGTTCAAGCGTGGTGCGCATCGCCGGTTGTCCGGCCAGCCGCTGTTTAAGATTCGGCGACGAGAGCAGCGGCAGATCCACCATCCCGACATGCTTCCTGCTCATTTCGCGCATCAGCGGCTGACGCAGGAAAAAGTTAAAGACCTTTGGCGCTTTCGCCATCAGCGGTGCATAGCTTTCGACACCGGCCACCAGATGGTCGCTGACGGGGCGCAAATAGCGCGTGTGGTAAAGCTGAAGGAAACGGGCGCGAAAGTTCGGTACGTCAATTTTAATCGGGCACTGGGTTGAGCACGCTTTGCAGGCGAGACAGCCGGACATGGCCTCTTTCACCTCATGGGAAAAATCATACTCGCCGCGCTTCGCATGCCAGCTGTTGCGCGTGCGGGCAATCATTCCGCGCAGGCTCACCTTCTCCTCGGGCAGGCTCTTTTCCAGCGCCAGCGGATCGACGCCCTGCCCGGCCAGCAGACGCAGCCACTCGCGCGTCAGCGCCGCGCGCCCTTTGGGCGAATGGATGCGGTCGCCGGTGATCTTCATGGACGGACACATCGGGCTTTTAACGTCAAAATTGAAGCACAGCCCGTTGCCGTTGCACTCCATGGCGCCGCGCCAGTCGGTGCGGACGCTGACCGGGATCTGCCTGTCGAAGGTACCGCGATTCACCGCATCCACCGCCATCATCGGCTCATCGACGCCGAGCGGCGCGCAAATTTTGCCCGGATTGAGCCGGTTTTCCGGATCGAACGCCGCCTTGATTCGCCGCAGTTCGGTAAACAGCGCCTCACCAAAGAAGGCGGGGCTGTACGCCGCGCGAAAGCCTTTACCGTGTTCGCCCCACAGCAGGCCGCCATAGCGCGCCGTCAGCGCCACCACCTCATCGGAAATCCGTTTCATCAGCATCTCCTGCTGCGGATCGCACATATCCAGCGCGGGCCGCACGTGCAGTACGCCTGCGTCAACGTGGCCGAACATGCCGTAGCTGAGATGATGATCATCAAGCAGCGCACGGAATTCGGTAATATAGTCCGCCAGATGCTGCGGCGGCACGCAGGTGTCCTCCACAAAGGGAATGGGCTTGGCGCGCCCCTTTGCGTTGCCGAGCAGCCCAACCGCTTTTTTACGCATGGCGTAGATGCGCTCAATGCCGCTCAGGTCGTCGCACAGTTGAAAACCAATCAGGCCCGCTTCACCCGCCGCCATTAATGTTTCCAGCCGGGCGCAGAGCGAAGTCACCTGCTCACTGATTGTCTCTTCATCATCACCTGCAAATTCGACAATATTCAGCCCCAGCATGTCACGGTTGGGCACGTCGGCGATCAGTTCGCTCACCGAGTGCCAGACAATGTCTTCCCGTGCCAGGTTCAGCACTTTCGAATCGATAGTTTCCACCGACAGCGCCTTCGCCTCCACCAGAAACGGCGCGTTGCGCAGCGCCGAGTCGAAGGAGTCATACTTAATATTCACCAGGCGGCGAACCTTCGGGATGGGGGTGATATTAAGGCGCGCTTCCGCAATGAACGCCAGCGAGCCTTCGGCACCGCAGAGAATGCGCGTGAGATCGACATGCTGTAGATCGTCGCTGACGGCATGACGCAGGTCGTAACCGGTCAGGAAGCGGTTCAGTTTGGGGAACTTCTCAAGGATCAACGCCCTGCCGTCGCGGCAGCTTTCCAGCACCGTACGATAAATTTTCCCTTCCGGCGTTTTCTCCGCCGCCAGGGCTTCAGCCAGCGATACCGGTACCCGGCGCGTATCAAGTATCTCGCCGCCCAGCAGTACCGCGCGCAGTCCGAGTACGTGATCGGAGGTTTTACCGTACACCAGCGATCCCTGTCCGGATGCGTCGGTGTTGATCATGCCGCCGAGCGTGGCGCGGTTACTGGTTGAAAGCTCCGGCGAGAAGAAGTAGCCATACGGCTTCAGGAAGGCGTTGAGCTGGTCCTTGATCACCCCCGCTTCCACTTTTACCCATCCCTGTTCGACGTTAAGGTCGAGAATACGGTTCATATAACGCGACATATCCACAACGATCCCCTGGTTCAGGGACTGACCGTTGGTGCCGGTGCCGCCGCCGCGCGGGGTGAACACCAGGCTCTCAAAGCGTGGCTCCCCGGCCAGTCGGGCGATCAGCGCAACGTCGGCGGTTGAGCGGGGAAAAAGCGCCGCGTCGGGCAGAAGCTGGTAGATGCTGTTATCCGTTGAAAGCGCCAGGCGATCGGCATAACTGGTGGCGGTATCGCCGGTGAAGCCCTGCTGCTCTAACGCCTGCAAAAAGTTCAGCACCAGTTGAACCAGGCCTGGCGCCTGAGAAATCTGTGGGATCATTGTCGGGTGACCAAAAAATTGAGGTGAAAAAAACTGTCGCTTTAAGGGTTTTATCACACTTTTTTATGGCCTGTCGCCATTTCAAAATCATCAGCGAAAAGAATAACGTGCCGGATCTGTTTTAAAAGCGATTAATGCCGCATCATTAAGATGAAGCCGGGAACGCTTCAAGGAAAAGCGACATCGTTCTTATTTTATTGAGGTTACGTTTACGCATGAAGATCGCACAAAAAGGATGGGATTTCCCACAAATCATCTTCTCCCTGCTGTTTATCACCCTGCTGATTGTTGCCTGCGTCTGGGTGGTTCAGCCGTTTATTCTCGGTTTCGCCTGGGCCAGTATGGTGGTGATCGCCAGCTGGCCGCTGATGATCAAATTCCAGAGCTGGCTGTGGGGACGACGCTCGCTGGCGGTGATCGCCATGACGCTGATTCTGATCCTCCTGTTCATTATTCCGGTGGCGATCCTGGTCAACAGTCTGATTGAAAACAGCGGGCCGGTGGTGGCATGGGTAACCTCAAAGCAGTTTCAACTGCCGGATATGCACTGGATGAGGAGCATTCCGCTGGTCGGCAGGAAGCTATATTCGGGCTGGCATCACCTTGTCCAGGGCGGCGGCAGCGCGATGCTGACGCAAATCCAGCCTTATATCGGGCGCACCAGCGGGTTTCTGTTTGCCCAGGCCGGTCACTTTGGCCGCTTTATGCTGCACCTTGGGCTGATGCTGCTGTTCAGCGTGCTGCTTTTCTGGCGTGGCGAACAGGTGGCGCAGGGCATTCGTCACTTTGCATTCCGTCTCGCATCGCGTCGCGGTGATGCAGCCGTGCTGCTGGCCGGACAGGCGATCCGCGCCGTTGCGCTCGGCGTGGTGGTCACCGCGCTGGTACAGGGTGTGCTGGGCGGCATCGGTCTCGCGATTTGCGGCATTCCTTACGCCACCATTCTTACCGTGCTGATGATCCTCTCCTGCCTGGTTCAGCTCGGCCCGCTGCTGGTGCTGATCCCCGCTATCATCTGGCTTTACTGGAGCGGTGACACCACCTGGGGAACGGTGCTGCTGATCTGGAGCTGTGTGGTGGGCACGCTGGATAACGTGCTGCGCCCGATGCTGATCAGAATGGGCGCAGATTTGCCGATGATCCTGATCCTCTCCGGGGTGATCGGCGGACTGGTCGCCTTTGGCATGATTGGCCTGTTTATCGGGCCGGTGGTGCTGGCCGTCTCTTATCGCCTGATGCTGGTCTGGATGCACGATGCGCCAGCGCCGCACGACGATCCGCTGGAGGTGGTTGAAGAACTTGCTGAAATTGAGCATGAATTAAAATAATTAACCTTTTGCGGCCATTATCATGGCCGCTTCTCTGTTTCCTGAGCGTTTCTCCTTTCCCGTTAAGTTACTTTGATTAGTTATTTTTATCATAATGGACGCTTATTTGAGCGCTGTAGAAACGTTGCGCGTTAATTGATTAACTTTAATACAGCTTTTAAGGTATTCATCAGCGCTAAGCATTAAAAAAGATTACCATCGGTAAACTAATAAGAGGATTCTTAAAGACTCATCCTTCCCACCTTAATAAGATAAGTCACATGTTCACGACTAAATCGATGATATTTGATCAACGGTTTACCCTTGAAAAAAATTAACGAATTGCTGTGTGTAGTCTTTGCCCATCCCATGTGATGGGCTTTTTTTTAAAAAAAATCCGTAAAAAAAGGCCAGAAAATCTGGCCTTTTGGGTTTATTACTTAGCGATGCTAATTATTTCGCAGGCATCTCCGCCAGGCTCAGCCACGTTTGCACCACGGTGTCCGGGTTAAGCGACAGGCTGTCAATGCCCTCTTCCATCAGCCATGCGGCAAAATCCTCATGATCCGATGGCCCCTGACCGCAGATACCGACGTATTTGCCCTGTTTCTTCGCGGCGCGGATCGCCATCGACAACAGCGCTTTCACCGCGTCATTGCGCTCGTCAAACAGCTCTGAAACCACGCCGGAGTCCCGGTCAAGACCAAGCGCCAGCTGGGTCATATCGTTGGAGCCGATGGAGAAGCCGTCGAAGTACTCCAGGAACTGCTCGGCCAGCAGCGCATTCGAAGGAATTTCACACATCATAATGAGCTTAAGGCCATTTTCGCCACGCGTCAGGCCCTGACGGCCCAGCTCTTCCACCACCGCCTTCGCCTGCGCCACGGTGCGAACAAACGGCACCATAATTTCGACATTGGTCAGCCCCATGTCGTTGCGCACGCGTTTTACCGCGGCGCACTCCAGCGCAAAGCAGTCGCGGAAGCTGTCAGCCACGTAGCGTCCCGCACCACGGAAGCCCAGCATGGGGTTCTCTTCTTCCGGTTCGTAACGCTCGCCGCCGACCAGGTTGGCGTACTCGTTGCTCTTAAAGTCGGAGAGACGCACGATAACGCGTTTTGGCGAGAACGCCGCGCCAAGCGTGGCGATCCCTTCCGTCAGTCGCGCAATATAGAACTCAACCGGATCGTCAAAACCTTTCATCATGTCGCGGATCTGCGCCTGAATCGCCGGGGTTTGCTGGTCGAACTCCAGCAGCGCTTTCGGGTGCACGCCAATCATGCGGTTGATAATGAACTCCAGACGCGCCAGACCCACCCCTTCATTCGGCAGACAGGCAAAGTCAAAGGCGCGATCCGGGTTGCCGACGTTCATCATGATTTTTAACGGCAGCGGCGGCATCTCATCCACCTGCGAACTTTTCACCTCAAAGTCGAGCAGTTCTTTGTAGACGTAACCGGTATCGCCTTCCGCGCAGGAAACCGTCACGCTCTGTCCGTCTTTCAGCACGTCCGTGGCGTGGCCGCAGCCCACCACCGCAGGAATACCAAGTTCACGCGCGATAATCGCTGCGTGGCAGGTACGTCCACCGCGGTTGGTGACAATGGCGGAGGCCTTCTTCATGATCGGCTCCCAGTCGGGATCGGTCATATCGGTCACCAGCACGTCGCCTTTCTGGATGCGATTCATTTCGCTGATATCATGAATGACTTTTACTTCTCCCGCACCGATACGATGACCGATAGCGCGGCCTTCAATCACCACATCGCCTTTGCCCTGAAGCGTATAACGCTCCATGACCTGACCGTTTGAACGCACGGTTTCGGGCCGCGCCTGCACGATAAACAGCTTGCCGGTGTGACCGTCTTTCGCCCACTCAATATCCATCGGGCGCTGATAATGCTTTTCAATCTGCACAGCCTGCGCGGCCAGCGCATGTACTTCGTCATCGGTCAGGCAGAAACGATCGCGATCCGCCTGCGGCACGTCTTCAATCCTGACCTGCTCGCCGTGGGCCTGCGAATCGGCATAAACCATGCGGATTTTTTTCGAGCCCATGGTACGACGGACAATGGCCGGGCGTTTGGCCTCAAGGGTAGGCTTGTGCACGTAGAATTCATCAGGGTTGACCGCCCCCTGCACCACCATCTCGCCAAGGCCGAGGGCCGCAGTAATAAAGACCACCTGGTCGAAACCGGATTCGGTATCAATGGTGAACATTACGCCCGCTGAGGCCAGATCTGAACGTACCATCCGCTGCACGCCCGCAGAGAGCGCCACGCCACGGTGGTCATAGCCCTGATGCACGCGATAAGAGATAGCGCGATCGTTAAATAATGAGGCGTAAACATGCTTCACCGCGATGAGTACGGCGTCAAAACCCTGCACGTTAAGAAACGTTTCCTGTTGACCCGCAAAGGAGGCGTCAGGCATATCCTCTGCGGTGGCGGAGGAGCGCACGGCAAACGAGGCCTCTGCGTCGTCAGACGAGAGCTGCTGATACGCCTCGCGGATCGCCTCCTCCAGCGCGGGCTGAAAAGGCGTCTCCACGATCCACTGACGAATTTGTTTGCCCGCCTTAGCCAGCTCGTCAACATCATCAATATCGGTCTTATCCAGCAAATCATAGATACGCTGATTCACGCCGCTTTGATCGAGGAACTGATTAAAAGCATCGGAGGTCGTCGCAAAGCCGTTCGGAACGGAAACGCCGAGCGAGGACAGATTGGTAATCATTTCACCCAGGGAGGCATTTTTGCCTCCCACACGATCAACATCGTTCATGCCAAGTTGGTTATACCAAAGCACAAGCGGCAACTCGCCTATATTGGACATTGAAGCAATCCTTTTAAAATTTATTAACTATAAGGGATTAATAATGCGTTTTGAGCCTGGCACATTCACGTACAGGAAAGAAACTATTGAATCGTTCAAGCAGAAAAAAAAACGACTTTTAAGAAAACTCCGCGCGGTTTTATTCCGTTGCGCAACAGTATAAATAAGACAAATCCTTAAAAATTAACGAAATAGACTTGCAGCGTCATTTTCAGGAAAAAGGATTTGCGCATCGCTTTTTTTGATAGCCATTAAGAATGTTTTTTTGGGAAAGGGCTATTTTTACGCATAGTTTACAGAAACGACATTTCATAAATGTTATGACGGGAAACATCAGCAAAAGAATGTCTTCTTCTCACAGAGTCGCTATTCTTAATTTACTGCGAATACGGCATCATGTTTTGCGGTTAACACCACATTTCATAACGGGAGAAAAGATGGACACTGGCAGCGAACGCAGCGTTTTTTATATTTCTGACGGCACGGCGATCACCGCAGAGGTGCTCGGTCATGCCGTGCTGTCGCAGTTTCCCGTGGGTATCAACAGCGTCACGCTGCCTTTTGTGGAAAATGTTCAGCGCGCTCAGGCGGTAAAGGGACAGATCAATGCGCTTTATCAGCACAGCGGCGTGCGGCCGCTGGTGTTTATTTCCATTATCGCGCCGGAGATCCGCGAAATCATTTTGCAAAGCGACGGCTTTTGTCAGGATATCATGCAGTCGCTGGTGGCGCCGCTCCAGCAGGAATTGGGCATTGCGCCAGCGCCGGTCGCCAACCGCACGCATGGCCTGACGGCCAGCAACCTCGGCAAATATGATGCGCGCATCGCGGCCATTGATTACACGCTGGCGCACGACGACGGCATCTCTCTTCGCGGACTGGAAGAAGCGCAGGTGATCCTGCTTGGCGTATCACGCTGCGGAAAAACGCCTACCAGCCTCTATCTGGCGATGCAGTTTGGTATTCGCGCCGCCAACTATCCTTTTATTGCCGATGATATGGATAATCTGAAGCTGCCGCCCGCGTTGAAAACCTTTCAGAACAAGCTGTTTGGTCTGACCATCGATCCGGAACGTCTTGCCGCTATTCGTCAGGAGCGCGCCGAAAATACACGTTACGCCTCAATGCGTCAGTGTCGGCTGGAAGTGGGTGAAGTGGAAGCGCTGTTCCGCACGCATCAAATTCCCTACCTTAACAGTACCAACTATTCAGTTGAGGAGATTGCCACACGCATCCTTGACATCACCGGTCTGACCCGTCGCATGTACTGACGGTTTTGCCCGCGAAGAGGGCGAGAATAATGACCCTTTTTATCTGAGCGTACTTTCAGTTGAAATCGCCGCAGTTTGGTTTATTGTGATCGCCATCACTTCCCGGTACTACCACCGCTGCGAAGACAAAAATTCAGAGATTGCTATGAACAAAACGGATGAACTGCGGACCGCGCGCATCGAAAGCCTTATTACGCCCGATGAGCTGATTAAACGGCACCCTGTTACCCCTGCCATTGCAGAAAACGTGACAGCGTCACGACAACGTATCGCCCGTATCCTTTCCGGTGACGATGCGCGTCTGCTGGTCGTCATTGGCCCCTGCTCGCTGCATGATCCTAAAGCGGCGCTGGAGTATGCCGCCAGGCTGACCGCGCTGCGCGACAAATATCATTCGCGCCTTGAAATCGTGATGCGCACCTACTTCGAAAAGCCGCGCACCGTCGTCGGCTGGAAAGGACTGATTTCCGATCCCGATCTGGACGGCAGCTTTCGCATCAACCACGGGCTTGGCGTGGCGCGCAAGCTTCTGCTGGATATCAATGCGCTCGGCATGCCAACGGCGACTGAGTTTCTGGATATGGTGATTGGCCAGTTCATCGCCGATCTGATTAGCTGGGGCGCCATTGGCGCGCGCACCACCGAGAGTCAGATCCATCGCGAAATGGCCTCGGCGCTCTCCTGTCCGGTAGGTTTTAAAAACGGAACCGATGGCAACATCCAGATTGCGGTGGATGCGATCCGCGCCGCGCGCGTCAGCCATATGTTCCTTTCACCTGATAAGCACGGGCAGATGACCATTTATCAGACCAGCGGCAATCCCTCAGGGCACGTGATCATGCGCGGTGGCCGTCAGCCGAACTATCATGCGGAAGATATTGCAGCGGCAGCGGCGAGGCTGCGTGATTTTTCTCTGCCGGAACAGCTGGTGGTGGATTTCAGCCATGGCAACTGCCTGAAGCAGCATCAACGTCAGAAAACCGTGGCCGATGACATCGCTGAGCAGATCCGTGGCGGTTCCCGCGCGATCGCCGGCGTAATGATTGAAAGCTTTCTTGAGGAAGGTACGCAGAAAGTGCAGCCCGGCACGCCGCTGGTTTACGGTCAGTCCATTACCGATCCCTGCCTCGGCTGGAAGGACAGCGAAGCGGTGCTGGACACCCTCGCCAGGGCGGTGGATACACGTTTTTGATCGCCGCGCGGGACGGGTTTCCCGCGCGCTGTTCAACTTGAGCAGCTTACCTCCAGCTTTTTACCCCAGTCCGGTGGTCGCCGCGTCAGATCGGCAAAGGCTGGCGCATCCTCAAACGGATTGCTCAGCGCCTGATGCAGCCGCGTCAGCACGCTGATATCCTCTTTTTCCGCCGCTTCAATCGCCGCCTGCGCCAGATAATTTCGCAGAACAATCGCCGGGTTGGCGAGCTTCATCTGCTGCTGGCGCACCGCATCGCTTATCTCTTCCTGCGCCAGCCGCCGCCGGTAAAGCGTGTACCAGTTATCGAACGCATCGCGATCGATAAACTCATCGCGCAGCGGCGACTGCGCCTGCTGCCGTTCGGTTGCGCTCAGCAAACGGAAGGTCAGCGTATAGTCGCTGCCTTCGCGCGTCATCAGTGACAGTAAACCGGTAAGCAGATCGTTATCCTCCTGACTTTGCGTGACCAGCCCCAGCTTCGCACGCATCAGTTCTCCCCAACTGCGCATCAGTTCAGTTTCATATCCCGCCAGCGCCTGCTTTAACTGTTCGGTAGTAAGCAGATCGGAGAGCGCATGGGCCAGCCGGTTCAGGTTCCACAGACCGATCATCGGCTGATTTTCAAAGCTGTAGCGCCCCTCATAGTCCGAATGATTGCAGATAAAATCGGGCTGGTAGTCGTCAAGAAAACCGTAAGGTCCGTAGTCCAGCGTCAGCCCCAGTATTGACATGTTATCGGTATTCATCACGCCATGGGCGAAGCCGACGCTCTGCCAGCGCGCAATCATTCGCGCGGTGCGCTTCACCACATCACTGAACCACAGCAAATAGCGATCCTGCTCCTTCTGCCACTGCGGCCAGTGGTGGCGGATGGCGTAATCGGCAAGCTGGCGCACCTTATCCGGCTGCCGCGCATAAAAAACGTGCTCAAAATGACCGAACCGCAGATGACTTTCCGCCACGCGCAGCAGCATTGCGCCACGCTCGACCGTTTCACGGTAAACCGGTTCGTCGCTGGCGATCACGCTCAGCGCGCGCGAGGTGGGTACGCCGAGGTGATGCATCGCTTCCGAGGCGAGAAACTCGCGCAGCGTCGAACGCAGTACGGCACGCCCGTCGCCCATGCGTGAATAAGGCGTCAGTCCTGCGCCTTTCAGATGCCAGTCCCACTTTTTGCCGTCCGGGAGCTGCTGTTCGCCAAGCAGGATCCCGCGACCGTCGCCCAGCTGCCCGGCCCAGACGCCGAACTGATGACCGCTGTAGACCTGTGCCAGCGGCTGCATACCGGGCAGCAGTGCTTCGCCGCTCAGCACCGCGCTATTGCCACGCACCGCCTCGTCATCCATTCCCAGCTCGCGCGCCAGCGAGCCGCTGTGATAAAGCAGCCGGGCACCCTTCAGCGGCATGGGCGCGACGCGGGTGTAGAACCCCTCCAGCTCATCATGCCAGGTGTTGTTAAATTGCATATTCACTCCTTGCGACTGCCTCAATACATTGACCTGAGTGTAGACCGAAGGAGCGTGGCTTAATACGGAATGAGTGCGGGGTTATTGCGTCGGCGGCTCGATCAGTATGGCAGGTGGCTGAAGCAGCGCATCAAGCGTCTCTTCACCGGCAAATGAGAAAAGCGAACTCTGAATACCGCTAAACGCAAAGCGCCGGATTTTCTCCAGCGCGGCCAGATCGTCAATACCCTGCACAATAATTTGCTGACAGTGCGGCTTAATATTCTCGATCACGCTGCCAATAAACGGTTTGAAGGAAAGGCGATTAAAATTGTGTTGGATAAATCCTTTATCAAACTTAATCTGCCAGAACAGATTATCGTAAATTGCCGTTGAGGGTGCTTTACCCGATCCGTAGTTTTTAAGCGATAACGCAAATTTTTCACTCAGTCCACTTAATAAATCATTTCCTTTTGCTTGTTTCATGCCGATAAATGTTTCGCTGATTTCCAGCAAAATCATTTCGAGTGCAGCCATTTTGTGCAACAGCATTTCGTTTTCAAGTATTGCCTTTGCCAGTAGCTCATCAATATTTATTGCCACGTTAACATTGTGCTGCCGAAAAAAAGCCTGGTGCTTTTCCACACAGTTTATTTGATTTTGAAAAAGCGCCACGCGCTGTGCTTCATTGAGCTGCGGCAGTAGCATATCGTATGGGATGGCGACATTTGCCGTACTGTGGGAAAAATGCGTGAGCAGTTCGACAGCGAGCAGCCGTCCGTCGAAGCTGTAGAGGGGATAAAATGCCGTATAGCTTTTGTAATCTGCTTCCAGATAGATTTTCATTATTATCGCCAGGCAAAGTGGCAATTCCCACCGCCCGCACTCTCAGCACGCTATCACTGACGTTCATGAGATGAAACGGGCGACCGCAATCCGATGACAACGCTACCATATTATCCGTTAAAAAGATGGTTTCTGACCAACACATCAACCAGATAAGCAGACAAAAGTTTTAATCAGATCCTTCTCGCCTGCCAGAATACTTTTTTCCAGTAAACGTTATCCAGGGAGGAGCGGATAACGCCCTGGCTGGTGGACGCGTGAATAAACTGGTTATCAGTGTCATAAATGCCAACGTGCAGACCATTCTCGCCGCCGCCGGTTTTAAAAAATACCAGGTCGCCGGGCAGAAGATCGTCTTTGTCGATCTCCGTGCCAATATCCGTCTGCGCCCTGGTGGTTCGTGGTAGCTGAAGCGCAAAACGATCGCGGAAGGTTAAAAAAACAAAGCCGGAGCAATCCACACCGCCGCGCCCCATACCGCCATAGCGATACGGCGTGCCACGCCACTGCACAAGCTGATCGTTGAGCTGAGCAATGACGGTGATTGAATCAGACAGGCGTCCGTTTGGCGGCGGTGCCTGATGGCTACAGCCCGCAAGCATAATAATCAGAAGCAGAAACCAGCAGCGCATAGGGAAACCCTGAAAATATGACGGTTTACTCTACCCGGAAAAGCGCGCGTCAGGCAACGGGCGCTCAAAAAAAGGTGGTCAGCAACGCGTGCCCTTCCACATTCAGACGACGGAACGGGATCGCGTACACCTCGCTCAGCCGTTCAGGCTGGAGCACCTCGTCGGCGGCGCCGCTGGCGCGATCACCGTTCCCTCTTTCATCAGCCAGACGCTGCGCGCATGGTGCAGCGTGTGGTTGATATCATGACCGCTGACAATGGCGGTAATGCCGGTGGCCACCAGCGCCGCGAGCTGTGCGTCAAATGCCGCCTGCTGCGCCAGGTCAAGCCCGGTGAGGGGCTCGTCCAGCAGCAGAAGCTGGCCTTCCGGCTGTGAAATCTGACAGAAAACTGCCGCCAGCCTGACGCGCTGCCACTCTCCGCCTGAAAGCTGATAAAGCGGGCGCGCCAGCTTGTCCTCAAGCTGAAAACGCTGACAGATCGCGCTCAGCATGTCGTCGCGCTGCGGCGCGTCAGCGGGTTGATGGAGACTCAGATAATGCCAGACCGGCATCATGTCCGGCTTCGGTGCCTGCTGGTGCAGGAAAGCGCGACGGCGCGACAGCGCAACCGCTGACCATGCCGCAAGCGGCCGGCCGGCGAACAGCATCTCTCCTTCTGCCGGAAGCAGTCCGGCGAGCGCGGCGAGCAACGTGCTCTTACCGGCGCCGTTTGGCCCCAGCAGATGGATCAGTTCGCCCTTTGTCACGTCCGCACTAACAGGCGCCAGCCGCGACGGCACCGCCAGATCATGGCACGAAAGCAGCATTACTTCGCCAGCGCCTGCCTGATGCTTTCTTCAATGACGGAACTTTCAGGCTCCATATCCGGCGAAAACCGCGCCAGAACGTTGCCGTCGCGCCCAATCAGGAATTTTTCGAAGTTCCACAGGATGTCGCCATGCTGCTTCGGCGCGCGGCCTTTGCTGCTCATTCGTTCCAGAAAACCGCTGTTTTCAGGCGCGACGGCATCCGGCTTCGCGGCAATTAACGCCTTATAGAGCGGATGGCGATCCGGCCCGTTCACCTCGATTTTACTGAACATCGGGAAGGTGACGCCCCAGGTGGTTGAGCAAAAGGTTTTGATCTCCTCCTCGCTGCCCGGCTCCTGCCCTGAAAACGCATTGCAGGGAAAGCCCAGCACGCTGAATCCCTGCGCCTGCCATCTCTTATGCAGGTTTTCCAGCTGTTCATACTGCGGCGTCAGTCCACATTTTGATGCCACGTTCACCACCAGCAGGACGTTATCCCGCCACTCAGCCAGACGGGTGCGGTCGCCATCAATCGTGATCAGTTCGGTATCATAAAGCGTCATTCTGTTCTCCTGTTCAGGTGAAAAAGTTAAGCACGATGTTTAACTAACAGCCAGATAAAGACCGGCGCGCCGAGCGTGGCCGTGACCACGCCCACCGGCAGTTCAGCGGCGGATATCGCCAGACGGGCAACGATGTCGGCCGCCAACAATACGCTGCCGCCCGCCAGCGCGCTGGCCGGTAGCAACACGCGGTGATCGGCCAGCTGGTTCAGCCGCAGAATGTGCGGCACCACCAGTCCGATAAAACCAATGGCGCCCGCCAGCGCCACGCTGATGCCGGCCAGCCAGCCAATCGCCAGCACCAGCCCGCTGCGGGTTAACATCAGTGAAAGACCAAGCTGGCGGGCAGACACGCTGCCCAGCGCCAGCAGATTCAGCGTTTGCCAGCGCGTGCACAGCCAGATCAGCACCGGCAACAGTGCCAGCATCAGCCAGCCGTGGCGCCAGTCGACACCGCCAAAGCCGCCCATCATCCAGTACATCAGCTGACGCAAATCCAGGCTGGTGCTGAAGTAAACGGCCCAGGTCATGATTGCGCTGCAAATGATGCCGAGCGCGACGCCCGCCAGCAGCAGGCGGCTGGCGGCGTGCGAAAAAAAGCAGCACGAGCGTAACGGTCAGCGCACCGACCATCGCACAGATACTGAGCTGCCACAGCGAGCCGCTGCCCGCAAAGATGCCCAGCACCAGCCCAACTCCTGCGCCATTAGACACGCCCAGCAGGCCAGGTTCCGCCAGCGGATTTTCAAACAGCGCCTGCATCACCGCGCCCGCGACGGCCAGCGATGCGCCCGTCAGCAGCACCGCCAGCGCACGCGGCAGCCGAAGCTGCCACACAAACAGTCTGGCATCCTGATTCAGCCACTGGTCGGGCAGCAGCCACCGTTCGCCCGCGCACAGGCTGAGCAGCAAAAGCAGCAGCGTGAGGGCGACCAGCCCGGCCAGCCAGCGCTGATGATGGTGCCGCGCACGTTCGCGGCAGGTAGAAAGTTGAGTCATCCGTACGATATTGAGTTGAGAACGCGCGTTACCGCAAAGAAAAAGGCCGCACAGGCGGCCTTTTCAGGATAAAAAAATCAGTCTTCTTTCGGCGAAGCGTTCTCGACGCGGCTTTTGAGTTTCTGTCCCGGCCGGAACGTAACCACTCTGCGCGCGGTAATCGGAATGTCTTCACCGGTTTTAGGATTCCGTCCCGGACGTTGATTTTTGTCGCGAAGGTCAAAATTACCAAATCCTGATAGTTTCACCTGCTCACCGTTTTCTAAAGCACGACGCACCTCTTCAAAAAACAGCTCCACCAGTTCTTTGGCGTCCCTTTTGCTAAGCCCCAGCTTTTCAAAAAGGTATTCAGACATCTCAGCTTTTGTAAGCGCCATAGGTTCAATCCCTCAAGGTTGCCTGGAATCGCTCTTTTAACGCCGCAACACATTTGGCGACGGTTGCAGCGATCTCCTCTTCTTCGAGTGTCCGACTGGTATCTTGTAAAATCAGGCTGATAGCAAGGCTCTTAAAACCTTCGTTTACGCCCTTACCACGGTACACGTCAAACAAGTTTACGCCAACTACCTGATTTACGCCAACTTTCTTACACTCCGCAATAATATCTGCTGCGGGTACCGTTTCCGCTACCACAACAGCGATATCGCGACGGTTTGCCGGGAAGCGTGAAATATCGCTCGCATCAGGCAGGACGCGGTCTGAAACCTTATCCCACTCCAGTTCGAATACCACCGTGCGACCGTTAAGATCCAGTTTTCGTTCCAGTTCCGGGTGTACCACACCGATAATCCCGACGTGTTCGCCCTGCAAATAAATTGCCGCACTCTGCCCCGGATGGAGAGCCGGATGCGGTTCGGCGCGGAACTCGATTTCCGCCAGGCGGCCGGTTAAATCGAGGACGGATTCCAAATCGCCTTTTAAATCATAGAAGTCAACTGGCTGACGCGCCACATCCCAATGTTCTTCAAGGCGTGCGCCGCAGATGACGCCTGCCAGCATAACGTCCTGACGGATCCCCAGGTTTGCCTGTGTATCAGGCACAAAGCGCAGCCCGGCTTCAAACAGACGTACGCGGCTTTGCTGGCGATTTTGATTATATTCCACCGCCGTCAGCAGGCCGGTCAGCAGCGAAAGGCGCATGGCCGACATCTCGACGGAGATCGGGCTGGGCAGCACCAGCGGCGCTTCGCCGGGATGGAGCAGCGCCTGAACTTTAGGATCGACAAAGCTGTAGGTAATGGCTTCCTGATAGCCTTTGTCCACCAGCATAGTTTTTACGCGCTTCAGCGACAGATTCGCTTCGCGATGGCGCGTCATCTCCAGGCTGGCCTTCACCGGCACGTTGGGAATGTTGTTATAGCCATAGATCCGCGCGACCTCTTCAACGAGATCCTCTTCGATTTCCATATCGAAACGCCATGATGGCGCCACGGCCTGCCACGCGCCGTCGGTAACCGTCACGTCACAGCCGAGACGTTGCAGAATATCGCTGACCTCCTGATCGGTAATGACATGGCCGATCAGGCGATCGAGCTTTTCACGCCGCAGCGTGATGGTGGCGCGCTTCGGCAGCGCCTCATTGTGCGTAACATCAATTACCGGGCCGGCCTCGCCGCCGCAGATCTCCAGCAGCAGGCGCGTGGCGCGCTCCATGGCGTTGTATTGCAGTTCAGGATCGACGCCGCGCTCGTAGCGGTGAGAAGCATCGGTATGCAGGCCGTGGCGACGCGCGCGACCCGTGATCGCAAGCGGGCTGAAGAAGGCGCACTCCAGCAGCACGTTGCAGGTCGCTTCATTCACGCCTGAGTGCTCGCCGCCAAAAATGCCGCCCATTGCCAGCGCTTTCTGGTGGTCAGCAATCACCAGCGTATCCGCATTGAGTTTTGCTTCGGTGCCGTCGAGCAGCGTCAGCGTTTCACCCTCTTCCGCCATGCGCACGATGATGCCGCCGTCGATGCGATCCAGGTCGAAAGCATGCATCGGCTGGCCCAGCTCCAGCAGAACAAAGTTGGTCACATCCACCACCGGATCGATAGAGCGGATACCGCAGCGGCGCAGCTTCTCGCGCATCCACAGCGGCGTGGCGGCGCTTACATTTACGCCTTTAATCACGCGGCCCAGATAGCGCGGACAGGCCTCGGGCGCATCAACCTGAATGGGAAACGTATCCTGAAGGGTGGCGGCGACCGGCTCAATGCGCGGCCCGTTCAGCGTCAGCTTATTCAGCACCGCGACATCGCGCGCCACGCCAATGATGCCCAGGCAGTCGGCACGGTTAGGCGTGACGCTGATCTCGATGGTGCTGTCGTCAAGGTGAAGGAATTCACGGATATCCGTCCCGACCGGCGCGTCAGCGGGCAGCTCGATAATACCGCTGTGATCGTCGGAAATGCCCAGTTCGGAGAAAGAGCAGAGCATGCCCTCAGACGGTTCGCCGCGCAGCTTAGCCGCTTTAATTTTGAAATCGCCCGGCAGCACGGCGCCAATCGTTGCCACGGCAACCTTCAGGCCCTGACGGCAGTTTGGCGCGCCGCAGACGATATCCAGCAGGCGTTCACCGCCCACGTTGATTTTCGTTACGCGCAGTTTGTCGGCGTTGGGGTGCTGGCCGCACTCAACCACCTCACCCACCACCACGCCGTGAAATGCGCCTGCAACGGCGTCCACGCCGTCCACTTCCAGGCCGGCCATGGTGATTTGTTCAGACAATGCTGCGCTGTCGATGGCCGGGTTAACCCATTCACGTAACCAGAGTTCGCTGAATTTCATTCGTGTTACCCGCTCTTATTTAAACTGTTTGAGGAAACGTAAGTCGTTTTCGAAGAAGGCGCGCAGATCGGTCACGCCATAGCGCAGCATGGTCAGGCGCTCCATACCCATGCCGAAGGCAAAGCCGGAGTAAACTTCCGGATCGATGCCGACATTGCGCAGAACGTTGGGATGCACCATGCCGCAGCCCAACACTTCCAGCCATTTGCCGTTTTTACCCATGACGTCCACTTCGGCAGACGGTTCAGTAAACGGAAAGTAGGAAGGACGGAAGCGGATCTGAAGATCTTCTTCAAAGAAGTTGCGCAGAAAGTCGTTCAGCGTGCCTTTCAGGTTGGTAAAGCTGATGTTTTTATCAACAATCAACCCTTCCATCTGATGAAACATCGGCGTGTGTGTCTGGTCATAGTCATTACGATAGACGCGGCCCGGCGCGATGATGCGGATCGGCGGCTGCTGATTTTTCATGGTGCGGATCTGCACGCCGGAGGTCTGCGTGCGCAGCAGGCGCGTGGCGTCAAACCAGAAGGTATCATGGTCGGCGCGCGCCGGATGATGTCCGGGAATGTTCAGCGCGTCGAAGTTGTGATAATCGTCTTCAATTTCAGGGCCGGTTGCTACGGCAAAACCCAGCTCGCCAAAAAAGGCTTCGATGCGGTCAATGGTACGGGTGACCGGATGTAAACCGCCGTTTTCAACCCGGCGGCCCGGCAGTGACACGTCAATGGTTTCTTCTGCCAGACGGGCGTTCAGTGCGGCAGACTCCAGTGTCTCTTTGCGCGCGTTAAGCGTTTCCTGCACCTGCTGCTTTGCTTCGTTGATCACTGCACCAGCCGCCGGACGCTCCTCAGCGGGCAGTTCACGCAGCGTGGTCATTTGCAGCGTGAGGTGTCCTTTTTTCCCAAGATATTCAACGCGAACCGCATCTAACGCGGCAACGTCCGGAGCGTTGTTTATGGCCGCTGTCGCGTTCGCCACCAGTTCTGCAAGCTGTGACATGCTTTCCTCTTCTTCCAGCCGCGATGGCCGGTCTGTTTTTTCCAGAGACGAGTGCTCGTCCAATTTACACGGCGCCAAAAACAAAAAAGCCTCCACAAGGGAGGCTTTCAGCGCGATTTTTCGTTTCTTTTCTTTGCGCTTAAGCCACCCTGATTCAGGTGGTAAAGTAAAAAAAGAAGCGAAAAGCAGCGTTCATAATGTTGTGACCTTCGATAGGCATTTGTGCAGACTACAGATAATAAAAGAGGGAGACAAGCTCCCTCTTTCAACTGGCTTACGCCAGCGCTGATTTCGCTTTTTCTACCAGTGCAGTGAATGCCACTTTGTCGAATACGGCGATGTCAGCCAGAATCTTACGGTCGATTTCAATTGACGCCTTTTTCAGGCCATTAATGAAACGGCTGTAAGAGATACCGTTAGTGCGGGCCGCTGCGTTGATACGCGCGATCCACAGCTGACGGAACTGACGCTTACGTTGACGACGGTCACGGTAAGCATACTGACCAGCTTTGATAACAGCCTGGAAGGCAACGCGGTAAACACGCGAACGTGCTCCGTAGTAACCTTTAGCTTGTTTTAAGATTTTTTTGTGACGTGCGCGAGCAACTACACCACGTTTTACACGAGCCATTACGCTCTCCTGTTATATTCTGATTTAAAAAATAATGACTTATGCGTATGGCAGACAGGCTACAACTAAGCCCAGATCGCCTTTAGACACCATGCCTTTCGGACGCAGGTGACGTTTACGTTTGGTCGATTTTTTGGTCAGAATATGACGCAGGTTAGCGTGTTTACGCTTGAAGCCGCCCGAAGCCGTCTTCTTGAAGCGCTTGGCCGCGCCACGTACAGTTTTAATCTTTGGCATTTAAAACATCCACTTCGCATTGTTAATAAAATGAATCAGACAGGCGAATAAAAATCCGCGCGGCGTGAACCGCAACGGATTGTCATTACTTTATGGCCTACTGTTTCTTCTTCGGAGCGAGCACCATGATCATCTGACGCCCTTCAATTTTTGAAGGGAAGGATTCAACGATAGCTAAATCCGTGTCTTCGCACAGATCTTTACGGACGCGGTTAAGCATCTCCATACCGATCTGCTGGTGCGCCATTTCACGACCGCGAAAACGCAGCGTGATTTTGGCTTTATCGCCCTCTTCCAGAAAGCGAACCAGGTTGCGTAGTTTTACCTGATAGTCGCCATCATCGGTGCCAGGACGGAATTTAATTTCCTTAACCTGAATAACTTTTTGCTTTTTCTTCTGTTCTTTAGAAGATTTGCTTTTTTCGTAAAGGAATTTGCCGTAATCCATGATACGGCAAACGGGCGGCTCGGCGTTAGGGCTGATTTCTACTAAATCAACGCCCGCCTCTTCAGCTTTTTCCAAAGCTTCATTCAGACTGACAATGCCAATCTGCTCGCCATCGACGCCAGTCAGGCGAACCTCATTGGCGCGAATTTCTTTGTTGATGCGATTAGGACGCGCCGGTTGGACTCTTTTTCCGCCTTTAATACTTTATTCCTCCAGTTGATGAAGATTGCGGCTGCGTATCTCGTCATGCAGCTTCGCGATCACGTCGTTTACGTCCATGCTTCCCAGGTCTTTACCGCGGCGGGTGCGAACGGCAACTTTGCCTGCTTCCACCTCTTTATCACCACAGACCAGCATATAAGGGACACGACGTAAAGTGTGCTCACGGATTTTAAAGCCAATCTTCTCGTTTCTCAAGTCCGCTTTTACACGAATGCCCGCATTCTGAAGTTTTCGGGTCAATTCTGCAACATATTCGGACTGACTATCGGTGATATTCATCACCACCACTTGCACAGGTGCCAGCCAGGTTGGGAAGAAGCCAGCGTACTCTTCAGTAAGAATACCAATAAAGCGTTCGACCGATCCCAGGATAGCGCGGTGAATCATCACCGGCACCTGACGTTCATTATTTTCACCCACGTAGGACGCGCTCAGGCGACCCGGTAACGAAAAGTCGAGCTGAACGGTGCCGCACTGCCAGGCGCGATCGAGGCAATCGTGCAGAGTAAACTCAATCTTCGGCCCGTAAAACGCGCCCTCGCCCGGTTGATACTCAAACGGGATAGCGTTCTCTTCCAGCGCCGCGGCGAGATCTGCTTCGGCGCGATCCCACAGGTCGTCTGAACCGATACGTTTTGTCGGACGGGTTGAGAGTTTTACCGCGATTTTCTCAAAACCGAAGGTGCTGTACATGTCATAAACCATGCGAATGCAGCTGTTTACTTCGCTGCGCACCTGCTCTTCTGTACAGAAGATGTGCGCATCGTCCTGCGTGAATCCGCGCACGCGCATCAGGCCATGCAGCGCGCCCGAAGGTTCGTTGCGGTGACAGCTGCCGAACTCCGCCATACGTAATGGCAGGTCGCGGTATGATTTTAGACCCTGATTGAAAATCTGCACGTGGCCGGGGCAGTTCATCGGCTTGATGCAATATTCACGGTTCTCTGAAGAAGTAGTGAACATCGCTTCTTTGTAGTTTTCCCAGTGGCCGGTTTTTTCCCACAGCACGCGGTCCATCATCAATGGGCCTTTCACTTCCTGATAGTCATATTCAGTCAGCTTGCTGCGCACAAACACTTCCAGCTCGCGGAAGATGGTCCAGCCGTCGTTGTGCCAGAATACCATGCCCGGGGCCTCTTCCTGCATATGATAGAGGTCGAGCTGCTTGCCGATTTTACGGTGATCGCGCTTCGCCGCCTCTTCCAGGCGCTGTAGGTAGGCAGAGAGCTGCTTCTTATCGGCCCAGGCGGTGCCGTAGATGCGTTGCAACATTTTATTGTTGCTGTCACCGCGCCAGTAGGCGCCGGAGAGTTTTTGCAGTTTAAAATGATGGCAAAAACGCATGTTAGGTACGTGCGGGCCACGACACATATCGATGTATTCCTGATGATGATACAGGCCGGGACGATCGTCATGGCTGATGTTTTCATCAAGAATGATGGTCTTATAGGTTTCACCGCGGGCCGCGAACACGTCGCGCGCTTCCTGCCAGCTCACCTTTTTCTTTACCACGTCGTAATTGCTTTCGGCCAGCTGGTGCATGCGCTTTTCCAACTGCTCGAGATCTTCCTGAGTCAGGGTGCGATCGATATCAACGTCATAATAGAAGCCGTTGTCGATAACCGGGCCGATGGCCATTTTGGTGCCGGGCCAAAGCTGCTTGATGGCGTGCCCTAACAGGTGCGCGCAGGAGTGGCGAATGATTTCAAGACCCGCCTCATCCTTCGCGGTGATAATGGCCACGCTGGCGTCGTCGGTGATGGGATCAACCGCATCCACCAGTTCGCCGTTAACGCGACCGGCAATGCAGGCTTTGGCAAGACCGGGGCCAATATCGAGGGCAATATCCATTACGCTGACGGCACGATCAAAACTACGCTGGCTTCCATCAGGAAGAGTAATTACTGGCATGTTACATCCTTAATTGCAGTGGTAACCCATACGCAAGGCTACATACAACGTTGATTCTTAAAATGTGTCAGGTCGATGAGACTTGAAACCGACTTACGGTTGTCCGTTTGGTGCTCCGCCTGGCTAAGACGTTCACTATTTTCGCAATCAGCGAAAGCACTGAAGGATGAGTATCTTACACGCTACAGAGGGCAGGTCAAAGAAAGCGCAGAGAAGAATTTTTATCGCAGAGAGGATAAGACCAGGCCGGGAGATCCGGCCCGGTGCGTATTACATAGCGTAAGAAAGCATGACGGAGGTTTTGGTGTCCGTTTTGTCCGGCGCAGACTCTGGCGGGTTCTGGTTCCAGGTCACGTTATAGGCCAGCTTCAGCGCGAAGTGATCGTTGATAGCGACCTGTAAACCGGTTTCAGAGTTCACCGTGGTGTCGTCGCTGCCCAGAACGGAAACGCCCTGAATAAACTTCGTGGTATCGGTGAGCTGCCACTGATAGCTCAGTGCGCCGTAGGCCAGCGCCTGCGTTTCGTGGCCGCCTTCGTGATAATCGTCGTAACGTACGCCCGGACCGGCTTCGATGCGAAGCGAATGGACCGGGCCGTTCAGCAGCTGGCGACCATAACCCGCAACGAAGACGGAACGGCCGTCGTAACCGTTAAAACGATCGCTCAACCAGCTTGCCTGGCCGAACAGGTAGTCGAAATCGGTCAGGTTATAGCGCGAACGTCCGCCCACCTGGTAGGTCTCAGATGAACGTTCATCGTTCGAAGAGGTGTTGTTGGCGTTGCCCCACAGGCTCCATGCGGTTTTGGTCTGATACCAGGTCATGTTGGTATTGGCGGTAAGCGATGAACTGGTCGTGTTACCGGTTTGCGCCAGATAACCGGCGGCCGCATTACCTTCAAAATCTTTTTTTGCCGTGGACGGATCGTCCATGACGGTAAAGACATTATTATCCGCCAGGGCTTGCTGGCACAGCGCTCCCCCGGAGAGCAAAAGAACTACAGACAGCTTGTTAAGCGCTTTCATTACGTGTGATCCGTACAACAGTTTAAAGGAAGTGAGTGTGAAGAATTTGGTAGTACGATCAATGCTCTTTACGCGAAAAATCGTAACATTTCATTAAGTCGCTATGCGTTTCTTCACAGGCGTATAGGTAGCATCTGCCGCAACAGGCCTGAGGCATTATAGGGTGCGGTTAAAACTTTTACAGCATATAAGCAGCAGGTAATAATCTGGAAAATGGAAAAATCCATGTCTTAACAAGTCAAAAAGTAACCAAATGCGACCACGCGTTTGAAAATCGCTCTTTTCCCTTTCGCCCGTTGATAATGTTACCGTTGCTGCCGGATGAACTATGCTGAAAAAAATTCCCCCACCGATGAGGACAAACGATGAGCGCATCACAGGTAGCACAGTATGTCGTCACTTTACGTTACCAGGAAGAAGGTTTAACCGACATTCTTGAACTGAACAGCGCGTTGGTGAACGGAGGCTTCACCACGTCATTAGCCGACAAAGACGGAAAGCCGCACGAGCTTGGCACCAACAGCTTTGGTATCGTCAGCGCATTGAGTGAGGAAGAGATACGCAAGCAGGCGGAGGGACTGGGTGAGATGGCGCTGGGGCAAAAGCCCGAGGTCGAGGTACAGCATCTGGACGCATTTCTGAAAGACAGCAAAGCCTGACGGGCGGTAACTGCTATACAACGCTGCCGGTTCTGATTATTATTTAACCGTCCCTGTTAGCCCGTCCAACGATATACAGCGAAAAGAGGAAACCCCTATGTGGTCAGCCATTGGTCGTCTGTTGAGTGAGCAGTCAGGTAGCAGCGCAGAAATCAGTCATCGCACGCAGCTTCCGGGTGGCGATGTCCATCCGGCCTGGCTTATTCGTCACGCGGATCGCGACGTTTTTGTAAAATGTAACAGCCGCGACATGTTGGACAATTTCACCTCAGAAGCGGATCAGCTCGCCCTGCTCGCGCGTACCGACACCGTGCGTGTGCCGCGCGTTTACGGCGTGGGCAGCGACAAGGAGACGAGTTTTCTCCTGCTTGAATACATCCCTCCCCATCCGCTGGATGCGGCAGCCGCACAGACGCTTGGCGCGCAGCTTGCCCGCCTGCATCAGTGGAGCGATCAGCCCCAGTTCGGCCTCGACTTTGACAACAACATCACCACCTCGCCGCAGCCAAACAGCTGGGTTAAACGCTGGTCGGTCTTTTTTGCCGAACAGCGTATTGGCTGGCAGCTTCAGCTCGCAGCGGAAAAAGGCATTTTGTATGGCGATATCGACCTGATTGTTACCTGCGTACAGCGCGCACTGGTGGCGCACCACCCGCAGCCTTCGCTGCTGCATGGCGACCTGTGGCCCGCCAACTGCGCAGGGAGCGCTGACGGGCCGTGGCTGTTCGATCCGGCATGCTACTGGGGCGACAGAGAGTGCGATCTGGCGATGCTCGCCTGGCACAGCGATTTGCCGCAGGAGATTCTGGAAAGCTATCAGGCAACGTGGGCGCTTCCGGCAGATTATCGCCAGCGGCAGCCCGTTTACCAGCTTTACTATTTGCTCAACCGCGCCAACGTCTTTGGCGGCGGCTGGCTGGCAGACGCGCAGCGGGCGGTGGGCGCGCTGCTTGACGTTGATGAAGCCGATCTGGCGCGGGCCTGAGCATGATGCCGGACCGGCGCGGAGGTCAGGTGATGTAACCGAGCAGCTTAAGAATGAAATAACCGGCCACGGCAATTACTATCGGCAGCACATAAAGCGAGAAAAATTGCAGAAAAATGGTGTGGCGAGGAATGACGATTTTCTCCTCTAACTGCTGACGACTGCGCCCTTCTGCGCCTTTTGCATTCTCCAGAATCATCTGGTCTTCAATGCTTTCCCGCACGCGACGCGACTGCTGCCACATTCTTGCGCCTGAAGCCTGCAATGCGAGGCCGACAAAAATCAGCACGTAAATAATCCAGAAGGTGATATTGCTGCCGTGACTGAAATCCGGCACCGGCGAACGATTCCAGAAAACATCCAGAAAATGGGTGTTAAAGCGGATCATATCAATCATCACGTGCGAAAAGTCCTGCATCACCGCGTTAATCCCTTCACGCTGTTCGCGGCTTTTTTCCAGAAAAAGCATCAATGAAATCACGGTTGAAATCAGCGCGGGAATAAAAATGATCCAGCCAGCGACGCGTTTCACTATCGCAATTCTGCCAGCTTGTTGATAAGTCATGCTTACTCCTGTCCTTTAGTTTTAGGCTTTAAGTTTATCCACTGGCTGAGAAATGTGCCTGAAAAAAGTCAGGCTGTCATGTCCGGCGGCGCAATAAGGCCGTTTGCGCCTGGCGCGTTTCATGTGAAATTTTAATTTACATGAAAAGAGACAGTAAGCTTTCCGCTGTATTGCATGTGCAGGTGCGCATGGCGGAGTACAGCACGCCGATTACCCTGGAGCAGCGGTCAACGTTGATGAGCACTCACCCGGTCGTGGTTCGCCGCCTGATGGCGGGCCTGAGAGAGCGCGGCTATGTTCGCGCTGAAAAGGGTCATCGCAGCGGCTGACAGTTAAGCTGCGATCTGCTTGAAATAACGCTGGAGCAGGTTTGGCGAGCCGTGGGTGAACCGGCGCTTATGGCGCCGGGCGATTGGCGCGATAATCCGACGTGCCTGGTTGAACAGGCGGTGAATAACGCGCGCGCTGGCGCAGGCCCGAAACGAGGCAGAAGCCCTGCTCATTGCTTATTCATGGCTGGCTGGCGCGAAAATCTGCCGTCTGTAAGGCCGCCTGAGCGGCGATGTTGTGAGAGGCATGTTCATGGTATGGTGAGCACAATTTGTTGAACGGAGCCGTAAAATGTCTTACACCCGCCCTGTGCTTGCCGCAATTTTCGATATGGATGGCCTGCTGATCGATTCCGAACCGTTGTGGGATCGCGCAGAACTGGACATCTTTTCCACCCTTGATGTTGATCTGTCACGCCGCAGCGAACTGCCGGACACCCTCGGCCTACGCATCGACCAGGTGGTGCGTATGTGGTACGAAACGCTGCCGTGGTCAGGCCCGGACCAGGCCGAGGTGACGCGCAGGATAATCGCGCGGTCGTTGTCGCTGGTTGAAGAAACGCGGCCGCTGCTGCCGGGCGTGGAGTCTGCGCTGAAGCTCTGTCGTGCTGAAGGGCTGAAAATCGGTCTTGCGTCCGCTTCTCCTCTGCATATGCTTGAGCGGGTGCTGGAAATGTTTAATCTGCGCGACTACTTTGACGTGCTGGCCTCGGCAGAATCACTGCCTTACAGCAAACCGCATCCGCAGGTCTATCTGGATGCAGCGGCGCGTCTCGGCGTGGATCCCCTCAACTGCGTGACGCTGGAAGATTCGGTCAACGGCATGGTGGCGACCAAAGCCGCCCGCATGCGTTCCATCGTGGTTCCAGCGGCAGAGTTTGCCGTCGATGCACGCTGGGCGCTGGCAGACGTAAAATTAGGTTCGCTTGATGAACTGACCGCTGCTCACCTTCACGGTGCCCATCCCGCCGCCTGAGTGATATAAAAACGGTGTAACCCGATCGTTATTCATCTTTGGTTACACCGTCACTGATGCCCTGCACTGTATATATCTCTATACTGGATGCATTGACAGTTATACAGGATGTTATCATGACGGCTGAAGGCCATCTTCTTTTTGCCATCGCCAGCACTATTTTTGCCCGCCGAATTGAACTGACGCCGGAACTGGCTGGCGGCGACTGGTGGCATATCGTTCCTGCCGCGCTGCTTACCTGCCTGCTGCCCGATATCGATCACCCTAAATCATTTTTAGGGCAGCGTTTCCGCTGGGTTTCCCAGCCGATTGCCCGCGCGTTCGGTCACCGTGGCTTTACACACAGCCTGCTTGCCGTGCTGGGCGGCGTGGCGCTTTTTCAGCTCAAAGTCCCGCAGAACGGACTGGTGCCGGCCGATGTTTTTCAGGGATTAGTATTAGGTTATTTAAGCCATATCGCAGCGGATATGCTGACGCCGGCCGGGGTGCCGCTGCTCTGGCCGTGCCGCTGGCGATTCCGCCTGCCGCTGCTGACCAGCCAGAAAGGCAACCAGATGGAGCGGCTGCTCTGCTTTGCGCTGATTGGTTGCGCCATCTGGGCGCCCTCTTTTAGTGCGAGAAGCTGGCCCGCCGACGCGTTACAGATGGTGCAAAGCGGCTTTTCCCGCTTGATAAACACGCAATATGCACATTAAATCGCCGGTAAAACCACTTTAATTATATAGCATTCCATTTGAGTATATAGACGCCCGTTGGTGAGTGTTACCATGCTCCGCACCGGGCGGCATTCTGCTGCACGAAGAAAATTATCTGCTGTACGACGCGAATATACGCGTCGACCTGACTGGAGATCCGGGGATGAACCTTCCTTTAATTGCCAACATCGTGGCTTTTGTCACGCTGTTGATTGTTCTTGCCAAAAGCGGCAGCGCCAACTGGAGTCTTTCCAAAAAAGTTTTGCTGGGGTTGGTAATGGGCGTGCTGTTTGGCCTTGTACTACACGCTATTTATGGTTCAGAAAGCACAGTACTGAAAGAGTCGATTAGCTGGTTCAATATTGTGGGCAACGGCTATGTGCAGCTGTTGCAAATGATCGTGATGCCGCTGGTCTTTGCCTCGATCCTCAGCGCCGTGGCGCGTCTGCATAATGCCTCGTCGCTGGGTAAAATCAGCGTGCTGACCATCGGCGTACTGCTGTTTACCACCGCTATTTCCGCACTGGTCGGCGTGTTCGTAACCTGGCTTTTCAGGCTTGACGCCAGCGGTCTGGTGCAGGGCGCACAGGAAACGGCACGTCTTGCTGCGTTGCAAACCAATTACGTGGGCAAGGTTGCCGATCTTTCCACGCCGCAGCTTCTGTTGTCGTTTGTGCCAAAAAATCCTTTCGCCGATCTGACCGGCGCCAACCCGACGTCCATTATCAGCGTGGTAATTTTTGCGGCGTTTCTTGGCGTGGCGGCACTGCATCTCCTTCGTGACGATCGGCCAAAAGGCGAGCGCGTGCTGGCGGCAATCGATGTGCTTCAGGCCTGGGTAATGAAGCTGGTTCGTCTGATCATGAAGCTGACGCCGTACGGCGTGCTGGCGCTGATGACCAAAGTGGTCGCCAGTTCTAACGTTAATGACATCATCAAGCTCGGTGGATTTGTCCTGGCCTCCTATCTGGGCCTGGCGATCATGTTTGCCGTGCATGCCCTGTTGCTGTCGGTAAACGGCGTAAACCCTAAGCGTTTTTTCCGTAAAGTCTGGCCGGTGATCACCTTCGCTTTTACCAGCCGCTCCAGCGCCGCGACCATTCCGCTGAGCGTCGAAGCGCAGACCCGTCGCCTCGGCATCCCTGAATCTATCGCCAGCTTTGCCGCCTCGTTTGGCGCAACGATTGGCCAGAACGGCTGCGCCGGTCTTTATCCGACCATGCTGGCGGTGATGGTTGCGCCGACCGTGGGGATCAATCCGTTCGATCCAATGTGGATTGCCACGCTGGTCGGTATCGTCACCCTCAGTTCTGCCGGCGTGGCCGGCGTCGGCGGCGGCGCTACCTTTGCCGCGC
>NZ_JNVB01000039.1 GCF_000770305.1 Erwinia oleae
CCCCTCTACCGGGCAGATCCCCAGACATTACTCACCCGTCCGCCACTCGTCACCCGAGGAGCAAGCTCCTCTGTGCTACCGTTCGACTTGCATGTGTTAGGCCTGCCGCCAGCGTTCAATCTGAGCCATGATCAAACTCTTCAATTAAAGTCTGATTTGCCATCACGTGGATGGCGGTGCTCTGTGAATTAAAACGTCGTAATGAATTACGTGTTCACTCAACAAAGACTTGATAGTTCATCTGCCCGAAGGCTGTGATATCAATCCTGCGAGTGCCCACACAGATTGTCTGATAAATTGTTAAAGAGCAGTGCGAACGCGGCTTAACCGGCGGTTCGCGAGGTGGCGTATATTACGCTTTCCTCTTACAGAGTCAACCCTGTTTTACAGAATTTTCTCTTCATCATTCAGCGCCGGGCGTCTGCCCTGCTGCCGTTCGATGGAGGCGCATTATAGGGATGCGTCCGGGGAAGGCAAGCGCTGATTTTAGAAAAACATACCGAACGCTTATTTTTTGCGCTGAAACAGGCGAATCCAGAGTTTCCAGAAGAATTTACCAACAAAAATGGGCCTTTCGGCCCACTTTGTTCACTAAAAATGTTTACTGGTGCGTAACAATTACACCTTCTTTCACATCCATTTCAATTGTTTTGCCCGGCACCAGTTCACCAGAAAGAATCTGCTGCGCCAGCGGATTTTCAATCTGTTGCTGAATCGCACGCTTGAGCGGCCTTGCGCCGTATACCGGATCGTATCCATTCTCGCCCAGTAATTGCAGTGCGGCATCGGTAATATGTAATGTATAGCCTTTGTCGGCCAGACGATCATAGAGCCGCTGAAGCTGAATTTTTGCAATAGAGGCAATATGCTGTTCGCCCAGCGGATGGAAAACCACCAGCTCGTCAATACGGTTAATAAACTCCGGACGGAAGTGGTGCCCGACAACGGTCATCACCATATCCTTCATTTCCGGGTAGCTCAACGCCCCAAAGCGCTCCTGAATCAGGTCGGATCCAAGGTTAGACGTCATGATCACCACCGTATTACGGAAGTCGACGGTTCTGCCCTGTCCGTCGGTGAGCCGTCCGTCATCCAGTACCTGAAGCAGAATATTGAACACATCCGGGTGTGCTTTTTCCACTTCATCCAACAGGATCACCGAATAGGGTCGGCGTCGTACGGCTTCGGTAAGATAGCCGCCCTCTTCGTAACCCACATAGCCGGGCGGTGCGCCGACCAGACGCGACACCGCATGTTTTTCCATAAATTCCGACATATCAAGGCGCACCATCGCGTCGTCGCTGTCGAACATAAAGTTTGCCAGCGCTTTACACAGCTCAGTTTTACCCACGCCGGTTGGCCCCAGGAACAGGAACGAGCCGATGGGACGATTAGGGTCGGCCAGGCCAGCGCGGCTGCGCCGAATTGCGTTAGAAACCGCCTCAACCGCTTCGTTCTGCCCGATTACGCGCTGATGAAGTTCCTGCTCCATGCGGAGCAGTTTGTCACGCTCGCCTTCCATCATGCGGTCAACGGGAATGCCGGTCCAGCGCGCCAGCACGTCCGCAATCTCTACGTCGGTGACCCGGTTACGCAACAGCCGCATGGTTTTGCCTTCTGCTTGCGTAGCGGATGCGAGCTGCTTCTCAAGCTCGGGAATTTTGCCATATTGCAGTTCTGACATCTGCGCCAGATCGCCGGAGCGCCGTGCCTGCTCCATTGAAAGTTTTGCCTGCTCCAACTGCGATTTTATGGTTTGCGTGCCTGAAAGAGAGGCTTTTTCCGCTTTCCACTCCTCTTCAAGCTCGGAATATTCACTCTCTTTTTGGCCCAGCTCATTCTCCAGCATCTCCAGGCGCTTGATGCTGGCATCGTCAGATTCCTTTTTCAGCGCCTGCTGCTCCAGCTTGAGCTGAATAATACGCCGCTCAAGGCGGTCAAGCGATTCCGGTTTGGAGTCGATCTGCATACGGATGCTGGACGCGGCCTCGTCAATCAGGTCGATGGCTTTATCGGGAAGCTGCCGATCGGCAATATAACGATGCGAGAGCGTGGCGGCAGCGACGATAGCCGGATCGGTAATCTGCACATGGTGATGCAGCTCATAGCGCTCTTTCAGGCCGCGCAAAATCGCGATGGTGTCCTCAACGCTCGGCTCGGCAACAAACACCTTCTGGAAACGACGCTCCAGTGCGGCGTCCTTTTCGATATACTGCCGGTACTCGTCCAGCGTGGTCGCGCCGACGCAGTGCAGTTCGCCACGCGCCAGCGCGGGTTTGAGCATGTTACCGGCGTCCATAGCGCCATCCGCTTTACCGGCGCCGACCATGGTATGCAATTCATCAATAAAAAGAATGACGTTGCCTTCGTGTTTGGCGAGATCGTTAAGCACGCCTTTCAGCCGCTCTTCGAATTCGCCGCGATATTTCGCACCCGCCACCAGCGCGCCCATATCCAGCGCCAGTACGCGGCGACCCTTCAGCCCTTCCGGCACTTCGCCATTAATAATGCGCTGCGCCAGCCCTTCGACAATGGCGGTTTTACCCACGCCGGGCTCGCCGATGAGCACCGGATTATTTTTCGTGCGGCGCTGTAGCACCTGAATTGTCCGGCGGATCTCTTCATCGCGCCCGATAACCGGATCGAGCTTGCCCTGCTCGGCGCGCTCGGTCAGATCGATGGTGTATTTTTTCAAAGCCTGGCGCTGGTCTTCAGCTCCCTGGTCGTTCACGTTCTCTCCTCCACGCATTTGCTCAATGGCCTGCGATAATTTATCGCTGCTGGCGCCGGCAGATTTAAGTAAATCAGCCAGTGAACCGCGTGAGTCCAGTGCAGCTAATACGAACAGTTCAGATGAAATAAAGTTGTCGGCGCGTTTTTGCGCCAGCTTGTCGCACAGGTTGAGTACACGGACAAGATCCGCCGACGGCTGCACGTCTCCGTCAGCGCCCTCGACCTGCGGAAGCCGTCCAATCGCCTGCTCTACACTGCTTTGCAGCGTTGAAACATTAACGCTCGCGGCGGTCAGTAAAGGACGAACGGAACCGCCCTCCTGATTGAGCAGGGCGCTCATCAGATGGAGTGGTTCGATAAATTGATTGTCGCGCCCGAGTGCTAAAGACTGGGCGTCGGCGAGAGCAAGCTGGAATTTGTTAGTAAGACGATCCAGGCGCATATTTCCCCCATTCAGGCCAAATTGCTACTGGAGATTAAATGAGGTCACCCCTCAAATTTTCAAGTTAATGGCCCAAATATTTTGGCGAAAAAAACAACAGCATGGATCGTCTTAGGGCGCCAGGTTACACCAACCAGATCAAACTTACCATACGGCCGGTGACGCCATCGCGTCGGAAGGAGAAAAATTGCTCAGTTGCGGAGAAGGTGCACAGCCCGCCGCCAGAGATATCACGGACGCCTTTTCGCGCCAGACGCAAGCGTGCGAGCTGCCAGATATCGGCGAAATATTTGCGGCCTGAAGGGCGAAAAGCGACGCCGTCGTGGCGATGCTGCGCCATAAACGCCTCGCGGACTTCAGGCCCGACTTCGAAAGCATCCGGGCCAATAGCCGGCCCCAGCCAGGCGATAATCTCTTTCGGCGGACACGTAAAGGCATCTATCGTATTTTCAAGCACGCCCGCGCACAATCCGCGCCAGCCTGCGTGCGCCGCCGCCACCTCTTTGCCGTCCTGCGAGCAAAACAGCACCGGCAAACAGTCAGCGGTCATCGCCGCGCAGACCATGCCGCGCCGATCGCTCCAGGCTGCATCCGCCTCCCCTTCCTGCCTCTCACCCGTCAGGCGCAAAACGCGCGTACCGTGAACCTGGGTCAGCCACGCAGGCATGGCGGGAAGATCGGCGACGGTCGCCAGACGTTCGCGGTTAATCTGCACATCATGCGGGCTGTCGCCCACGTGATCGCCAACGTTGAGCGACGACCAGGGCGCCTGACTGATGCCGCCAGCGCGCGTGGTGGAACAGGCACGCACGCTGGCGGGCGCGGGCCAGTCAGGAAAAATCAAAGACATCACCAGTCCATCTGATCTTTAAACTGTTCGGTATCATCCTTTAATGCGGCGATCAGATCGACCATATCCTGTGGAATTGGCGCATGCCACTCCATTTCGATACCGCTGATAGGATGGTACAGGCGCAGCATAGTCGCATGCAGCGCCTGACGATCGAACTGACGCAGCGTGGCGATGAAGGCGTCGGAAGCGCCTTTCGGCGGACGCGGGCGGCCGCCATAAAGCGGGTCGCCAACCAGCGGATGGTTGATATGTGACATATGCACGCGGATCTGGTGCGTACGGCCGGTTTCCAGACGCAGGCGCAGACGCGTATGCGCACGAAAGTGTTCCATGATGCGGTAGTGCGTGGTGGCCGGCTTGCCCATCGGATGCACCGCCATGTGCGTACGTTTGGTTGAATGACGACTGATGGGCTCGTTCACGGTGCCGCCGGCGGTCATGCGGCCAATGGCAACGGCTTCATACTCGCGGGTTATCTCCCTCAACTGAAGCGTTTCCACCAGATGCGTCTGCGCAGGAACCGTTTTAGCGACCACCATCAGGCCGGTTGTGTCCTTATCCAGACGGTGTACGATACCGGCGCGAGGCACATCCATAATGGCAGGATAGTGATGCAGCAGCGCATTCAGCACCGTGCCATCGGGATTTCCGGCGCCGGGATGCACAACCAGATCGCGCGGTTTATTGATCACCAGAATATCGTCATCTTCATAAACGATATCGAGCGGAATGTCTTGAGCCTCCCAGCGGGCGTCTTCTTCGATTTCTGCATCAAGAGTGATTTGTTCGCCCCCCAGTACTTTTTCTTTGGGTTTGTCGATAATTACGCCGTTGACAGCGATACGACGGTCGAGAATCCACTCTTTTATGCGAGATCGGGAATAGTCAGGGAACAATTCGGCCAAAGCCTGATCTAAGCGTTGTCCGAGTTGCGATTCGGAGACCGTTGCGTTGAGTTTTACTTGTTGTGCCATAAACAGCTTCTTCGTTAACGTTGGGTTTTCACGGCGATGCCGTTTAATATAATGTGCTATCGTACTGGTCACTATCGGGAGCTTAATGGACAGCTTCCTGAATAACACTCTGAGGATAATCAAATCGTCATGACGCGTATGAAATATCTGGTGGTTGCAGCCACGTTGAGCCTGGTATTAGCGGGTTGTTCCGGCTCGAAAGAGACGGTGCCTGACAACCCGCCTTCCGAGATTTATGCTACAGCCCAGCAAAAACTCCAGGACGGTAACTTTAAAGGCGCCATAACGCAACTGGAAGCGCTGGATAATCGCTATCCGTTCGGGCCTTACTCTCAGCAGGTTCAGCTTGATCTGATCTACGCTTACTACAAAAATGCCGATTTGCCGCTGGCGCAGGCCGCCATTGACCGCTTTATGCGTCTTAATCCAACGCATCCGAATATTGATTACGTGATTTATATGCGTGGTCTGACGGACATGGCGCTTGACGACAGCGCATTGCAGGGCTTTTTCGGCATCGATCGCTCCGACCGCGATCCCACGCATGCGCGCGACGCGTTCCATGACTTCTCTCAGCTGCTGCGGGGTTACCCAAACAGCCAGTACGCGACCGATGCCAGAAAGCGTCTCGTGTATCTGAAAGATCGTCTGGCTAAATATGAACTATCCGTGGCGCAATTCTACACTAAGCGCGAGGCGTATGTCGCTGTTGTTAACCGCGTAGAGCAAATGATGAAGGACTATCCTGATACGCAGTCAACGCGTACGGCGCTGCCGCTGATGGAAAACGCCTATCGTCATCTGCAACTGAATGCAGAAGCGGAGAAAGTCGCGAAGATTATCGCGGCCAATCCTGCGTAACTCTCAATGACGTAAAAGGCAGCCCGCGGGCTGCCTTTTTTATTCTTAAAGCCCGGAGTTCTGCGCGAACCCGCTGGATTATCTCATCAATAATGCCCATCTTACTGGCTCGCAGCAACCTCATTTTGCAGGTTTACCGTGATGTCTCACAAATTTGTCATGATTGACAAAAAGTGACAAAAAAACACGATCTCAATCACCTGCCAGGGGCTTTTTAGGGTTATGCTAAATCTACATTTGACGGAAATGACAGAGAGGTAAGTACTATGGTTCTGAACATTACCAGCAAGCACATGGAGATCACCCCGGCGATCCGCCAACATGTCGAAGACCGTCTTGCCAAGCTTGAAAAGTGGCAAACCCATCTGATTAACCCGCATATCATTCTTTCAAAGGAGCCGAAGGAATTCGTCGCCGATGCAACAATCAATACGCCGAATGGCCCGCTGGTCGCCAGCGCCAAGCATGATGATATGTATGTCGCCATTAATGAACTTATCAATAAGCTGGAGCGACAGCTGAATAAAGTTCAGCACAAAGGTGAAGCGCGCCGCGCGAACGCCAGTGTGAAAGACCTTAGCATCATTGATGAAGAGTAGAACGGCAAAACGACGCGCCTCAGGGCGCGTTTTTTATTGACAGAAATAAATTGCAGCGGTTACTTTACCCTTTCGACCATGCCGGACATGACGATGACCAGATTCCCGTTTTTCTTCGCATTCTTTTTTACCTTCCCCCGATCGGGAGGCCATTCGTCGTGTAAGAAGCCATGCGAAGACGAACAATAAAGCCTCCCGAAAAGGGAGGTTTTTTTTTGCATACCAGACAGGAAAGACTATGACCACTGACAATCCCTTGCTGGCTCTGCGCGATAAAATCACCGCGCTGGATGAAGAGCTGTTGAGTCTGCTTGCTCGCCGCCGTGAACTGGCGATCGACGTTGCTAAAACTAAAATGAACACACGCCGTCCCATTCGCGATATCGATCGCGAGCGCGACCTGCTTGAACGCCTGATTGCCTCCGGGAAAAATCACAAGCTGGACGGCCATTTCATTACCCGCGTTTTTCAACTTATTATTGAAGATTCCGTGCTGACTCAACAGGCGCTGCTGCAAAAACATCTCAACAATACCAGCGCTCAGTCGGCCCGTATTGCGTTTTTAGGGCCAAAAGGCTCCTATTCACATCTGGCAGCGCGCCGCTACGCCGCCCGTCATTTCGACAATTTTATTGAAAGCGGCTGTCAGAAGTTCCATGAGATTTTTCAACAGGTTGAAAGCGGGCAGGCAGACTATGCGGTGGTGCCGATTGAAAACACCAGCTCCGGCTCCATCAATGACGTTTACGATCTGTTGCAGCAAACCAGCCTCTCTATTGTTGGCGAAATGACGCTGCCCATCGATCACTGCGTGCTGGTGACCGGCACCACCGATCTGCAAAAAATTAAAACGGTTTACAGCCATCCGCAGCCTTTTCAGCAGTGCAGCCACTTCCTCCAGCGCTATCCGCACTGGAAAATCGAGTACACCGAAAGTACCGCGGCAGCAATGGAGAAAGTAGCCGCGCTCGATTCACCGGAAGCTGCCGCGCTGGGAAGCGAAGCAGGCGGCGCGCTGTATGGATTACAGGTTCTTGAACGTAACCTGGCGAATCAGCAGCAAAACATCACCCGTTTCATCATTCTTGCCCGCAAAGCGGTGGAGGTGACGCTTCAGGTGCCGGCTAAAACTACGCTGATTATGGCAACCGGCCAGCAGGCTGGCGCGCTGGTGGAAGCGCTGTTGGTGCTGCGTAAGCACAATCTGGTAATGAGCAAACTGGAATCGCGTCCCATTAACGGCAATCCCTGGGAAGAGATGTTTTATATTGATTTTCAGGGCAATCTTCGCGCCGAAGAGGTTGAGCAGGCGCTGCACGAGTTGATGCCTATTACGCGTTCACTGAAAGTGCTGGGCTGCTATCCCAGCGAAAATATTGTGCCGGTAATACCGGAGTAGTCCCGCGCCCGGCAGACGGCCGGGCGTCATCTACCTCTTGAGAGTCATTCCCATGGAAACGCCATCGTTATATCATAAGGTATATAACGATATTTCAGAGGTTCTCTATGCGCGTTTTTTCCAGGGTGTGCTCGTCTGCTCTCTTTGCTTTACTCCTTCCTTTTGCCGCCCACGCCGACCGGCAGGTGACTGACCAGCTTGGCCGGCAGGTTACCGTTCCCGATCGCGTGGATCGCGTGGTTGTCCTTCAGCATCAGACCCTGAATTTACTGGTACAGCTTGATGCCACTGATACGATGGTGGGCGTTATGGCTAACTGGAAACAGCAATTGGGCGAGGGCTATGCGCGCCTGGTTCCTCAACTCAACAACATCCCTACGCTCGGTGACCTCACCCACGTCGACCTGGAAAAGCTGGTTGCGCTGCATCCACAGGTGGTTTTCGTCACCAATTATGCGCCGCAGGCGATGATCGATCAGATCCAGCATCTGGGCATCGCGGTGATTGCCATTTCCCTGCGTGCCGGTGATAAAGAACAGCAGAACAAACTCAACCCCGATCTGATTAGCGAAGAGCAGGCCTACAACCAGGGGCTGAAAGAGGGCATTCGTCTGATAGGCAACGTCGTGAATCATCAGAAGCAGGCAGAAACGCTGATTGAGGCAACGTTTCGGCAGCGCGCACTTACCGAAGCGCGTCTGAAGTCGCTGCCTGACGCACAGCGCGTTCGGGCATATATGGCAAATCCCGATCTTACCACCTACGGCTCAGGTAAATACACGGGCCTGATGATGGCGCATGCGGGCGCGCTCAACGTCGCGGCGGCAACGGTAAAAGGCTTTAAGCAGGTGTCGATGGAACAGATCCTTGCCTGGGATCCTCAGGTAATATTTGTACAGGATCGCTACCCGCAGGTCATCGCCGAAATTAATCAGCAGCCCGCCTGGCAGGCCGTAGACGCCGTGCAGCACCATCGCGTTTACCTGATGCCTGAATATGCCAAGGCATGGGGTTATCCGATGCCGGAAGCAATGGCCCTTGGCGAACTGTGGATGGCGAAAAAGCTGTATCCTGAAAAATTCAGCGATATCGATATGCAGAAAAAAGCTGATGCGTGGTATCAGCAGTTTTACCGCACGCACTATGTCGGGGGAGCAAATGAATAAGATCCGCGTGCTGGCTGCCGGAAGCTTGCGGCTGGTCTGGCCCGTTCTGGTAGACGCATTCGAAAAACAGCATCCTCCGCTGACCGTTGAGACGCTGTTTGGCCCGGCGGGGCTGTTGCGGCAGCGCTTTGAACAGGGAGAACGCTGCGATCTTTTCGCTTCCGCCAATGTTGCTCATCCGCACACGCTGCTTCAGGAGGGCAACGCACTGAGCGTCAGCGTTTTTACCAGTAACCGGCTTTGCCTCACGCTGCTGCCGCACCTGAAGGCGCGATCACCGCTGGATCTGCTGAGCGATCCGAACCTGCGTATTGCAACCTCCACGCCGCTCAGCGATCCCTCCGGTGACTACACCTGGCAGCTTTTCGACCGCATTGAGCAGCAGCATCCTGAGGTGGGAAACGGGCTGAAAAAGCGTGCATTGCAACTGGTCGGCGGTGCACAGAGTTCCCCGGTTCCGCCCGACGAGGTGGCCGGTTGCTGGCTGCTCAAAACTGGCCAGGCGGATATATTTATTGGCTATCGAAGCTATGCGCAGCGGGTAGAACAAGATCGGGCGTTTGCCCTCGTTGACCTTCCTGAATCGTGGCAGATCCGCGCAGATTATGCGTTCGCGATGTGCGAAGCGAAAGCCCGACCGCTGGCGAATTTTTTGTTATCGCCTCGCGCACAGGAAATTTTACAGGCAAGCGGTTTTGATCAGATAAGGAAAGGCCATCCGTTGGCCTTATGAATCAGATTAACGACGACTGTCGTTGGCCTGTCGCAGCAGGGCGCGGCTCTCTAACATGAAACGCTCAGCATAATCGCCAAACCAGTGCTCCACTTTACGAAAGCTGTCGATAAAGGCCTGTTTATCGCCCTGTTCCAACAAGGCAATGGCTTCACCAAAACGCTGGTAGTAACGCTTAATGAGCGCCAGATTGCTTTCAGAAGACATAATGATGTCCGCGTACAACTGCGGGTCCTGCGCAAACAGCCGCCCCACCATCGCCAGCTCCAGCCGATAAATTGGAGAAGAGAGCGCCAGCAGTTGCTCAAGCTGGACGTTTTCTTCAGCAAGATGCAGGCCGTAAGCGAAGGTGGCAAAATGGCGAAGCGCCTGAATAAACGCCATATTTTGATCGTGCTCCACCGCGCTGATGCGATGCAGCCGCGCACCCCAAACCTGAATCTGCTCAAGAAACCACTGATAGGCTTCCGGTTGACGCCCGTCGCACCACACCACCACCTGTTTCGCCAGGCTGCCGCTGTCCGGCCCAAACATCGGATGCAGGCCCAGTACCGGGCCGTGATGCGCCGCCAGCATCGCCTGAAGCGGCGAATTTTTCACCGATGCAATGTCAACCAGAATGCAGTCTTCCGGCAGTGGAGGCAGCTCCCTTATCACCTTTTCAGTCAGGTGGATCGGCACGCTGACAATGACCATTCCGGCATCGGAGAGCAGGCTCTCCGCCTCAGGCCACTCCTCTTTATCGAGGATCTTCACCTGATAGCCGGAAAGCGTAAGCATTTTTTCGAACAGGCGCCCCATCTGCCCCTTACCGCCAACAATTACTATCGGCCGCAGCGTCGGGCAAAGCGTTTTAAAGCCCTTGTCGTTTTCGCTGGAATAGGATTCGCGCATTACCCGGCGCAAAACGTCTTCGATCAGGTCGGGCGGAACGCCCAGCTGCTCTGCTTCTTCGCGCCGCGAGGCCAACATCGAGGCTTCGCGCTCGGGCACGTAGATCGGCAGCCCGTAACGGCTTTTAACCTCGCCAACTTCAGCAACCAGATTCAGACGCCGCGCCAGAAGGTCGAGCAGCGCTTTATCCACTTCATCAATTTGATCGCGCAATGCGGTCAGTTCAGCCACCATAATCAGTCCTTACGTGAAGCCAGTACGCCGTCCAGATCCTGATGTATTTCACGCAGCAGCGTTTCGGTCGTTTCCCAGTTGATGCAGGCATCGGTGACGGAAACGCCGTAGCGCATCTCGCGCTTTGGCTGCTCGGAAGACTGGTTGCCCTCGTTCAGATGGCTTTCCAGCATCAGGCCGATAATTGAACGGTTGCCGTCTTTGATCTGCGCAATGGCAGATTCAGCAACGCCAGGCTGGCGGCGATAGTCTTTGTTCGAATTACCATGGCTGCAATCTATCATCAGTGACGGACGGAGTCCTGCCTGGCGCATCTCTTTTTCACACTGCGCCACATCTTCCGGGCCATAGTTCGGATTTTTTCCACCGCGCAGGATCACATGACCATCCGGGTTGCCCTGCGTTTGCAGCAGACAAACCTGACCGCCCTGGTTAATACCCACAAACCGGTGAGGCATGGCGGCGGCGCGCATGGCATTGATGGCCGTTGCCAGGCTGCCATCGGTGCCGTTTTTGAAACCGACAGGCATAGAGAGACCCGAGGCCATTTCCCGGTGCGTCTGCGATTCCGTGGTTCTGGCGCCGATTGCTGACCAGCTGAACAGATCGCCCAGGTATTGCGGGCTATTGGGATCGAGCGCTTCGGTCGCCAGCGGCAGGCCCATTGCAACCAGATCGAGCAACAAACGACGGGCAATATGCAGCCCTGCTTCCATATCGAACGAGTTATCCATATGCGGATCGTTGATCAGACCTTTCCAGCCAACGGTGGTGCGGGGTTTCTCAAAATAGACGCGCATAACGATATACAGCCGATCCTTCAGCTGTTCTGAGAGCGTTTTCAGGTGGCGGGCATAGTCCAGAGCGGCTTCGGTGTCATGAATCGAGCAAGGGCCACAGACAATAAGCAGGCGCGGATCTTTACCACTGATGATATTGGAAATCGTCTCACGGGAAGCAGCAACCTGCTGCTCTAAGGCAGCGTTGAGCGGAAACTGCTTTTTCAGCTCTTCCGGCGTGATTAAGATTTGTTCATCAGCGATATGTACGTTATTCAGCGCATCTTTTTGCATGGTCGTATCCCTTAGCTCTCATTATGCTCGTTTCAGTCTTGGTTAAGATGAGGAGTAATGTATCATAATGCGTACAATACTCAAGGCTACCGTGTACATATATTATTACCACCATTGATAGCCTAAAAATACACTATATAAATCAAGTTATTAACTTTTAGAGCAAAGTCGAGGCGCGCACCAAGTGTAAATATAATATTACAGTAGAGATTTTCTTGTGATGCGCAAGCGCCATTTTCCTCTGATATAAACGGATTGGGTTTACGTCATAAGGTAACTTCGCGCAATTGAACATCTCGTAAAATCCCGATATAAATCAAGGTAACCCAGCGTAAAGATTGTCCGGAGAGATAATATGGAAATAGTGCTTCGTCCTTACCGTGAGGAAGACGCAACAGCCTTTACCCACGCAGTCCACGAATCGTTAGATACCCTTACTCCCTGGATGACCTGGGCACATGCTGATTTCACCGAGCAGGAAGCTCGCTGCTGGTTTGCCGTGACCCGACTGATGCGCGAAAAAGGCAGCGCGGACGAGCTTGGGCTGTTCGCGAAGGACGGCCGTCTGCTGGGCGGCGCGGGGCTGCGCTTTTCGCCCGAAGAACCTCATCTCTGCTCTATTGGCTACTGGGTGCGCAGCAGTGAACAACGGAAAGGGATTGCCAGCGAAGCGGTGCGACGGCTGGTCGCGCTGGCCTGGCAAACGCCGAACCGTGACACCGTCGAAATTCTGGCGGCAGAGGATAACGTTGCCAGCCGTGGCGTTGCGGTGCGAAGCGGCGCGAAGTTTATGGGTATTCTGTACGGACTGGTGGTGTTAGACAGCGGGCCGGTCAATACCGCCGTTTACCATTTCCTGCGTCCTGAACGGTAAACGCAGCCTTCGTAAACTGCTCTCGCTCTGCCGTTGCAAAAATGGCGTGACCTGTAACTTAAAAAAAAGGGCTGACCCTGCGGTCAGCCCTCATGCTATTAACTTTCAGATGTCGCGTTAGCGAAACCTTAGTTAAGACGCTCTTTGATACGAGCAGACTTACCGGTACGCTCACGCAGGTAGTACAGTTTGGCTTTACGCACGGCACCACGACGTTTCACAGTAATGCTGTCGATTACCGGAGAGTGAGTCTGGAATACACGCTCAACGCCTTCGCCGTTAGAAATTTTACGAACAGTGAATGCAGAGTGCAGACCGCGGTTACGAATAGCGATAACCACGCCCTCGAATGCCTGCAGACGTTTCTTGGAGCCTTCAACGACCCATACTTTCACTTCCAGGGTATCACCCGGGCGGAAGGAAGGTACGTCCTGCTTCATCTGCTCTTGTTCAATTTGCTTGATAATGTTGCTCATAATTTAATCTCTTATCCTGGGTAAACTGATATTCAGGCGCCGCGGCCGTAGCCATCGTGCCCATCATCGTTATGTTGCTGTTTACATTCCTGCTGGAACTCTTTCAGCAACCTTGCTTGCTCTTCAGTCAGAGCCAGGTTTTCCAGAAGTTCAGGTCTTCTAAGCCAGGTGCGGCCCAGCGACTGTTTCAGACGCCACCGGCGAATTTCAGCATGGTTGCCCGACAGCAGAACTGGCGGTACTTCCATCCCCTCTAACACTTCAGGTCGGGTGTAGTGCGGACAATCCAGCAACCCCTCGGAGAATGAATCCTCTTCGGCCGACGCCTGTTTGCCCAGCACGCCAGGTATAAACCGGGCGACAGAGTCAATCAACGTCATTGCTGGCAGCTCGCCACCACTGAGAACGTAATCACCAATCGACCATTCTTCATCGACTTCGGTTTTGATTACGCGCTCGTCAATCCCTTCATAGCGACCACAAACAAGAATTAACTTCTCGCTGGTCGCCAGTTCGCACACGCCCGACTGATCGAGCCTGCGACCCTGAGGTGACAGATAAATCACCTTCGCGCCTTCTCCTGCCGCCGCTTTTGCTGCGTGGATGGCGTCCCGTAAAGGCTGCACCATCATTAGCATTCCCGGCCCGCCGCCATAAGGACGTTCGTCCACGGTGCGGTGCCGATCATGAGTGAAGTCACGAGGACTCCAGCTCTGAATGCTGAGCAGGCCATTTTTTACTGCCCGGCCGGTGACTCCGTAATCGGTAACAGCGCGAAACATCTCCGGGAAAAGGCTGATAATGCCAATCCACATCGATTTTGCCGGTGCCGTACCGCTCAGTTCGGAGCTCAAAAACCAGGATCCCAATCTACTTCAACGATGCGAGTAGTGAGATCGACATTCTTGATAACCTGTCCATCAAGGAACGGAACCAGCCGCTCCTTCGCACCAAATGCATCCTTCAGGTTTGCCTTTACGACGAGGACGTCGTTCGAACCGGTTTCCATCAGCTCAGTGATTTTCCCCAGATTGTAGCCTTCAGTGGTGATGACCTGGCAACCGATAAGGTCTTTCCAGTAATAATCACCGCTTTCCAGCTCAGGCAGCTGCTCAGAATCCACGACAATTTCGCAATTAGTCAGCAGACCGGCAACTTCGCGATCGTCAAAGCCTTTGACCTTGATGATCAGATCCTGATTGTGGCGCTTCCAGCCTTCCAGCTCGACAAGCTGCCATTGACCTGCGCGTTGAATAAACCACGGCTGATAGTCAAAAATGCTTTCGGCATCTTCGGTGGAGGAAAACACTTTGAGCCAACCACGGATGCCGTAGGCCGATCCCATCTTCCCTACGGTAATAGGGTTAGCAGGGGGCTGCGCGGCGAGTTGCTTGCTCATTTTCACCACCGTGACAGATTAAGCTGCTTTCTTAGCTTCTTTGATCAGCGCGCCAACGCGATCAGAGAGAGTAGCGCCCTGGCCAACCCAGTGCTCGATGCGATCCAGATCCAGACGCAGTGATTCAGCCTGACCTGATGCGATCGGGTTGAAGAAACCTACGCGCTCGATAAAGCGACCGTTACGTGCATTACGGCTGTCAGTAACGACTACCTGATAAAACGGACGCTTTTTAGCGCCGTGACGTGCCAAACGAATTGTTACCATAACATCCTCTTTAGTTAATAAAACAACCGGGCCCCATTGAGGGAACGGGGCCCGGATGCAATATAAAAAGCCCGAAAATTTTACTCATTTTGGCGTAAAAAGCAATCTAATTCGCCCTGAACCTTTTCGGCTGACTTAACGACCCGGGAAGCCAGGCGGCATCATACCCTTCATGCCGCGCATCATCTTCGCCATGCCGCCCTTTTTCATCTTCTTCATCATGCGTTGCATGTCGTCAAACTGCTTGAGCAGGCGGTTAACATCCTGCACCTGTAAACCGGAACCGGTCGCAATGCGGCGCTTGCGGGAACCTTTAATAATTTCAGGCTTTTCGCGCTCTTTGCGGGTCATGGAGTTGATCATCGCTTCCATGCGCACCAGCACCTTATCGTCCATCTGTGACTTCACGTTGTCCGGTATCTGTCCCATGCCGGGCAGCTTGCCCATCAGGCTGGCCATGCCGCCCATGTTGCGCATCTGCTTGAGCTGGTCCAGGAAGTCATTGAGATCGAAGCCGTCGCCTTTTTTCAGCTTGCCGGCCAGTTTTTCAGCCTGAGCGCGATCGACTTTGCTTTCGATATCCTCAATCAGCGACAGCATATCGCCCATGCCTAAAATGCGTGAGGCGATACGGTCAGGATAGAACGGCTCCAGCGCTTCGGTCTTCTCGCCGACGCCCATAAATTTGATAGGCTTGCCGGTAATGTGACGAATGGAGAGCGCCGCACCGCCGCGCGCATCGCCGTCCACCTTGGTCAGCACCACGCCGGTCAACGGCAGCGCTTCATTAAACGCCTTCGCCGTGTTGGCGGCGTCCTGACCGGTCATGGCATCGACCACAAACAGCGTTTCAACCGGATTGATGGCGGCATGAACCTGCTTGATTTCGTCCATCATCGCTTCGTCAACGTGCAGACGACCGGCAGTATCCACCAGCAGCACGTCATAAAACTTCAGCTTCGCCTGCTGTAATGCGTTTTTAACAATATCAACCGGCTTCTGACTGAGATCGGACGGACAAAAATCGACGCTGACCTGCTCTGCAAGCGTTTCAAGCTGCCGGATGGCCGCCGGACGGTAGACGTCGGCAGACACCACCAGCACCTTTTTCTTATGCTTTTCACGCAGGAATTTACCAAGCTTGGCGACGCTGGTGGTTTTGCCGGCGCCTTGCAGGCCCGCCATCAGCACCACGGCGGGCGGTTGGGCAGCAAGATTGAGCGTATTGTTTTCCGCGCCCATCGCCGCGACCAGCTCGCTCTGCACGATCTTGATGAACTCCTGACCCGGCGTCAGGCTTTTATTAACGTCCTGCCCGACCGCACGATCTTTCACGCGGCCAATAAAATCGCGCACCACCGGCAGCGCGACATCCGCTTCGAGCAGCGCCATGCGCACTTCGCGCAGGGTGTCTTTGATATTGTCTTCGGTCAGCCGTCCGCGACCGCTGACGTTTCGGAGGGTTTTCGACAGTCTGTCAGTTAAATTATCAAACATCGTCTCTCGCTCTGCGTAATGAGAGGTCGCCAGGCGACACAATGGCGCGGATTATAACAGAAGCAGCCTGGCTTGTGACCCGCAATTGAAAGCGAACCTTGCACAAACCTGAAACCCCGCTGAGATCGTTTGGAGCCAGGCGTCGCTGGCGCTATACTGCTCTTTTCCCGGACCGGCGGTACTGACACCTATATGTCTGTTTTTGCGATTCTGGCGCTGTTCGCCTACTCTTTCAGCCTTGCTCTGATTATTCCCAGCCTGCTGCGCAAACAGAGCGCGTGGCGTCGTCTGGCTATCCTTTCTGCGATTATCGCGCTTGTCTGTCACGCCGTGGCGCTGCAACAGCGCATCTTTGCCATGGACAGCGGACAAAACCTCAGCCTGCTGAATATCGGCTCGCTGGTGAGCCTGCTGATTTGCATCATTATGACCATTGTGGCGTCGCGCAACCGCGGTTGGATACTGTTGCCAATCGTTTACAGTTTTGCCTTGATCAATCTGGCGTTTGCCACCTTTGTGCCCAATGCGTTCATCACGCATCTTGAAACGGCACCGGGCATGATGGTGCATATTGGGCTGGCGCTGTTTGCCTATGCAACGCTGATTATTGCAGCGCTCTATGCGCTTCAGCTGGCGTGGATTGACTATCTTCTCAAACATAAAAAGCTGGCGTTCAGCAGCGATATTCCTCCGCTGATGACCATTGAGCGCAAGATGTTCCACATTACCCAGGTTGGCGTGGTGCTGCTGACGCTGGTGCTCTGCACCGGCCTGTTTTATATGCAGGATCTCTTCACTCGCGAAAACGTTGATAAGGCGGTTTTGTCTATTCTCGCCTGGTTTGTCTATATTGTTCTGTTGTGGGGACACTATCACGAAGGCTGGCGTGGACGCCGCGTGGTCTGGTTCAACTGTGGCGGCGCGTTTTTGCTGACCATGGCCTACTTTGGCAGCCGGACGCTGCAACATTTCCTGACCTCCTGATCCCTGACTACAAGGAACCTCCTCGTTGGAACATGTTTCAACCACTGCCCTGATCATCACCCTGTTCATCATGATTATTGTTTCCGCCTGGTTCGCCGGTTCAGAAACCAGTATGATGACGCTGAATCGCTACAAGCTGCGCCACCTGGCGAAAAACGGCAATCGCGCCGCCCGTCGCGTAGAAAAACTGCTACGTCGCCCCGATCGGCTGATCAGCCTGGTGCTGATCGGCAACAACCTTGTCAATATTCTCGCCTCCTCGCTGGCTACCATTGTGGGTATCCGTCTGTATGGCAATGCGGGCGTGGCGATTGCCACCGGCATCCTGACCTTTGCCGTACTGGTTTTCGCCGAGGTATTGCCTAAAACCATCGCCGCGCTCTACCCGGAAAAGGTTGCCTATCCCAGCAGCTTTCTGCTTGGGCCATTGCAGATCGTGATGATGCCGCTGGTTTGGCTGCTGAATACCATCGCGCGCATGCTGATGCGGATGGTTGGTATTAAAACCGAAGGCGCAATCAGTGCGGCGCTCAGTAAAGAAGAATTACGCACCATCGTTTATGAGTCGCGTTCGCTGATGTCGCGCCGCAATCAGGATATGCTGCTCTCGGTATTGGATTTGGAAAAGGTCAACGTTGACGACATCATGGTGCCGCGCAATGAAATTGTCGGCATCAACATCAACGATGACTGGAAATCTATTGTCCGCCAGCTCACCCACTCTCCGCACGGGCGCATCGTTTTGCACCGCGACTCGCTTGACGACGCCATCAGTATGCTGCGCGTGCGTGAAGCTTATCGCCTGATGACTGAAAAGAAAGAGTTTACCAAAGAGGTGATGCTGCGCGCGGCCGATGAAATTTATTACGTGCCGGAGGGCACGCCGCTGAATGTGCAACTGGTAAAATTTCAGCGCAATAAGAAAAAGGTGGGACTGGTCGTTGATGAATATGGCGATATCAAAGGCCTGGTGACCATCGACGACATCCTTGAGGAGATCGTTGGCGATTTCACTACCTCCATGTCGCCCACGCTGGCAGAAGAAGTTATGCCGCAGAACGATGGTTCGGTATTGATTGAGGGGAGCGCCAACGTACGCGAGCTGAATAAAGCCTTCAACTGGACGCTGCCGGAAGAAGAAGCGCGTACGGTTAACGGCATGATACTGGAAGTATTAGAAGATATTCCGCTGCCGGATACCACCGTGCGTATTGGTCATTACGCGGTAGATATTCTCGCCGTGCAGGAAAACATGATTAAACAGGTGAGAATTACGCCGCAGACCTCGCTGAAGGATTCAGTGGGTTCATAAAGGATATAGCGGGCGAACGCGCCGCCCGCTGTGGCATCGACTAAATGTGCAGCTCTTGCAATTTTTCCTGCGGTAGCGCCAGCTCATCGTTACGATTGACACGAATATCATTACCAATAATATGACGCGCGATATCCTGCGCTTCATCCAGCGAATGCATCTGATACGTACCGCACTGATACTCGTTCAGTTCCGGGATCTTGTTCTGATCGCTCACTTTCAACACGTCCTGCATGGCTTCTTTCCACGCTTTCGCCACGCGCGCTTCGTCAGGCGTGCCAATCAGGCTCATATAAAAGCCGGTGCGGCATCCCATTGGGGAAATATCAATAATTTCAACGCCGTCGCCGTTCAGGTGATTACGCATGAAGCCGGCAAACAGGTGCTCAAGCGTGTGAATTCCCCGCTCGGGCATCACTTCTTTATTGGGTTTGCAGAAGCGCAGGTCGAACACGGTCAGCGTGTCGCCATGAGGCGTTTTCATGGTCTTGGCAACGCGCACAGCAGGCGCTGCCATGATTGTATGATCAACGGTAAAGCTATCCAGCAATGGCATATGATTACCTCAACTTAAGAATTTATTTGTACGTCGGTGAAACTTTTTCTGTGGTGGCCGGTCTGAATTAATGAAAGACGCGCATTTTGTTATCATCATCCCTGACAACACAGAGATGTTACTTGGGCCACAGTGACGTGGCCTTTTTCTTTTCAGCTTCGGCTCTTCAGAAAATCTTCAAAACTAAGCGTATCACTCTCTTCAATTTCCTGCTGATTAACCTTCGAGCGTACGGCTTCCTGCATGAGCTGTGGTTCATTGAGGATCTCCAGCGATTCTTCCGTAAGCTGATGCCGATATTGCTCCGCCAGCGCCAGGCCGGTTCCGCAGAGACCATGCTCTTTCATCTGCGCCAGAATGCGCGCCGAGTAGGTTAACTCCGGATCGTCAAACGAAGCGACCAGCCGATCGCACACGTCCTGATAGTGACGTTCGCCCTGCTGACCGTCGAGCGTTTCAGCCACGCGACGCAGATCCTTAAACAGCAGCTTGCCAGTATCTGCCAGCAGCGTCTGCGCTTCACCGCAGCCAACGCCCAGCAGCAGACCCGGCTTGCGTCCTTCCAGAATCACGCGGTTCCAGTTTGCGCGGGTACAGAGCAGTTCTTCGCTGCTCATCTCCGGCGCCTCCGCCAGTGCGCACCAAATCAGGAACAGATCGAGAAAACGAACCTGGTTGGCATCCACGCCCGTTGCTGAGAACGGGTTAATATCCAGAGAGCGCACTTCAATATACTCAATGCCGCCGCGCAGCAGCGCATCGGAAGGATTTTCACCAGAGCGGGTGACGCGCTTAGGGCGAATCGGCGCATACAGTTCATTTTCAATCTGCAAAACGTTGGTATTAAGCTGGAGCCAGTTGCCCTGCGCATCTTTGGTTCCCATGCGGGCATACTCTTCCGACGGCGTTTTTATTGCCGCCTTCAGGGCTTCCACATAGCCCGCCAAGCTGTTAAAGGTGATACCAAGGCCGCTTTGCGACTTGTTGGTATAGCCCAGATCGCTCAGGCGCAGCGAGGTTGCCCACGGCAGATACATTGTGCCATTTTCGGTGCGTTCGAAAGGCAGTCTGGTCTCTTTTCCCTGTAAAAAAGAGGAACAGATGGCAGGCGACGCGCCAAATAAATAGGGAATAATCCAGCCGAACCGATAGTAGTTACGGATCAGGCGCAAATAGCCGTCTGAGATCGCTTCCTGACCGCTTTTTTCATCTTTCACGCCGGCCCAGGCCTGCCAGAACGTTAGCGGAAGAGAAAAGTTATAATGCACACCGGATATAACCTGCATCAGCGCGCCATAGCGATTCTTTAAGCCTTCGCGATAGAGCGTTTTCATCCGGCCGATATTCGATTTGCCGTATTGTGCCAGTTGAATAGTCGCACTGTCTTCAATCATGCACGGCATACTCATTGGCCACATATACTCTTCGCCCAGCTCGCGCGCCGTGTGACGATGAATATCGCGTAAAAAAACCAGCAAACGATCGATATCGTCATTTACCGGCGTAATAAACTCCAGCAGCGTTTCAGCAAAATCGGTGGTGATCCACTTGTGCGTTAACGCAGAACCAAGTGACTCAGGGTGCCCGGTCGTGGCCAGATGGCCATCGGGTCTGACGCGCAGGGTTTCGCGCTCAATGCCGCGACCAATACCTTTTAATGCGTCAGGATGCGCTTCCAGCCAGGATAGCGCTTGTGATACGTCCGGGATCAAATTGACCTCCCGCTCGGAGATTGATTTATTATTGTTAAGCATAATGTTAATCGCAGCGCCGATTATTCGCGAATCATTGCCGCTTTTCCATGCCATAAATGTATCAGCCATTAAGCTGTTGCTGTGTTGTGCCATCGCTCCCGCCATCTGCGGCAGAGAGCGGGCAATGATAATATGAGTCAGAAAGCCGGGCGTGGTATGACGTGCGGTCTCCAGCCTAACGCAGGCGAACATCCACAAAATCCATCCCTGCCGCCTGCGCTGCCTGAATGCCGAAATCCGCGTCTTCAAAAACGATGCAGCGCTGCGGAGCAACATTCATCAGTTCGGCGCAGCGCAAAAACGTTTCAGGCTCTGGCTTGTGGTGGGTGACATCATCTGCGCCGACGATAGCGTCAAAGTAGTCGCGCAGGCCGAGATGTCTGAGCAACGCATCCGCCATGGCGTGTTCGCTACCTGTGCCTACAGCCATTGGCCTGCGGCCTTTATAGGCCTTGACCACATCAATTAACGGCAAAGGGCGCACAGAATCGCCATCAAGCAGCATCTCTTTTACCGTCGCCGTTTTTTCCGCAGCCAGCGCTTTCGGATCGAGATCGGATTGATAGCCGGCGATCAGTACCTGAGCGATGCGCCAGCTTGGCGAGCCGTTCAGGCCGATAATGGCGTTTTCATCAAACGCCATGCCATAGCGCCCTAAAACAATATGCCAGGCTTCACGATGCGTCGGTTCGGTATCGAGGATGGTGCCATCCATATCAAATATCAGGCCTTCATAGCCATCGTACATAGCCTACTCCACCCTTGATTCAGTAAACCGATACTTTAGCGCAAAGAGCGCCCGTTGTCGCGGTCAGCGGAGTAGCGTAAATCCCTTGATATACAAAGGTATTTTTATTATCAGAATTTGGCGAGGCTCAAAACGTACGCAAAATGGAATGATTAAACATAAGAAAGAGTGTTGAAAGGCGAATTATGTAATAAGAAGAGAAAGAATATAAATATTGCCGACACAAGCAAATGGTGCATCCGGGAGGATTCGAACCTCCGACCGCTCGGTTCGTAGCCGAGTACTCTATCCAGCTGAGCTACGGATGCAGTGTAAATTCTGCGATGACGCCAGGTGCCGACTGCTCACCATTGATACAGGCTGCTAACGCTGCATCGTACTAAAAAATATGGTGCATCCGGGAGGATTCGAACCTCCGACCGCTCGGTTCGTAGCCGAGTACTCTATCCAGCTGAGCTACGGATGCAAATGGCGGTGAGGCGGGGATTCGAACCCCGGATGCAGCTTTTGACCGCATACTCCCTTAGCAGGGGAGCGCCTTCAGCCTCTCGGCCACCTCACCATACGCACTCTTGCGAGCTGTGCCTCTGAACGTTTCTGCTCATCGGTACTGCGTGGCGCACATATTACTTTGGCGGACTTATAAGTCAAACAATTTTTCCCCTTACGTGTTTGATTGCACAATTCCCACGCAATCCGGGTATTTCAGCGACAAAAAGGGTGATTTATCAACAATGAGAGTTTCATCGACGTGCAGAAAAGTGGGTAAGAAAACGTGAGCAAAAAGGGAGGAAACAGCGAAAAGCGGGAAAATCGAAGGGTGCGGGACAAAACCGGTAGCGCCTCGCTAAAAACAGCGAGACGCCTGATCCGTTAGTAACTCGTTGGCTGAGTTTTTTCGGCCTGAATACGCTGATAAATTTCTTCACGATGGACCGATACTTCTTTAGGGGCGTTCACACCAATGCGAACCTGGTTCCCTTTAACTCCCAGCACCGTTACAGTCACCTCATCACCGATCATGAGGGTTTCACCAACTCGACGAGTTAGAATAAGCATTCTTTGCTCCTTGAAAGATTAAAAGAGTCGGGTTAACTGTCTCCCGGCATTATCCATCATATAACGCTAAATGTAGACTATGACAATTACATCACAACTGCACCATCATACTCATACATTCTGCTGATAGTTAGTTTAGCCGAAATACACACCGCCAACCTGACTTTATGTTTATAGAGGCGCATCAATACAAGAAACGCCGCGGAGAACGCTCCTGCGGCGCCTTCTGAGACGCATTTTTATAGTCTTACAGTTTTGTATCAACCCATGACGCAACGCTGGACAGGGCCGCAGGCAGCGCCTGCGCATCGGTTCCTCCGGCCTGAGCCATATCAGGACGGCCTCCGCCTTTACCCCCGACCTGACGGGCAAGTTCGCCCACCAGCTCGCCCGCTTTGACGCGATCGGTTAAGTCTTTTGTAACCCCGGCAATCAGTGAAACTTTTCCGTCTGCGACAGTTGCCAGCACAATAATGGCGGACTTCAACTGGTTTTTCAGTTCATCCACCATCGTGCGCAGCATTTTTGGTTCTACATTGGCAAGCTCGCTCACCAGCAGCTTAACGCCGCGAACGTCAACAGCCTTGCTGCTTAACGATGCGCTCTCCTGCGCCGCCTGCTGATCCTTCAACTGCTGTAGTTCTTTTTCCAGCCCGCGCACCTGCTCAAGCATGGCGCGGACTTTCTCATTCAGATTGCTGCTGTTCGCCTTGATCAGGTGTGCAATGTCCTGAAGCTGTTCGCTTTGCGCATAGATCTGCGTCAGTGCGCCTTCGCCGGTTACGGCTTCGATACGGCGTACGCCTGCCGCAGTACCTGACTCAGAAAGGATACGGAACAGGCCAATGTCGCCTGTGCGACTGGCATGCGTACCGCCGCACAGCTCGGTGGAAAAATCGCCCATCGTCAGCACGCGTACACGGTCGTCGTACTTTTCGCCAAACAGCGCCATTGCGCCCTGCGCCTTCGCGGTGTCGAGATCCATAATGGTGGTTTCAACAGGAAGATTGCGACGGATCTGCGCGTTGACGATCTCTTCAACCTGACGAATTTCCTGTGGCTTCATCGCTTCAAAATGTGAGAAGTCGAAACGAAGATACTTGTCGTTAACCAGTGAGCCTTTCTGCGCCACATGATGGCCCAGTATCTGGCGCAGCGCGGCGTGCAGCAGGTGCGTGGCGGAGTGGTTCAGACGAATGCGATCGCGGCGGGCCTGGTTGACCTCAGCGGCAAGCCGCTCGCCAACGCGAACATGGCCGGAGGTCAGGCTGCCAATATGCCCTATCGCCTGCCCGTATTTTTGCGTATCGGTGACGGCAAAGCTCGCCGTTTTGCTTTTCAGCTCGCCGGTATCACCGACCTGACCGCCTGACTCGCCGTAAAATGGCGTTTCATCAAGCACGATGACGCCTTCCTGACCGGCAGCGATTTCACTGGCCGCCTGGCCGTTAACGAAAATCGCCTTCACCGTCGCGTTCAGTTCAAGCTGCTCATAGCCTTTAAAGCCTGACGCCTGATCAATGCGGATCACGTTATTGTAATCGGCGCCAAAACCGCTGGCGTCGCGCGCGCGCTGACGCTGCTGCTCCATTGCCTGCTCAAAACCTGCTTCATCGATTTTCAGATCCCGTTCGCGGCAGACATCCGCCGTCAAATCAACCGGGAAACCGAAGGTGTCATAAAGGCGGAAAACGGTTTCGCCGTCGAGCGTGTCGCCCTTCAGGTTATTCAGTTCTTCATCCAGCAGCGCCAGTCCGCGCTCAAGCGTTCTGGCGAACTGCTCTTCTTCGGTTTTCAATACCTGCTCGACCTGAGACTGCTGCCGCGCCAGCTCTTCACCGGCGGCACCCATCACCTCAATCAGCGGCGCAACCAGCTTCCAGAAAAACGTACCTTGCGCGCCAAGCATGTTTCCATGTCGAACCGCGCGACGAATAATACGGCGCAGCACGTAACCACGATTTTCGTTGGATGGAATCACGCCATCCGCCACCAGGAAGGCGCAGGAGCGAATATGATCGGCAATGACGCGCAGCGATTTACTGGTCAAATCCGTTGCACCGGTGACGGCAGCAACAGACGCAATCAGCTTCTGGAAGAGATCGATTTCGTAGTTGGAATTAACATGTTGCAGTACTGCCGTAATACGCTCCAGCCCCATACCGGTATCAACAGAAGGCTTAGGCAGCGGCAACATCGTGCCGTCGGATTGACGGTTGAACTGCATAAAGACGATATTCCAGATCTCAATATAGCGATCGCCGTCCTCTTCCGGGCTGCCCGGAGGGCCGCCCCAGATGTGCTCGCCGTGATCGTAAAAAATTTCGGAGCATGGGCCGCACGGACCGGTGTCTCCCATCTGCCAGAAGTTATCGGAAGCGTAAGCGCTGCCTTTGTTGTCGCCGATGCGAATAATGCGCTCGCGCGGCACGCCGACTTCGTTTGCCCAGATATCAAACGCTTCATCATCGGTTTCATAAACCGTCACCCACAGTTTTTCTGCAGGCAGGTTGAACCACTGCGCACCGGTCAGAAGTTCCCACGCAAAGCCAATCGCTTCGCGCTTGAAATAGTCCCCGAAGCTGAAGTTACCCAGCATTTCGAAGAAGGTATGATGACGCGCGGTATAGCCGACATTCTCCAAATCGTTGTGCTTGCCGCCTGCGCGCACGCAGCGCTGCGAGGTGGTCGCGCGCGTGTAGTTGCGCTTGTCGCCGCCGAGGAAAACGTCTTTAAACTGGTTCATCCCTGCGTTGGTGAACAGCAGCGTCGGGTCATTGGTCGGGACAAGGGAGCTACTCGCTACAACCTGATGTCCTTTACTATGAAAAAAGTCGAGAAACGTCTGGCGAATCTCCGCCGTGCTCTTGCTCATAATTATCCTGGAATCTCGCTAACGGACGTCTCGTGCGTTTACTCCACCGGCAGAAAAGTGCTCCCTGCGGCGACACACGAACAAAAAGTGGTGAATAAGATAAATTTTCTTCAGTGGGAAGTAAAATCCCAATGGCGGTCATTCGTCAAAATTTGAGAAAATCTCGCGAATATCTTCAGAAAAGAAGCCCTTGCTCATTAAATAGCGCTGCACTTTTGCTTTTTCTTTCCACTCCGTGGGGAAAGGCAGGCCGAACTTACGTTCCGCCACCTCAAAAGCGCGTTTTGCCCAGTCGATGTCTGCTTCATTAAGCGCCTGGTCGACCAGCGCTTTATCCACCCCTTTTTGACCCAGCTCCATACGAATACGCTGCGGCCCGTAACCTTTGCGGCTACGGCTGACCACGAACCGCCCGGCAAATCTCGCATCGTCCAGATAGTGATTTTCATAGCACCAGGCAACAACGCGCTCAAGCAGTTCTGGTGAGAGCGGTTCTGGTTCGCGCGACTGCGTTTTCGCAAAGGTGGCGGCGCGTTCAGCCGATAGCGACAGCTTGCGCCGAAGCTCTGCCTCGCTGTGATCACGCATAGCGAGAATACGTATCGCCTTGTCAAGAAAGCGCGAAAACTGGCTACGTTCAGTGGTGTCTGACATTCAACTCCCTGCGTTTATGCTGCAAGCAGATTAAGGGTAGCGGGAAGAGATAAAAGAAGGAATAAAAAAAGAGCGGCTTTCAGGCCGCTCTGTCGTGTTAGTGCATTCATCGGCCGATAGTCTACGACCTGCGAACTCAGAAGTTTTCGTCAGCTTCGCTGGGTTCGTGAGCTTCCGCTTCAGTTGGGGTGAAATCGGGTTTGCTGTCTGCGCTGTTCAGCAGCGTAGCACGCAATTTGGTATCGATTTCGTTCGCAATCGCCGGATTTTCCTTCAGGAAATTACCGGCATTGGCTTTACCCTGACCGATTTTGTCGCCATTGTAACTGTACCAGGCACCCGCTTTTTCAATCAGCTTATGCTTCACGCCCAGGTCGACCAGTTCACCGTAAATATTGATGCCCTCGCCGTACATAATCTGGAACTCGGCCTGCTTAAACGGCGCCGCGACTTTATTTTTCACGACTTTGACGCGGGTTTCACTACCAACCACTTCGTCGCCTTCTTTGATCGCACCGATGCGGCGGATATCCAGACGGACGGAGGCATAAAACTTCAGCGCGTTACCGCCGGTCGTTGTTTCCGGGTTACCAAACATCACGCCAATTTTCATACGGATCTGGTTGATGAAGATCAGCAGCGTGCCGGAGTTTTTAAGGTTACCCGCCAGTTTACGCATCGCCTGACTCATCATACGTGCCGCCAGGCCCATATGTGAATCACCGATCTCACCTTCAATTTCCGCTTTCGGCGTCAGCGCTGCAACGGAGTCGACGATAATAACGTCTACCGCACCGGAACGCGCCAGCGCGTCACAAATCTCCAACGCCTGCTCACCTGTATCAGGCTGAGAGCAAAGCAGGTTATCAATATCCACGCCCAGTTTCTTGGCGTAGACCGGATCCAGCGCATGCTCGGCATCGATAAACGCACAGGTTTTGCCTTTGCGCTGCGCTGAAGCGATGACCTGCAACGTCAGCGTCGTTTTACCGGATGATTCCGGGCCGTAGATTTCGACAATACGCCCCATTGGCAGGCCGCCAGCGCCCAGCGCGATATCCAGAGAGAGCGAGCCGGTGGAGATAGTTTCCACATCCATGGTACGGTCTTCACCCAGACGCATGATAGAGCCTTTACCAAATTGCTTTTCAATCTGGCCCAGCGCTGCTGCCAGTGCTTTTTGCTTGTTTTCATCAATAGCCATTTCAACTCCTAATCAGGCGGGTAAAGCGTTCGCGGCTTTATTCGGTTAACTGAAAGCAATTATACTGTATAGCCATACAGTATCAAGTTTATTTTTTAAGAAAAAGGTCACGCAGCGTCAGGAGCGCGCAGGCCGTGGCCTGGCGGCGAACCGATTCGCGGTCACCGGTGAAAATTTTGCACATGGCCTGCGTTGGCGATGTCTTGCAGGCGAAGCCAAACCAGACCGTGCCAACGGGTTTTTCCGCTGAACCACCTTCCGGCCCGGCGATACCGCTGACCGAAACGGCAAAGTGCGCATTTGCTTTTTGCCGCGCGCCTTCCGCCATTTCCCGCACCACCTGTTCGCTGACCGCGCCATAAGCCTCAAGCGAAGCCGTCGCGACGTTAACCAGTTCCTGCTTGGCGTCGTTGCTGTAGGTCACGAAGCCGCGCTCAAACCAGCCTGAGCTGCCGGGAACGTCGGTAAGCACTTTAGCAATCCAGCCGCCGGTACAGGACTCCGCCGTGGTGACGGTCGCTCCGCCGGCTTGCAGAAGCGTGCCAATTTCAGTGCTGAGCTGCATGAGTTCTGCATCTGTCATGGGTGTTCCTTATTTCTTCAGGTAGGGCGGCCAAGCCTATCACCTTTCACCGTCGGATCACGCTACAGGCAGCTGTTTTGCGAGCCTTTTCCCAATATCGCCCTTCATAAAGCAGTCAGGCGAACACCTTATAAACTGTCTTTCGCTTCACGTACCGCCAGCCCCAACTGCCAGACGGCCATCGCATAGTGGTTGCTGTGATTATAGCGGGTTATGGCATAGAAGTTCGGCAACCCGAACCAGTACTGATAGTCAGTGCCCATATCGAAACGCAGCAGGCTGACCTGCTGGTCGCCAGCCAGTTTCACCTGCGGCGTAAAGCCTTCTGATGCCAGCGAAGCAACGGTGTAGCGCGTTTTAAAACCGGTTTCGCGCGTGGTGGCGAAGCCAGTCACCGGCACCGCGACCGTGCCGTTTTTCTGCCAGCCGTGCGCGTTAAAGTAGTGGGCCACGCTGCCAATCGCATCAACCGGATCCCACAGGTTAATGTGACCATCGCCGTTAAAATCAACCGCATAGCTTTTGAAAGAGGACGGCATAAACTGCCCGTAGCCCATTGCGCCCGCGTAGGAGCCGCGAAGATCGAGCGGATCGTCGCCCTCTTCCCTCGCCATCAGCAGGAAAGTTTCCAGTTCGGCACTGAAGAAGTCGGCGCGGCGCGGGTAGTTAAAGGCCAGCGTGGCAAGCGCGTCGATAATGCGCGTTTTGCCCATCACCCGTCCCCAACGGGTTTCCACGCCAATAATGCCGACAATAATTTCAGGCGGTACGCCGTATACCTGATAAGCGCGCTGGAGAGCATCCTGATACTGATTCCAGAACGCTACGCCGTTTTGCACGTTTGAAGGCGTGATGAATTTACTGCGGTAGCGTATCCAGGCACCGTTCGGGCCGATCGGCCCCTGAACGACGGGCGCCTGCCTGTCCATCAGCCGGATCACCCAGTCGAGGTTTTTGGCCTGTGCAAGCACGTCGTGGAGCTGCTGGCGCTGAAAGCCATGCTCGCGCACCATCTTATCGATGAACTGCTCCGTCGAGGAGTTGTTGGCGAAATCGCCCGTCAGAGGGTGGTAATCGTGAGTAGGTTCAAGCTGAAAGCCGCCGCCAAACGGATTGCCCTGCGGCTCAACGGCCTGAGGCGGCTGATGCTTGCTGCTACAGGCGGCAAGCATCAGCACGGCGGGAAAAATGAAAGCCAGATAGCGCATTGAATATCTCTGATGCGATGCGAAAAAGTAGTCGTCATGTTAATTGATTGAATAAGCAGAAGGAACGGGACACAGAAGATATTAGTGATTTTCGTTACTTTTTAACGCGCCGCAGCATCAGAGAGAAACTTACAGAGGATAAGAACGGAAAAGGCCGGATTTCTCCGGCCTCAGGCTTACTGTTTCTGACCGCTAGCGACGATTACGCACCAGTTGATAGCGACGCGTAAGATACTCCACCGGCGCGCTCCAGATATGCACCAGGCGGCAGAACGGGAAGAGCAGGAACAGCGTCATGCCCAGTACCATATGCACGCGGTAAATCAGCGCCACGCCCTCAAGGTGCGCGGAAGCGCCGCCCTGGAAGGTGACCACCGCCTGCGCCCATCCCACCAGCTTCATCATTTCGCTACCGTCCATATGGTGGGCGGAGAAAGGAATGGTTAACAGCCCGAGGAGTGCCTGCGTCACCAACAGCACCATGATCAGAATGTCTCCGACGCTGCTGGTTGCCCGCACGCGTGGATTGGTCAGACGGCGCTTGAGCAGCAGCAGCCCGCCCGCCAGCGTCATCAGCCCGCACACGCCGCCGGCAATCATCGCCAGCTTCTGCTTCACGTCGATCGGCAGGAAAGATTCGTACATCCAGTGCGGCGTCAGCAGGCCGACGAGGTGACCAAAAAAGATACCGATGATGCCGATATGAAACAGGTTCGACGCCAGCCGCATCCCTTTTTTGTCCAGCATCTGGCTGGAGCCGGCGCGCCAGCTGTACTGACCGTAGTCGTAGCGTAACCAGCTACCGATCAGGAACACCGATCCCGCGATGTAAGGATAGATATCGAAGAATAAGCGAGAGAGAAATTGCATAATTAGTTTCCTGTAGATCGCGTTGTGGCCTGTGCCACGTCGAGATACTGTGGCGCAACCGCCCCGGCAAAGCGGCGCTGATGCGCGGCCTGCTGAGCAGATGCGCAGCCCTGTTCGCCAAGGAACTTAACCTGTTCCTCTTCCCAAACGGCATCCAGCGCCGCCGGCGTGTCGTCGCGGGCCTCTTTCGCCACCTGCGGTTGCAGGCTGGCGGCGTCCACCTCGGCGCCGGAGAGCGACACCAGCGCATCGAACAGCCCGGCGTACGGGCTTTGACGCTGCTGCAACCGGGCCGCTAACAGCGCGAGGATCGGCGCAATATCCTGCAATCCGCCGCGTGCGCGGTCAGCGCTGCCGCTGGAGAGGTACTCCAGATAGAGCGGCAGAAAGTCCGGCAGCTCTTTAGAATCAAGCTCCAGGCCATCTTCCCGATACTGATTGAGCAGATCGACCATCGCCTGTCCGCGATCGCGTGATTCACCGTGGACGTGCTCAAACAGCAAAAGCGACGTGGCGCGTCCACGATCGAACAGCTCGCAGTATTCCGCCTGCACGTCCAGCAGCGGACGTGCGCAAAACGTGTTGATAAAAGCAATCAGGCGGGCACAGTGCCGCGTCTCCAGCTCGCTGGCGGACGCCAGCGCGGCGATCAGTTCCCGGTGATTGTCGAACAACGCCCGATCGGGATAGTCGAGCAGCCGTGCGATAACGCGAAGTGCGATCATGACGCATCCTCCTGACGCGGAGTTCTGACCGTCACGTCGATAGCATCGATACGGCGGCTGTTGAACAGGTTGAACGTTGAATCACTGCCGCGACAGCCGTCGCCGAAACTGAAGCCACAGCTTTTGCTTTCCGGGAAGGCTTCACGCGCCAGTTCACGATGGCTTGACGGCACCACGAAGCGATCCTCGTAGTTGGCAATGGCGAGATAACGATACATCTCCTGCGCCTGTGCTTCGCTCAATCCCACCTGCTCCAGCGCGGTGGTATCCACTTTGCCGTCAACGGTTTCGGCGCGTTTGTAGTGACGCATCGCCAGCATGCGCTTCAGCGCCAGCAGTACCGGCCCGGTATCGCCCGCAGTCAACAGGTTTGCCAGATACTGCACAGGAATGCGCAGGCTTTCGACGTCGGGCAGCACGCCGGTGTGCGCCAGCGCGCCCGCATCCGCCGCAGACTGAATCGGCGACAATGGCGGCACGTACCACACCATCGGTAGCGTGCGGTATTCCGGGTGCAGCGGCAGCGCCAGCTTCCAGTCCATCGCCATTTTGTAAACCGGCGAACGCTGCGCGGCGTCAATGACGCTTTGCGGCACGCCGTCTTTCAACGCCTGCTCAATTACCGCCGGATCGTTGGGATCGAGGAAGATGTCCATCTGGCTCTGATAGAGATCTTTTTCGTTTTCTGTCGATGCCGCCGCTTCAATGCGGTCGGCGTCGTAGAGCAGCACGCCGAGGTAGCGAATGCGACCGACGCAGGTTTCTGAGCAGACGGTAGGCTGGCCCGCTTCGATGCGCGGGTAGCAGAAGATGCACTTCTCAGATTTACCGCTCTTCCAGTTAAAGTAGATTTTTTTGTACGGACAGCCGGTCAGGCACATTCGCCAGCCACGGCATTTGTCCTGATCGATCAGCACGATGCCGTCTTCGCCGCGTTTGTAAATCGCGCCGCTCGGACAGGTCGCCACGCACGCCGGGTTGAGACAGTGCTCACACAGGCGCGGCAGGTACATCATGAAGGTGTTCTCGAACTGGCCATACATCTCTTTCTGGATGTTGTCGAAGTTCTTATCCTTCGAACGTTTTTCGAACTCGCCGCCCAGAATCTCTTCCCAGTTCGGCCCGTTCTCAATTTTCTTCATCCGCTGGCCGGTGATCAGCGAGCGCGGACGCGCAATCGGCTGATGTTTGCCTTCCGGCGCGTTGTGCAGATTCTGATAGTCGTAGTCAAACGGCTCGTAGTAGTCATCCAGCGCGGGAACGTCCGGGTTGGCGAATATTTTTGCCAACAGGCCGACGCGGCCGCCCATGCGCGGTTCCAGCTTGCCGTTGATTTTACGGATCCAGCCGCCCTTCCACTTCTCCTGATCCTCCCAGGCGTGGGGATACCCGACGCCGGGTTTACTTTCGACGTTATTGAACCAGGCGTACTCCATGCCTTCACGGCTGGTCCAGACGTTTTTACAGGTAACCGAACAGGTATGGCATCCGATGCATTTGTCCAGGTTCAGCACCATACCGACTTGCGAACGAATTTTCATTGTTTTTTCTCCTGCTGACTGCCCTGGCAATCGTCGGTGCCTTCGCCGTCTAACCAGTTAATGTTATTCATTTTTCTGACCACCACGAACTCATCGCGGTTAGAACCGACGGTGCCGTAATAGTTAAAGCCGTAAGAGAGCTGTGCGTAGCCGCCGATCATGTGGGTTGGCTTCGGACAGGTGCGCGTCACCGAGTTATGGATACCGCCGCGCTGGCTGGTAATTTCCGAACCGGGAATGTTCACGATGCGTTCCTGCGCGTGGTACATCATGGTCATACCGGCCGGCACGCGCTGGCTGACCACGGCGCGCGCGGTTAATGCGCCATTGGCGTTAAAGACCTCGATCCAGTCGTTATCAACGATGCCCAGTTCACGCGCGTCGTCTTCACTCATCCACACAATCGGGCCGCCGCGCGACAGCGTGAGCATCAGCAGGTTGTCGCTGTAGGTGGAGTGAATGCCCCATTTCTGGTGCGGCGTCAGGAAGTTGAGCGCCTTCTCCGGGTTGCCGTTCGGTTTTTTGTTCAGCAGTGGTTTGGCCGCGCGGGTATCAATCGGCGGACGATAAACCAGCAGGCTTTCGCCAAAGGCACGCATCCACTCATGATCCTGATAAAGCTGCTGTCGGCCGCTCAGCGTACGCCACGGGATCAGCTCATGAACGTTGGTGTAGCAGGCGTTATAGGAGACGTGCTCATCTTCCAGGCCTGACCAGGTCGGGCTGGAGATGATTTTGCGCGGCTGCGCCTGGATATCGCGGAAGCGAATTTTCTCGTCTTCTTTGTTCAGGGCCAGGTGCGTATGGTCGCGTCCGGTAATGTCGCTCAGCGCCTGCCAGGCCTTAACGGCGACCTGACCATTGGTTTCCGGCGCCAGCGCCAGAATGACCTCGGCGGCGTCGATAGCGCTCTCAATTTTTGGCCGACCGGCTGCCGGACCTTCCGCTTTGGTGTAGTTAAGCTGTCCGAGGAAATCGACCTCTTTCTGGGTATTCCAGCTGATGCCTTTACCGCCGTTGCCCAGCTTGTCCATCAGCGGGCCAAGCGAGGTGAAGCGATCCCAGGTGGCCGGGTAGTCGCGTTCAACCGCGATAATATGCGGCGCCGTTTTGCCAGGAATCAGTTCACATTCGCCTTTTTTCCAGTCTTTCACGTCGAAAGGCTGGCCCAGTTCGGCAGGCGAATCGTGCTGAATCGGCAGCGTAACGACGTCGGTTTCCACGCCAAGGTGGCCCACGCACAGTTCAGAGAACGATTTGGCAATGCCTTTGTAGATTTCCCAGTCGCTTTTGGACTCCCAGGCGGGATCGACAGCGGCTGAGAGCGGATGAATAAACGGATGCATATCCGAGGTATTCATGTCGTCTTTTTCATACCAGGTTGCCGTTGGCAGCACGATATCGGAGTAGAGACAGGTGCTGGACATGCGGAAATCAAGCGTCACCACCAGATCCAGCTTGCCTTCGCCGCCCTGGTCGAGCCACTCAACCTCTTCCGGCTTCATGTCGCCCTGCTGGCCAAGATCTTTACCCTGAATGCCGTTCTCCGTGCCCAGCAGGTACTTCAGCATGTACTCATGCCCTTTACCCGAAGAGCCGAGCAGGTTGGAGCGCCAGACGAACAGGTTACGCGGGAAGTTTTGCGGATCGTCCGGCTGTTCGGCGGCAAAGCGCAGCGAGCCCTGCTTCAGGCTCTCCACCGTAAAATCAACCGGCGACTGGCCTGCGGCCTTCGCCTGCGCGGCGAGATGGAGCGGATTCACGTTCAGCTGTGGCGCAGAAGGCAGCCAGCCCATCCGTTCGGAACGTACGTTAAAGTCGATCAGGCTGCCGCTGAAGCGGGATTTGTCCGCCAGCGGAGAAAGCAGGTCGGCCGGTGACGTTTTTTCGTAGCGCCACTGACTTGAGTGGTTATAGAAAAAGGACGTGCCGTTCATGTGACGCGGCGGACGCTGCCAGTCTAGCGCGAACGCCAGCGGCGTCCAGCCGGTTTGCGGACGCAGTTTTTCCTGACCCACATAGTGCGCCCAGCCGCCGCCGCTCTGGCCGACGCAGCCGCAGAAGATCAGCATATTGATCAGGCCGCGATAGTTCATGTCCATGTGGTACCAGTGGTTCATACCGGCACCGACGATGATCATCGAGCGACCACGGGTTTTTTCGGCGTTTTCTGCAAATTCACGCGCAATGCGGATGATGTTCTGACGCGATACGCCGGTGATCTGCTCCGCCCACGCCGGGCTGTAGGCTTTCACATCGTCATAGCTGCTGGCGCTGTTGGCATCGTCCAGACCGCGCTCCAGGCCGTAGTTGGCCAGCGTCAGATCGTAAACGCTGGTGACCAGCGCTTCGCTGCCGTCGGCCAGTTGCAGGCGTTTTGCCGGCAGCTTGTGCAACAGGATCTCTTCCAGCGCTACGTTGGTGAAGTTTTCATTAACGATGCCGCCGAAATACGGGAAGCCAACCTCAGCCACCTCGTCGTGGCTGCCGAGCAGGCTGAGCTGAAGCTCAACGTCCTGCTGCGTCTGGCCGTCGCGCTGCTCCAGATTCCACTTCCCTTTCTCGCCCCAGCGATAACCGATTGACCCCTGCGGCGCGACCAGTTCGCCATTTTGCTGATTAATGGCGATCGTTTTCCACTCAGGGTTGTTTTCCTGGCCCAGCCCGTCAACAAGATCGCTGGCGCGCAGCATGCGGCCTGCGGCGTAGTGACCGCCTTCACGCGGTTCCAGCAGAACCAGCATCGGCATGTCGGTATAGCGGCGGACGTAGTCGGCGAAGTAGCTCACCTCACGACTGAGGTGGAACTCTTTCAGAATCACGTGGCCCATCGCCAGCGCCATGGCGGCATCGGTGCCCTGTTTTGGATTCAGCCACTGATCGCACAGCTTGGCGACTTCTGAGTAGTCCGGGGTCACGGCGACAGTTTTGGTGCCTTTATAGCGTACTTCAGTGAAAAAATGCGCATCTGGCGTACGGGTCTGCGGCACGTTAGAGCCCCAGGCCATAATATAAGAGGAGTTGTACCAGTCTGCGGATTCCGGCACGTCGGTCTGCTCGCCCCAGGTCATTGGCGAGGCAGGTGGCAGGTCGCAATACCAGTCGTAGAAACTCAGGCAGGTGCCGCCGATCAGCGAGAGATAGCGCGCGCCGGACGCATAAGAGACCATCGACATCGCCGGGATCGGCGAGAAACCCACGATGCGATCCGGGCCGAAGGTTTTTGCCGTATAAATGTTGGAAGCAGCGATCAGTTCGTTGATCTCCTGCCAGCTTGAGCGAACAAAGCCGCCGCGACCGCGCGCGACTTTATAGCTTTTCGATTTTTCAGCATCGCTGACGATAGAACCCCACGCCTCAACCGGATCGCTGTGCAGCGCTTTTGCTTCACGCCACAGTTTGATCAGACGCTTACGCATCAGTGGATATTTCAGGCGGTTCGCGCTGTAGAGATACCATGAATAACTGGCGCCGCGAGGGCAGCCGCGCGGTTCATGGTTCGGCAGGTCAGGACGGGTACGCGGATAGTCGGTCTGCTGGGTTTCCCAGGTGACCAGGCCGTTTTTAACGTAGATTTTCCAGCTACAGGAACCGGTGCAGTTAACGCCATGCGTCGAGCGCACGATTTTATCGTGCTGCCAGCGGCTGCGGTAGCCATCCTCCCAGTCGCGGTTGGTATTCAGTGTCTGGCCGTGATTGCCAGAAAAAGGTGTCGCACCCTGTTTAAAGTAGCGAAACCGTTCGAGAAACTTGCTCATCCGGAGTTCTCCTGAAGGCTCTGTTCTTATAAGTGAAGCCTGGTGACATTGCTTAATCTGTGCGCAAGCGTACTGACGCCTGTACCGGTGCAGATTGACGGCGATCAACTGTTGCGGGTTGTAAAACCGAGGGATTTAGTCGGATTACCACTTCAGTGGTATAAAGCCAACCAATAATAACCACATGAAAAATAAGTGAAAAAATCAGCATTCATTGTGGGTTTCCGCTTATCACTCCTCACCCGGTTATTTAGGGGTAGAAGCCGATCGGCACGCTTTTCGCTGCCGATCGGTTTATCAATCAGCGGGCCTTTTTACGGCCATAGGCCAGCCAGGTGATCGCCACGCAGAGCAGGTAGAAGGCCAGGAACACCTTCATCGCATCGGCAGGCGAGCCGGTTAACGCCAGCGACATACCAAAGGTCTGCGGAATAAAAAAACCGCCGAGCGCGCCGATGGCAGAGATAAAGCCCAGCGCCGCAGAGGTTTCCGTCACGGCTTCATGCTGCGCGGTTTTGTCGCTGCCGCCGGCGGCTTTAACCCGCTCGATCGTCTGCTTACGGAAGATCGCCGCAATCATCTGGAAGGTTGAACCGCTGCCCAAACCGGCGTTAATGAACAGCACCATGAAGACGCTGTAGAAGGCGATAAATGAGCCAGGCTGGCCCTCGCCCGGCAGCGTGGTGAACAGCAGCGCGGTGAAGATCGCCATCACGATGAAGTTGAGCAGCGTCACGCGCACGCCGCCGAAGCGGTCAGAGAGCATGCCGCCTGCCGAACGCGCCAGCGCGCCGAGTAGCGGGCCGAAAAACGCATAGCGAAGAATGACCACGTCAGGAAACTGCGTTTTTGAGAGCATGGCGAACCCGGCGGCGAAGCCGATAAACGAGCCGAACGTTGCCAGATAGAGCACCGCCATGATCCACAGGTGAACCCGCGTCAATACGGGCAGCTGCTCACGCAGGGAGGATTTCGCCGCAGAGAGATCGTTCATGCCGAACCAGGCGGCCAGCGTAGCCACAATCAGAAACGGCACCCAGATCCACGCCGCGTTTTCCAGCCAGATCGCCTCACCGTCGCCAATATCCTGCGATGTACCACCGAAAAAGCCGAATACTGCAAAGGAGATAGCCAGCGGCGCAAAGAACTGCATTACGCTGACGCCAAGGTTGCCCAGACCGCCGTTGATGCCAAGCGCGCCGCCCTGCTTCTCTTTAGGAAAGAAGAAGCTGATGTTGCCCATGCTCGACGCAAAGTTCGCACCGGCAAAACCACACAGCAGTGCGATGATGACGAAGGTCTGGAACGAGGTGCCGGTATCCTGTACGGCAAAACCCAGCCACAGGCAGGGAATAAGCAGAATACCGGTGCTGAACGCGGTCCAACGGCGGCCGCCGAAAACCGGGATCACAAAAGAGTAAGGCACGCGCAACAGCGCGCCGGAAACGGCAGGCAGCGCGGTCAGCAGAAAAAGCTGATCGGTGGTAAAGGTGAAACCAACTCTGGAAAGGTTAACCGCAACGGCACTGAACAGCATCCAGACGCAGAACGAAAGCAGCAGACAAAATACGGAGATCCATAAGTTGCGACGAGCAATACGCTTGCCGCGATGCTGCCAGAATTCGGCATCTTCAGGCTGCCAGTCGGTCAGCACCGCGCCATTTTCAGGGCGTCGGGAGGGAGCAAGTTGTGACATAATCTTCTCATGAGTAAGGGAGTATTTGCCCACATCCTGCTTACCGCGTCCTGCATGCAGGTTGATGTAAATCAACGCGCTTGCAGGTAATTTTGCCGTGGTTTATGCCAGTTAACACCTGATAGGTAGAGGGTAATGATCGAGGATAGTGATGACTTTCATAACCTTACTAACGTCATTGCTTTTTCCGGAACCGCTCTTCCCTTTCAAATGAAATTAATGATTAACCCTTTAGTGGTATAGGGTTGGCTGTCGTTATGCGTAAAATAACGCCTCTTACTTTTTCCCCGCCCGGCTCGCCGTGGCACAGACCTGACGGAGAGCCGCCGTGAAAGAAGATGCCGCTACCATCTTACTGATTGACGATCACCCTATGCTGCGCAACGGCGTCAAGCAGCTGATTGGGCTGGACGATCGCCTGGAGGTGATTGGCGAAGCCAGCACCGGCGAACAGGGCGTCGCGCTGGCGGAAGAGCACGATCCCGATCTGATCCTGCTTGATTTGAACATGCCGGGAATGAACGGTCTGGACACCCTATTGCAACTGCGTATGCTTGAGCTTTCCGGCCGTATTGTGGTGTTCAGCGTCTCTAATCATGAAGACGATGTGGTGAACGCGCTTAAACGTGGCGCGGATGGCTATCTGTTAAAGGATATGGAGCCGGAAGAGCTGCTAAAATCGCTGCATCAGGCCGCTGCCGGACAGATGGTGCTGAGCGAGACGCTGACCAACGTGCTGATTGCCAGCCTGCGGGAAAACCGTCCGGCTGAAGAGCGCGATATTGAGCAGTTGACGCGACGCGAGCGCGATATTCTTAAGCTTATCGCTCAGGGCATGACCAACAAGGCGATTGCGCGCCGCCTGTCGATCACGGAAAGCACGGTCAAAGTACACGTTAAACACATGTTGAAGAAAATGAAGCTTAAATCCCGCGTGGAAGCTGCGGTGTGGGCGTTGCAGAGCGGAAACGATTAACGGTCTTGCGGAGGCCAAATGGGCGAGACAGAGCAGTCATGGACGGTGCGCAAGCGCCCGATGAAACTCAGCACCAGCGTTTTTTTAATGGTCAGCTCGGTAATTATTTTAGTGCTGCTGAGCGTCCATTTACTCTACTTCTTTCAGGTCAGCGACATTGCCCGCGACAGCGTAAAAGATAAGGCGCTGGCGGTGGCGCGCACCCTGGCCACGTCCACTGAAATCCAGCGCGCGCTCACGCGGCCCCCGTCTGACAATATCATCCAGCCTGTCGCCACCGCGGTGCAAAAAAACAACAATCTGCTGTTTGTGGTGGTCACCAGCATGGACGGCATTCGCTATTCGCATCCCAATCAGCGTGCTATCAACCAGCATTTCATCGGTGATGATATTGATGCGGCGCTGAAGGGAAAAGAGAATGTCGCCATCAACCAGGGCATGCTGGACAAAGCGCTGCGCGTCTTTACGCCGGTTTATAATGCGCAGCGTCAGCAGATTGGCGTGATCGCCATCGGCATTTCACTGAGCAAAGTCACCCAGCAGATCAACCATACGCGCTGGAGTATCCTCTGGACGGCGCTGTTCGGCGCGATCGTGGGCGCGCTGGGTACGGTTTGTCTGGTGAAGATCCTGAAGCGCATTCTCTTCGGGCTGGAGCCCTACGAAATATCCACGCTGTTTGAGCAACGCCAGGCGATGCTGGAATCAATTAAAGAAGGCGTGATCGCCGTTGACGATCGCGGCCACGTCACGCTGGTGAATCATCAGGCGCGGCGACTGTTTGAAAGCATGGACGATGACGACAGCGTCGGCATCATGCAGCGACGCGCCTCCGGCCCGCTACTGGATAACCTTTGCGACGTGCTGCGCACCGGTAAGCCACGGCGGGATGAAGAGATCAGTTTCAACGGCAGGCTGCTGCTCAGTAACACCGTGCCGGTGCGCAGCAACGGGCTGCTGCTGGGCGCGATTTGCACCTTCAGGGACAAAACGGAAATCAGCCAGTTGATGCAGCGCCTGAGCGGCATGGTGAATTACGTTGATGCCCTGCGCGAGCACTCCCACGAGTTTATGAACAAGCTGCACGTCATCCTGGGTTTACTGCATTTACAAAGCTATGAGAAACTGGAAGAGTACATTCTCAAAACCGCCAATAATTACCAGACGGAAACGGGATCGCTGCTTCAGCGCATTAAGTCGCCGGTCATCGCCGGTTTTCTGCTGAGCAAGATCAATCGCGCATCGGATAACGGGCTGCGGCTGCTCTTCAGTGACGACAGTTTTCTGCCTGACAGCGGCAATGAGCAGCAGGTTACCGGGCTTATCACTATCCTGGGCAACCTGATTGAAAATGCGTTTGATGCGCTCGGCCAGCAGCCGGACGGGGAAGTCAGCGTGCTGCTGCACTACCAAAACGGCTGGCTGTCCTGCGAAGTGAGCGACGACGGCCCCGGTATTCCGGAGGAAAATCTGGAAGCGATATTTGAAAAAGGGTTCTCATCGAAGGGAGAGCTGCGCGGCGTAGGGCTGTTCCTTACCCACCAGCAGATTCAAAACCTTGGCGGTAAAATTATGGTCGAATCTGAACCGGGCGTTTATACCCAGTTCTTTGTGCAACTCCCCTGGGATGGAGGTAACGTAAGCGGATGATTAATGTGTTAGTGGTCGATGATGATGCCATGGTTGCCGAGCTGAATCGCTGCTATGTGGAGCAGATTTCGGGCTTTACCTGCTGCGGCACCGCCTCGACGCTACAGCAGGCAAAAGATATCGTGCTGAACGGTCAGCGAAGCGTCGATCTGATCCTGCTTGATGTCTATATGCAACAGGATAGCGGGCTTGACCTGCTGCCTGCGCTGCGCAATGCGCGTCGCGCTGTCGACGTTATCATCATCTCTTCTGCGGCAGACGCCGCAACCATCCAGCAGTCGCTGCACTATGGCGTGGTGGACTATCTGATTAAGCCGTTTCAGTTTTCCCGGTTTGAAGAGGCGCTCACCGGCTGGCGTCATAAGAGATCGCTGACGGAAGGCCAGCAGTATTTCGAGCAGGCCGACCTCGACGCGCTTTTACACGGCGCGCCCGTGCAAAGCAGCGCGGATTCCCAGCGGCTCCCGAAAGGACTGACGCCGCAAACGCTGCGCACGCTGTGCCAGTGGATTGATGCGCATCCGGGCAGCGAGTTCTCAACGGATGAGCTGGCGGCGGCGGTAAACATCTCGCGCGTTTCCTGCCGGAAGTACCTGATCTGGCTGGCGAAATGCAATATTCTTTCCACCAACCTGCACTATGGACTGACGGGGCGGCCGGTGTATCGCTATCGCCTACAGGCGGAATATCAGGATCTGCTCAGGCAGTTTTGTCAGTAAACGCTCAGGCTGTAGTGGTTGTCGAGTTGAGTAAAGGTAAACTGCCGGGGCGAAGAGAAAACAATCCTGCCGTCTTTGGTAACAAAGATGGCTTCAATGTGCGGAACGTCAGCGAGATAAGCCAGGCCCTTCTCCACGCCCAGCCCGTAAATCAATGTGGTCCAGATATCGCCATCAAGCGAACGGTCGGAAACGATGGTCACGCTGTCGAGTTCGTTATCAAGCGGATAGCCGGTTTGCGGATCAAGAATGTGATGATAGCGACGTCCGTCATGCTCAAAGTAGCGTTCGTAGGTGCCGGACGTCACCACGGATTTGTTGTTAACGCGAATGATACCAAGCAGCGCGTCGTTGTCGCTGAAGGGCTTTTTCAAACCCACCGCCCATCCTTCGCCGCCCGCATCACCAAGCGTCTGCACGTTGCCGCCCAGGTTGATTAACGCGCTGACGACCTGCTGCTGCGCCAGATACTTCCGCACCAGATCGGCGATATAACCCTTGGCGATGGCACCCAGATCGATCTCCATACCCGCCTGCTGAAGAAAAACCGACTGCGCATCGTCGTCGAGCACCACCTGATGCGGGTCGGTCAACGCCAGCAGCGCGATGATCTCGTCAGCGGGAGGAACCGTACTGCCCTGAAAACCGATTTTCCAGCGTTTCACCAGCGGGCCAATCGTGAAGTTAAAGCAGCTGCCCGGCAGGGCGCTCACCTGCCGGGCCTGTTTGATCAATGCAAAGACGGCAGGCGAGACGCGGACGGGATGCCGACCGGCGGCATGGTTAACCGCCATGACTTCGGAGTGAGCCCGGTTAACCGTTAACAAATCTTCCTGCTGCTTGATCAGACGAAAAACGCGCGCCGCGAGCTTTTCATCATGTTCAAACAGCTTAAGAAGGACAGGCGATCCCATCAGTACGGCGGAATAAGCATAAACGCCCTGCTCTGCGGTCATGATGCTTCTCAATCAGTTAAAGCGTCGGGCCCGAGGACCCGACGATTAGCGCCGTGCCAGGGCAGCAGCGTTGCGGCCTGCCAGAATACCAAAGATGATGATATCCGCCACCGCATTCCCGCCGATGCGGTTCGCGCCGTGGATACCGCCAACCACTTCACCCGCTGCCCAGGCGCCGGTGATCACCTGTTTCTGCGCATCGAGAACCGCCGTATCAGTATTGATCGTGACACCGCCCATAGTATGGTGCACGCCGGGCGCAATGCGGATGGCGTAGAACGGGCCTTCACTCAGCGGATGACGCAGCGCGGTTTTGCGGCCAAAGTCTTCATCATTCTGATAGCGCACGAAATGGTTGTAGCGATCCAGCGTAGCGGTCAGCGCCTGTTGATCCATATTCAGCTTCACCGCCAGCTCTTCCGGCGTTGGCGCAACCTGAACAAAGCCTTTGGCGATATACTCATCGGCTGCTTTGTTGGCGGCGCGAACCTGATCGTCAAACACCACCCAGGCGCTTTTTTCCGGTAGCGCGATGATTTCTGCCGAAACTTTGTCGCGGGTTTCCATTTCATTAAAGAAGCGCTGACCGGCCTGGCTGACCAGAATCGCCCCGCCGCCGCGAATGGCTTCAGAAATCAGGTAAGAGGTGGTCTGTTCCACGGTCGGGTGAATCTGAATCTCTCCCATATCTACCGTGTCTGCGCCCAGTTTCTGCAACATCGCAATGCCGCTACCGGTTGCGCCTTTGTGGTTAGTGGTCACAAAACCGTCCAGTTCAGGGCGATATTTCACCACCATTTCACGGTTGGCGCTGAAGCCGCCGGTGGCAACAATCACGCTTTTCGCATTCAGAATGCGGCTGTCATTGTATTCGTCCACCACTCTGACACCGGTTACCGCGCCGTTTTCATACAGGATTTCGTCAACGGCGGTTTCCAACAGCACTTCAATGTTGCGCTTGTTGATATTTTTCACCAGCCCGCTGATCAGGAAGCCGCCGACCGCGGAGCGATCCGCCGGACGGTGGGTGCGGTCGATGCTCATGCCGCCGGTAATGGTGATGTCGTTCAGTTCGATATCATGGCCTGCCAGCCACTCAATGGCTTCCGGCGCCAGTTCAACAAACTCCTTCAGCAGCACAGGATTGTTTTTGAATTTACCGCCCTTCAGCGTCTCTTCGTAGAACAGCTCTTTGCTGTCATTGATGCCTTTCAGCTTCTGGAAGCGCGTTTCGGCGGCGTTCATGCCCACCGAGGCCTTAATGGTGTTGCCGCCAATGGTTGGCATCTTCTCGATGATCACCACGCGCGCGCCCTCATCACAGGCCTGAATCGCAGCGGCCAGACCGGCGCCGCCGCTGCCCACCACCACCACATCGTAATTTTGCGGCGCCATCGGGTTGCCGCCTTCGTCAATCACATGCTCTTTACTGGAGGTGGCCAGCGCGCGCGATACCGCTTTTTTCAGCGCCTCGCTCTGTGTGGTGGCGCCGGTGATGGCATCAACGTGCGGGCTGTTTGCCACCAGAATGCGCGTGCGCAGACTTTCAAAGGTGGTGGTAAAGTCCACGTCGAGCGAGTCGTCTGGCACCAGCATGATATCGGTGATGCGATCGGTATCCAGAGTAACGTTGATTTTCAGTTTCAGCGCTTCGGCTTCAACTTTTTCCTGATAGACGCCGGCTTTATATTTACGTCCGGCGGTGCTCATATCGCGGATCATGGCGTCGACCAGCGAGAAACGCCATAGCGGTTCAGGGATGTTCAGCGCTTCGCGTTTGGTGCTGTCAATAAACAGGTCGAGATGATCGTTATTAATGATGCGATCGGCCCAGTCCGGGTAGGCAATGCAGGCTTTACCGACGGCGATCAGGTCGAAACCTTTTTCCAGCCCCAGTTCCGCATCGGCCTTGTTCACCACGCCGCCGACGCCGATGACCGGCACTTTCGCCAGCGTCTCTGAACGCATGGCGCGATATTTCTCAATCAGCGGCGTCGGGTCATCACGATCGACGATTGAAGAACGCAGCAGCTGACCCACGGAGAAGTGCACGTAGTCCAGCCCGCGCGCGGCAAGTTTTTCCAGCAGGTACATGGTGTCGTCGAAGCGGATACCGGGAACTTCAATCTCTTCCGGCGAAAAGCGGTAACCAATAATAAAGGTATCATCGGCAAAGCGCTCCGCCATTTTATGGGTGATTTCGAGCACTTCCAGCGGGAAACGGGCGCGGTTATCGCGGCTGCCGCCCCATTTGTCGTCGCGCTGGTTAGAGTTAGGTGAATAAAACTGCTGGATCAGATAGGTGTTCGCGCCGTGGATCTCCACGCCGTCGAATCCGGCTTTGATCGCGCGGTTTACCGCATCGCCGAATTTAGTGATCATCACGTCAACTTCTTCAGCGGTAAGAGCTTTCGGCGTGGTGGCGCCTTCGCGCGGCGCGGCAATAGCGCTTGGCGCAACCGGGGTTCTGCCGCCGATCAGCTGGGGCTCAACCATCCTGCCGCCGTGATAGATCTGCAAAATCGCTTTCGACCCTTCGGATTTAATCGCCTCAGCGATTTTCGCCAGTCCGGAAATTTTGTTATCGCTGTCGATGGCGATAGCGCCAGGAAAGGCCGGGCCGAGCGGATCGATGAAGCAGCATTCAACGATCACCGTACCGATACTGCCCGCGCGATCGCGATAGTATTCAACCAGTTCGCTGGTAACGGTGCCGTCGTAAAAGCCTGTGCAGGTGGTCATAGGCGCCATCAGCAGTCGATTTTTCAATACGGCGCCGTTTGGCAACGTAAGGGGATTGAGAATTGGCGTGAGCGTATTCATAAGATTAACTCCAAATATTAAAAGCCGGAATTCTTTATCGGTTTCATCTGTTATTCGTTTTTATTTAAAACCGATGACATGGGGTTAATATAACGGTGTTTTTAGTTTCAAAACCTGCAACTTTAGTTAATTAACTAATTAACCCCTTAATTTGAATTAATACCCCTTATGGGATAAATTTTAGTTTACGAGCTGTTAAATTAATAACGTTTTTTAGTAACATTTTATTTACCTCGATTTTAACAGGTAATGTCCACATGTTACAGGTATGCAAAAAACCTATGTCAATCGCACCGTTAGAGCACATTTCATCCCAAAATAAGACGCCAGCCTGCAACATTTGTAACGTAGCGGTGCGCTTTTTTCTAAATTAAAATCCGCCGCTTTCGAGCTTGATTCAGATCAAAATTTGCTGCAAAGAAAGGCGCATTATGTAATCATTAATGAGTAGCAGATGATTTATCTCTTTTTTAATAAAGAATCATCTACAGTTTGCCGATAATGCGCCTAAATAGAATTAAACGAATACGCGTTATTCCGCTCATCGCCGAATTTTCTTAACTACAAAAGACCAAGACTATGAAACAAATATCAACACCCACCGCTCCCGGAAAAGCGCCAGATGCGCCGAAAGGGAAAAAGAATGCACTGATATTTATGTTGCTCCCGATAGTGGTATCCGTAGTGCTGCTGTTGATCCCGGTTCCTGAAGGTCTGGAACCCTATGCCTGGCACTTTTTTGCTATCTTTGTCGGCGTCATCGTTGGCCTGATCTTCGAACCGCTGCCCGGCGCCGTAATCGGTCTGACCGGCGTGGTGGTCATTGCGCTCTTCAGCCAGTGGCTGCTGTTCAGCCCGGCAGAGATCGCCGATCCGAAGTTCAAAATGGCCGCACAGTCTTTTAAATGGGCGGTGAGCGGCTTCGGTAACTCGACCGTCTGGCTGATCTTCGGCGCCTTTATGTTCGCTGCGGGCTATGACAAAACGCAGTTTGGCCGCCGACTGGCGCTGGTTCTGGTGAAGTATCTTGGCCGCCGCAGCCTCACGCTGGGCTATGCCATCACCTTCGCCGATCTGCTGCTCGCACCGTTCACCCCGTCTAACACCGCGCGAAGCGGCGGCACCATCTACCCGATTATCGCCAACCTGCCGCCGCTGTATGGCTCAAAGCCCAACGATCCCAGCGCGCGCAAAATTGGCTCGTACCTGATGTGGGTCGCCATCACCGCAACCTGTATCACCAGTTCAATGTTCTTGTCCGCGCTGGCACCGAACCTGCTGGCGCTGGCGCTGGTGAAAAGCATCGTGGGCTTTGACATCTCCTGGGGAAGCTGGTTTATCGCCTTCCTGCCGCTGGGCGTGCTGCTGATCCTGACCATGCCGCTGCTGGCCTACTGGTTCTATCCGCCAGAAGTGAAAGTTAACGACGAAGTACCGCGTTGGGCGAGCAGTGAACTGGAGAAGCTGGGCCGCCTTTCACGTAACGAAATTCTGCTGCTGGTGTTTGTCTGCTGCGCGCTGCTGATGTGGATTTTTGCCACCGCCTGGATTGAACCGGCGATGGCTGCGCTGCTGGTGATTGTGCTGATGCTGTGGACCGGCGTGCTGAACTGGAACGACATTACCAGCAACAAACCGGCCTGGAACACTTTCGCCTGGTTTGCCACCCTGGTGGCGTTGGCAGATGGTCTGGCGCGCGTTGGCTTTATCGCCTGGCTGGGCAAAGAGGGCGGCTCGCTGCTGACCGGTATTCAGCCGAACGTGGCGGCGGTGATGCTGCTGGTGGCGTTCTTCCTGCTGCACTATCTGTTTGCCAGCACCACGGCGCACACCACCGCGCTGCTGCCTGCCATGCTGACCATTGCGGCTTCCATACCCGGCATCAACATGCCCGTTTTCTGCCTGATGATGTGTACGTCGCTGGGCGTGATGGGCATCATCACGCCGTACGGCACCGGCCCAAGCCCGATTTACTACGGCAGCGGCTATCTGCCTACCAAAGACTACTGGCGGCTGGGCACCATCTTCGGCGGCATCTTCCTGCTCGCCATGATGCTGATTGCCTATCCGTGGATGGTAATGATGTTCTGATCCCGCAGTGGAATGAACGGTAATACTCCTTCACCTGTCGGCCCTGAAGGGTCGGCAGGACAACAACAAAAATGTCGCCGTGATGTTGTCCGGCCAGAAGCGCGGGCAACCTGTCATTAAGTGAGAGCACAATGTCGAACAAGCCGTTTTACTATCAAAATCCCTTCCCGCTACACCATGATGATACCGAATACTACCTGCTGAGCAGCGAGCATGTTTCCATCGCTGATTTTGACGGCCAGGAGATCCTGAAAGTTGAACCTGAAGCGCTGACGCTGCTGGCGCAGCAGGCTTTCCACGATGCATCCTTTATGCTGCGCCCCGCGCATCAGCAGCAGGTTGCCGATATTCTCAGCGATGCAGACGCCAGCGAAAACGATAAATACGTTGCCCTACAGTTTTTAAGAAACTCAGAGATCGCCGCCAAAGGCATTTTGCCAACCTGCCAGGATACCGGCACGGCCATCATTATGGGCAAAAAAGGCCAGCGCGTCTGGACCGGCGGCGGTGATGAAGCGGCCCTTTCTCAGGGCGTGTACAACACCTTTACAGAAGACAACCTGCGCTATTCGCAGAATGCCGCGCTGGATATGTATAAAGAGGTCAACACCGGCACTAACCTGCCCGCGCAGATCGATCTCTACAGCGTGGACGGCGACGAGTACAAGTTCCTGTGCATCGCCAAAGGCGGCGGCTCAGCCAATAAAACCTACCTTTATCAGGAAACCAAGGCGCTGCTCAGCCCCGGTAAGTTGCAAAGTTACCTGGTGGAGAAAATGCGTTCGCTGGGTACGGCCGCCTGCCCGCCTTACCATATCGCCTTTGTGATTGGCGGAACCTCCGCTGAAAGCACGCTGAAAACCGTTAAGCTGGCCTCCACCCACTACTACGACACGCTGCCTACCGAAGGCAACGAGCACGGACAGGCATTCCGTGACGTTGCGCTGGAGCAGGAACTGCTGGCTGAAGCGCAAAATCTGGGGCTGGGCGCGCAGTTTGGCGGCAAATACTTTGCGCATGATATCCGAGTGATCCGCCTGCCGCGCCACGGCGCTTCTTGCCCGGTCGGCATGGGCGTTTCCTGCTCGGCGGATCGCAACATCAAAGCGAAAATCAACCGCAGCGGCATCTGGATTGAAAAGCTTGAGGCCAATCCGGGTCGTTACATTCCTGCCGAACTGCGCCAGCAGGGCGAAGGCAATGCGATACAGGTCAATCTGAATCGCCCGATGCCGGAGATCCTCGCACAGCTTTCGCAGTATCCGGTATCAACTCGTCTGTCGCTGAGCGGCACTATCATTGTGGGTCGCGACATTGCTCATGCCAAACTGAAAGAGCGCATCGATCGTGGTGAAGGGCTGCCGCAGTACGTGAAGGATCATCCGATTTACTACGCCGGACCGGCCAAAACGCCGGAAGGTTACGCGTCAGGATCGCTTGGCCCGACAACAGCAGGCCGCATGGACTCCTACGTTGATTTGCTACAGGCCAATGGCGGCAGCATGATCATGTTGGCGAAGGGCAACCGCAGCCGTCAGGTTACGGATGCCTGTCATAAACACGGTGGATTCTATCTGGGCAGCATTGGTGGCCCGGCAGCCGTGCTGGCGCAGCAGAGTATTAAAAGCCTTGAATGCGTGGAATACCCGGAACTGGGAATGGAAGCTATCTGGAAAATCGAAGTTGAAAACTTCCCGGCGTTCATTCTGGTGGACGACAAAGGCAACGACTTCTTTGAGAAGATCCAGCAGAACCAGTGCGCGAAGTGCGTGAAGTAACCCTTCTCCCCTCCCGTTAGCGGGAGGGGGTTTTTCCTCTTTTTATCTCACGCCCGCATAGCGCAGTCCTGCCGTCACCCGCGCGGCGCGGCGTATCCGTCTGCTGCGACAGGCCGACCAGCCCATCCGCCAGGCAAACCAGCACACTGCCTTTAACAACGCCCCTGCTCAAACACGCGTTTCTGAAAAACATAAACACACCCACCTTCACTGCCGCGCCTGGCACCTTAACGGTAAGGGTTTGAAAAGCACATCGAAGACGCTATTTTTGCTGCTGCCGGAAGCGGCTGACCTTGGCACGATTTCCACACAGCGCCATGCTGCACCAGCGGCGGCGATGCGCTTTGGTTCGATCATAAAACCACAGCGTGCATTCCGGATGTTCACAACGCCGCACCAGTTCAAAACGATTTTCGGCCAGCAGCGAGGCGGCAAGTTCGGCAACGGGCGCTAACAATGCTTCCGGCGAAGGCGTGCTATAACGGCGCTCCGTATGCAGCTCGCCATTGTCATCAGCCACTAATTGTTGATAGCTGCGGGCCGAGGCCAGAAAGCCGTTCAACGCCGCAACATCGACAGCTGCGCCCGTTTTTTTCTTTTCCACCCCTTCCCTTATCGTCTCCCGCAGCCGTCGCGCCTGATGCAAAAGTTCACCCGGATCAAATTCTGCATTGCCAGCCGACACATTAACCGCCCGCGCCAGCCAGGTCAGAACATCCTGATCCGATTGCCAGAAGTCATAAGGCTGTCCTTCAACCTGCGCAACCGTATTCAGAAAATCGAGCGCCGGGTGATCCGCCACCAGCAGCGGCCCGCCAGCCTGTACGTGCGAATGAGTAGTCATGTCGTCTCCTTCATAATCTGTTAATACGAATTGTAACCGATAAAAATTAAATTAAACAGTTACAAAGATGAAACAGATAACCTGCTGAAAAATGAAAGTTTTCACGCGCCGCACGGCGGTAAGCACCGGCCGCCCATCATGTAACCATTAAAAATACACTTGAAAGGTTACAGAATTCAGTTAGGCTGTAACTGTTAAATAAAAACTTTATCAGTTACCAAAAGAGCGAAATTATGACCATGAATACTCACTATCCGGTTCACTACCGCGTTGTTGAAGCAGACAACCTTCAGGTTTTCTATCGTGAAGCAGGCGAGCCAACTCATCCCACGCTGCTGCTGCTGCATGGCTTTGGCGCGTCCTCTCACCAGTTCCGCGAACTTATCCCACTGCTGGCCGACAAATTTCATCTGATCGCGCCCGATCTGCCGGGTTTTGGTTTTACCGACGTGCCGGCTGAGCGTGATTATCACTACAGCTTCGACGCGCTTGGCCAGACGCTGACGCATTTTGTCGATGCGCTGGCGCTGAAAAGTTACGCGCTTTATGTTTTTGATTACGGCGCGCCTGCCGGTTTACGCCTCGCGCTCAATTATCCCGACCGCGTCACCGGGCTGATTTCGCAAAACGGTAATGCCTATCTGGAAGGTCTGGGCGAGGCATGGGAGCCCGTTCGCGCTTACTGGGCCGATCCCTCTGCGGAGAATCGCAGCGTCGTTAATGATGCCGTGCTGAATCTGGAAGGTATTCGCTGGCAGTATCTGCACGGCGTGAAAGAGGCGGAGCGCGTGGCGCCGGAAACCTGGCATCTCGCCACCCGGTTTGTTGAACAGGCAGACAACAGGGATATTCAGCTGGATCTGTTTCTGGATTATGCCAATAACCTGAAGCGCTATCCTGACTTTCAGGCTTTCTTCCGAGAAACACAGTTGCCCACGCTGGTTATCTGGGGCAAGCACGATCCCTTTTTCATACCGGCCGGCGCAGAGGCGTATAAACGGGATAATCCCAACGCCGTCGTTGAATTACTGGATACCGGACACTTTGCGCTGGAAACGCACGTGGCGCAGATAGCCACGCGCATCCGCGAGGTACTGGACAACTAAGAAGGATTAAGGGTCTTCAGGCCCGTGGCGTTTGGTTTTTTTGTTCGCCGCGGGCCTGAAGAGGTGAGCTTTAATGAAATGAATTTCCCTGGTGCTGGTGTTGAAAAAATTCCCCGGTGCTGACATGCAATAACAAATAAAGAACGCTTTTATCGTGTACGATTTAATTAATATCGCTTTTGTTAATATTGATTCTGGCAGCAATTTTATTAAATTAAAAGCGCTTATCGATTGTTATTTCCTATCGACATAACGAAATAAATTGATTAAAGGAAAAAGCAACACACACATCTCTATGTTTATTAATACATTTCACTGAATGCATTAAATTAATCACTTTTCCCTCTCGTTGAGATAGTGCTTACCATGCTCTTTGCCGCAATAAAGCTTCTCTTTTTTATTTCATAACGAAATCACTGGTCAGAGGTTTTTTCGATTACCCGTTTTTTTTATAATTTGATAAAACAGATACTGACTTTACCATCGCTAACGAGGTTCCGATGTTCTTGATCAGAGAAGATGATTTGTCAGGTGAAGACGTTCGCGCTCTTCTGGCACTGCATCTTGAAGGCATGCAGGCCAGTTCACCGCCAGAAAACGTCTTCGCGCTCGATCTGTCTGGCCTGCAAGTGCCAGAAATCACCCTCTGGTCGGCATGGCAAGGCAGCAACCTTGCCGCTCTGGGCGCATTGAAGATGCTGCCGGATGGCAATGGTGAGGTGAAATCAATGCGCACCCACCCGGATTTCATTCGCAGAGGGGCGGCTAACGCTATCCTTAACACGATTATTGCCTCGGCAAAGGCAAAAGGCGCCAGACGACTGAGCCTGGAGACCGGCCGCGGCGAATCCTTTGAACCTGCACTTGCACTCTATCGTCGACAGGGTTTCAAAGACGGTGCGCCTTTCTCACACTATGAACCCAACCCGTTCAGCCAGTTCCTCCATCTTGAGCTGACTTAAGCTCCGCACGGCGCGCTTTGTAGGGCGTAAAAATCTCCTGTCATCTACAGCCGCAAGAGGTTGTCAGGCATGCGCTTCAGCCAGCCGCGACACCTCACCTTGCTTTCAGAAAAGCCTCCCCCTCTCTGCACGCGCCGGCTCAGGCAATCTTCTTCTGAATTAAGCGTTAACAATACTTATAAGAAAAAGTTACAACAACCCTATTGAATGATAATGATTGCTATTTATAATAGCATTCTCACAACAAACACCCGAGAATATGCATAAAAACCACACTAAATGAGTATATTTTTACGTAATGCAGCTAATTACTCTCATTTAATGAGGGTTTAGCTTTTTTCCGCTGGGAACGGAAGTTAGAAAAATTTAACTGTCGATTTTTCACCAGATGTTCACGCTGCCATTTTTCTGTGGCGGCAGGGCCGCTTACGTCTTCAATAAAGGAACAGGATATGGTCTTACGTTCGCAAATTCAGCCGGCGCCTCGCCTGCATCTTTCTCATCAGGCTACCAAAGCTGAAGATTATATTTTCAGCGACCGGCAGTTGTCGGCATGGACGCAGCAGACGCAAGAAGTGCTGGCGCTGATGACTCACACGCTGAAAGGCGTTGAGAAACCCTTCAGCGGCATTCTTCCCCACGAGCTTGCCAGCCAGTTTAGCGAAGTGGATCTCGACAGCCCGCTGGGCAGCAACGATGCGGCGCTGGAGGAGTTGAAAACGCTCTACCTTCGCGACGCGGTCTGGTTCCATCATCCTAAATATGTCGCGCACCTGAACTGCCCGGTCGTGCTGCCTTCCCTGTTGGCTGAGCAGATTATGGCTGCGGTGAACAGTTCGGTGGATACCTGGGATCAGAGCGCCGGCGGCACGCTCATTGAGCAAAAGGTGATTGACTGGACGCTCCAACGGATTGGTCTGCCTGCTTCTGCTGATGGAATTTTCACCAGCGGCGGCACCCAGTCCAACCTGATGGCAATGCTGCTGGCGCGCGATAGCTGGTGCGCATCTCACCATCCGGGTCACCTGATTAAACACCAGGGGCTGCCGCCGGACGCCGCGAAATGGCGCGTCTTTACCTCAAAACTCAGCCACTTCAGCATTCAGAAATCGATGGCGATTCTTGGGCTGGGCTACGATGCAGTCATCGCGGTGGATCACGATGAGCATTACCGCATGGATGCATATCAGCTGGAACAGGAGATCCAGCGCTGTTATCGCGAAGGGCTGATCCCGATTGCGGTCGTCGCAACCAGCGGCACCACCGATTTCGGCAGCATCGATCCGCTTGAAGCCATCTCGACGCTGTGTCGGCATTACGGCCTGTGGATGCATGTTGACGCCGCCTATGGCTGCGGTCTGCTGGTGTCGGAAAATCACCGTCAGCGCCTTTCCGGCATTGAACGCGCAGATTCGGTCACCGTGGATTACCACAAGTCGTTCTTTCAAACCGTCAGCTGCGGCGCATTTTTCGTCCGTGACAAGCAAAACCTGAAGCATGTGACGCACCATGCCGATTATCTCAACCCGCTCAGCGCACAGCAGGACGGGACGCCAAACCTGGTGAATAAAAGCATTCAAACCACGCGCCGTTTTGACGCGCTGAAAATGTGGCTGACGCTGCGCATCATGGGCCCGGCCGCGCTGGGTGAAGCGTTTGACAACATTCTCAACCTGACGCAGACCGTTCATCAGATGTTAAGCGAACATCCGTCGATTGAGGTGCTCCATGCCCCCGAACTGACCACACAGATTTTCCGTTACCTTCCCCGACAGGGCATGAACGAGGCACAGGTCGATGAGATCAACGCCAACATTCGCAAGGCGCTGTTCCGCTCCGGCAACGCCGTGATTGCCGGTACGAAAGTGGACGGTCGCCAGTATCTGAAATTTACCCTGCTGAATCCCACCACCACGGCTGCCGACGTTGAAGACGTCATCAGCCTGATTGTGCACTACGGCCGTGAACAGGTCCGGGCCGCTGCGCTGAACCAGCGAGAAATGCGTTATGAATAATACTCTCTATGATTTTATCGGCATTGGTATCGGCCCGTTCAATCTGGGCCTGGCCTGCCTGAGCGAACCGGTCGACGGGTTAAACGGCGTTTTCCTTGACCAGAATGCCGGCTTTGACTGGCATACGGGCATGATGCTGGAAAGCGCGCATTTGCAAACGCCCTTCATGGCGGATCTGGTAACGCTGGCCGATCCTACCAGCCCTTACAGTCTGCTTAACTACATGAAGGTGACCGGGAAAATATACTCTTTCTACATCCGTGAAAACTTTTTCCTGATGCGTAAAGAGTATAACCAGTACTGCCAGTGGGCCTGTTCACGGCTCAGCAATCTGCGCTGGAACACCCGGGTGGAGTACGTCAGCTACGACGCAGAGCTGGAATGCTATCGCGTCCGCGCGGTGGATACGGTGAGCGGCAGGCAGCAAACATGGCTGGGAAAACGTCTGGTCCTTGGCACCGGCCCCAGCGCATGGATGCCCGCCTGTAGTCGTCCGCACCGCGAACACCTCACCCATTCCAGCCAGTACCTGTTCAATAAGGCGGAATTGCAGAAGAAACGCTCGATTACCGTGCTGGGAAGCGGCCAGAGCGCGGCCGAGATCTATTACGATCTGTTAGGCGATATCGATCGTTTCGGTTATCAGCTGAACTGGATAACCCGCGCGCCGCGCTTCTATCCGCTTGAGTACACCAAGTTGACGCTGGAGATGACCTCACCGGAGTGGATCGACTACTTCCATAGTCTGCCAGCGGCAAAACGCGATGAGCTTAATGCGCGTCATAAGAATCTCTATAAAGGGATTAACAGCACGCTGATCAACGACATCTATGACCTGATGTATGTGAAGCAGCTTGACGGCGAACTCGACGTTAATCTGTTCACGCACGCCGAACTGACCGCTATGCGCTGGCTGCCGGAGGGCGAGTTTGAACTGTCGCTGCATCACCAGGAGCAGGATCGCGCCTTTACCCGCCGCAGTGAAGGCATCGTGATGGCGACGGGTTATCACTATTCTCCGCCGATGTTCCTGGAAGGGATTGCTCAGCGTCTGCGCTGGGATGAGAAAGGCCGTTACGATGTGCAGCGTAACTACAGCATCGATCACCACAATCAGATCTTCGTGCAGAACGCCGAACTGCACACGCACGGCTTCGTCACCCCGGATTTGGGTATGGCCTGCTACCGCAACGCCGTTTTACTCCGCGAGATGACCGGACGCGAGGTCTATCCTGTCGAACGCCAGATCGCCTTCCAAACCTTTCCCGCAAAATCGGAGCGTTAAGATGTCACCACTCCCCCTTTTCAGCACCTCACGGCCGGCGGGCCGGTTTACGCTCCGGCCCATGCGGGCGGACGACGCCTCGCTGATTCACAGCTGGGTTACCCGCGACTACGCCCGCTTCTGGGGCATGCAGAACGACAGCCTCGATCAGGTTACCGACTTTTATCAACGGCTGACCGCTGATAATCCCCACGCCGCGCTGATTGGCTGCTGCAACGATCGACCGGCTTTCCTGATGGAGTTTTATCGCGCCAGCGAGGATGAGATCGGTAAGTTTTATCCGGCCCGGCCGGACGATTACGGCATGCACATTCTGATTGCGCCCGCCAGCACGCCAGTGAAGCAGTTCAGCTGGCAGGTCTTCACCGTAGTGATGGACTACATGTTCAGCCTGCCTGAGGTGAAGCGCGTGGTGGTTGAACCGGACGTGCGCAATAACAAAATTCACCCGCTCAACAAGCGCGCTGGCTTCCGCTACCAGCACACCATTGATATGGGCCACAAAACCGCGTGGCTGGCCTTTTGCCAGCGCGACGATTATCAACACGCCTTGCTACAGGAATCTCTGACGATGAACCAGACAACGCCACTGCTTACCGGCACCCACCTTTCCGGTGACAACTGGGCGCAGGCGAACCGCCTGCTGATCCGCAAAGCCATTGCCGAATTCAGCCATGAAAAGATCCTCGCGCCAGCCGATTTAGGCGCGGGTCGCTATGCGCTGGCCGTGCCGGGCGGTGAAGCGGAATACCACTTCAGCGCCCGGCGACTGGCGCTGGATCACTGGGAAATTGACGCCGCTTCGCTCGGCAAACAGGAAAACGGTCGCGCCCTGCCGCTGGATGCGTTGCAGTTCATCGTCGAATTCAATGAGCAGGCAGGCATTTCACAGGCGCTGCTGGCGACCTACATGGAAGAGATCAGCAGCACGCTGTGCAGCAGCGTATTTAAGCTGCAAAAAGATAATCCGGACAGCCAGGCGCTGGTGAAAGCGGACTTCCAGACCGTCGAAGCCTCAATGACCGAGGGCCATCCGTGCTTTGTTGCCAACAACGGTCGTATCGGCTTTGATGCACGCGACTATCTCGCTTTTGCACCGGAAGCGGCCGCACCAATCGCTCTGGTCTGGGTGGCGGTTCACCAGCGCAATGCACACTTTTCCAGCCTCAGCGATCTTGAGTACGAGCAACTTATGCGTGAGGAACTGGGCCAGCCCGCCGTTGATCAGTTCAATGAGCGGCTGGTTGAGAAAGGGCTTCAGCCGAAAGAGTACCTCCTGATGCCGGTTCACCCGTGGCAGTGGCAGAACAAGTTGTTAACCGTCTTCGCGGCGGACATTGCCAATAACGACATTGTTTACCTGGGCACCGGCGACGACCGCTACCAGGCCCAGCAGTCAATTCGCACCTTTTTCAACCGCAGCCAGCCTGAAAAACGTTACGTCAAAACGGCGTTGTCGGTACTGAACATGGGCTTTATGCGCGGGCTGTCTCCGTATTATATGGCCACCACGCCAGCGATTAACGAATGGCTTGAGGATCTGGTTAAAAAGGATACCTGGCTACAGCGCTGCGGCTTCCGCATTCTGCGCGAGGTGGCGGCCATTGGCTATCATAACCGCTACTATGAGAAGGCCGTTAAGGGCGACTCCGCCTATAAAAAAATGTTTGCCGCGCTGTGGCGCGATAACCCGGTTTCCGACCTCAAACCCGGCCAGCGCCTGATGACTATGGCCTCTTTTCTTCACCTTGATCGGCATCAGAACGCGCTGCTGCCCGCCCTGATTGCTGATTCCGGTTTACCGGCGGAACAGTGGATAGCACGTTACCTCACCTGCTATCTCAGCCCGCTGCTGCACTGTTTTTATCAGTACGATCTGGTGTTCATGCCGCACGGCGAAAATCTGATCCTGTTGCTGGAAAACAACGTGCCGGTTAGCGCGTATATGAAAGATATTGGTGAAGAAATTGCCGTGATGAACCCGGATGCCGAACTGCCAGAAAGAGTACAGCGTCTGGCGGTAGACGTGCCGGAAAACCTCAAGCTGCTGTCAATTTTCACCGACGTTTTCGACTGTATTTTCCGTTTTGTCGGGGCGATCCTCGATCAATCCGGCACGCTGCCTGAGGAGAAATTCTGGCAGGCCGTCGCCCATTGCGTGAAGGACTATCAGCAGGCGCATCCGCAGTTTGCCGGTAAGTTTTCCCGCTACGATCTGTTTACGCCTGAGTTCAGCCGCTCCTGTCTGAACCGCCTGCAACTGGCCAATAATCAGCAGATGATCAATCTGTCCGATCCGGCAGAAAACCTGAAGTTTGCCGGCACATTAGCGAATCCCATTGCCGGATGGCGTTAAAATTTCAGTAATGCGCACGTGATATGCTGTATGTTGGCGCGGCCGCTTTCCCGGCCGCGTTTTTGATCGTTTCACCTTCGGAAAAGGATCCCCAATGGCTTTTTTTGTACCCGTGTCGACCCTGACACGACGACACTTACTTTTTCCGCTGTCGCTGGTGCTGTTTGAATTCGCAACCTATATCGCACACGACATGATCCAGCCCGGCATGCTGTTGGTCACGCAGGAGTTTCACGTCGGCCCTGAATGGGTTTCCGCTTCACTGACGGCCTATCTGATCGGCGGCATCGTGTTGCAGTGGCTGCTCGGCCCGCTCTCTGACCGATTTGGTCGCCGTCCGGTGATGCTCTCCGGCGTGGCGTTTTTTATGCTGAGCTGCCTGGCAACGCACTGGGTACAAAGCATTGAGCAGTTCGTTTTTCTGCGCTTTCTTCAGGGGATAAGCCTGTGTTTCATTGGCGCGGTGGGCTACGCGGCCATTCAGGAAGCGTTCAGTGAATCGCTCAGCGTAAAAATAATGGCGCTGATGGCTAACGTGGCGCTACTGGCGCCGCTGGCTGGCCCGCTTGCCGGGGCGGCCTTTCTGACCGTTGGCGACTGGCGCACCATGTTTTGGTTATTTGCCGCCGTCTCGGCGCTGGCGCTGCTGGGGCTCTGGCGTGCCATGCCCGAAACGGCAGGAGACAGCGCCACCTCGCTCTCGCTCAGGTCGCTGGGTAAAGGCTACTACGCGCTGCTGAAAGATCGCCAGGTGATTAGCGGCTCGCTGGCGATTGGCCTGGTCACCATTCCCTGTCTCGCGTGGGTTGCTTTATCACCGGTTATTTTGATCCGCGACGAGGGGCTGAGCCGCATGGACTACGCGCTGCTTCAGCTTCCCGTTTTTCTGGCGATGATCGCGGGTAATCTGACGCTGGGCCATCTCGCCAGCCGCCTTCCCGTTGAACGGCCGCTGCGGCTGGGCGCCTGGCCCATTATCATCGGACTGGCGATCGCCGCCGTCGCCACCGCCATCAATGCGCACAGCTACCTGTGGCTGACTGCTGGGCTGAGCATCTATGGTTTTGGCACCGGGCTGGTCACTGCCGGGCTTTATCGTCTGACGCTGTTTTCAAGCAGCGCCGGGAAAGGAAGCGTGGCGGCGATGTTGGGGATGATCAGCATTGTGGTCTTCGCGCTGGGTATTGAAGCAGCCAAAGCCGCCTACTTTAGCGCAGGCAGCGGCGGATTCAGTCTGGTGAATGCAGCCTGTGGTTTACTCTGGCTGTGGCTGGTGCGGGCGTTTCTGCACGAAAGCCAGCGCCGCATGCATGAAAAAACAACCTTATAACCGCCTTACCGCATTCTGCCTTCCTCAGGGCAGAATGCTATCGTCAGAAAAGCGATAACCCTACACTTTCTGTATGAAAATCCAGCACATTCATCACTTGAAATACATTATTATAAAGATAATAATTCTCATTGCTATTAACACTCTCGTTTGCATCGCTCGCCCGGATGTCCAACTGTTCTCCCCTACGCACGGAGAACAACCAAACTGATTCTTGTGAAGGAACTGACAATGAGAATGCCTTTTACCCTGAAGCGTTCTGTTCTGCTTTGCGCTTTCGCGCTTTCCGCCCCCGCGCTGACCTTTGCGGCGGACACGCTGGTAGTGACCGCTCAACCCGCCGAAACCGCCACCACGCCGACGGAAGGCTATACGGCAAAAACCAGCCAGGGCGCTACCAAAACCGATCGCCCGCTGATCACCACCGGCCAGTCGGTTTCCGTGGTGACCCGTCAGCAGATGGAAGACCAGGGCGCGATGGATGTTAACCAGGCGCTGAACTATACCGCCGGTGCCTTCACAAATTTCGCCGGGGCGGCCACGCGTTACGACACGGTTTCGCTGCGCGGCTTTCACGGTGGCGATGTGGATAACATCTTCCTCGACGGCCTGCGCCTGATGAGCGATCCGGGCAGCTACAACGTCCTTCAGGTCGATCCGTGGTTTTTAGAACGTATTGATGTGATCAAAGGCCCCTCCTCCGCCCTGTATGGTCAGACGGTGCCCGGCGGGCTGGTCATGGAAACGTCGAAGCGGCCGCAGTTCGCTCCTGAAGGCCATTTCCGCCTTTCAACCGGCACCAACAGCACCAACAGCGCGGCCTTCGATTACACCAACGCCATTAACGATCGGTGGGCGTTCCGCCTGACCGGCATCACCCGCAACAGCGATACGCAATACGACCACACCCGCGAGGAAAAATATGCGATTTCCCCGTCTCTGCTCTGGCAGCCGGATGAAGACACGTCGCTGCTGATGCGCGCCTATTTGCAAAAAGATCCCTCCGGCGGCTATCACAGCGCGGTGCCAGGTGACGGCAGCATTACCGAACACAACGGCCGTAAACTGAGCAACGGTTTTTATGACGGCGACAGTTCACTGGATCAGTTCAAACGTAACGAACAAATCTACAGCGCTGAATTTTCGCATCGCTTTAACGACACCTGGGCGTTTCGTTCCAACGCCAGCTATTCGCACTCCAATGTCGATCTCGACCAGGTGTACCAGATTGGCTGGGATACCACCGATCCTGACCTGCTGAATCGCTACTACTCCGGCTCACGATCCTCGCTGGACGCCTTCGCTATTGATAATCAGTTAGAGGCCGATTTCGCCACCGGTGAAGTCGATCACAAGGTGGTGCTGGGCGCGGAATATCATCAGTATAAAAACGACCTGTATGATGCTTCCGGGTTTGCCAGCCAGCTGAATGCCGTTACCGGGGAAGCCGTCGGCGTGAATCCCGCTTACGCGTTCTCCGCCTCGCAGCGCCGCTACTATCAGACCGGGGTTTATTTACAGGATGAAATGATCTGGAATAAATGGCATCTGGATCTCTCTGGTCGTTACGATCGTATTGTTTCCCAGACTGAAAACTACGATGAGAACAGCAAGTACCGTCGTCAGGACGACCATATTGGCGGCCGCGCGGCGCTGCTTTATGCCTTCGATAACGGCATTTCGCCCTATGCCAGCTACAGCCAGGCCATTACGCCGCAGTCACTCTCCGGTCAGGACGGTAACCTGCTCAAGCCAACCACCTCAGAGCAATATGAGGCAGGCGTGAAATATCAGCCGGTGGGCACCTCCGATCTCTATTCAGTGGCCGTGTACGATCTGACGCAAAAAGATGTCGGCAACCGCGTCGTGGTCGGTTCCTACTACGAACCGGCAGGAAAAGTGCATTCACAGGGCCTTGAACTGGAAGCGCATAACCAACTCACGCCGCGTCTCAGCACCATCGCCAGCTATACGCTGAACCGCGTGCGCTTTAAGGATTCCGTTGATGGCAATGATGGTCATACGCCGTACGTCACGCCAAATTCTATGGCATCGGCGTGGGCGAAATATCAGTTTGACTATGGCCTGAGCGTCGGCGCTGGCGTGCGCTACATTGGCAAGCAGTGGGCGGATAACGAAAACACCACGCGTCTGCCTTCAGCGACGCTGTTTGATGCGTCCGTCCGCGCCGATCTGGGGGCGTGGAACAGCAGCCTGAAAGGCGCCTTCGTACAGGTTAACGCCAACAATCTGACCGATCGTGACTATGTGTCCGCCTGTTACGGAACCGGTTATTGCTATTGGGGCGCGGAGCGTACCATCGTGGCCACCGTCGGCTACGACTTCTGACAGACAAAGGCCCGTCAGCGGGCCTTTCCCTCATTTTCCCGTCAGACTATGCGACTCGAACCGGCTGGTATCTTTATCGTATAACGCGTCCGTTTCTTAACCCGTCGCAACATCACCGGCACGGCACACAAGGCTGCATCAGCCCTGCGCCCAGACGCGCGGCCCTTCTATCTCCTGATTGCCTGTTGCGGCTGTTTTTGCAGCATCGGCGGCCTGATGAGCGCCCTCTTTCACGCCCTCCTTCACCGCTTCCTTCGCGCCCTGTTTCACACCTTCTTTTACCGCCGCAGTGACGGCAGCGCGCCCTGCCGTTGCCGCCAGTCCGGCCGCGCCGGCGCCTGGTATCAGCATCGACAGGCCGGTCGCCACGTAGCTCAGAATATCAAGCAGCTTGAAGATGCCGCCGCCCTTCTCTTTTTTCGCATCGGGCTGCGTCTCCTGGCCCGTGGCCATATCCTGCTGCGCGGTCAGCTCATCAATAGTTTTGGGTGCGCCAGAAAGCCGATCCGGCTCGGCCACCTGATTGCTGCCTTTGCGAATAAAGGCGTCCAGATCGCCCTTGCCGATATTTTTATCGTTCGCCTTATTGAAGAAGTTACCGCCCGCCCCGTGTTTGCCGTTGTCCAGCATTGAAAACAGCATCGAGTTTGGCTGGCTGAGCAGGTTGGCCGCATCGCGCACCTCCTGGCTGTTTTTCGGATCGTTGGCGATTTTAGTCAGTTTATCCTGCTTGATGCCGCCACCTTTGAAGAAGATGTCTTCATTATTTTTAAGGGTGTCGACAGCCTTACTCTCCTGCGGCGAAAGCTTGACGTTATAGGCCGCAAGGTCGCACAGCCGATCGCGGGATACGCTGGCGTTGGCATCCTGTTTGCCGGTGAGCTGCTGCCACTGGTCAGGATGCTGCGTGAAATATTTTGCGGCAGCGGCCACCTGCGGCGGACATTTGCCCATATCCTGCGAACCGTCGGCAATCTTTTGTAAGTTCTCCAGATTTATATTTTTCGGCAGGCTTTCAGAGTAAAGATAGAGTTCGCGCATGGCGTCATTGGAGGACATTTCGCGCGGAGGCGACCCCGGTTTGGCATCGGACGGCACATAATCGTGCGTGTAGGTTTCTGCTTTCGCGTCGGCGTATTGCTTAACGGCCGGGTTATCCTGCCACTGCCGGATGTCTTTTGAACTGATTTTGCCATCGCTCTTACCATTTTTGGCCGGATCGATCGCGGCGAACATCTCCGGATCGTTGAGCAGCGTATCCAGCGCCTCTTTTGCGTCCGATGGCGTAGAAGGATCATCACGCAGCTTCTCCAACCCTTCGCGGTCGAGCGGTTTTTTCAGCAGATCTTCATGCCGCCCCAGCGTCGTCACCACCTGTTCGAACGGCATCTTACCGCTTTCACCCTGCGTCGCGCTGGCATCGCTCTGCGGCAGCGCAGCGGGCTCCGCCATCATTGCGCCTGCGTTGCCAGAAAGCAGTCCCAGCACCGATGACATAATCTGGCTCATCAGCGTGTCGAGTGACTGTTTTCCATCCTGATTTTGCGGCAGAACGTCGTTATTATTCGATGAACCCGTCGTCCCCGTGCCGCCCGTTATCTGTGATGAGGTAAAAGAGATGACGCTGTTTTTCCCGGCGGCAACCGACGAAGGCTGCTGGCCGACAGTTTGCTGTCCCTGCGCGCCCTTTGTCGTGGTGAAACTGGAGGGTGAAAAACCGGACAGGCGCATAATATTAGCTCCGCATAAAGAATCGTCTCGCTGTGTGGCATTTGCCGGGCAAAAGTTCCGCGTAGTCAGCCTGGCTTTGTCAATCTTTGCGAAGCGCCTTCCGGTTTTACAGGTGTCGCTTCCCCCTGCGCTGCGATAGACTAGCCTGCGTCAGACCCGATGCCAGACGCTGGCTGACTGTATAAAAAACAAACGCAGAGATTTTACTTCTTCTTCGATGGAACGGATAAAAACCGCATGAACGATACCAGTAAATTCGCCGCCCACACGCCAATGATGCAGCAGTACTTATAAACATCTATTAATATTCTGTTTTGTAAGTAAAAAATTATAAAATTTTCTTTTTTAGGCTACATATAAAATACTTTTTAAGAAAAATTTTTACGGCAAAACTTAAAAGTTCCGTTTAACTCCCAGCACAAAGAGATAATCCATCTTTCCACTCTTTAGCACCCTCAAACCTCTCATCGTTTGTTCCTTCCGAGAAAATGTTAATTCCATATCTCAAAAATCCGCCTTGCAGAAAACAAAAAAAGGTTGAAAGCGATTGAAAAATGATCAATTTTTAACCAATTCATTTCTCAAGTAGTTTCATCAAGGCACTAAAATGATTGATAAAACTGATAAGATACATAAGGTTAGGGTTGCCCAGTATCTACGGATGTCTACTAATCTTCAGGAGTTTTCTTTAGATAACCAAGCACGATTCATAAAAAAGTATGCTGATGAGCATAATATGGAAATCATACATACCTATGACGATGCAGGTAAGAGTGGTGTAACTACTACTGGAAGGCATGACTTTAATAAACTTGTTAATGATGTTCTGACAAAGGTTATTAATATCGATGCAGTCCTTGTATATGATGTAAGTCGTTTTGGTCGATTCAAGGATCCTCAAGAAGGCATTTACTATAAATATCTTCTCAAAATGAACAATGTGAATGTCATTTATTGTGCCGAAAACCTCCCGGAAAATAGTGAAACTGAAACATTCATACTTTCTTCACTTATGTACGCAGCGGGAGCCTTAAGTAAAAACCTTTCGATAAAGGTATTTGCAGGACACGTAAACCTGGTGAAAAGAGGATACTATCAAGGAGGAAAACCCGGATATGGGCTTAAAAGAAAGTTACTTGATAATAATAATAAATCAAAGATGATACTCGCTCATGGTGAGAGAAAGAGCCTTCAAACAGACAGAATAGTTCTCGTTCCTGGAACAAAAAAAGAAATTGAGCTGATAAAAAAGATTTTCAATATGTTCATTTTTGACGGATTAAATGAGTATCTTATCGCTTCACGACTTAATCAGGAGGGGTATAGATTCAGCGATAAAACAGAATGGACACGTGGTCGAATTCACTCCGTTCTTATTAATAGCAGATATACAGGAAAATACACATACAACCGAACATCACAAAAGTTAAAGACAAAAAAGATCAGAAACCCTGAAGATGAATGGATTGAATATAGTTCCTTTTTTAAACCCATCATTTCAGAAGAAAAATTCAAATTAGCTAAGGAAATAATTGATAATCGCTCTATAAAAATGAGCAATGAAAAAATTCTTGATTGTTTGAGAAAAATTCTTTCCAAGCATGGAAAAATATCAGGCTTTATTATAGATGAGGAGGATGGTAGTCCATCAAGCAGTGTAATTGCAAACCGCTTTGGAGGTCTTCTCAATGCTTATAAATTAATAGATTATACCCCTGATCGAGATTATCAATACTTAGAGATAAACTCTTACCTACGAAAAAAACACGGTGATATTGTTAACAAGATACAAAATGAAATCCTAAGTAGTGAAGTGAGTATACTTGAAAACAAACTGGTTTCAGTTAATAAAGCTTTAAGCTTCTCTATAGTGCTTTCACGATGTAAAAAAGCAGGTTTAAACAAGCATAGATGGATAGTGCGATTGGACAGGAGTTTAAATCCAGAAATTAGTGTCATTGCAAGAATGAACAGTCTCAACACAGAGCCTGTTGATTATTACATATTACCGTCATTAGATTTTTTTGAAAATGAATTAAAACTCAAAGATAACAATAACCTTTTGTTCGAAATGTATCGTTTTGATGATATCAAACCATTCTTTAATATGCTATCAACTGATAATAAGGATGTAATATAAATGCAAGATCAAAATGTTCACATGGTTAAAATATCTTCTATAAAGGTAGTCATTCCTCGTTCAAGGAACAAATTTCGCCATGCAGAAATAACTGAAAGCATTGATGCAAGTGGGCTTAGAAAACCAATAACGATTCGAAGGATCGTTGATAAAAAATACGATTTCGCTTTGATATGCGGTCAAGGTAGACTTGAATCGTTGACTGCATTGGGTGAGGAGCTAATTCCGGCTTTTATATTGGATATAGACGAAAACCAGGCTTACATCATGAGTTTAGTCGAAAATATGGCCCGAGTAATTCCAAGAGCAGGGGAACAGTTTCAACGAATAAAAGAAATGACTGAGCAAGGATTAACTAATAAGGAGATATCAAGCTCTACCGGCCTATCTTTGCACTGGATTACAAGTCTAACCATGCTCATTAATAAAGGGGAAAATAAGTTACTTTCGGCTGTTGAGTCAGGATGCATACCAATATCATTTGCTGTTGAAATTGCAAGAGTAGACTTCGAGGGTGGTCAAGAACTATTGATAAAAGCTTTTGATGAAGGTTTAATAAAACATAAAGATGTTGGCAAAATTCGTGAAATACTCGATTCACGAGATGAAGGACTCAAGGGATTTATTAATAATAACTTTGGTGTTGCCAAGAAAAAGAAAAAAATGACTACTGATGAGTTACAACAACTTTATCAGGATAATATCTCCCAACATAAAAAAATCAAAAATAAAGCTGAATATGTGGAAATAAAACTATTAGTTGCAAGTCAGATATTCAAAGAGCTTACCAGTAATGAGAGTTTTTCTAAAATAGTAGTTGAAGAAAGTCTAGAAGATGTTGTTAAAGTCATAGTTAAAAACACGACTAATTGAGGTGTGAAATGATCAAATACTGCTTCAATGAAAAATCAGTAAGTTTTAAACTGGCTGATCTGACTTATACAAAAAAGCTTCCTGTAAATTTTCAAATCAGTAAAAAATTTGCCCAAATAAAAAGCACTATATTAGCCATCGGCTTAGTAGAACCAATACTTGTCTTCATTGATCAAACAGATAATTCTGTGAAAATTCTCGATGGTCATCTTAGAGTTGAGGCCCTTAAAGAGTTAGGTGAGGATAAAGTAAATTGCCTTATTTCGACAACATACGACACTTACACACCAAATAAAAAAGTTAACCGAATAACAATAATACAGATCCAACGAATGCTTAAAGAAGCTGTAAGAGTAGGAGTTCCTGTTGAAATGCTTTGCACCGCATTAAATATAAGTGTTGAGTCTCTGAAATCTAACCTATCAGTTTTGAAAGGTATATGCCCGGAAGTGATAGAGCTGTTTAACGATAAGGATATCCCGGTTAATACTTTTAGAACCTTAAAGAAAATGGTTCCTTTGAGACAGATTGAATGTGCGAACTTGATGGTAAAGTTTGAAAACTATTCAACCCTATTTTCGGAATCACTATATCACAGTTCCTCATCTGAGTTCCTTATACAGCAACCCAAAAAGACATCAGACTCTAAACTTGCTAACAGGAAAGCGATAGAACGACTTGAGAAAGAAATGGCTCAAGTTCATTTTGACACTCAAAAAATCAAGGAAACCTACGGCTCGAATAGTTTAAAGCTCACGATTATCATATCTCATATCAAGAAACTGCTTGAGAACCCAAAAGTGTTCCATTGGCTCTTGCGAAATAAAAGTGATTATCTCAACGAACTGACAGACATTTCAGACATTAACAAATTGACTTAAAGCTTATTCTTTTGCGGCCTACATTGTTTCCTTTTATAAATTTCAGGATCTACATCAATTTTGCAGATCCTGACTTCGTAGCCAAAATTACTGATACTCTTGTAAAAGTTCTTTAAATTTATTTTTGAAAATAGAGGAAGATCTTCAGGCAGGTTTTTTTTCGTAGCTATGGCAAAGACCAATCTATATTTTTTGGCATCTGGTCTTTTTGTATGATCAGTTAATTTAATATGGTCAGGGAGTTTTTCATTAAGTTTACTTCTGAACTCAGCATCGCTTATAAAAAGTTCAGAACCGACATATCCTTGTGAGAAAAGATGACTCATACTTTGCGGACCACTATAATATTTCACATGAATAAAGTCTGATGCCCCATTTATAAAGTCGCAAAATTCAACTTTACTTTTACCCCCACCGTGATAAATAAATTTTTGGTCCATCAGTGTAAATAACTTGTTATCAAGACAAACTTTTTCATTGTAATCTTCTTCTTTATTATAAGCGTAGATAGGTAAATTATTTGACTCCTCATAATGTTGAATATTTTTCAACTCATCATCGATGTTAGATACAAACTTTCTATCAGCAACATACCATATCGAGTCTCTTAAAATATAGTTTTGGTCGCCCTCTTTTATCTCAGCATAAAAGCATCTATATAGGGACCATTTTTTTATGGATTCAAAATCGGCATTCAAAACATGCAGGTAATTTTTTTTAAGATCGTCAATAGTTATCTCTATCTTTTTACTGTCGAAAAAATCACAAACTTGTTCTACTGACAAGTTTTCATGTGCAAATCGTTGTCTCTTCTCGAAGCAATAACCTATTTGATTTTCCCAGTCTACTATTTCAGGCTCTCCAATCCATACATCATTAAATTCTCTTGATTTTATTTTCTCAATTAAAATAAGATCCAATATTTCAATTTCTTCTTCGTCGGCTTCTTTAATATTATTAACCCACTCGAATTCTTCAGGAAGTGGTAACAGATAAATAGAGTTTATTTTAGATAACAATTCGGGAATGGCTTTCAATTCAACATCAGGCATAATTACAAAAGCATCTTTCCCGGTTATTTTATTTCCTAAAACATCTTCAGTGGAAGTGCCTGTAAGGGTTGTGAGAATATCCATCTCAGAATCTATTTTAAGATTATATATATCGACTTCTTTACTACTCTGACTACGAGTTAGAAGATTGGTTTCGTTATGGCTACCTTTATCCAGGCTACGGATTTTTTTTTGCTCAATACATTTAAGGGTTGTTTTCAGTCCAAAACCTTTGACAATGCTACTATCATTAATTAAGTGATGACCAGTTCCGAACGGAATAAGATACCTCGTGTTATCAACCTCAACCACAAGTACTGCTCCAGTGCTACTATTCATACCAAAAAAATCAGGCTTTATGTCTGTCTTTTGGCTTGTAAATAAAGTTGTCCATTCAGGTAGCACTGGATCAGAAATTTGCTTTGCAAAAAGGTATGCTCTTGCATCATCCATTTCAAATTCAATAGGTTTTTGGACTCTTTCCAAGTTCAAAACCTGATCAATATCATCTGTAATTTTTTTTGTTTTATAAATTGAAAGTTTTATCTTCATTATATTTACCCCCAACACCTTATCGGGCCAGTATATTTAAAGAGTTCAATAACTGAGTGTCTAATGTTTCTCTTACTGGAGTCGGCAATCCATTTGCAACTCTATAATTCTTGATAGCAGTTCGTGTCGCAGGTCCCATACTTCCATCAATGTTGCCGTTATAGAAACCTTTATCGAGTAACGCAAACTGCACTCTCATGATTAACCGCTTACGTTTTTCTGTATCCGAAGTCAGCCCACTACTTGCTCGATTAGCACCCGTAGTTCCTGCTGAGTTTGTTGTGGTTGAGCTATTTGTGTCATTAGAGCGAAGTGAGCGAACAGAGGAGGAGGAGGAGGAGGACGACGACGAATGAGTTCCTGAACTGGATGAGTCTGAGGTGCTTGGCGAGCTGTATGTTTTGGGATAGTAAGGAGTGCTTCCGCCATAGTAACCACCGCCTGATGAGGAACGGTGTGAGCTGTGGCTACGGTGAGAACTATGACTTCTGTGTCCTGCAATGTAGAACGGCACTTCGGTGTTGAGCGGAGCTATCACCAAATCATGTTCGTTCAAAGTCATACCAGGTAAGTCACTGGCACCAGTAGATGAATCACTTGCCCAAACAGAGTTATTAAGAGCCAAAAATCCAGGAAGCAGAGCCGCAAAATTAAACTTTTTCATATTATTGGTCTCGGAGGTTGATGAAAACGGCCTTTTGATGAACTGAAATAACCAGCACAGGAAGACTTCTGAGTGCATTCATCACATTCTTTTGGATAGTAATTTTTCCAATCAGAGATCGACTGAGTTGCAAAATTCCATGCCTTTTCAGGAAGGTGGCATAGTGGATAATTGAAGATGGTAAGAGGGATACCTGACCTGTGTGCAGTGTCTATAGCCGAAAGGATTTGTTCGCTGTAGTTGCCGTGCTCTATGAAGATTGATGACCAGTTCTTACGGGCCCATCCAATCGACTCTAACCCCATCAGGGAGATCTGGTTAATGTTCGAGAACACACGACCAGCAAACTCTACTATGTCATCAAGCTCTGTATAGTTAGCCTGAGTAGGGATGACTCTCAGTTCTATGTTGATCCCTGAGTTACCGGCATTGATCATTCCCCTGACTGTTTCATCGAATGCTCCCTCGCTTCCGACCAGATAGTCGTGCACTGATGCTCTTGAAGAATAGAGTGGAATGCCAAAAGTGATTTTTATCTTTTCGCTTCTTTCCTTCATCTGCTGGGTAAAGCTGACATCCGCAAACTTCCGTCCGTTGGTTAGAACATGCAGTGCTGTGTCAGGGGAATTTTCGATTATGAAGTCCAGAAAATGCAGGAAGTCTTCGTCATAGAGCAAAGGCTCTCCCCCGCTCACTCCCACTACTCCATCCAGAGAGAAGGAAGCTATAGCCAGAGCTGACTGGTTAAGAAGTGAATCGCCACGGGTTTAACAGACACCTCGGAGTCATTTAAGATGGCTTAAAGAGAGGTGCCCATGAGCGGTAAGCGTTATCCCGAAGAGTTTAAAATTGAAGCAGTCAAACAGGTTGTTGATCGTGGTTATTCTGTTTCCAGCGTTGCAACACGTCTCGATATCACCACCCACAGCCTTTACGCCTGGATAAAGAAATACGGTCCGGATTCTTCCAATAATAAAGAACCGTCAGATGCTCAGGCCGAGATTCGCCGTCTCCAGAAAGAGCTGAAGCGGGTTACCGACGAACGGGACATATTAAAAAAAGCCGCGGCGTACTTCGCAAAGCTGTCCGACTGAGGTACGCCTTTATCCGTGACAACACCTGTTGCTGGCCTGTTCGCCTGCTCTGTCGGGTGCTGGATGTTCATCCCAGTGGCTTTTACGCCTGGCTTCAGCAGCCGCATTCACAACGCCATCAGACAGACCTGAGACTGACAGGACAGATTAAACAGTTCTGGCTGGAGTCGGGATGCGTCTATGGTTATCGCAAGATCCATCTGGATCTGCGGGATACCGGGCAACAGTGCGGAGTCAACAGAGTCTGGCGACTGATGAAACGTGCCGGGATAAAGGCTCAGGTCGGATACCGGAGCCCGCGGGCACGTAAAGGCGAGGCCTGTATCGTGTCGCCCAACAGGCTCCAGCGACAGTTCAATCCGGATGCTCCGGATGAGCGTTGGGTAACGGACATCACCTACATCAGGACCCACGAAGGCTGGCTGTATCTTGCCGTGGTTGTTGATCTGTTCTCACGCAAAATTATCGGCTGGTCAATGCAATCCCGGATGACAAAGGACATTGTCCTGAACGCATTGCTGATGGCTGTATGGCGGCGTAATCCCCAAAAACAGGTGCTGGTTCACTCTGATCAGGGCAGTCAGTACACAAGCCATGAGTGGCAGTCGTTCCTGAAATCACACGGCCTGGAGGGCAGCATGAGCCGTCGCGGTAACTGCCACGATAATGCGGTTGCAGAAAGCTTTTTCCAGTTGCTGAAGCGTGAACGGATAAAGAAAAAGATCTATGGAACGCGGGAAGAAGCCCGCAGCGATATTTTTGATTACATCGAAATGTTTTATAACAGTAAGCGTCGGCATGGTTCGAGTGATCAGATGCCACCGACGGAATATGAAAATCAATATTATCGACGGCTCAGAAGTGTCTAGATTATCCGTGGC
>NZ_JNVB01000004.1 GCF_000770305.1 Erwinia oleae
TAGTTGCCTTTGCTGCTTGGCTTGATGTCGGGAGAGTAGTCGCCCGGCGCATGGCGCTGGACAACTTCAACCACTTGATCAACCAGTTCTGGCTGCGCCAGACCCATGACTTTGTAGGTAAAAGGCGTGGGGAATTCGAGCAGTTCTTTAAGATTGGTTTTCATAGGGGCTCCGGTAACGCCAAAACAAAGACTCCTGCCGCAGCAGGAGTCTGAATATACCACAGATATGGTGGCGTGGAGCACGAAATCAAGAGGGGCTGGCTGCCCCGATCAACCAAACCAGTGATGGAACATCAGCTTGATATAGTCAACGATGCGGCCGAAGAATCCGCCTTCAGGCATGTCATTCAGCACCACCAGCGGATGCTGTTCAATGGTTTTGCCGTCAAGCTGGAAGTTAATACTGCCGACAACCTGATTTTTCTTCAGCGGCGCGTGCAGTTCAGTATTACTCAGCGTGTAACTTGCCTTCAGGTCTTTCATCCGGCCGCGTGGAATGGTCAGATAGACATCTTTTTCCACGCCCAGCTGTACGCGATCGCTGTTGCCAAACCAGACCGGCTCGGACGCAAACTCTTTGCCTGCTTTGAGCGGGGCAACGGTTTCAAAGAAGCGGAAGCCCCAGGTCAGCAGCTTTTTGCTTTCGGTTTCACGTCCTTTGTAGGTATGACCGCCCATTACCGCCGAGATCAGACGCATCTGGCCTTCGGTTGCGGAAGCAACCAGATTGTAGCCTGCGGCTTCAGTATGCCCGGTTTTAATGCCGTCAACGTGCAGGCTGGTATCCCAGAGCAGGCCGTTGCGGTTGGTCTGACGGATATTGTTGAAGGTAAACTCTTTCTCTCTGTAGACCGCGTATTCGTCCGGCACGTCGCGGATCAGCGACTGACCAATCAGCGCCATGTCGCGTGCAGAGCTGTACTGTCCTTCCGCGTCCAGGCCGTGAACGGTCTGGAAATGCGTGTTTTGCAGGCCCAGCGCTTTTACGTAGTTGTTCATCAGGCCGACAAAGGCATCCTGACTACCGGCAACATAGTCCGCCATCGCCACGCAGGCGTCGTTGCCCGACTGAAGCACGATGCCGCGTGTCAGCTGCGAAACCGGTACGCGGTCGCCGGGTTTGAGAAACATCAGTGAGGAGCCTTTAAAGACCGGGTTGCCGGTTGCCCAGGCGTCTTTACCTACGGTCACCACATCTTCCTGATGAATTTTACCCGCTTTAACCGCCTGGCCAATCACGTAGCTGGTCATCATTTTTGTCAGGCTGGCAGGATCGCGACGCGCATCGGCATTTTTTTCTGCCAGCACTTTGCCCGAGTTGTAGTCGATCAGGACGTAAGCTTCAGCGTCAATATCCGGAACGCCCGGGATCATGGTTTTGATATTGACGTCGTCGGCGTGAGCGAAAGTGGTCAGGCTGAGCGCAATCAGCGATCCTGCCGTCAGGCGTTTGATCAGTAGGGAAGAGGTGAAATTGTTCATGTTAAGGACTACAACATCCATGGGCTGAGTTAAAAAAAGTGACTCACTATAGCAAAAGCCGTAACGCCCGGCATCCGTCTTTATCGGCAGTATGTAACAGGTTTAGTCGGCCGGTGACGGCATGCCGGAGCAGTTTGCCTCTGCTAAGGGGCGGCGGTGATAAAAGATTGCTGCTGCGCTTCGTTAAGCAAGCGCTGCTGAAGCGCAGCGGCCTGCTGGCGAGAAGAGAAACGGCCGAGCTGAACCCGATAGACGTTGCCCTGATTGCTGACTGCGCCAGGCACGCCGAATTTGTCGCTCAGCGATGTCTTTAACTGCTGGGCGCGTGCGCTATCGCTGAGCGCGCCGACCTGTACCGACCAGCCGCTGCCAGAGGCGGCTGGCTTGCTGTCAGCAACAGGCGCCGCAACCGGTGCAGCAGCAACGGCGGGCGCAGCGGCAGGCGCAGGCTCACTGCTTTCCAGCACGCCAGCGCGCAGAGGCTGCGCCGCGCCTAAAAAGCCGCTGGAACGCACCGGCGCACCCATTTCGTCACCGGCGGGGTTGCCGTTATCTACCGGATGAGCTTCCGCCTCAGGTTGCGCTGGCGCAGTTTGTGACGCGTCGCCGCCCAATGTGGTCATGCCGCCGGCAAGGTCAGGGCGGGGCGGCAGGGCATAGCTCTGTTTCGCCACGGTCGTGCCGATGGTGCCGGGGCCGGACAGCGTGCCGTCAGGCGCGACGTTGATAAAGTCCACCTTCACACGCGTATTATTAGAGATATTCAGGCGATCGCCAGCGGCGCGGGAGAGGTCGATAATCCGCCCCGGCGTGTAAGGGCCGCGATCGTTCACGCGTACTACGATCTGACGGCCGTTAGCAAGATTGGTTACACGAACATAGCTGGGCAGCGGCAAGGTGGGATGCGCGGCAGTCAGCGCATCGGGATCAAACTGTTCGCCTGTCGCCGTACGGCTGCCGTTGGCCTCTTCGCCATACCAGGTCGCCAGGCCGGTTTCGCTAAAATTAGCGGGATCTTTAACAATACGATAGGTTTTACCGTTGACGCTGTAGTCCTGCTGCGTAGCCGGATTGACCGGTTCATAGCGCGGTTCAACACCGCCGATTTCCACCACCGGCCCGTTATAGGCAGGCTGCTGGCTCTGCTGCACAGGCGCCTGCTGCTCATTTGTAGTACAGGCTGCCAGCAGTGCCGACGCCAGGCCAATCCAAAGCCAATCCTTACGCATGTTTAAGCCTCTTTAAACGCTTTTCGACAATAGTTTCCGGTGGGTATGAATCGACATAATAATGCCAAACCCGGCCATCAGCACAATTAAAGCAGAGCCTCCGTAGCTGACCAGCGGCAGAGGAACGCCTACCACCGGCAGAATGCCGCTGACCATGCCAATATTAACAAAAACATACACAAAGAAAATGAGCATCAGCCCGCCCGCCATCACGCGCCCAAAGGTGGTTTGCGCCCGCGCCGCCATCACCAGCCCACGCATAATCAGCAGCACGTAGAGTATCAGCAGAACCAGTACGCCGACCAGGCCAAGCTCTTCGGCTAACACGGCAAATATAAAGTCGGTGTGGCGCTCGGGTAAAAACTCAAGCTGCGACTGGGTGCCGTGCAGCCAGCCTTTGCCGCGCAGGCCGCCTGAACCAATAGCAATTTTCGACTGAATAATATGATAGCCCGCACCCAGCGGATCGGTTTCCGGATCGAGCAGCATCATCACGCGAGCGCGCTGATAGTCGTGCATCAGGAAGAACCAGAGCACCGGTATGAATGCGGCCACCAGCAGAACCGCAACGGCAATCAGTTTCCAGCTCATGCCGGAAAGAAACAACACAAACAGGCCGGAAGCGGCAATCAGGATCGACGTACCGAGATCCGGCTGTGCCGCGACCAGCAGCGTAGGCATAAAGATCAGCACCAGCGCGATGGCGGTGTTTTTGAGAGTCGGCGGGCATACGTCACGGTTAATAAAACGTGCCACCATCAGCGGCACGGCGATTTTGGCAATCTCCGAAGGCTGGAAGCGAACCACGCCAAGATCCAGCCAGCGCTGCGCGCCTTTACTGATGTGACCAAACGCATCCACCGCAATCAGCAATATTACACAGACAATATAGAGGTAGGGCGCCCAGCCCTCGTAGACGCGCGGCGGAATTTGCGCCATCACCATCATGACCACAAAGCCCATCGCAATCTGACCGATTTTGCGCTCCATCATGCCTGGATCCTGCCCGCTGGCGCTCCAGATCACCAATCCACTGTAAATCAGCAGCGCGGCGATGAGGATTAAAAACGTCGGATCGACGTGAATTTTAGCCCAGATCGTGCGTTTTTGATGACGATCGTTCATCGTTATTCACCTTCATAGCCTGGCGGCACCGGAGCAGCGTCAGGCAGGTTAGTGTTGTTATCGCCCAGCATGATGTGGTCGAGGATCTGGCGCATAATGGTGCCTACTGCCGGGCCGGCGCCGCCGTTTTCGAGGATCATCGTTACCGCCACGCGGGGTTTATCGTAAGGGGCAAAAGCGGTCATCAGCTTATGATCGCGCAAGTGTTCCGCTATCTTGTGCGCATTATAGGTTTCATTTGCCTTCAGGCCGTAAACCTGAGCGGTACCGGACTTGGCGGCGATTTTATAAGGTGCATCCTGAAAGCTCTTCCGCGCCGTGCCGTTAGGACGATTCGCCACACCATACATGCCATCTTTCGCAATTTCCCAGTAGCCGGAGTGGACATCGGCAACGGGCGGCTCGGCCGGCTCACGCCAGGGCACTTTCACATTACTGACAACTCTCGACATCATCAGGTGCGGCGTTTTAATGACACCGTCGTTAATCAGGATCATCATTGCCTTATTCATCTGCACCGGCGTCGCCGTCCAGTAACCCTGGCCGATACCCACCGGGATGGTGTCGCCCTGATACCACGGTTTTTTGTAGCGCTTCATTTTCCATTCGCGCGTCGGCATGTTGCCCGGCGTCTCTTCCGTCAAATCGATGCCGGAAAGCTTGCCGTAGCCGAATTTAGTCATCCATGAGGAGAGGCGGTCGATGCCCATATCGTACGCTACCTGATAGAAGAAGGTGTCCGCGGACTCTTCCAGCGATTTTGTGACGTTCAGACGACCGTGACCCCAGTGTTTCCAGTCGCGGAAACGTTTCTCAGAGCCCGGCAGCTGCCACCAGCCGGGATCGAACAGGCTGGTATTGCGGTTAATGACGCCGCTGGTCAGGGCAGAAACGGCAATATAGGGCTTCACCGTCGATGCCGGCGGGTAAGCGCCTTGCGTGGTGCGGTTAATCAATGGACGGTTAGGGTCGTTTAGCAGCCTGTTATAATCTTTGCTGCTGATGCCGTCCACAAACAGGTTAGGGTCGTAGCTGGGTGTGGAAACCAGCGCCAGAATGTCGCCATTACGCGGATCGGTCACCACCACCGCGGCGCGGCTGCCCGCCAGCAGCGTCTCAATATACTGTTGCAGCTTCAGATCGATGGTCAGGTAAATATCCTGCCCGGCCTGCGGCGACTGCTCGTGCAATTGACGGATTACCCGGCCGCGGTTGTTAACCTCGACCTCTTCATAACCGGTTTTGCCGTGCAGGGTGTCTTCGTAATAGCGTTCAATGCCGAGCTTGCCGATATCATGCGTGGCGGCGTAATTAGGCCATTTTCCCTCTTTATCGAGGCGCTCAACGTCGCGATCGTTGATTTTCGACACATAACCCAGAACGTGGGTGAGGGCGGAATTATAGGGATAGTAGCGGCGCTGATAGCCTTTGACTTCGACGCCGGGGAAAGCGTACTGGTTAACCGCGAAGCGCGCCACCTGAACATCATTCAGGCCGGTTTTCAACGGAATAGAGGTGAACCGACGTGAGCGCTTGCGTTCTGTTTCAAACGCGGCCAAATCGTCGTCGCTGAGATCGACAACAGGCCGCAGCGCCTCAAGAGTCTGCTTGAGGTTATCCACTTTTTCCGGCACCAGTTCCAGCTGATAAATGGTGCGGTTGAGCGCCAGCGGAATGCCGTTACGATCGAAAATAATGCCGCGACTCGGCGCCACTGGCACCAGCTTGATACGATTCGCGTTAGATCGCGTGCTGTAGTCGCTGTAACGAAGTATCTGAAGATGATAAAGATTAACCACCAGCACGCCGGAGAGCAGCAAAATGCCCAAAAATGCGATCAGCGCCCGGCGAACAAACAGCGTCTGTTCAGCGGTATAGTCACGAAATGAGTTGCGTTGTAATTTCATCCGCTGCTTAAGTATATCCGGTTAACCCTGTCGCCTATTCGCGATGATAAGGATGGTTCGCAGTAATGCTCCACGCGCGGTACAGGCTCTCGGCAACCAGCACCCGTACCAGCGGATGGGGCAGGGTCAGCGCAGAGAGAGACCAGCTTTGTTCCGCTGCGTCTTTGCAGGCGGGAGACAACCCTTCAGGGCCGCCGATCAGCAGGCTGACATCTCGTCCGTCCTGTTTCCAGCGTTCAAGCTGTTCAGCCAGATACGGCGTTTCCCATGACTGGCCGGGAATGTCCAGCGTGACGATACGGTTGCCTTTGCCGGTCGCCGCCAGCATCAATTCACCTTCTTTTTCCAGAATGCGCTTGATGTCTGCGTTTTTTCCACGCTTGCCGGCCGGTATTTCAACCAGCTCAAGCGGCATGTCTTTGGGAAAGCGACGCAGATATTCCATGAAGCCGGTTTGCACCCAATCCGGCATTTTCGTGCCGACGGCGATCAGTTGCAGCTTCATGGCTCAGCTCCAGAGCTTTTCAAGCTCATAGAGCTGGCGGCTCTCTTCCTGCATAACGTGCACAATAACGTCACCGAGATCGACAACAATCCAGTCAGCGGTTGCTTTACCGTCCACACCCAGCGGCCGTAATCCCGCAGCGCGGGACTCTTCCACAACATGCTCGGCAATCGAGGCCACGTGGCGCGTGGAAGTGCCGGTGCAGATAATCATGCAGTCGGTAATGCTGGATTTGCCCTGAACGTCTAAAGAGACGATATTCTGGCCTTTCAGATCGTCAATCTTATCAATGACGAAGTCTTGGAGTGCTTGACCTTGCAAAAGGTTCCCCCTCGGGTTTGTAAGTCTGAAACAGGACGATTTTTTCCGCGAACCCGGAAAATTTAGCGGCGCAGTATACCATGAGGCACCGGGTTTCGATATAAACCCGCGTCATTGATGTAGGAGAGCACGGCGGGCGGCAATAACGCATCACAGGACTGGTTCTGGTGAAGCCGCTGGCGAATTTCCGTTGCTGAGATGGCCAGCAGCGGCGTGGTCGCCAGAAAAACCTTTCCGGCCGGGGAGGCATGTAGCAACTGCGGATCGACCGTCTGATGCTGTTGCAGCCAGCGCTGCATCTCAGTCGTTTCCAGCGTGCTGTTATAGCCAGGACGTTTGCAAACCAACAAATGACACACCTTAAGCAGATCCTGCCAGCGATGCCACTTATGTAAGCTTAGCAGTGAATCCTGCCCGATAATAAACGCCAGGGGTTGATCGTTTCCGCGCTCTGCCCGCAGCGCCGTTAACGTATCAATTGTCCAGGAAGGCGTTTCGCGCTGCATTTCGCGCAGGTCGACGTTAAAAAGTGGTGCATCGGCAACGGCCAGTCGCACCATTTCCGCACGCTGTTGCGATGACGCCTCTGGCTGAGGCCGATGCGGCGGCACGTTATTTGGCAGCAGCGTGACGCTCTTCAGACCGATCTGCGCGGCCAGCGCCTCAGCAGGTCTGAGATGGCCATAGTGAATGGGATCGAAAGTGCCGCCAAGAAGCGCATGAAGTGGCTCAGACATCACAAAAACTTTCCGGAAAAGAGGGGCTACAGAGCAGCAGCGTTAACGTTTCCAGTTCTGGCCACACGTCCTGGCCATAATCCTGTTTGAGGGAGATCTCAATGCGCGTCAGCAGGCTGATGGCCTGAGCAAGCTGCCTTGCCGATAATCGCTGAAGCGCCTCAGAAAACAGCGGTCGGCGATTCTGCCAGACGCGATGTTTGTCAAACAGCGCTCTGAGCGGCGTGGTGGCGCTTTGGCGCTGAAGCGTCAGCAATGTCATCACCTCGCGTTGCAGCGTGCGTAGCAGAATGACCGGCTCGCTATCCTCTGCCTTCATCTGCCTGAGAATATGCCTTGCCCGTTTGCTTTTTCCGGCCAGAAGCGCATCCACCCAGTGGAAAGGCGTGAAATGCGCCGCATCGTTGACCGCTTCTTCAACTCTCGGCAGCGTGAGCTTGCCATCGGGCCAGAGCAATGAAAGGCGCTCCAGCGCCTGCGTCAGCGCCAACAGATTGCCCTCGTAACAGTAGCAAAGAAGCTGTGTGGCCGCGTCATCCAGCGTGAGTTTATACTTTTTCGCTCTGGCCGATACCCAGCGTGGAAGCTGCGCCGGTTCCGGCGTCTGGCACGGCACCATCACAGCCTGCGCGCTCAGTGCTTTGAACCAGGCGCTGTTTTCCTGGGCTTTGGTGATCTTCGCCGCGCGAAGCAGCAACAGAATATCAGCATGAAGCAGCGTGGAGAGCGTAACAAGCTGTTCGCTCATCGCTGCGTTTGGGCCATTTTCGGGGAGGGTGAGGAGCAGCGTCTGCCGGCTGGCAAACAGGCTCAGCGACTGACAAGCGGAAAAGATCGCTTCCCAATCGGTGTTGGCCTCAACCGCCATACTGAAATGTTCGGTGAAGCCCTGCTGCTGCGCGGCGTTGCGGACGGTATCCTGCGACTCCTGAAGCAACAGCGGCTCATTGCCGGTAAGAATATAACAGGCGCGCAGTCCTTCATTGAGCTGCGCGCCGAGCTGTTCGGGATAAACCCTGATCATCTTGCCAGCGAGTTGTTGGGGAGCATCGATTCAGGCGAGTTCTCATCAACGGCCGCAGGCGTGGCATCCAGCGTATTGATCGAACTGTCATCCTCTGCGGCGTGTACCGTCAGCAGCTTACGCACCAGCTGTTGTGCGGCCTGAGCGCGCATTTCGCTGGTGATAATGGTCTGCTCCGAATCCTTCGCCAGCGCGGCCAGCGGGTTATCGAAGAACGAACGATAAACCGTCGCACTGATTGGATAGATGCCTTTATTCGGCACCAGAACCTGTGCTCTGACCGTCATGACCAGCGAGTACTCCGCCGTTTTACCGTCCTGGAAAATCGAGGCCGTATCACGTCCCTGAGTTTCACCCAGCAGGCGCAGCGAAGGCACATCTTTGCGCAGCCCTGCATCATCCAGAATGGTAACGTCATTCAGGCGGAGCTGCTCACGAACGGCGCGGGTCAGCGGTCCGTAGGGGTCACTGGTGTCCAGAATCATTGTTTTCATTTCAGGCGGTACAGACGTTGTACCGCGGAGATGAAAGCCACAGCCTGCGGTGATCAGCACCAGCAGAGTGACAAACACAGAGATAATCGGATGTCGCACAGTTCCTCCTGACATCAACCTACGACCAGATTTAATAGCTTGCCCGGTACGTAAATCACTTTACGGATGGTGACGCCAGCAAGATATTTGGCGACCAGATGTTCCTCTGCGGCACGCGCTTGCACCTGCTCCTGCGTGGCGTCCGCCGCAACGGTTATTTTGCCACGTACTTTACCATTGACCTGTACAACAACCAGTATGGAATCTTCCACCATTGCCTGTTCGTCAGCTTCAGGCCAGGCGGCGTTATCGATATCTTCGATGCCGCCAAGCGTCTGCCACAGCGTAAAGCTGGCATGCGGCGTGAAAGGATAAAGCATACGGATAACGGCAAGCAGCGCTTCCTGCATCAGTGCGCGATCCTGCTCCGATTCTTGCGGCGCGCGCGCCAGTTTATTCATCAGCTCCATAATAGCGGCAATGGCCGTGTTGAAGGTCTGACGGCGTCCAATGTCATCGGAAACTTTAGCAATTGTTTTATGCAAATCGCGACGCAGTGATTTCTGTTCGTCGTTCAGACTCGCCACGTTTAATGCGGCGACGGCGCCTTTGCTGGTGTGTTCATACACCAGTTTCCAGACGCGTTTCAGGAACCGGTTAGCCCCTTCAACGCCTGACTCCTGCCACTCCAGCGTCATGTCGGCGGGGGAGGCGAACATCATAAACAGGCGAACGGTATCGGCGCCGTAACGCTCAACCATTACCTGCGGGTCGATACCGTTATTTTTCGACTTGGACATTTTGCTCATGCCCGCGTAAACCAGTTCACGGCCGGTCGTGTCGGTTGCTTTGACGATACGTCCTTTTTCGTCGCGTTCAACGGTGACGTCAACCGGAGAAACCCAATTGCGCTCGCCGTTCACGCCGTGATACCAGAACGCATCGGCCAGTACCATGCCCTGACACAGCAGGCGTTTGGCCGGTTCGTCAGACGTCACCAGGCCCGCATCGCGCAGCAGCTTATGATAAAAGCGAAAGTAGAGCAGGTGCATAATCGCGTGCTCAATACCGCCAACGTACTGATCGACCGGCAGCCAGTAATTGGCCGCAGCGGGATCCAGCATCCCTTGATCATAGTCCGGGCAGGTATAGCGAGCGTAATACCACGACGATTCCATGAACGTATCGAAGGTGTCCGTTTCGCGCAGAGCGGGCTGGCCGTTTACGGTGGTCTTTGCCCACTCAGGATCGGCTTTAATGGGGCTGGTGATGCCGTCCATGGTGACGTCTTCCGGCAGAATGACCGGTAACTGATCTGCTGGCGTGGGCATCACCGTGCCGTCTTCCAGGGTTACCATTGGGATCGGCGCGCCCCAGTAGCGCTGACGGGACACACCCCAGTCGCGCAGTCGGTAGTTTACTTTGCGTTCGCCGACGCCTTTCTCAGCCAGTTTGTCAGCAATTGCATTGAAGCCGTCTTGATAGGAAAGTCCGTCAAATTCACCTGAATTAAACAGCGTGCCTTTCTCTGTCAGCGCGGCTGCACTGATATCCGGTTCGCTGCCGTCGGCGGCGAGGATCACAGGCTTGATCGTAAGGTTATATTTGGTGGCGAACTCCCAGTCGCGCTGATCGTGGGCAGGAACCGCCATAACGGCACCCGTGCCGTACTCCATCAGCACGAAGTTGGCGACCCATACCGGCAGTCTTTCACCGCTCAGCGGATGCAGGGCGTATAAACCGGTTGCCATGCCTTTTTTCTCCATGGTCGCCATTTCCGCTTCGGCGACTTTGGTATTGCGGCACTCGGCGATAAAGTCGGCCAGCGCTGGATTAGAGGCTGCCGCTTGCGCAGCCAGCGGGTGGCCAGCCGCAACGCCGAGATAGGTGGCGCCCATAAAAGTGTCGGGTCGCGTAGTGTAGACGGTCACCTTTTCGCTGCTTTCAGCGACGTCAAAGGTGATTTCAACGCCTTCTGAACGCCCAATCCAGTTACGCTGCATGGTTTTGACCTGCTCCGGCCAGCTCTCCAGCGTGTCCAGATCGTTGAGCAGTTCATCGGCGTAGGCGGTAATTTTGACAAACCACTGCGGGATCTCTTTACGCTCAACCGGCGTATCGCAGCGCCAGCAGCAGCCATCAATAACCTGTTCGTTCGCCAGCACCGTCTGGTCGTGAGGACACCAGTTAACGGCGGACGTTTTTTTGTAGACCAGACCTTTTTCATACAGGCGAGTAAAGAACCACTGTTCCCAGCGGTAATATTCAGGCTGACAGGTTGCCAGTTCACGGCTCCAGTCATAGCCAAAGCCCAGTAGCTTCAGCTGGTTTTTCATGTAATCAATGTTGTCGTAGGTCCAGGGCGCGGGTGCGGTGTTGTTTTTTACCGCCGCGCCCTCAGCGGGCAGGCCAAAGGCATCCCAGCCGATAGGTTGCAGCACGTTTTTACCCAGCATGCGCTGGTAGCGGGAGATAACGTCGCCGATGGTGTAATTGCGTACGTGGCCCATATGCAGGCGGCCAGAAGGATAGGGCAGCATGGAGAGGCAGTAATACTTCTCTTTGCCTTCATCTTCCGTAACTTTAAAGGTTTGCTTCTCTTCCCAATGATGTTGAACGTGGGATTCTATCTCTTCCGGGCGGTATTGCTCTTGCATGGCAGCCTGTGATCCTTTGTAAATAAGCGCTCTTCTCTTTGTCCGTAAGCGTGATGGTTTTGAAACGACAAAGAGTTAACTTTTGCTGTGTTCGTTAAGATCCGCATAGCATAGCTGATAAGCACTCAGCGCAACAACAGTAACCGCCCTGCTGGCGGCCATTTCTCATAAAGGTGGAAGGCGGCAGGCAAAAAAAGTTGTCTGCCTAATCGCTCAGTAAACAATATGTTATCTGCTTCGCAAAAATTATCAGGAACCCGGCGCAGGGAATGAACACTTATGAACATCAACAGGGCGTGATTTCAACTGAAAAGAAAGGGAATTTTACATTCAACTAATGGCCTCTGTGCCGGGAGATTTTATGAATCCAATTAAACGTTCGCTACTGGCAGTCGCACTGACGTTAACCAGTTCTGTGGCGTTGGCCAGCGTTCACTCGGTATCCCAGTCGCAGTCTGACACTCGCCATAATGACAGTGTGGCTGACAGCATGGCCGATGCGGCCAGTGCCATCAACGGCGCCGGTACGGGCTCTTCAATAGGCAGCGGTGGAAACGGCGCGGGCGCGGGCTCCTCAATTGGCAGCGGCGGAAACGGCGCAAACCCGGTTGGCGGCGGCTAATCTGTTCAGGCTGCCTGCCCGTACCGCGATTAACGCGGGCAGGCGGCCCTGTTTTATCCCATCTTTTAGCACCAGAACGTTATTTCTCCGCTGCTTTCCCTCACAGTTGTCGTTTTACCGCTAAAATTAAAACGCTAACGTGCCGGTACGTTAAGGAGAAAAAATGAACAAGGTTGCTCAGTATTATCAGGAACTGGTTGCATCACTGACCGAACGCATTAACCAGGGCGAGCATGATATTGATGCACTGGTTGAGAGCGCGAGGATGCGGATGATCAATCGCGGCGAATTGACCGACAGTCAGATTGACGATGTCGTGCGCGCCGTGCGCCGCGATCTGGAAGAGTTTGCCCGCAGCTATACCGAACATCATGTTGATGCTGGCGACAGCGTCTTTTTACGGGTTATTCGTGAAAGCGTTTGGAAAGAACTGGCCGATATTACCGACAAAAGCCAGCTGGAATGGCGTGAAGTCTTTCAGGATCTGAACCATCATGGTGTCTATCAGAGCGGTGAAGTGGTGGGATTGGGCAATCTGGTCTGTGAAAAATGCCGCTTCACACGGGCAATTTACACGCCAGAAACGCTGACCCGCTGTCCGGAGTGCGGGAACGATCAGTTCCAGCGCCAGCCTTTCGAACCGTAAATCTGCCGGGCGGCGCTAATCCGCCCGGCAGGCGCTACGTTAATGCAGGATTTTCGCCAGGAAGTCCTTAGCGCGATCGGATGCCGGATCGTTAAAGAACGCATCTTTTGGCGAATCCTCCACGATTTTCCCTTCATCCATAAAGATCACCCGGTTAGCCACTTTACGAGCGAAGCCCATTTCGTGCGTCACCACCATCATGGTCATGCCTTCGTTGGCCAGTTCCACCATGACGTCCAGCACTTCATTGATCATCTCCGGGTCAAGCGCGGAAGTTGGCTCATCGAACAGCATGGCGATGGGGTCCATACAGAGCGCGCGGGCGATTGCCACACGCTGCTGCTGACCGCCGGAAAGCTGGCCGGGATGCTTATTGGCATGCGCTGAAAGTCCAACGCGCTCCAGCAGTTTCAGCCCCTTTTGCCGCGCGGCTTCTTTGTTGCGCTTGAGTACTTTGACCTGGGCAATGGTCAGATTCTCAATAATGGACAGATGAGGAAACAGCTCGAAATGCTGAAACACCATGCCGACTTTTGAGCGTAGCTGGGCCAGATTCGTGCGCTTATCGTTCACGGCAATGCCGTTCACTTCAATGCTGCCTTGCTGAATCGGCTCCAGGCCGTTCACCGTTTTTATCAGCGTGGATTTACCCGAACCGGACGGGCCACAAACCACGACCACTTCGCCTTTTTTCACTTCGGTTGAGCAGTCGGTCAGCACCTGAAAGTGACCATACCACTTAGAAACGTTTTTCAGGGAAATCATTTAAACTGTCCTTTTTTTCTTTAAATAGCTGACCAACAGTGAAGCGCTAAGGCTGATAACAAAGTAAACCGCACCGGCAAACAGCACCATTTCGATTTCGGTACCGTTGTTGATGCCGATGGTGTCGGCGGTACGGAAGAAGTCGGCAAGACTGAGCACGTAGACCAGTGAGGTATCCTGAAACAGCACGATACCCTGCGTGAGCAGCAGCGGCACCATGGCGCGAAAGGCCTGCGGCAGGATGATCAGCTGCATTGATTGCCACGACGTCATGCCAAGCGCCAGCGCAGCGCTCCCCTGTCCGCGAGCAATACTGATGATCCCGGCACGGATAATTTCTGAATAGTAGGCGGCCTCAAAGAGTGAAAAGGCGACCATAGCGGAAATCAGGCGAATATCGGTTTTTGGCGACAGGCCCAGCACCTGTTGTAAAAAGCTGGGTACAACCAGGTAAAACCACAGCAGCACCATGACCAGCGGCACCGAGCGGAACAGGTTTACGTAAAGCCGGGCGAACCAGCTGATCGGCTTAAAGCGCGACAGGCGCATTACCGCCAGAAGGGTTCCCCAGACGATGCCAAATATCACCGCGGTCACGGTGATTTTCAACGTGATGATCATGCCGTTAATCAGGTAGGGCAGGTTCGGCGCGATGGTGCTCCAGTCAAATTCGTACATTATTTACCTCCCATTCCACCGGGCAACCGGACTTTTCGCTCCACCAGGCTCATCAAAAACATCACCACCAGATTAATAGCGATATAGGCCACGGTTATGGCAGTAAAGGATTCATAAGCGTGCGCGGAGTAGTCGAGCAGTTTGCCCGCCTGCGCGGCCATATCAACCAGCCCGATGGTTGAGGCGATAGCGGAGTTTTTCACCAGGTTAAGCATTTCTGATGTCATCGGCGGCACGATAACGCGATAAGCGTTCGGCAGCAGCACATAGCGATAGGTTTGTGGCAACGTCAGCCCCATGGCCAGGCCGGCGTTCTTTTGTCCACGCGGCAGCGACTGAATGGCGGCGCGAACCTGCTCGCAGACGCGGGCAGCGGTAAACAGACCCAGGCAACAGACGGAACAGACAAAAAACTGGATGTCAGGATCCAGCTCGGACTTAAACCAGATGCTAATATCTTCCGGCAGCAGTTCAGGTATCACCAGATACCAGATAAAGAACTGCACGATCAGCGGAACGTTACGAAACAGTTCCACGTAGCAGGTGCCGATCCCGGAAAGCAGGCGGTTGGGGACGGTGCGCAGAATACCGAACAGAGAGCCGACGCAGAAGGCGAGTATCCAGGCGCAAAAAGAGACGGCAAGCGTCACCTTGAAGCCTGACCACAGCCAGCCCAGATAGGTGGTGTTCCCGAACGGAGCCTGTTGTAGAAAAATGCCCCAGTTCCAATCGATTGACATAACGTACTCCGTTAAAAAAAGGGTAGCGAAGCTACCCTGAAGATTGGTGAGAGCCTGTATCCGGACGCGATGGGGAACGACCACTGCGTTCAGTAAACCCAACGTCAGCCGCTGTCAGCGCAGCCTGCGGTCGGGGTGTCTGTCCGGCCCGTATTCAACAATCAGAAGGCGACATGAGCCGCCCTTATTTTCTTTATTTAGTTAAGCGCTTTGTCGTTCGGCGTTTTGAACGTTGCTTTCATGTCATCCGACAGCGAAAAATCCATGTTCAGATTTTTAGGTGGAATAGGCTGCTTAAACCACTTATCAAACCATTTTTCCGCTTCGCCGGAAGTCTGTGCTTTGGCGATGGTGTCATCCATCAGCTTTTTAAAGTCTGCATCGCCTTTACGCAGCATGCAGCCATAGGCTTCTTTGGATTGTGGCGTGCCGATAATGTCCCAGTTGTCAGGTTTTTTGGCCTTAGCGCGTTCACCAGCCAGCAGTGCGTCATCCATCATGAAAGCAACGGCACGACCGCTTTCCAGCGTGCGGAAGGAGTCACCATGATCCTTCGCACTGATGATGCGCATGCTCATTTTTTTCTCGTCGTTCAGCTTATTAAGCAGAATTTCAGACGTGGTGCCGGAGGTAACAACCACGGTTTTCCCTTTCAGGTCCGCGAAGTCTTTAATCGGGCCGCCTTTTTTCACCAGCAGGCGCGTGCCGATAACAAAGATGGTATCGGAAAAAGCGGCCTGTTTCTGACGCTCGAGGTTGTTGGTGGTGGAACCACATTCAAAATCATAGGTGCCGTTTTGCAGCAGCGGAATACGGTTTTGCGAGGTGATTGGCAGCATTTTTACCTGAAGGTCGGGCTTATTCAGTTTGGCTTTGATAGCTGCCACAATGGCGTTTGAATAATCCTGAGAGTAGCCAACGACTTTTTGCTGGTTATCGTAGTAAGAGAAAGGTACAGATGACTCGCGATGACCGACAACGATAACGCCATTTTTGGCAACTTTATCCAGCGTGGACATCTGCGGTGCGTCTTCTGCACGAGCAATACCGGATGCCAGACCCGCCAGAGCCAGGCAAAGTCCCAGTTTCCGTAATTTCATCTCTAACTCCTTCATTGTGTGGCGCGCAAAAAACGCGCCGATTATGATGTTATGTTTATTGCCTGCTGCTTTCTTTTCAAATCCCAAGCCGTAACGCGCTTTGAACAGCCATAACATAGCTGATTGTTAACAATATGAAACAGGAAAGTTTCTTTTTTGCGAGATGCCCCGCACCAAATAATGGCATTTCTGCCACGCTGCGCTTTTATGGCGCATCGGGTGAGCTTTTATGGTGCAAAAGTATCGTTAACCGGGCGTCACGGCGGTTTTAAAGCGATTTCGCCGTAATATTTTGCAAAGGTCATGCCAGATAGGAGAGGGAGGAGGGACTGGAAGAGAGAAAAAACGCTGAATCCGTGATGAATTCAGCGTTTAAAGATTAACGGCGTTTTCTTACGCTGACGATCGCAGCGATAACAGCAAACAGCGCGGTCACTATCCAGACCGACAGGTTGCCAAAGCGTGCATACGGCGTCAGCCCCCGTGTTGGCGTCACCTGAGCAGTCAAAACCTGCGTGGTAAACTGCGGGATCATCTCCTCCGCATCGCCGTTGGCATCAATCACTGCCGTTACGCCATTATTGGTGGCGCGCAGCAGCGGACGACCCAGCTCAAGTGCACGCATTCTGGCCATCTGGAAATGCTGCCATGGCCCGATAGAGTGACCAAACCAGGCGTCGTTAGAAATAGTTAACAAAAAGTCCGTGTCGGGGCGGAAGTTATCCCTGACCTGTTGGCCAAGCACGATTTCATAGCAGATGGCCGCCGTGAGCCGCATCCCGGCTACCTTTAACTGCGGCTGAACATAGGCGCCCCGGCTGAAGGAAGACATTGGCAGATCGAAAAACGGTGCCAGCGGCCGCAGTAGGGTTTCCAGCGGCACAAACTCTCCGAACGGCACCAGATGATTCTTTTGATAGCGATTCTGGCTGTTGTAGCTGTAAGGCTGCTCGCCGCCCAGTACGATAATTGAGTTGTAATCGTGATAGCGATTGTTTTCCAGGCGCGAATCGACAATGCCGGTTACCAGACTGCTTCTGCTGGCGCGCAGCTCACGATCGATGGTGGTGAGAAACGGTTGCTGATTGCTTTCCAGATCGGGAATAGCGGATTCCGGCCAGACGATCAGCGGAGTTTTGCCCACCAGCGGGCGGCTCAGAGAGGTGTAGGTTTTCAGCGTGTTGATCAACTGCTGAGGATCCCACTTCATGGATTGCGGAATGTTTCCCTGCACCAGCGCGACGTCAACAGCGCGATCCGGTTCAGGCTGGTACCAGCTTATTTGCTGCATGGGCCAGGGAAGCAGCAGCACGGCAAAGGCCGCCATTCCCGCAACCCAGCGGCGCTTAACCATGGCGAAAACCATCAGGCCGCAAATAACAGAAAGAAGGAAGGTAATCCCTTCAACGCCAACCAGCGGCGCCAGGCCTTTTAGCGGGCCGTCTATCTGGCTGTAGCCAAACTGAAGCCACGGAAAACCGGTCAATATCCAGCCGCGCAAAAACTCAGTGACCTGCCACAGCACCGGCGCGGCAATCACCAGCCGCACAACGCTGGCGACGGGAAACAGGCGATTAAGCAGCGCGGTGAACAGCAGCGGATAAAGCGCAAGGTAAGCCGCAAGCAGAATGACGAGGAAAACGTTGATCGGCCCCGGCATGCCGCCAAAGGTTGCGATACTGACGTAGACCCAATTAATACCGCTGCCAAACAGGCCAAGGCCCCAGACAAAACCAATCGCACTTGCCTGACGCGTCGAGCGGTTAAGCGTCAGGCCCAGCAGGCCAGACAGCGAAACAATTGCTGCGGGCCAAAAATCATACGGTGAAAATGCGCACGTGCCAACGGCACCCGTCAGCAGCGCCAGCAAAAGGCGAACGCGCTGGCGCTGATATAAAGAGGCAATAGCCATAGAGCGATTATTCTTCCATTATGGGTTGCGGTGCGTCTTCCGGGATCCTGACATGAACCTGAATAATACGACGGCTGTCGGCCATAGCGACCTTAAAGTGATAGCCGTCAATTTCAATGCTTTCGCCGCGCGCAGGGAGGTGACCAAACGCCTGCATCACCAGACCGCCGATGGTGTCGACCTCTTCATCGCTGAAGCTGGTTTCAAAGACGTCATTGAAATCTTCAATAGGCGTCAGGGCGCGGATAGTATAGGTGTGACGGCTGAGCTGACGGATATCGCGATCTTCTTCATCGTCATATTCATCTTCAATTTCGCCAACGATCAGCTCCAGAATATCTTCAATCGTCACCAGGCCGGAGACGCCGCCGAACTCATCAATCACAATCGCCATGTGATAGCGCTGCGAGCGAAACTCTTTCAGCATGCGGTCAACGCGCTTGCTTTCCGGCACCACGACGGCGGGGCGCAGAACCTCTTCCATGCTGAACGGCGCCGACTCGCTGCTCATAAAAGGCAGCAAATCCTTCGCCATCAGGATGCCTTCAACGTGATCTTTGTCTTCGCTGATCACCGGAAAACGGGAATGTGCCGACTCAATAATCACCTCCAGACACTCTTCTAAGGTCTGGTTACGCTTAAGGGTAATCATCTGGGAGCGGGGGATCATGATATCGCGCACGCGCTGCTCGGCGATATCCATCACCCCTTCGAGCATATCGCGGGTATCGGGATCGATCAGGTCGTTCTGCTCGGAATCGCGGATGAGTTCCAGCAGGTCGTCACGGTTTTTGGGTTCGCCGTGAAAAAGCTGATTGAGGATAAGGGTGAAAAATCCCTTTTTACTGCCGGGACTGTCATTATTCTGTGAATGGTCATCGCTCATGGCGTTTTGGTTTCTGTCACTCATGTTGTGAGGGGGAAGTGTCCCTTACCGGCAAAGGCACGGCCGGGACGATAAAATCAGGATTACGCTTTCTCCGAAATGTACGGGTCGTCATAACCAAGAGCAAGCATTATCTCGGTTTCAATCGATTCCATCTCTTCGGCTTCATCATCGTCTATATGGTCATAACCCAGCAGGTGCAGACTGCCGTGAATGACCATATGCGCCCAGTGCGCCAGCAAGGGTTTATCCTGTTCAACGGCTTCTTTCTCTACCACCTGACGACAAATAATCAGATCGCCGAGCAGCGGCAGTTCAATGCCGGGCGGCGCTTCAAACGGGAAAGAGAGCACGTTGGTAGGCTTGTCCTTTCCGCGATAGGTGTGGTTCAACGTATGGCTTTCGGCCTCGTCAACCACGCGAATCGTCACTTCGCTTTCTGCCTGGAACTGGGGCAGAACCGCTTCCAGCCAGCGTTGAAAATCAGCTTCAGGCGGAAGCCCTTCCGCGCTGTCGCAGGCAAGCTGAAGATCCAGGATCACCACGCTCATTTCTGCTCCTGCGCGGCCAGTTGAAGCGCCAGCGCTTCACGTTTGCGCTCTTCCGCCTGGGCGTCTCGGCGTTTCTGCTCAGCGGCTTCCCATGCTTCATAGGCGACAACCACGCGTGCAACGACCGGATGGCGTACCACGTCTTCGCTGTGGAAGAAGTTAAAGCTGATCTCTTCCACCTCCGCGAGCACCTCGATAGCGTGACGCAGGCCCGATTTCTGATTGCGTGGCAGGTCAATCTGCGTGACGTCGCCGGTGATCACCGCCTTTGAGTTGAAGCCGATGCGGGTCAGAAACATTTTCATCTGCTCAATGGTGGTGTTCTGGCTCTCATCAAGAATGATAAAAGCGTCATTGAGCGTGCGGCCGCGCATATAGGCCAGCGGGGCGACCTCAATCACGTTGCGCTCGATGAGTTTTTCAACGCGCTCGAAACCCAGCATCTCGAACAGGGCGTCATACAGCGGACGCAGGTAAGGATCCACTTTTTGACTCAGATCGCCCGGTAAAAAACCAAGCTTCTCGCCAGCTTCAACGGCGGGACGAGTCAGCAGAATACGACGAACTTCCTGACGTTCCAGCGCATCCACGGCGGCGGCGACGGCAAGATAGGTTTTCCCGGTACCCGCCGGGCCCACCCCAAAGGCAATGTCATGATCGAGGATATTCGCGACGTACTGTGCCTGGTTCGGCGTGCGCGGTTTAATCACACCGCGGCGGGTTTTGATATTTACCGCCTTACCGTACTCCGGCACGCTGTCGTCAGACTGCTCCAGCACCCGGCTCTCTTTAATTGAGAGATGGATCTGCTCAGGATCGATATCAGGCACGTTACCGCGAATCGGGGCGGTATCGACGTACAGATCGCGCAGGATGTTCGCAGCAGCATTGACGTTTAGCAACTTGCCGACCAGTTTGAAAACATTGTCGCGACGGTTGATCTCAATGCCCAGACGACGTTCAAGTTGTTTCACGTTGTCGTCGAAGGGGCCGCACAAGCTGAGCAGACGTCGATTGTCGGCAGGTTCTAAAGTGATTTCACGTGTTTCAATATTCAAACTAATCCTTTGGGTCGCTCAGGGCCAGTTAAGGATGGCATTTTCATCGGGACATCGCTGCGGTGATCCGCCATGTCACAGGAGAATTATTTATGGCTGTGCGCTAATGCGCAAGCGCAGGAAAAGATATTTGGGCGCTGCTTTCAGAAAGCAAGTGTAACGCGGTGAATAGATGCAGCGAACCCGGAAGGCCCGCCGCATTCATTAGCGATCAGGGCTGGAAAGTACCGACGCCCAGCTCATTTTCTTTGCGCGTACGCGCGATGACGGATGCAGGCGTTTCCATGCTGCGCAGATCCATCTGGTCTTCACTTCTCACCACCACGCCGCGCAGCGAGTTTGAATAGACGTCAACGATCTCCACATCCACGAACTTACCCACCATCTCAGGCGTGCCTTCAAAGTTGACCACGCGGTTGTTTTCGGTGCGTCCTGACAGCTCCATCACGTTTTTACGCGAGGTGCCTTCCACTAAAATGCGCTGAACGGTGCCCACCATGCGTCGGCTCCAGGCCATTGCCTGCTGATTGATACGTTCCTGAAGTATCCATAGACGCTGCTTTTTCTCTTCTTCAGGTACGTCGTCTGGCAGATCTGCCGCCGGCGTGCCGGGGCGCGCCGAGTAGATAAAGCTGAAGCTCATATCGAAATTAACATCGCCGATCAGTTTCATGGTCTGCTCGAAATCCTGCTGGGTTTCGCCAGGGAAGCCGATGATGAAATCTGAGCTGATCTGAATGTTGGGACGCGCGGCGAGCAGTTTGCGGATGATCGATTTATATTCCAGCGCCGTATGCGCGCGCTTCATCAGCGTCAGAATACGATCGGCACCGCTCTGCACCGGCAGGTGCAGGAAGCTCACCAGCTCGGGCGTGTCGCGGTAAACCTCAATAATGTCATCGGTAAATTCGATAGGATGGCTGGTGGTGAAGCGAATGCGATCGATACCGTCAATGGCCGCCACCAGACGCAGCAGATCGGCAAACGTGCAGACCTCGCCTTCAAATGTCTCGCCGCGATAGGCATTGACGTTCTGGCCGAGCAGGTTCACTTCACGCACGCCCTGCGCCGCCAGCTGGGCTATCTCAAACAGGATATCGTCGCACGGACGGCTCACTTCTTCGCCGCGCGTATAAGGTACGACGCAGAAGGTACAGTATTTGTTACAGCCTTCCATAATGGAAACAAACGCCGTCGGGCCGTCCGCTTTCGGTTCAGGCAGGCGATCGAACTTTTCGATTTCAGGGAAGCTGATATCCACTACCGGGCTTTTTGAACCGGCGACGGTGTTGATCATTTCCGGCAGACGGTGCAGGGTTTGCGGGCCGAAAACGATATCGACATAGCTGGCGCGCTGGCGGATGTGATCGCCTTCCTGCGATGCCACACAGCCGCCGACGCCGATAATTAAATCCGGGTTGCTTTCCTTGAGTGTTCTCCAGCGACCAAGCTGATGGAATACCTTTTCCTGGGCCTTTTCACGGATTGAACAGGTGTTGAGCAGCAGAACGTCGGCTTCTTCTGCTGCGTCTGTCAGAATGAATCCGTGGGTGCTGTTTAACAGGTCAGCCATTTTGGATGAATCATACTCATTCATCTGGCAGCCCCAGGTTTTGATATGCAGTTTTTTAGTCATCTGATTGCCGTTTATCATGCGGAACAAGGTGCAGGGCGCGTATTGTAATGCTTTGACGCGGTTGTGACCAGCGTACGACCTTTTAAAGCGTAATGGTATGGCAAATTCCGTTACACTACGCGTAAAAGAACCGCTTCTGAGCGTATAAAAGACAGGGGCCGTCCATGGGACAGGATAACGATCATGCCAGATTCAATACCGAAATATGATATCGCCGTTGTGGGCGGCGGCATGGTGGGCGCCGCGCTGGCCAGCGGGCTTACCGCGCAAGGCTTCACAGTGCTGGTGCTTGAACAGCAGGCACCGGCAGAGTTTGACCGCGACAGCCAGCCTGACCTCAGGATCTCCGCCATCGGCGCCGCATCGGTGGGGCTGCTTAAGCAGCTTGACGTGTGGCAGGCTGTGCAGCAAATGCGCTGCGCGCCTTACCGCCGGCTGGAAACCTGGGAGTGGCACTCCGTGCGCGTGAACTTTGATGCACAATCGCTTGGCCTGCCGGAACTGGGCTATATGGTGGAAAACAGCGTGCTACAGCGCGCGCTGTGGGAGCGTTTGCAACGGCAGCAGGTGAATATACTCTCTCCGGCGCGGCTGAGCGATTTGCAGCCGCACAGCGGCGGATGGCATCTGCGGCTGGAGGGCGGTAAAACGGTTTCCGCGCGGCTGGTGGTGGGCGCCGATGGCGCTAACTCACAGGTACGCCAGCTCGCCGGCATTGGCATTCACGGCTGGAATTATACGCAATCCTGCATGCTGATTAGCGTCAAATGCGGACGCGACGCGGGAGATTGCACCTGGCAACAGTTCACGCCGGACGGCCCGCGCGCCTTTCTTCCTCTTTTTGACGGTTGGGCTTCGCTGGTGTGGTATGACAAACCAGCGCGTATTCGGCAGCTTCAGGCAATGAACATGCTGCAACTGGAAAAAGAGATTCATGCGCACTTTCCCGCACGGCTGGGCCAGGTGACGCCGGTTACCGCAGGTGCCTTCCCGCTGGTGCGACGCCATGCCACGCGCTATGTATTGCCGGGGCTGGCGCTGGTGGGCGACGCCGCGCATACCATCAATCCGCTGGCGGGGCAGGGGGTGAATCTGGGCTATCGCGATGTGGATGCGCTGATTGAGACGCTGACAGCGTCGCGCGCGCGCGCGGAGAACTGGGCGTCTGAAGCGACGCTGCTGCGTTATCAACGCCAGCGGCAGAGAGACAATTTGCTGATGCAAAGCGGGATGGATCTGTTTTACTTCACCTTCAGTAATCAGGTGGCGCCATTGCGGATTATGCGCAATCTGGGGCTGATGGTTGCTGAGCGTTCAGGCGTGTTGAAGCGTCAGGCGCTGCGCTATGCGTTGGGCTTATAGCATGGGCGGGGGAAGCATTCTCCCGCGTTGCTGACGCACAGCAATAAAAAAGCCCGCATAAGCGGGCTTTTTTATTAAGTGGCTGGGGTGCAGGGATTCGAACCCCGGAATGCTGGTATCAGAAACCAGAGCCTTACCACTTGGCGACACCCCAATTTTTCATTGCGACCCGCAAGGCAGGTCGTCTTTTTTATGGCTGGGGTGCAGGGATTCGAACCCCGGAATGCTGGTATCAGAAACCAGTGCCTTACCGCTTGGCGACACCCCAATAAAATTGGTGGCTACTACGGGAATCGAACCTGTGACCCCAGCATTATGAGTGCTGTGCTCTAACCAGCTGAGCTAAGTAGCCAAATTTTACTGCGTACAACGTTAACATACTTTTGCGTGGCTGGGATACCTGGATTCGAACCAGGGAATGCCGGTATCAAAAACCGGTGCCTTACCGCTTGGCGATATCCCAATGTCCGTTTCACAAAGTACAGCGACCATCAAAAACTGGCTGGGGTACCTGGATTCGAACCAGGGAATGCCGGTATCAAAAACCGGTGCCTTACCGCTTGGCGATACCCCATCCGTGCATTACCGATTTGGAAATGGTGCGGGAGGCGAGACTTGAACTCGCACACCTTGCGGCGCCAGAACCTAAATCTGGTGCGTCTACCAATTTCGCCACTCCCGCAAAAAAGATGGTGGCTACGACGGGAATCGAACCTGTGACCCCAGCATTATGAGTGCTGTGCTCTAACCAGCTGAGCTACGTAGCCATCTTTTTTCGCGCAACCTTCATCGGCGTTGCGGGGCGCATTATGCGTATTGCGTCTTTTAGCGTCAACAAATTTTTTCCCGTTTTTGCCCTGAAACGGGTTGTTTGTCTGGCTTATAACCAGCCTGCCGATTAAATCAGCAAATTCCCGCGCTGACAGCGGAATAACAGAAAATAACGGGCTGAATATCAGCCCGTTATTTATCGTGTCTTACCGTGTATTAATAGGCGGACTGGTGAACGCCTACCGCACGTCCTGACGGATCGTCCATGGTTTTGAACGCTTCATCCCATTCAATGGCTTTTGCGGATGAACAGGCCACGGAAGGGCCGCCCGGCACGCATTCTGCCGCGCTGGGCAGCGGGAACAGCTCTTCGAAGATTTCGCGATACACGTAGCCCTCTTTTGAGCTCGGCGTATTGTGTGGAAAGCGGAAGTGCGCCGTTGCCAGTTGCTGATCGCTGACCTGCTTCGCGGCGATCTCTTTTAGCGTGTCGATCCAGCTGTAGCCCACGCCGTCGGAGAACTGCTCTTTCTGGCGCCACGCCACGCTCTCCGGCAAATAAGAGGAGAAGCATTCACGCAGAATATGTTTTTCCATTTTGCCGTTTTGCCCGCACATTTTATCCTGCGGGTTGATGCGCATGGCAACGTCGAGGAACTTTTTGTCCAGGAAAGGCACGCGCGCTTCAACGCCCCAGGCAGACATTGCTTTGTTGGCGCGAGCGCAATCAAACATATGCAGCGCGAGCAGCTTGCGGACGTTTTCTTCGTGGAATTCCTTCGCGTTGGGCGCCTTATGGAAATAGAGATAGCCGCCAAAGACTTCGTCCGCGCCTTCGCCGGAAAGCACCATTTTAATACCCATTGCTTTGATTTTACGCGACATCAGGTACATCGGCGTTGAGGCGCGAATGGTGGTCACATCATAGGTTTCAATGTGATAGATCACGTCGCGAATAGCATCGAGGCCTTCCTGCACCGTAAAGTGTATTTCATGGTGTACGGTGCCCAGATGATCCGCCACGGATTTCGCGGCTTTCAGATCGGGCGAGCCTTCCAGGCCTACGGCGAAAGAGTGCAACTGCGGCCACCAGGCTTCGCTCTTGTCCTGATCCTCAACGCGCTTGGCGGCGTACTTTTTGGTGATCGCTGAAATAATCGATGAATCCAGACCGCCTGACAGCAGTACGCCGTAAGGCACGTCGGACATCAGGTGCGTTTTAACCGACTCTTCCAGCGCGTCTTTCAGCGCAACAGCATCCGTTTTGTTGTTTTCAACGGCTTCATAGCTGAACCAGTCGCGCTGCCAGTAGCGACGAATTTCGCCGTCGGTGCTGGACATATAGCTTCCCGGCGGGAATTCTTTAATGGTTTTGCACACCGGCACCAGCGCCTTCATTTCTGAAGCGACAAACAGGTTACCGTGTTCGTCATTGCCCATATAAAGCGGAATGATCCCGATGTGGTCGCGGCCAATCAGCCAGCTCTTTTTCACGCTGTCGTAGAGAACAAAGGCAAACATTCCCTGTAGGTCGTCAAGGAAATCAACGCCTTTTTCCTGATACAACGCCAGGATCACTTCGCAGTCAGAACCGGTCTGGAATTCATAACGATCGCCCAGTTCAGCGCGCAGCGCCTGGTGGTTGTAGATTTCACCATTGACGGCCAGCACGTGCGTGCGTGCGGCATTAAACAGCGGCTGCGCGCCGTTGTTAACGTCGACAATTGACAGACGTTCGTGCGAAAGAATGGCGTTATCGTCCGCATAGATGCCGGACCAGTCCGGGCCGCGATGACGCATCAGACGGGAAAGCTCCAGGGCTTTCTTACGCAACTCAACAGGATCGCTTTTCAGATCCAGCACGCCAAAAATTGAACACATAGCTAACTTCCTCCCGACATCCCTGAATAACATTATTCTTTAATGGCGACCTATTTCGCCCGATAGATAAGAAAATGCGTCAGACGCAGGCATGATGCAAGCAATTTAGCTTTTCTGTGAAAAAAAGTCTGTTGCGTGGCGCAGATTATTGATGATTATTCATTTTTATACGCGAAAAATTATCGTATCGGTAAAAAGATGGGAATACTGTTCATTATTTAATCGACGAACTGAAGATTCGTTTATTAAAAAATGAGATGCGCAGGCCAGGCTGCGCATTGAGAAAGCGTTATGGGCGGCCTTCAAGAAGATGTTGTAGCAGGATACCGTTCAGCATGGCGCGCTTTGCCAGCGCGAAGGCGCCAATCGCAGAGCGGTGATCGATTTCGGAGCGCACGACCGGCAAATTTTTACGGAAAGCTTTTAATACCTGCGTATTGATGCAGCCCTCGATGGCGGGCAACAATACGCGGTCAGCCTCAGTGATTTCACCGGCAATAACGACTTTTTGCGGGTTGAACAGGTTAATGGCTATCGCCACCGCTTTGCCCAGATGGCGCCCCACGAATTCAATGACCTCGGTTGCCAGCGCGTCGCCGCGATTGGCCGCTTTACAAATTTGCGGCATATGGCAATCCTCCAGCGTCAGCGAGCTGGGATAGCCCTGCGTTAACAGATTGCGGACGCGATTCTCTATGGCACCATTCGCAGCAATGGTTTCCAGACAACCGAAATTGCCGCAGTGACAGCGTTCGCCCAGCGGATCGACCTGAATATGACCAAGCTCGCCGACGTTGCCGTTGCTGCCGAGAAAAATGTGGCCGTTGGCGATAATACCCGCTCCTGTGCCGCGATGAACGCGCACTAAAATTGAGTCTGCGCAATCGCGCGACGCACCAAAATAGTGCTCCGCCAGCGCCAGACTGCGTATATCGTGGCCGACGAAGCTGGTGACGTTAAAGCGCTCCTGGAGTCTTGCCACCAGCGGCCAGTAGCTCACGTTGATATGCGGCATATAGCGGATTACGCCGTTATTGGGGTCAACCAGGCCCGGCAGGATCACCGCAATTGCGATCAGCTCACGCAGCTTGCGCTGGTGCAGTTCGCTGAAGGTGGCAATGGCGTTAAAAAGGGCGAGTTCCAGATCCTCCTGCGAGCGTTCCGGCAGGGGATAGTCTTCCTGCGCCAGCGATTTGCCGCTCAGGTCGAAAAGCGTCAGCGTGGCGTCATTGCGGCCGAGGCGTACGCCGATAGTATGAAAACCCCGGGTTTCGGTAATAATTGAAATAGCGCGGCGGCCTCCGGTGGAGGCCTGCTGATCAACTTCTTTGATCAATCCGCGTTCAATAAGCTGGCGGGTGATTTTGGTGACGCTGGCGGGCGCAAGCTGGCTGTGCTCGGCAATCTGAATGCGCGAAATGGGCCCCTGCTGGTCAATCAACCGATAGACGGCCGCGCTGTTGAGTTGCTTTACAAGATCGACATTTCCGATTTGAGCCAGGCCGCCATTGGTCATTCAGTATCTACTCACTTAAGACTTCATCGCCATTAACGATAGTCTGGATTATTTTATAGTCGCGCGTGAAAACCGTCAGGTTTGCCACTTTTCCGGCTTCAACAGTACCCAATGTTTTATCGATTCCCATTGCTTTGGCCGGATAAAACGTCGCCATGCGCAACGCTTCGTCAAGCGCAATTCCAACATGTTCGACGCTGTTCGCAACCGCTTCGATCATTGTCAATGCAGAACCGCTCAGCGTGCCGTTTTCATCCACGCACAGTCCGTCGCGATAGTATATTGTTTTTCCTGCAAAAATGAACTTGTCAATTGCAGCACCCGCCGGCGCAGTCGCGTCTGTCACCAGGATCAACTTGTCGCCTTTAACGCGTTTGGCATTACGGATATTGGCGTAATGAACATGCAGTCCGTCAGCGATAATGCCGCAGTACACCTCTGGCGCATCCAACAACGCGCCGATCAGGCCGGGTTCACGACCAGAAGTGGTAGGCATGGCGTTATAGAGATGCGTCGAAAAACGGATGCCGGCAGCAATGCCGCAGCGTGCTTCATCATAGGTAGCGTGGCTGTGACCGCTGGAAATAATGATACCGGCGTCGGAAAGCTGGCGAATAAAGCGGCTGTCAACCTGCTCAGGCGCGAGGGTGATTTTAGTAATGACGTCGGCATTGGCGCAGAGAAAATCGACCAGTTCCTGAGTGGGTTTACGAATCAAAGCGGGGTTGTGCGTGCCGGGTTTACGCGGGCTCAGCCACGGGCCTTCCAGGTGTAGCCCCAGCGCTTTATTCTCATTTTGAGAAAGCCACATGCGCATCACGTCAACTGCACGCTTCATCATCTCGTCGGTACTGGTGATAAGCGTTGGTAAAAAACTGGTGCAGCCTGATTTTTCGTTCGCTTTCTGCATGATGCTCAGCGTTTCAATGCTCAGCGCGCTGATGTCGTCATTGAACTGTACGCCGCCGCAGCCGTTGAGCTGCAAATCGATAAAGCCGGGAGCAATGATTGCGCCGTTTACATCACGCGTGGTCACGCCAGCAGGCAGTGCGTTCAACGGACAGACGCGTTCAATCAGACCCTCTGCAATGACAACGGCATGATTATCCAGAATCTCGTGGCCGGTATAAATACGGCCATTGGTTAAAGCGTACATAGTTTCCCCCCGGAAATTTTCGACGCGACGACCGCCTGTGGTCCTGGCGTCGCGCCGTTAAACACTGTGCTGGCAACTTACAGATCTTTCACGTTTTCCGCTTCCATTTCACGGAAGTATTTAACGGTTTTCACCTTCAGTTCCATGGTGGCAGGCTCGTCACAAACGACCACGGCTTTCGCATGCAGTTGCAGGCAGCTGATGGTCCACATGTGGTTAACATTGCCTTCAACGGCAGCCTGAAGCGCCTGCGCTTTCACGTGGCCGATAACCAGAATCATCACCTCTTCGGCGTCCAGCAGCGTGCCGACGCCGACGGTCAGGGCATATTTCGGCACCTGATTGACATCGCCATCAAAGAAGCGAGAGTTCGCTACGCGCGTATCGTGGGTCAGCGTTTTGATGCGGGTGCGGGAAGCCAGTGAAGAGGCTGGTTCGTTAAACGCGATATGACCGTCGTTGCCCACGCCGCCCATAAACAGATGGATTTTGCCATAAGCACGAATTTTTTCTTCATATTGACGGCATTCGGCATCAATATCTTCTGCGTTACCGTTAAGCAGGTTGATGTTTTCAGGTTGAATATCAACGTGATCGAAGAAATTTCTGTACATAAAGCTGTGGTAGCTTTCCGGATGCTCTTTCGGCAGGCCGACATATTCATCCATATTGAACGTTACAACATGTTTAAAGCTGACCTGGCCCGCTTTATGCATCTCAATCAGATGTTTGTAGGCTTCAAGCGGCGTTCCGCCAGTAGGAAGTCCAAGAACGAACGGGCGTTCAGCGGTGGGTTTGAAGGCATTGATACGATTAACGATATGGCGGGCGGCCCATTTGCCAACCTGTGTTGGCGTAGCCAGAGGAATCAATCTCATGTAGCACCTCATTTAAACAGAAACAAAAACAGGAAGAAGGATGGAACGGCGATTGCGATAGTGTCAAATTAACACAGCTTCAGGTTAAGACTTCCGAAGAACTTATCCGTTCTGATTTTTCGGATCATAAAATAAGTTTACAGCGATAGCCAGTCATGTCGTCTCTTTCGCACCAATTTTGGTGATAAAAGTCACATATACGGCGGTTTTAATTTGCGGAGCGAATTAATTTTTCAATACACTCCGTTTCAGGGTTTTTGATGTCATATAAAAACCACACAGCCGTGATAACAAAACAAAACGGCCACGTGCGCCTTAACAGGTCTCATAGGGGGAAAGGTGAATATACTTGGATTTTTTCAACGGTTAGGTCGCTCATTGCAGCTTCCTATCGCGGTTTTACCGGCTGCGGCGCTCATGCTGCGTTTTGGTCAACCCGACTTACTTAATATGCCTTTCATCGCGCAGGGCGGTGGGGCAATTTTCGATAACCTCGCGCTGATATTCGCTATCGGCGTGGCATCAACCTGGTCTAAAGATAATGCCGGTTCAGCGGCCCTCGCGGGTGCGGTAGGCTATTTCATCCTGACTAAGGCGATGGTGACCATCAACCCGGCAATCAATATGGGCGTACTGGCCGGTATTATTTCCGGGTTGATTGCAGGGGGAACGTATAACCGCTGGTCAGATATCAAACTGCCTGACTTCCTCAGCTTCTTCGGCGGCAAGCGTTTTGTCCCGATTGCGACGGGCTTTTTCTGTCTGGTACTGGCTGCAATCCTGGGCTATGTCTGGCCGCCCGTACAGGCCGCTATTCATGCCGGTGGTCAGTGGATCGTTTCCGAAGGCGCGTTCGGGGCCGGTATCTTTGGTTTTGTTAACCGTCTGCTGATCCCTACCGGCCTGCATCAGGTGCTGAATACCATCGCCTGGTTCCAGATTGGTGAATTTACCAACGCCGCAGGCGCCGTGTTCCACGGTGATATCAACCGTTTCTACGCGGGCGATGGCACGGCGGGCATGTTTATGTCCGGTTTCTTCCCAATCATGATGTTCGGCCTGCCCGGCGCGGCGCTGGCCATGTACCTGGCGGCGCAAAAAGAGCGCCGTCCTATGGTCGGCGGCATGCTGCTTTCGGTGGCCATCACGGCTTTCCTGACCGGGGTAACGGAACCACTTGAATTCCTCTTTATGTTCCTGGCGCCAATGCTGTATTTGATCCACGCCATACTGACCGGCATCAGCCTGTACGTAGCGACATTGCTCGGCATCCATGCAGGGTTCTCTTTCTCTGCCGGCGCCATTGACTATGCGCTGATGTATAACCTGCCCGCCGCCAGCAACAACGTCTGGATGCTACTGGTGATGGGCGCGGTGGCGTTTGTACTCTACTTTGTTCTGTTCACCGCCGTGATTCGTATGCTCGATCTGAAAACGCCTGGTCGCGAAGAGGTTGTAGTTAGCGAAAGCGATCTTAACAGCAATACCGAAGAAGGCATGAGCCAGCTTTCTCAGCAGTATATCTCTGCCGTAGGCGGCTCTGACAATCTGAAGGTAATTGATGCCTGCATCACCCGTCTGCGTCTTTCCGTTAAAGATGCCGGGCTGGTTAACGATGCGGCCTGTAAGCGCCTTGGCGCGTCTGGCATTGTGAAACTTAACAAGCAGACCGTACAGGTTATCGTCGGCGCGAAAGCAGAATCCATTGCCGAAGAGATGAAAAGACAGATTGCTAAAGGCCCGATTGCCGCAGCATCTGCCGCTGCTTCCGTTGCCGCACCGCAGGCGGTAAATCGCCAGGCGATACCCAACGCCGCCAAAGGTATCGTCGCCACGCTGGTTGCGCCGGTGAGCGGCGATGTTGTCGCGCTGGAGCAGGTACCGGATGAAGCTTTCGCCAGCAAGGCCGTTGGCGATGGTCTGGCTATCCAACCTACCGGTAATACCGTGGTTGCGCCTGTTGCCGGGACGATAGTGAAAATTTTCACTACCAATCATGCCTTCTGTCTGGAAACGGCCAGCGGCGCTGAGATAGTGGTGCACATGGGGCTGGATACCGTTGCGCTTTCTGGTAAAGGCTTCTCGCGCCTGGTGGAAGAGGGGGCGCAGGTCACCGCAGGTCAGCCGGTGTTGGAAATGGATCTGGCCTGGTTGAACGCCAATGCCCGATCAATGGTCAGTCCGGTTGTCGTCAGCAATATTGAAGATTTCAGTGGCATTACGCTGCTGGCGGGCGACAAAGTGGTTGCCGGAGAAAGCCGTATCTTTGAGATTAACGGTTAACCTCTTGTCACATCAGTCAACAGGGCGGGAAGTGATTCCCGCCCTTTTTTTATCGCAGCCTGTAACTAACGGTTGTTTCCGCTCCCGGCTTTGTGGATCATACTCCGTTATTTCACGTACTAATTGCGCCCTGAGGAAATTAAGATGAGTGAGGCAGACGCCCGCCCAACTAACTTTATTCGTCAGATTATTGACGAAGATCTGGCGAACGGTACGCACGCAAGCGTGCATACCCGCTTCCCGCCTGAGCCTAACGGCTATCTGCATATTGGCCATGCTAAATCAATCTGCCTGAATTTTGGCATTGCTCAGGATTATCAGGGGCAATGCAACCTGCGTTTTGACGATACCAATCCGGTAAAAGAAGACCTGGAGTATGTTGAGTCAATCAAGCAGGACGTAAAGTGGCTGGGTTTTGAGTGGAACGGCGACGTTCACTACTCTTCAGATTATTTCGATCAGCTTTTTAATTATGCCGTGGAGCTGATCGGTAAAGGTCTGGCCTATGTTGATGAACTGACGCCTGAACAGATCCGCGAATATCGCGGCTCGTTAACCTCGCCGGGCCAGAACAGCCCTTATCGCGAGCGCAGCGTGGAGGAGAATCTGGCGCTTTTTGAGAAAATGCGTAACGGTGAATTTGCCGAAGGCACCGCCTGCCTGCGTGCAAAAATCGATATGGCGTCCAGCTTCATCGTGATGCGCGATCCGGTGCTTTATCGAATTAAATTTGCCGATCACCATCAAACCGGTAGTAAGTGGTGCATCTATCCGATGTACGATTTCACCCACTGCATTTCCGATGCGCTGGAAGGGATCACGCATTCACTTTGCACCCTGGAGTTCCAGGACAATCGCCGTTTGTATGACTGGGTGCTGGACAACATCACCATTCCCGCGCATCCACGTCAGTACGAGTTTTCACGCCTGAATCTTGAATATGCGATCATGTCCAAGCGTAAGCTGAATCTGCTGGTCACGGAAAAAGTGGTGGAAGGATGGGACGATCCGCGTATGTTGACCGTTTCCGGCCTGCGCCGTCGTGGCTATACAGCCTCGTCCATTCGTGAATTCTGCCGCCGTATTGGCGTGACCAGGCAGGACAACCTTGTGGAAATGGCATCGCTTGAGTCCTGCATTCGCGACGATCTGAATGAAAATGCGCCGCGTGCCATGGCCGTGCTGGATCCGCTGAAGGTCGTTATTGAAAACCTGCCATCGAATCACGAAGAAATCATCAGCATGCTCAATCATCCGAATAAACCGGAGATGGGCACGCGTGAAGTCCCCTTCAGTCGTGAAATTTATATCGATCGCGCAGATTTCCGCGAAGAGGCGAACAAGCACTATAAGCGTTTGGTGTCAGGTAAAGAAGTTCGCCTGCGCAATGCCTACGTGATCAAAGCTGAACGCGTGGCGAAGGACGAAGAAGGTAACATCACCTGCCTGTTTTGCACCTGCGATGTCGATACGTTGAGCAAAGATCCTGCTGACGGTCGCAAAATTAAGGGTGTTATTCATTGGGTTTCAGCTGAACATGCGCTGCCTGCCGAGTTCCGCCTTTACGATCGGCTGTTCAGCGTGCCAAATCCCGCTGCCGCTGATGACTTTCTCTCAACCATCAACCCGGAGTCGCTGGTTGTCCGTGATGGTTTTGTCGAGCCAGGTTTAAGTAAAGCCGTAGCAGGATCGCCTTACCAGTTTGAGCGGGAAGGATATTTTTGCGCCGACAGCCGCTATTCGACGCCGGTTAAACTGGTGTTTAACCGCACGGTAGGCCTGAGAGATACGTGGAACAAAACAGGCGAATAATTAGCCTGATTAGTTATTTAAGCAGCCGTCGGGCTGCTTTTTTTTGGTTAATGTAATAAGACGCATAACATCATTAAAAGTGTGGTCGCCGTCAAGCTTTAACGATTATTATCAAATTACACATTGATAATTCGCGCTGCGAAAAATAATATAATCGGGATGACTGGCGTTGTTTTATCGCTATTTATATTATGGAATAATTTATTTGAGAGGGAATTCTCATGCAGTGGTCAGCTCTATTTCGTAGCGCGTTACTTTCTCCCTTATTTTTTGGTGTGTTTTATTTTTCACCGACTAATGCAACAGGATTCGTGGACGAATCCGAGCTGAGCGGTAGCGTTTATTACTGGCAGCGCCATCGCGAGAGAAAAGATCGCGATCCCGGAAGTGATAAAAACGGACAATATCAACAAAACCTCCATCACTCCACTTTTAACGCTAACCTCGATTTTTCTTCCGGCTATGCCGCTGATTTTGTCGGTATCGATCTGGCCGCCTTTGGCGCGCTTGAGCTGTCTGATAAGGGGCCGGCTGCCCCAAACGAAATTGGCTTCAGCGATGCAAATACTCGCTGGGACGAAGCGTGGACGGGAGATAAAAACGGCCTGAGCCTTTATAAAGCGGCGCTGAAAATTAAACATGATAAATATTGGCTACGGGGCGGTTATATCCAGCCTGTCGGTCAGTCGCTGATTGCTTCCCATTGGAGTTTTCTGCCTGGGACCTATCGCGGCATAGAGACGGGAGCCAGCTATGATTTTGCCGATGTGGGAGCGCTTTCTTTTTCCTGGCTCTGGAGTGATAAATATAAGGCGCCCTGGTATCAGCACATGTATAACTTTCGCAAGGCGGATGGAGAAAGCGGAATAAGCTATTTGCATTCACTGGGCGCTAAATATGATTTTAAAAACGGAATAGTATTTGAAAGCGCATTTGGTCAGGCAGCGAATTATATGGATCAGTATTTTACCAAAGTTGCCTGGGCTTTCCCGCTCTCTGAAAACAAGTTACTGACTACCTGGCAGTTTTATGGCGCTAAAGATAAAGAAAGCGGTGGTGCCGGAAACGCTAATGACGTTTATAACGGTCTTGCCTGGCTTCAGGCCGTGACGTTGGGCTATACCGCCGGGCCGTTTGATTTCCGGCTGGAAGGAACCTGGGTAAAAGCCGAAGGTAATCAGGGCTTCTTTTTACAGCGAATGACGCCTGGCTATGCCACATCAAACGGTCGACTCGATGTGTGGTGGGATTCGCGTTCGGACTTTAACGCGAACGGCGAGAAAGCGCTCTTCGCGGGAGTTATGTACGACCTGACAAACTGGCGGTTACCTGGCTGGGCCGTCGGCACCTCCTATGCCTGGGGATGGGATGCGAAACCCTCGTCTAATCCGTTATATGACCAGAACAGGCGCCTGAAAGAATCTGCCTGGAATTTGGATCTCCTCTATACCGTGCAGCAGGGGCCGATTAAAGGAACCTTAGTCAAACTGCACTACACACGCTATGACAACCACTCAAATCTTCCAGACTGGGGCGGCGGTTATGGCAACATTTTTCAGGATGAGAAGGACGTTAAGTTCATCGTAATAGCGCCTTTCACGCTATTTAGTGCAGGTAAATAAGATCGCTGCCGGTCAAGGGAGAATGCCATATGAAATCTATGTTAGCGCTCATCGCCATGCTGATGCTCAGCGCGTGTGCAACAAAAAGCGCGGAGCAGCCACAGGAAACCATTCCCAGTCTCGATTATCAGCGCTGTCTGGATGCTGAACAGATGGGCGGCGCGGAGAGCATTGAGGCACGATGCGGCAAGCTTCAGCAGGAAACAGAACACACCTCTTACTAGTTGACAAGGAAAACGGATGAATACGTTCAAAGCCACCCTCATTGCGGTTGCGTTGATGTCAGCATCAGGAAGTAGCTACGCGAATGCGAACCAGAAAATTGTCGATCAAATCAGCCGGTTTGGCGTGAAGTACAAGGTCACCGATAATCAGGCCGCGCAGCATAGTGTAGACTGCGCGGCACTGGGTGCCGACTGGAGCGCCTGTAATCGCGCAACCATTACTCTGACCAATCATGGCCCGGCAATCGACAGCAAAGACTGGGCAATTTATATGTCTAACGTTCATGAAACGCTAAAGGTTGAAAGCGATCAGTTTCGTATGGTGCATATTGTTGGGGATTTGACTCGGCTGGAACCTACGGACAAATTCAAGGGGTTCGCTGCCGGTGAGTCCGTAGAAATCCCCATTATTAATGAATACTGGCAGCTCTTTATCACCGATGTCATGCCTCGATGGTATGTGACCTCAGGTGAGGCGAAGCCGAAGATAATGATCGGTACCGACTCAGAAGATCTGACAACGTTTGTCGAACCATTTGGCGAACAGTGGAAGCGCATCCAGGATGATAAAAATGTGCTGATGGTGGCTTCCAGCCGTTTCGATAAAAACAGTGATGTGGCTTTGCTTCCTTCTTCAGCACTTAGAGGACAGATTGTTCCGACACCCATGAAGGTCGAGATTCTGGCTGAGGATGCTGACCTGTCGAAAGGCGTAAAGCTTGATCTCTCCAGTCTGTCCGCTGATAAAGCGCAGGCGGTAAAGCAGCGGTTCGAGCTACTGGGACTGAAAGAGCACGCCAGCGGTTATGAGATTTCCACGCGAATTGACAGCAACATGTTGAATGCTGAGCAGGCGATTGCCGGTGGCTATCAGTTGGTGATTGATAAAGAAAAAGCACAGGTGGTTGGCTACGATCAAGGCGGTGTATTTTACGGCCTTCAGTCGATCCTCTCATTGCTCCCTGCGGACGGCAGCGCAAAAATTGCCACTCTGAAAGCCAGCGACGCGCCTCGTTTTCCCTATCGCGGCGTTTTCCTGGATGTTGCACGTAACTTTCACAGCAAAGCGGCGATTCTCCGCATGTTGGATCAGCTTGCCGCGTGGAAAATGAACGTATTTCACTTTCATCTGAGCGACGATGAAGCCTGGCGTATTGAGATTCCTGGCCTGCCTGAACTTACCGGGGTGGGTGGAAAGCGCTGTCACGATCTGACCGAGCGGCGCTGCCTGTTGCCGCAGTTGGGTTCCGGTCCGGACACCAATAATAACGGCACCGGTCATTTCAGCCGTCAGGATTACATTGAGATTTTGAAATACGCCGCAGCAAGAAATATTGAGGTGATCCCGGAGATTGACATGCCGGCTCATGCCAGGGCTGCCGTAATCTCAATGGAAGCCCGCTATCATCGTCTGATGAAAATGGGCAAAACGTCCGAAGCCTCAGAGTATCGTCTGGTCGATCCCACGGATAATTCTAACACGACCTCGGTGCAGCTTTACGATCGTACCAGCTACCTGAACCCCTGCCTGGATTCTTCGCTGCGCTTTACCGATAAAATAATTGGTGAAATTAACGAAATGCATCGTGAGGCCGGGCAACCGCTTAAAACCTGGCACTTCGGCGGCGACGAAGCAAAGAATATTCGTCTGGGCGCCGGTTATTCCGACATTAACAAGCCGGTAGCGGGCACGGGCTTACTCGATATGCGCAAAGAAGATAAACCGTGGGCGAAATCACTGGTTTGTCAGAAAATGATTAAAGATGGCAAAGTGGCGGATCTGGAACACCTGCCCAGTTATTTTGCATTGCAGGTCAGCAAGCAGGTTAACAAACACGGCATTGAAAAAATGCAGGCCTGGCAAGACGGGCTGAAGGATGCGGAAAGTGCGAAAGCGTTTGCCACTGAACGCGTTGCCGTTAACTTTTGGGATACGCTCTACTGGGGAGGCTTTGACTCTGCCAACGACTGGGCAAACAAAGGTTACGACGTCATCATCTCCAGTCCGGATTATGTTTATGTAGACTTCCCCTATGAAGTGAATCCGCTGGAGCGCGGCTACTACTGGGGAACCCGCTTTAGCGATGAGCGGAAAATATTCAGCTTTGCACCTGATAATCTGCCGCAGAACGCCGAGACCTCGGTGGATCGCGACGGTAAAACCTTTACTGCGAAATCTGACAAAGCCTGGCCGGGCGCATATGGCCTGTCCGCCCAGCTTTGGAGCGAAACGTCGCGCACTGACGACAACACAGAATATATGATTTTCCCTCGTATTCTTTCAGTAGCTGAACGCGCCTGGCATCGTGCCGCATGGGAGCAGGATTATCAGGCGGGCAGGGAATATATCGGTGGAGAAACTGAGCACGTTGATCGCCAGGCGTTGCATCAAGACTGGCAGCGATTTGCCAACCTGCTGGGACAACGCGAACTGGCAAAACTGGATAAGCGGGGCATTCACTATCGTCTGCCGGTTCCTGGCGCGCGTATTGTTGATGGGAAATTAAACGTCAATATCGCCTTACCAGGCGTGGCCATTGAGTACAGCGTGGATGAGGGAAAAAACTGGCAGCGTTATGATGCCAGTGCACGGCCAACTGTGGCAGGGCAGGTGAGTGTTCGCGCCGTCAGCGCGGATGGGAAACGTTTCAGTCGCACTGAAATACTGTGAGATAAACGGCCCGAAACAGGGGCCGTTTGAGTTCAACGGAGCGTTTAAAGAGCGTAAATTACCGGTAGTTGAGGGTAATGCTACCGGTGAGATCTTTACATGCCAAAAACAAAAACTGCACCTTACTTGTCGGATGGCCAACTTTTCGGGTGCAGTTCATCTTACTGATACTTATGGCGCCAGGGCCGATTACTCGTCGTGCAAAGACTCATCTTCACGACAGTCGCCTGTTGCGCAGTGACCATACAGATAGAGACTGTGATTACTGAGCTTGATGCCATGCCGCGTGGCGATATCACGCTGGCGTGTTTCAATGGATTCGTCAGTGAATTCGATCACTTTTCCACAGTCCAGGCAAATCAGATGATCGTGATGGTGCTGCTGCGTCAATTCAAATACGGATTTACCGCCTTCAAAGTTGTGGCGCGTCACAATCCCTGCGTCGTCAAACTGGTTCAGCACGCGATAGACCGTGGCCAGACCAATTTCTTCGCCCATATCAATCAGGCGCTTATACAAGTCTTCCGCACTGACGTGATGGCCCTCTGGTTCCTGAAGGACTTCCAGAATCTTTAAGCGTGGAAGCGTGACTTTCAGGCCGGCCTTCTTTAATGCGGTGTTATTGTCAGTCATGCGGATATTATCCTGTTACTTTGCTAGTCACTAAGTGGCTGAAAAACCGTGAACATCGGTCGACACAGAAAGCAAACTGCGTCTCATTATAGAACTGATACGTTGAAATGGAAACGGGCTGCCGTAGTCGCCGCCAGAGCAAACTGCTCAAAAGGCTGGATAACCGATGCGGGTATTCTACAGTTATGCGGGCAAAAGTTACAAATATGTATCTATCACTTCTATAGGAAAAACCACTGGCTTGATGTGACTTCTCTCACATCAAGCTAAAGTGTTCGTTATGCTTCAAGGATCTCTTTGAGCTGAAGCTCTTCATAAATCTGCTTTACCCACTGTTCCGTACGGGAAGCGGTCAACTCGGGTTGACGATCTTCGTCAATGGCCAAACCAAGGAAATGCGTATCGTCCGCAAGCCCTTTAGAGGCTTCAAAATTGTAGCCTTCGGTCGGCCAGTGACCAACAATCACCGCGCCGTTAGGCTCGATAATGTCGCGAATGGTGCCCATCGCATCGCAGAAATATTCAGCATAGTCTTCCTGATCGCCGCAGCCAAAAAGGGCAACCAGCTTACCATTGAAATCAATCTCTTCCAGCGTAGGGAAAAAGTCGTCCCAGTCGCATTGCGCTTCACCGTAGTACCAGGTCGGTATGCCTAAAAGCAGAATATCAAAGGCTTCAAGATCTTCTTTGCTGCTTTTAGCGATATCATGAACTTCAGCAACGTCAGAACCGAGCTGCTTCTGAATCATTTTTGCAATGTTTTCCGTATTGCCCGTATCGCTACCAAAGAAAATGCCTACGATTGCCATGCGTCTAGTAACCTCTTGAAACGTATTGATATGGTGGCTGCTGATAAAACAGATTCAGGCAATAATAGCAGAGAGGCAGAAGGGTATAAACGTGAAATGCTCCTGCTTTTGTCGCTTTGTGCTGTGAGATAACGCATTCTGTAATGTTAAAACTTAACGCTGCTGACGGGTTAACTGCGCCAGCACCATCTCTTCAATCAACTCGCTACGACTGATATTTCGCGCTTCGGCAAGCTGATTAAGTGCATCAACAGCTTCGGCGTTTATTTTCAACTCAACGCGCTTCAGGCCGCGCACTTTGTCCCGCCTGAGCTGATTGCGCTTATTAATACGCAACTGCTCATCGCGCGTGAGCGGGTTGGTCTTTGGACGTCCCGGACGTCGTTCATCGGCGAACAGGTCGATCGTCGTGCGGTCCGTGTTCTCTTTTGCCATAGGATCGTACTAATGAAAGGCTGAAGGGTTAATAAATGGGCTCTTAACGCCTGAAATACAACCAGCGGCCCTTAATGAGCGCGCCATCATACCCTGGCAAAACTTACCGCGACAACGATTTAACAAATCGACTGAATATTTCTGTTTATTGTGCAAGAAAGCGTCGGATACCGCGTAAAACGGCATCGGGTTTCTCAGCATGTACCCAGTGTCCGGCACCGCTGATAACGTGCGCGCGTGCCTGCGGAAACTGGGAAAGCAGCGCATCACGGTAAGCATCATCCAGATAAGGTGAGCGCTCCCCCCGAATAAACAAAGCCGGATGCGGCCAGGCCGGAACGGCTTTCCAGCCAATAAGATCGTCGTAGTGCTGCCATAAAACCGGCACGTTAAAACGCCACTCACCTTCATGGAACGATTTCAACAGGAATTGAATAACACCCTCTTCATTGAGCATCTCCCGCATCAGGTCGGCAGCGTCGCTGCGTCGCGTAATACCTGCCTTGGTAACGGCGTTCAGCGCGGCGAAAATGGCGTCATGATGCCGTTCCGGATAGGCAACGGGCGCCATATCAATCACCACCAGCTTATTGACGCGTTCCGGCGCAAGGGCAGTTAACGCCATGGCGATTTTACCGCCTATTGAGTGGCCCACCACCGAGAATTGCCCGATAGCCGCATCGTCCAGCGTATCAAGAATGTCCTGCGCCATGGACGGATAATCCATCTCCTCCGCGCGGGGAGAAAGGCCGTGATTACGCACGTCAACCAGCACAAGCCGACAGGTATCTTTCAGCCCCCTGGCCAGCACGCCAAGGTTGTCCTGGCTGCCGAAAAGGCCATGGATTAGCACGACTGGCGCATCGGTCAGTTCAGATTGTTCAGTTTGCAGGCGGGCATTCAATTTCATAGCAAAGTTCTTACGGATGGGCCGAAGGGTTAGGGTATCATAAATGCATATTTCTCTGTCGGCATGGCGAAAAACCTTATCGCGAACTTTTTGCGGCATATTCTGACTTTTGCCACTATTAAGGCCTGGCGCTACACCCCGGCAGGATTTAACTTTATAATCCTGATGTTAGAGCAGGTTTGCCCATCGTTCAGGAAATTTATCGACTGCATAAGGTGCAGATCGGCTCTTATAAGCAATAATCGTACTGGATCATGATGAAAACTATTGAAGTCGACGAAGAGCTATACCGTTATATTGCCAGCCACACGCAGCATATTGGCGAAAGCGCATCTGACATTTTACGGCGTATGCTGAAATTTTCCGCTGGTCAAAGCGTTGCAGCCTCATCGGCAACCGGCGCAAAACAGGCGGCGTCAGCCAGTGTGGAAGCACGGCCTCAGGATCGCGTTCGCGCGGTTCGCGAACTCCTGCTTTCAGATGAATATGCGGAACAGAAAAAAGCGGTTAATCGCTTTATGCTTATTCTCTCGACCTTATATACGCTTGATCCCAAAGCATTCGCCGCCGCCACCGAGTCTCTGCTTGGCCGCACGCGCGTTTACTTTGCGGGTAATCAACAGACTCTGGTTCAGAACGGCACCCATACCAAGCCGCAGCACATTCCGGGCACGCCGTACTGGGTAATTACTAACACTAACACAGGTCGTAAACGCAGCATGGTGGAACATATCATGCAGTCGATGCAGTTCCCGGCGGAGCTTATCGACAAAGTTTGCGGCACCCTCTAACTGATAACATAAGCGTCAGGGAGAAGCGCCCCATGGCTAATCATCCCCGTGCCGGACAGCCAGCACAGCAGAGTGATTTGATTAACGTTGCACAACTGACTTCACAGTATTATGTCCTGCAACCGGATTTGACCAACCCTGAACACGCGGTGAAATTTGGTACATCAGGCCATCGTGGCAGTGCAGGGCGTCAGAGCTTTAATGAGACGCATATTCTGGCAATTGCGCAGGCGATTGCGGAAGAACGTAAAAAGAATGGCATTACCGGCCCCTGTTTTGTGGGTAAAGACACGCACGCGCTGTCAGAACCGGCGATCATTTCGGTACTGGAAGTGCTCGCCGCCAACGGCGTTGACGTTATTGTGCAGCAGGAAAACGGCTATACGCCGACGCCTGCTATCTCTAACGCTATCCTCGAGCACAATAAAGCCGGTGGCCTCCAGGCTGACGGCATCGTGATTACGCCTTCACACAATCCACCGGAAGATGGCGGCATCAAATACAATCCGCCAAACGGCGGCCCGGCGGACACTAACGTCACAAAAGTGGTTGAAGATCGTGCCAATGCGCTGATCAAAGACGGCCTGAAAGACGTTAAACGTATCGCGCTGGATAAAGCCTGGGCAAGCGGCCACCTTCAGGAAAAAGATCTGATCCAGCCTTACATTGAAGGTCTGGCGGAGATCATCGATATTCCTGCTATTCAGAAAGCGGGCCTGAAAATTGGTGTCGATCCGCTTGGCGGTTCCGGCATTGCTTACTGGCAGCGCATCGCTGAATTTTACAATCTTGACCTGACCATCGTTAACGACGCCGTCGACCAAACCTTCCGTTTCATGCATCTGGATAAAGATGGTGTAATCCGCATGGACTGCTCATCCGAAAGCGCCATGGCGGGCCTGCTGGCGCTGCGCGATAAGTTTGATCTGGCTTTCGCTAACGATCCTGACTATGACCGCCATGGCATTGTTACGCCTGCGGGACTGATGAATCCAAATCACTATCTGGCCGTTGCCATCAACTATCTGTTCCAGCATCGCCCGCAGTGGGGCAAAGAGGTGGCGGTTGGCAAAACGCTGGTTTCCAGCGCGATGATCGATCGTGTGGTGAACGACATTGGTCGCAGGCTGGTGGAAGTACCGGTGGGCTTTAAGTGGTTCGTTGATGGCCTCTACGACGGCAGCTTCGGTTTTGGTGGCGAAGAGAGCGCGGGCGCTTCATTCCTGCGTTTTGACGGCACGCCATGGTCGACGGATAAAGACGGTATCATCCTCTGCCTGCTGGCGGCGGAGATCACTGCGGTGACCGGTAAGAATCCACAGCAGCACTATGATGAGCTGGCCGAACGCTTCGGCGCGCCAAGCTACAATCGTCTTCAGGCGTCGGCCACGTCTGCGCAGAAAGCCGCACTCTCTAAGCTGTCGCCGGAAATGGTCAGCGCCGATACGCTGGCAGGCGATCCTATCACCGCACGCCTGACGGCTGCGCCTGGCAATGGCGCCTCTATCGGTGGACTTAAAGTGATGACGGAAAACGGCTGGTTTGCGGCGCGTCCTTCCGGCACTGAAGATGCCTATAAAATCTACTGTGAAAGCTTCCTTGGCGCGGAGCACCGCGAAAAGATTGAGAAAGAAGCGGTAGAAATCGTCAGCGAAGTGTTAAAAAACGCCTGATATAGTACGTTTTCTCATCTTAGATAAAGCCCGACGCTGGTCGGGCTTTTTTTTTTAACTAACCCGCTGCGTTAATAACATGTAAAAAACAATGGCAAGTTTAACGAATATGTAACTTAATTACGCGACAGAAAAATAAAAGCCGTTTTTTTATACATAAAGTGGTCGGATGAGTAGTAAAATTACACAATAAGCGTTATTATTTTGCACAGACAACGCAATTTTATTTATCTTCCGGGAGGATGTATGGACCTTTATAAAGCTTATCCGCTGCACCGCATCGTCCTTCGACGCATTGCTGTCGCCGTCGTTGGCATTATTGCCCTGCCTGTCATGCTGTTTCGCAGCGATCGAGCGAAGTTTTACAGCTATTTGCATCGCGTATGGAGCAAAACCAGCAGCCAGCCGGTGTGGATGGCACAAACGGAAGCGGCAGGCTGCGATTTTTATTAACAACGCCTTTTCCTGAACGCCCGGAAATATCATCGTTTCCGGGCCGATCGCGTCTCAATCCATATCAAAAAGCGGTGCCTTTTTCTCACCCAGTGAGGCAACGTAGCGCTGCGCATTCAGCTTCATGCTTTTCATTCGCTCCGGCTCGGCCGCGGCGAGATCCTTCTCTTCGCTGACGTCCTTCGTTACGTTATAAAGCAGCGGCGCCGCCAACGGCGCAGGTTTACCGTCTTTCAACGCATTCAGCACGATTTTGTAATCGCCTTCACGCCACGCCATCAGTTCGCCCATATAAAAGTAAGGCACGCTGGTACGCGGAGAGTTCGCATCGCCGAACAGGGCAGGCGAGAGATCGACGCCGTCCAGGTCTTTCTGCGCGTGTTCGGTATGGCTCAGAGACATCAGCGTAGGCAAAATGTCCAGCGTGCTGCCAAGACCACTTTTCACCGCCGGCACAATTTTACCTGGCCATTTAATGATAAACGGCGTGCGCTGACCGCCTTCAAATACGCTACTTTTACCATCACGCAGCGGCACCGCCGAACCGGACAGGCCCCACTTATCAAACGGCAGCCAGGGGCCGTTATCTGAGGTGAATATGACAATGGTGTTCTTATCCAGACCACGTGCTTTTAATGCGTTATTTATCTGACCCACCGACCAGTCAACCTCGGCCATAGCATCGCCATAGCGATTATGTCCTTTGCCAATAAATGCGTCCGAGGTAAAAATGGGTACGTGGTTTTGCGGCCATGCCATATACATAAAAAACGGTTTTTCACTCTGCTCATTAATATAGTCGACGGCTCGCGCAGTAATATCCTGCGTAAAGTCTTTTTGCCGTAGTCCACCGGGAACCTGGTAATCCACATAGCGGCCTTTTTGTCGGTAAGAATCATACAGCGGCACGTCCCAATATTTTTGATCGGGTACGGCCATCTGCTGCATCTGTATTTTTCTTGCACTGGCAAAGGCTTCCGGCGAGGCAGGATTTTTAGCTGACAGCAGCGTTTTAAAATCAGGCGCGGTGGTATGCCATAAATCATTACTGGTCGGAATACCGTACCACTGGTCAAAACCATGGCGCGTTGGCAGGCCGTCCGGCTGTGAGCCTAAATGCCACTTGCCAAACATGATAGTGCGGTAGCCGCCGTCGCGTAGCGACTCCGCGAGGCTGACTTCTTCATCAGGAAAACCATCCGGGTCAGACTCAAAAAAAACCGGCACCGTACTGCCGTACAGGCCGGTTTTGGTCTCGACCCTGCCGGTCAGCAGGGAACCACGGCTTGGGGAGCAAACGGGCGATGCGACATAAAATTGTGTCCAGCGCTGGCCCTCCTTCGCCATCATATCCAGATTTGGCGTGGGCGTTTTTCCACCTTGAGAAGAGATATCCGCCCATCCCATATCATCGGCGAGCATTAAAATAATATTTGGTTGTGAGGCGGAAAAAGCGGCATGACTGAAACCGGAGGCAAGCGCAATACTTACCGCTAATGCGGAAACTAACTGTCTTTTCATCATATCTTCCCTGTTATTTAACGAGCATAAAATCGAAGGCAGTATGTTTATATCTTGCCTGTTTTTATGTGTTGAAGATCACAAAAAAGCAGGCGCGTTTAAATTAACTTTTTTGCTGCGAATAAGTTAGCTTTTTAATTTACTTGCTTATGTTATCTGTAATTAATTATGTGAGGATTCACATTGTCGTTAATAATATTTAACTGGTAAACGTCATGCAGTTAATAAAAACTCTATAAGAAAACGCTTTTTCACAACCTTTACTTTTCACATGCCGCCCCGCCATCAAGCCTTTTGCGCGCAAACTTGTACAACTTTTTGTTTGTTGTATAACTTGGCGTAAGCGTCTACACTGGTCGTACGGTTTAAAAAGGGGGTGGATATGAACAGAAAAATTCCTGTCGGCATCAGTGCCTGTTTGTTGGGTAACAATGTTCGTTTTGACGGCGGCCACAAGCGCTGTGAGTTTGCGTCGGTCGATCTCGCCCCCTTTGTGCGTTATCAGCCTGTCTGCCCGGAAATGGCTATTGGCTTGCCGACGCCGCGTCCGGCGCTGCGCCTGACCGAAAATGCCGCGGGCACAGTCGAACTCTGTTTCAGCAATGGTCAGGGCGAGCCGATCACTGAAGAGATGCGCAGCTTCTCGGATAAAGTCATCGCCAATATGCATCACCTTTGTGGCTACATTGTTTGTGCGAAATCGCCCAGCTGCGGTATGGAACGCGTGCGTATTTATCAACAGGACAATAACAACAACCGGAAAGAAGGCGTGGGGATCTTCACGCGTCAGCTGATGGAGCAGATGCCCTGGCTGCCGGTTGAAGAAGATGGTCGTCTTCACGATCCGCTTCTGCGTGAAAACTTTGTTGAACGTGTTTACACGCTGCATGAATTCAATGAGATGTGGCGAAGCGGATTGACGCGCGGCAAGCTGATTGCCTTCCACAGCCGTTACAAGCTGTCGCTGTTGGCCCATTCGCAGCCGGATTACCGCTCGCTGGGGCGCTTTGTCGCAAATATCGAAAAATGGGACTCGCTGGAAGCCTTTGCGATGGAATATCGTCAGCGCCTGATGGATCTGCTTAAAAACAACGCGACGCGCGGTAACCATACCAACGTTCTGATGCACGTTCAGGGATATTTTCGTCCGCAGCTTAATACCAAACAGCGTCACGAACTGACGTCGCTGATTGAAAATTATCGTCAGGGAACGCAGCCGTTGCTGGCTCCGATGACGCTGCTTAAACACTATATGTCCGAGTACCCCGACCCGTATCTCTCGCAGCAGCGCTATTTTACGCCCTATCCGGAAGCGCTGCGTCTGCGCTACGGCCATTAACGTAATCAGGGAGTTTCATGGCCACGCATCTGGTTTGGCTGCGCAATGACCTGCGCATTCATGATAACTATGCTCTTCATGCCGCCTGCCGCGATAAAGACGCCACGGTACTGGCGCTGTTTATCGCCACCCCGCAACAGTGGGCGGCGCACGACATGGCGCCACGGCAGGCCAGGTTTATCTTTTGCAGCGTGCAGGATGTACGGCAGTCGCTGGCTGAAAAGGGCATTGCGCTGCACGCCATTGAGTGCGAAGACTATACAGCTTCCGTTGCACGACTAACGGAATTCTGTCAGCAGCACAGCGTTGATCGCCTGTTTTACAACTATCAATATGAAGTTAACGAACGCAAGCGCGATGCCGCAGCCGAGCGGGCACTGTTTGATATTGATGTTATTTCGCAGGGTTTTGACGACAGCGTGCTGTTGCCGCCGGGCAGCGTACTGACCGGTAACCGCGAAATGTACAAAGTGTTTACGCCCTTCAGTCGTGCGTTTGTGAAGCGCCTGCATGAAGGGCTGCCTGAATGCGTTCCGGCGCCTGCCGTGCGTCACGGCGCGCCATTAAACGAAATGCCAGCGCTCGAGCCTTTCGGCTACCCGTTACAGGAAATCGATGAAGAGATGTTTCCGGTGGGTGAAGGGAAAGCGTTACAGCGTTTACGCGCCTTTTGTCAGGCACCGGTCACCGACTATCCTCAGGCGCGCAACGCCCCTTCAGTAAATGGCACCAGTCGCGTCTCGGCCTACCTCACCGTTGGCGTGCTCTCGCCACGTCAGTGTTTGCATCGGTTATTAAGAGAACATCCGCATGCGTTGGTAGACAGCAAAATTTTTAGCTGGCTTAACGAGCTCATCTGGCGGGAATTTTACCGTCATTTGCTGGTGGCTTTTCCCGACCTGTGTCGGCATAAACCCTTTATTGACTGGACGAGAAAGATTCAGTGGCGGCAGAACGATGCGCATCTCAAGGCCTGGCAGGCGGGGAAAACCGGTTATCCCATTGTGGACGCTGCTATGCGCCACTTAAACGCACGTGGCTGGATGCACAACAGATTACGTATGATCACCGCCAGTTTTTTAATCAAGGATCTGCTGATCGACTGGCGCATCGGCGAGCGCTATTTTATGACCCAGCTTATTGATGGCGACCTGGCGTCTAATAACGGTGGCTGGCAGTGGGCCGCATCAACCGGCACCGACTCCGCTCCCTATTTCCGCATCTTTAATCCCACCACGCAGGGCGAACGTTTCGACAAAGACGGTCACTTTATTCGCCAGTGGTTGCCGGAACTGCAAGACGTGCCTGATAAATACATTCATCAGCCCGGCGAATGGGCAGAAAAAAAAGGTATCACGCTGGATTATCCTGCGCCGATTGTCGATCATAAAGCAGCGCGCAGGCAAACGCTTGACGCCTTTGAGGCCGCACGACAATCGCAAACCAGGAATATTTATGCGTAATACCGAGCTTGAAAATCTTGTTAATCAGCAACTTGCTACCGCCAGCTTTAATGATTACGCGCCAAACGGGCTTCAGGTTGAAGGCCGTAGTGATATCAAAAAAATCGTTACCGGCGTGACCGCCTGTCAGGCGCTGCTGGATGAAGCGGTGCGTCTGGAGGCCGATGCGGTACTGGTGCATCACGGCTACTTCTGGAAGAGTGAATCGCCGGTGATCAAGGGCATGAAGCGCAACCGCCTGAAAACGCTGCTGGCCAATGACATCAACCTGTTTGGCTGGCACCTGCCATTGGATGCGCACCCGGAACTGGGCAATAACGCGCAGTTAGCAAAGCTGCTGGGCATTGATGTGCAGGGACATATTGAACAACTGCTGCCCTGGGGCGAACTTCGCGAACCGTTAACAGGCAGCGCGCTGGCGGCGCGCATCGCTTCCGTACTGGGTCGCGAATCGCTGCACTGCGGCGATAACGCGCCTGAAACAATCCGCCGTATTGCCTGGTGTAGCGGCGGCGGGCAGGGATTCATTGACGCTGCCGCCGCACACGGCGTGGATGCGTTTATTACCGGCGAAGTTTCGGAGCAGACTATTCACAGCGCTCGCGAGCAGGGCCTGCATTTTTTTGCTGCCGGGCACCACGCCACCGAACGCGCAGGTATCCGGTCGCTGGGCGACTGGCTTGCCGATGTGCACGCTCTTGACGTTACCTTTATCGACATCCCCAACCCCGCCTGATCTTCAATGGGCGGCACAGCGCCGCCCGCAGCATGTATTGACACGTCCCCCACATTTCCGCATAACTATTTGCCAAAAGTCGCTACAGGCCTGCTCATCTGGCCCGAAGGAGAAGTATTTTGCAACGAGCACGTTGTTACCTGCTAGGCGAACGCGCTGTGGTGCTTGAGCTGGAACCCCCCGTTTCGCTCAGCAGCCAGCAGCGGATCTGGGGATTATCCGACCAGTTAAAAGACAGACCGGAAGTGGTGGAAGTGGTTCCTGGAATGAATAACATCACGGTGATACTCAGCGATCCGCAGAGTACGGCGCTGGATGCCATTGAATGGTTGCAAACCTGGTGGGAAAAGAGCAGCTCGCTGGAGGTCGCTTCACGTCAGGTTGAAATCCCGGTGATTTACGGTCTGGAGGCCGGGCCGGATCTGGCCGAGGTGGCGCAGCACAGCGGCCTTACGCCCGCGCAGGTGGTGGAAGCCCATGCCGCCAGCCAATACGTCGTCTTTTTTATCGGCTTTCAGCCAGGTTTCCCCTATATGGCCGGGCTGGATGCGCGTCTTCATACGCCGCGTCGCGCTGAGCCACGCATCCAGGTACCCGCCGGTTCAGTGGGCATTGGCGGCAGCCAGACCGGCGTCTATCCGCTGTCCGCGCCCGGCGGCTGGCAGCTGATTGGCCGTACCGATATCAAATTATTTAATCCGGCACATCAGCCGCCAACGTATTTGCGGCCCGGCGACAGCGTGCGCTTTGTTCCGCAGAAGGAGGGCATATGCTGAAGATCCTACGTGCCGGCATGAGCACCACGCTTCAGGATCGCGGACGCACCGGCTGGCGACAATTCGGCGTGGGGCCGGGCGGCGTGCTGGATCAGCCCGCCATGGAAACGGCGAACATGCTGGTCGGCAATGCCCGAAACAGCGCGGTGCTGGAAATCACGCTGGGGCAGTTCAGCGCTGAATTTGGCCGCGACGGCTGGATTGCGCTGACCGGCGCCGGTTGCCATGCCGATGTTGATGGCGACCCGGTGTGGACCGGCTGGCGCACACCGGTTCGGCGCGGGCAGCGGCTGACGCTGAAGATGCCGACGCGCGGCATGCGCAGCTACCTGGCGCTGGACGGCGGGTTTGCCATCGAGCCGGTGCTTGGCTCATGCAGTACCGACGCGAAAGCCGGTTTTGGCGGCTTCAAAGGCCGTAAAATTGAGGACGGTGACAGCCTGCCGCTGGCGGCGCCTGCACATCATTTCACCGAACCGGCAGGCGTGCGACAGTTATTGTTTGGCAATCGCGTGCGCGCGCTGGCGGGGCCGGAATATCATGAATTCAGCGAAGCCAGCCGCGAGGCGTTCTGGCGGACGTCATGGAAGCTCAATCCGCAGAGCAACCGGATGGGTTACCGCCTTCAGGGACGGCCTCTGGAGCGCGTCCAGGATCGGGAGATGCTGTCGCACGGCCTGCTGCCCGGCGTGGTGCAGGTGCCGCCGAACGGCCAGCCAATCGTACTGATGGCGGATGCGCAAACCACCGGCGGCTATCCGCGCATCGCCTGCGTCATTGAAGCCGATCTTTATCATCTTGCCCAAATTCGTCTGGGCGAACCGATTCATTTTGTTCACTGCACGCTGGACGAGGCGCTGAAGGCGAAGCGCGAACGTGAACGCGCGCTTGAGCAGATGGCATGGGGGTTAGAACATGAAAGTTGATCTTAATGCCGATCTCGGCGAAGGCTGCGCCAACGATCGCGCGCTGCTTCAGCTTGTCACCTCAGCCAATATCGCCTGCGGCTTTCACGCCGGCGATGCCGACACCATGCTCCAGAGCGTACGCTGGGCGCTGGAGTTTGGCGTGGCGGTAGGCGCACATCCCAGCTTCCCCGACCGGGAAAACTTCGGTCGTACCAAAATGCAGCTTCCCACGGAAACCGTTTACGCGCAGGTGGTGTATCAAACCGGCGCGCTGAAGGCGCTGGTGGAGAGTGAAAACGGGCGGCTGGTGCACGTCAAGCCGCACGGCATGCTTTATAACCAGTCCGCGCAGGAACCCGCGCTGGCAGAGGCGATCGCCCGTGCGGTGAAAGCGGTCGATCCCGCGTTAACCCTGGTGGGACTGGCGAACAGTGAATCGATCCGGGCCGCGCGCCACATCGGCCTCGCCACGCGTGAGGAGGTGTTCGCCGATCGCGGCTATCAGGCCGACGGCTCGCTGGTCCCGCGATCGCAGCCCGGCGCGCTGGTGGAAAGCGACGAGCAGGCGATTGCGCAGACGCTGAACATGATCCAGCAGCAGCGCGTGCAGAGCCTGAGCGGCGAATGGGTGAACGTGCGCGCCGATACCGTTTGTTTACACGGCGACGGCGCGCATGCGCTGGCATTCGCCACAAAGCTTCGGCAGGCCTTCAGCCAACATAATATAAACGTGACCAGTCAGTAAAATTCGCTGGCACCTGAAGCGCCGTAAAAACCGATTTATTAACATTTGAACATCAGGAGATGAAATGGAAAGTGCAGTTAACCTCTGGCCGCTGGCCGGGATCGTGGCTATCGTAATTGGATTCTTGTTACGGTTTAACCCGGTACTGGTGGTGATTGTCGCCGGACTGATCACCGGTCTGGCGGCAAAAATGCCGATTGGCGATATTCTCGAAAAGCTTGGTTCCGGCTTTCTCAATACCCGCAATCTTCCGCTGATCCTGTTGCTGCCGCTTGCCGTTATCGGCCTGCTTGAGCGGCACGGCCTGAAAGAGCGCGCGCAGGCATGGATTGCGCAGATCAAAACCGCCACGGCGGGCCGACTGCTGATCGTCTACCTGTTCGTGCGCGAAGCAACCGCCGCGATGGGGCTGACCAGCCTCGGCGGCCATCCGCAGATGGTACGTCCGCTGCTGGCGCCCATGGCCGAAGGCGCAACGGAAAATCGCTACGGCGAGCTGCCGCCTGAAGTGCGTCACCGGTTGCGCGCCATGTCGGCGGCAACGGACAACGTCGGGCTGTTTTTCGGCGAGGACATCTTTGTCGCCTTCGGCGCAATTATCTTTATGCACAACTTTATGCAGGAGTCGGCAGGCATCCAGACCGAACCCCTGCATATTGCCGTCTGGGGCATCCCAACGGCCGTGTGTGCCTTTGTGATCCACGCGGTGCGCCTGGGTCGTCTGGACAAAAAGCTTGCCGCTGAGCTTTCCGCGTTGAATGCCAGCGCGTTGAAGTCGAAGGGAGATCGCTAATGGTCCAGCAACAATATCTTTACTGGCTGGCGGGTGCGATCCTGCTGGTGGTAGCAGTGATGTCCTGGCGCGACAAGGCAAACCCGCGTCGTCTGACTACCGGCCTGTTCTGGGCGCTCTACGGCCTTGTCTTTTTGATTGGCGACTGGACGGCAACCTTTTTTGCTACCCGCACGCTACATATCCTGACCGGCGCGATCGTGGTGGTGATGGCACTGATCGCTGGCCTTGGCGGCGTAAAGCTCGGTTCATATCACCAGCGCAGCCAGGCGCAACGTAGTGAAAGCGCGCAGAGGCTGCGCAACCGTCTGTTCCTGCCTGCGCTGGCAATCCCGGTCGTCACGGTCATTGGCGTGCTGACGTTTAATAACGTTCCGGGTTTGCAGGAGCGGGTATTTGGCGCGGGCAATCACTCCACGTTAATTACGCTCTTTTCGATGATGCTGGGCTGCGTGGCGGGCTGGCTGATCGCACTGAAAATGACGCGGGAAAGCCCGGCGCAGTCGGTGCAGGAAGCACGGCGCCTGCTTGATGCTATCGGCTGGGCATTTATTCTGCCGCAAATTCTGGCCACGCTCGGGCTGCTGTTTACCACGGCGGGCGTTGGCACGGCGATTTCTCATCTCACCGAAACTTACCTGGCGGTAGACAACAAATTTGTCGCCGTGGCGACGTATACGATCGGCATGGCGCTGCTGACGATGGTGATGGGCAATGCCTTTGCGGCGTTTCCGATTGTCACTGCGGGCGTGGGTATTCCCATTCTGGTGTTGCAGCATCACGGCAACCCGGCGGTGATGGCGGCTATCGGCATGTTTTCTGGCTACTGCGGCACGTTAATGACGCCAATGGCCGCTAACTTTAACATCGTACCGGCTGCGCTGCTGGAGTTGCCGGATCGCAACGCGGTGATTAAGGCTCAGGTGCCAACCGGCGTGCTATTGTTAATTGCCAACGTGTTTTTACTCTATTTCCTGATGTTCCTGTGAGGCTGCAATGAAAACGGTTCTGATTACCGCCTTTGAGCCTTTTGGCGGCGAGCGGATTAACCCCTCCTGGGAGGCGGTAAGTACCCTGAACGATCGCATGCTGGCTGGCGCGCGCGTGGTGGCGAAAGAACTGCCGTGCGTTTTCGGCGAGTCGCTGGAGGTGTTAAAAGCAGCGCTTGATGAGTTGAAACCCGATCTGGTTATTGCGGTGGGGCAGGCGGGCGGGCGTACCGATATCACCGTTGAACGCGTGGCGATCAACGTTGACGACGCGCGTATTGCGGATAACGCCGGCAACCAGCCCATTGATGAGGCCATTATTGCCAAAGGCCCGGCCGCGTATTTTTCCACGCTGCCGATTAAAGCGATCGTTGACGGTATCCGTGAGGCGGGCATTCCCGCCACGGTATCGCAAACGGCGGGCACCTTCGTCTGCAACCATGTGATGTATGGCCTGCTGCACTTTTTATCGAAATCCCGACGAAAAGTGCGCGGCGGCTTTATTCATATTCCTTATCTGCCGGAGCAGGCGGTACATCATCCGGGTATGCCCAGTATGCCCGCGCAAACGGTGACCCTGGCGCTTGAGATGGCGCTGAGTATTGCGTTGAGAGTTGAAGAGGATATTCGCCTTGAGGGCGGAGCGACACACTAACGCGGAAGGAAATAAGGCATGCCGGAAGGGCCGGAGATCCGTCGTGCGGCGGACAAGCTGGAAAAGGCGATCAAAGGGAAAACGCTCACCGAGGTCTGGTTTGCCTTCCCCGCGCTGAAAAATTACGAGGCCTCGCTGCTGGGCGAGCAGGTTGATGCGATAGAAACGCGCGGCAAAGCCATTCTGACGCATTTCTCAAATGGCCTGACGCTCTACAGCCATAACCAGCTTTACGGCGTATGGCGGGTGGTTAACAGCGGTAAACAACCGGAATCGAATCGCATACTGCGCGTTAAATTAGCTGCCGCGGACAACACCATTCTGCTTTACAGCGCCTCGGACATCGACATGCTGGATCGCGACGCGCTGGCGGCGCATCCGTTCCTGCTGCGGGTAGGGCCGGACGTGCTGGATATGTCGCTGACGGTGGAGCAGGTGGCGGAGCGGTTGCTCTCTCCGCGCTTTCGTCGACGACAGTTCAGTGGACTGCTGCTCGATCAGGCTTTTCTTGCCGGGCTGGGTAACTACCTGCGGGTGGAAATCCTGTGGCAGGCGGGGCTGGCTGCGCGGCATCGTGCGATGGATCTCACGCCAGAGCAGGTGGAGCAACTGGCCGGTGCGCTGCTGAGGATACCGCGTCTTTCTTATCAGACACGCGGCAGGGTAAATGATAAGAAACATCACGGCGCGCTGTTCAGCTTCAGGGTTTTTCACCGTCAGGGTAAGCCCTGCGAGCGCTGCGGCGGAATAATTGAGAAAACGACGCTTTCGTCACGCCCTTTTTACTGGTGTCCGGGCTGCCAGAAATAATCTTTCGGGGCATTATTTAATACCCGAGCGCGCAACAGTGATAAAAAAAGGGCCGTTCATTTCTGAACGGCCCTGCTTAACCTCAAACATTTATTTGAGCGCGGATTTAAAATCGCGCTGATCGTAACCAGTATAAAGCTGGCGAGGACGCGCGATTTTAACGCCGTCGTCGTGCATCTCTTTCCAGTGAGCAATCCAGCCTACGGTACGCGCCATTGCGAAGATCACCGTGAACATGGAGGAAGGAATGCCCATCGCTTTCAGGATCAGCCCTGAATAGAAATCGACGTTTGGATAAAGTTTACGTTCAATAAAGTAGGGGTCATTCAGCGCGATGTTTTCCAGTTCCATCGCCACTTCCAGCAGGTCGTCCTTCATGCCGAGTTCATTCAGCACTTCATGGCAGGTTTCACGCATTACCGTGGCGCGCGGATCGTAGTTCTTGTACACGCGATGGCCGAAGCCCATCAGACGGAAGGAGTCGTTCTTGTCCTTGGCGCGCTTCAGGAATTCAGGAATATGTTCAACGGAGCTGATCTCTTCCAGCATACGCAGACAGGCCTCGTTCGCCCCGCCGTGCGCCGGTCCCCACAGAGAAGCGATACCGGCCGCAATACAGGCAAACGGGTTGGCGCCTGAGGAGCCGGCGGTGCGTACGGTAGAGGTTGACGCGTTCTGCTCGTGATCGGCGTGCAGGATCAGAATACGATCCATCGCGCGCTCCAGCACCGGGTTCACCACGTACTCTTCGCAAGGCGTGGAAAACATCATATTGAGGAAATTACCGGCGTAGGAAAGATCGTTACGTGGATAGACAAAGGGCTGACCAATCGAATATTTATAACACATTGCCGCCACGGTCGGCATTTTCGACAGCAGGCGGAACGCGGCGATTTCGCGGTGGCGTTCAATGTTAACATCCATCGCATCATGATAAAACGCAGCCAGCGCACCGACCACGCCGCACATCACCGCCATTGGGTGCGAGTCGCGACGAAAACCGCGGAACAGATGGTGGATCTGCTCATGGATCATGGTGTGGCGGGTCACGATGGTTTTGAATTCTTCATACTGCTCTTTGGTCGGCGCTTCGCCGTTCAGCAGGATGTAACAGACTTCAAGATAGTTAGAGTTGACTGCCAACTGATCGATAGGAAAACCACGATGCAGCAGAATGCCTTCGTCACCGTCAATATAGGTGATTTTTGATTCGCAGGATGCCGTAGAGGTGAAGCCCGGATCAAACGTGAAGTAGCCCTTCGAACCCAGGTTACGGACATCAATCTCTTCCTCGCCCAGCGTGCCTTTAAGCACATTGAGTTCGATAGGAGCTTCGCCTTCAAGCGTTAGCGTTGCTTTTTTATCAGCCATTTACAGTCTCCTTAGCGCCTTATCTATGAACCTTTGACACCTGAAAAGCGATTATGTCCGTGCCGACGCTGACCCCGTGGCATCTTTTTATGTGCAGGGTACAGAGTCAATGGCGCGTGCGGGCCGGTGGGCACAATGTGGCTGCGTTTCGCGGTTGTTAAAGATCCGGTCTGGTCATAACTTATGAGTAACCTTTACCTGATACTTTCTGCTTATTTCTTATCAATGTTACATAACTTGTGCTTAGGGGAAAGTGTATCCCCATAACTTTTGTGCATTACAGAACTTTTGAGCGTCAGTTTGTAACAGGAATGTTGAACTTTTGTCAAATCAGATAATTAAATTTGTATGAATTGTGAAAAACGTGAAGGCGATCACTGTTCCACCTAAATGTTTCCAAAGTGTTTGTAGGGGAATTGTAATGAGAATGTGATCCCCCTATACTTCGGCCAGGTCTCCGGTATACCTGCTGTAGGAGCCACCCAGCGTTATATACGCGTCGTTTTTGACACTGGACGTTGCAGTTTTGGTGCCTGGCGCAGTGCTTTACTTAACGCTGATTGACCCGTCCTCAGGACCGGAGGAAGCAAAATAAGAAAGGCTGTGTGGGCAAAACCGTGAAAAAACAAAGACCTGTCAACTTGGATCTCTCAACGATCCGGTTTCCCGTTACTGCAATAGCGTCTATTCTCCACCGCGTCTCCGGCGTGATTACTTTGGTGGCCGTCGGCATTCTGCTCTGGTTACTGGATCTGTCACTCTCTTCTCCTGATGGTTTTCTTCAGGCATCCGCCATTATGGGCAGCCTCTTCGTGAAATTTATCCTCTGGGGCATTATGACCGCGCTGGCTTTTCATATTGTCGGCGGCATTCGCCATATGATGATGGATTTCGGCTACCTGGCAGAAACGCTGGAGGTGGGCAAGAGCTCAGCCTGGGCAAGCTTTGGTATCACCGTCGTGCTTTCAATTCTGGCTGGAGTTCTCGTATGGTAAGCAATGCTTCATCACTGGGTCGCAATGGCGTACACGACTGGCTGCTGCTGCGTGCGGCGGCGATTATTATTGCGCTTTATGTGATTTATATTCTTGGTTTTTTTGTGGTGTCGGACACGCTGACCTTTGAGACCTGGCACGCTTTTTTCGCCTCGACCACCACGAAAGTTTTCACACTTCTGACGCTGTTCTCCATTCTGGTACACGGCTGGATCGGAATGTGGCAGGTGCAGACAGATTATATTAAATCGCTGGCGCTGCGGCTGACGCTGCAACTCGTGGTGATTGTTGCGCTGTTGGTGTATGCAATTTATGGAACTGTCGTTGTGTGGGGTGCGTAATGAAATTGCCAGTCAGAGAGTTTGACGCCGTTGTGGTCGGCGCCGGTGGTGCAGGCATGCGTGCCGCGCTGCAAATTTCCCAATCGGGCCAGACCTGCGCCCTGTTATCAAAAGTTTTTCCAACCCGTTCCCATACCGTCTCCGCACAGGGCGGCATTACCGTTGCGCTGGGCAATACCCATGAGGACAACTGGGAATGGCATATGTACGACACGGTAAAAGGCTCCGATTATATCGGTGACCAGGACGCCATTGAATATATGTGTAAAACCGGCCCGGAAGCGATTCTGGAGCTTGAACACATGGGGCTGCCGTTTTCCCGTCTTGATGACGGCCGCATTTACCAGCGTCCGTTTGGCGGCCAGTCGAAGAATTTCGGCGGCGAGCAGGCGGCGCGTACCGCAGCGGCGGCTGACCGTACCGGTCATGCTCTGCTGCACACGCTCTATCAGCAGAACCTGAAAAACAAAACCACGATTTTTTCTGAATGGTATGCGCTGGATCTGGTAAAAAACGCCGACGGCGCGGTAGTGGGCTGCACCGCGATTAATATTGAAGATGGCGAAGTCGTTTATTTTAAAGCGAAAGCAACGGTATTAGCCACCGGCGGCGCGGGCCGTATTTATCAGTCCACCACCAACGCGCATATCAATACCGGCGACGGCGTGGGTATGGCGCTGCGTGCGGGCGTGCCGGTGCAGGACATGGAGATGTGGCAGTTTCACCCGACCGGCATCGCCGGGGCAGGCGTACTGGTGACCGAAGGCTGTCGCGGAGAAGGCGGCTACCTGCTCAACACGCACGGCGAACGCTTCATGGAGCGTTATGCGCCCAATGCAAAAGATCTGGCGGGCCGCGACGTGGTGGCACGTTCAATGATGATCGAAATCCGCGAAGGCCGCGGCTGTGAAGGTCCGTGGGGGCCGCACATCAAGCTGAAGCTGGACCATTTAGGCAAAGACGTGCTGGAAGCGCGCCTGCCCGGCATCCTTGAGCTGTCGCGCACGTTTGCGCACGTCGATCCGGTCAAAGAGCCGATTCCGGTTATTCCAACCTGTCACTATATGATGGGCGGCATTCCTACCCGCGTGACCGGTCAGGCATTGACGCTGAACGAACAGGGTGAGGATGTCGTGGTGTCGGGCCTGTTTGCGGTTGGCGAAATCGCCTGCGTATCGGTACACGGCTCCAACCGGCTTGGCGGCAACTCGCTGCTCGACCTGGTGGTGTTTGGCCGCGCGGCGGGCCTGCATTTGCAGGAGTCTATTCAGCAGCAGGGCGAACTGCGCGACGCCACGGACGAAGAGATTGATGCCGCGCTGGCGCGCCTGAACCGCTGGAATAACAACACCACCGGCGAAGATCCCGCCGAGTTGCGTAAAGCGCTGCAAACCTGCATGCAGAACAACTTCTCGGTATTCCGTGAAGGCGACGCGATGGCAAAAGGTCTTGAAGAGCTGAAAGTGCTGCGCGAGCGGCTGAAAAGCGCGCGTCTGGACGATCGTTCTGCCGATTTCAATACCCAGCGTATTGAGTGCCTGGAGCTGGATAACCTGATGGAAACGGCCTTTGCGACGGCGGTGGCGGCGAACTATCGCACCGAAAGCCGCGGCGCGCACAGCCGCTTCGATTACCCTGACCGTGATGATGCAAACTGGCTGTGCCACAGCGTGTACCTGCCGCAGAGCGAAAGCATGACGCGCCGTGAAGTGAACATGGCACCGAAACTGCGCGCGGCGTTCCCGCCGAAAGCACGTACCTACTAGTTTGCGGAGAGAAGACGATGAGACTCGAATTTTCAATTTATCGTTATAACCCGGACGTTGATAACGCGCCGCGTATGCAGGATTACAGCCTGGAATCGGAAGAAGGGCGCGACATGATGCTGCTGGACGCGCTGATCCGCCTGAAAGAGAAAGATCCGACGCTGGCCTTCCGTCGCTCATGCCGTGAAGGCGTCTGCGGTTCCGACGGCATCAACATGAACGGGAAGAATGGCCTGGCCTGTATCACGCCGGTTTCAGCGCTGGGCGGCGGGAAGAAAAAGATTGTGATCCGTCCCCTGCCGGGCCTGCCGGTTATACGTGATCTGGTCGTAGACATGGGGCAGTTCTATACTCAGTATGAGAAGATTAAGCCTTACCTGTTGAATAATGGAGAGAACCCGCCAGCGCGTGAGCACTTACAGGCTCCTGAACAGCGTGAAAAGCTGGATGGTCTGTACGAATGTATTCTTTGCGCTTGTTGTTCAACCTCCTGTCCGTCTTTCTGGTGGAACCCGGACAAGTTCATCGGCCCGGCGGGGCTGCTGGCAGCCTACCGCTTCCTGATTGACAGTCGTGATACGGAAACCAACGCGCGACTGGACAATCTGAACGATGCTTTCAGCGTATTCCGCTGTCACAGCATTATGAACTGTGTGAGCGTGTGTCCCAAAGGGCTCAACCCGACGCGCGCCATTGGTCATATTAAATCGATGCTGTTGCAAAGAAGCGCATAACGAAACGTCGCCGGGAACCTCAGGTTCCCGGTGTTTCAGGAAGCCTTTCAAAGCCGCCGACGACGGTTTTAAAAGGTTCCCTTACGGGCCAGAGTACGCTCGTACTGATGAACTTTCAGGCCGTGTCTCGCTCATGACACGACCGGGGGCAAGCCGCCTGTGCGGCGCGGGGCCTGCGAAGGCTCCATTACACAATCACGGCGAAAGAAAGCAAAATTGCTTAAGGGATCACAATGCAGAACAGCGCGATGAAGCCCTGGCTGGACTCTTCCTGGCTGGCCGGCGCGAACCAGACCTACATAGAGCAACTCTATGAGGACTATCTAACCGATCCTGACTCTGTTGATGTTGCCTGGAAATCGCTGTTTCAGCAGCTTCCGGGGAATGGGGTTAGACCTGAACAATTCCACTCGACCACCCGCGAATATTTTAAACGCCTGGCAAAAGACGCCACGCGCTACACCGCCTCCGTCAGCGATCCCGATACCAACGCGAAACAGGTTAAAGTTCTCCAGTTAATTAACGCCTTCCGTTTTCGTGGTCATCAGCAGGCTAATCTCGACCCGCTGGGGTTATGGAAACAGGATGACGTGCCCGATCTCAACCCGGCCTTTCACGATCTGACCGAGACGGACTTCCAGGAAACCTTTAACGTTGGTTCTTTTGCCTTTGGCAGAGACACCATGAAGCTGGCCGATCTGTTTTCGCTTCTGCAACAGACCTACTGCGGTTCCATTGGTGCGGAATATATGCACATCACCAATACCGAAGAGAAACGCTGGATCCAGCAGCGCATCGAATCGGTGGCGGGGCAGGCTTCTTTCTCTTCTGAAGAGAAAAAGGGGTTCCTGAAACAGCTCACCGCAGCCGAAGGTCTTGAGCGCTATCTGGGCGCCAAATTCCCCGGCGCCAAACGCTTCTCGCTTGAGGGCGGCGACGCGCTGGTGCCGATGCTGAACGAGATGATCCGCCACGCCGGCAAAAGCGGCACCCGTGAAGTGGTGCTGGGCATGGCGCACCGTGGTCGTCTGAACGTGCTGATTAACGTGCTGGGCAAAAAGCCGCAGGATCTGTTCGACGAATTCTCCGGCAAACACAAAGAGCACCTCGGCACCGGCGACGTGAAGTACCATATGGGCTTCTCGTCGGACGTTGAAACCGAAGGCGGCATGGTGCACCTGGCGCTGGCGTTTAACCCGTCGCACCTTGAAATCGTCAGCCCGGTGGTGATGGGCTCAGTGCGTGCGCGTCTCGATCGTCTTGACGAGCCAAGCAGCAACAAAGTGCTGCCGATCACCATTCATGGCGACGCGGCAGTCACCGGTCAGGGTGTGGTGCAGGAAACGCTGAACATGTCGCAGGCGCGCGGCTATGAGGTGGGCGGTACGGTACGTATCGTTATTAATAACCAGATTGGTTTCACCACCTCCAACCCGAAAGATGCCCGCTCGACGCAGTACTGCACCGATATCGGCAAAATGGTGCTGGCGCCGATTTTCCACGTCAACGCTGACGATCCGGAAGCGGTGGCATTCGTCACGCGCCTGGCGCTCGACTTCCGTAACACCTTCAAGCGCGACGTCTTTATCGATCTGGTGTGCTACCGCCGCCACGGCCATAACGAGGCCGATGAGCCGAGCGCCACCCAGCCGGTGATGTACCAGAAGATCAAGAAGCAGCCAACGCCGCGTAAAATCTACGCCGATCGCCTGGAGCAGGAAAAAGTGGCTACCCTCGAAGACGCTACCGAAATGGTCAACCTGTATCGCGATGCGCTGGACGCCGGTGAATGCGTGGTGCCGGAGTGGCGTCCGATGAGCCTGCACTCCTTTACCTGGTCGCCGTATCTGAACCACGAGTGGGATGAAAGCTATCCCTCCACGCTGGAGTACAAACGGCTTCAGGATCTGGCAAAGCGCATCAGCACCGTGCCGGAACAGATTGAAATGCAGTCGCGCGTGGCGAAAATCTACGGCGACCGTGCGGAAATGGCCGCAGGCAACAAACCGTTTGACTGGGGCGCAGCCGAAAACCTCGCCTATGCCACGCTGGTCGATGAAGGCATTCCTGTGCGCCTGTCCGGTGAGGACATGGGCCGCGGCACCTTTTTCCACCGCCACGCGGTGATCCACAATCAGGCGAATGGTTCCACCTGGACGCCGCTGCAACATGTGCACAACGGTCAGGGCAGTTTCCGCGTGTGGGACTCCGTGCTCTCTGAAGAAGCGGTATTGGCATTCGAATATGGCTACGCCACGGCAGAGCCGCGCACGCTGACCATCTGGGAAGCGCAGTTCGGCGATTTCGCCAACGGCGCGCAGGTGGTGATTGACCAGTTCATCAGCTCTGGCGAGCAGAAATGGGGCCGCATGTGCGGTCTGGTGATGCTGCTGCCGCACGGCTACGAAGGGCAGGGGCCGGAGCACTCCTCTGCGCGTCTGGAGCGCTACCTGCAACTCTGCGCCGAGCAGAATATGCAGGTTTGCGTGCCGTCCACGCCCGCGCAGGTTTACCACATGCTGCGTCGTCAGGCGCTGCGCGGTATGCGTCGTCCACTGATTGTCATGTCGCCAAAATCGCTGCTGCGTCATCCTCTGGCTATCTCTTCCCTGGAAGAAATGGCTAACGGCGGCTTCCAGCCTGCCATCGGTGAGGTGGACGATCTTGATCCGAAAGGCATCAAGCGCGTGGTGCTCTGCTCGGGCAAGGTGTACTACGATCTGCTGGAAAAACGCCGTAAGAATGAGCAGACCGATGTGGCGATTGTGCGTATCGAACAGCTCTATCCATTCCCGCACAAAGCGGTTCAGGATGCGCTTCAGCCTTATTCGCACGTGCATGATTTTGTCTGGTGCCAGGAAGAACCGCTCAATCAGGGCGCCTGGTATTGCAGTCAGCACCACTTCCGCGAAGCCGTTCCGTTTGGGGCTTCATTACGTTATGCCGGCCGTCCTGCTTCGGCCTCGCCGGCAGTTGGCTATATGTCCGTACACCAGCAGCAGCAGCAAGATCTGGTTAATGACGCGCTGAACGTTAATTAATTAAAGGAAAAATAATGAGTAGCGTAGATATCCTCGTTCCCGACCTGCCTGAATCCGTTGCCGATGCCACCGTGGCGACCTGGCACAAAAAACCGGGCGACGCTGTGCAGCGCGATGAAGTGCTGGTTGAGATTGAAACTGATAAAGTCGTACTGGAAGTGCCTGCATCCGCCGACGGCGTACTGGAAGCGATTCTCGAAGACGAAGGCGCAACCGTGACTTCCCGCCAGGCGCTGGGCCGCCTGAAAGAGGGCAACAGCGGCGGTAAAGAGAGTTCCGCTAAGCCTGAAGCGCAGCAGGCAACGCCTGCACAGCGCCAGAGCGCCTCGCTCAGTGATGACGAAAGCAATGACGCGCTCACGCCGGCGATCCGCCGTCTGATCGCCGAGCACAGCCTCGATCCGGCCGCCATCAAAGGCACGGGCGTCGGCGGCCGTCTGACCCGTGAAGACGTCGAGAAACATCTGGCCTCTGGCTCACAGGCTAAAGCGCCTGAAGCGAAAGCGCCGGAAACGAAAGCGCCTGGGGCCGCGCCTGCGCTGGCCGGCCGTAGCGAGAAACGCGTGCCGATGACCCGTCTGCGCAAGCGTGTGGCCGAGCGTCTGCTGGAAGCGAAAAACAGCACCGCCATGCTGACGACCTTCAACGAAGTCAATATGCAGCCGATCATGAGCCTGCGTAAACAGTACGGCGAAGCGTTTGAAAAACGTCATGGCGTGCGCCTGGGCTTCATGTCTTTCTACCTGAAAGCGGTAGTGGAAGCGCTGAAACGCTTCCCGGAAGTAAATGCGTCTATTGATGGCGACGACGTGGTTTATCACAACTACTTTGACGTCAGCATCGCGGTTTCCACACCGCGCGGTCTGGTGACGCCGGTACTGAAAGACGTCGACGCGCTGGGCATGGCCGATATCGAGAAGAAAATCAAAGAGCTGGCGATCAAAGGCCGCGACGGTAAACTCACCGTTGACGAGCTGACCGGCGGCAACTTTACCATTACCAACGGCGGCGTATTTGGCTCGCTGATGTCCACACCGATTATCAATCCACCACAAAGCGCGATCCTCGGTATGCACGCGATCAAAGATCGTCCCATGGCGGTAAATGGTCAGGTGGTGATCCAACCGATGATGTATCTGGCGCTCTCCTACGATCACCGTCTGATCGATGGCAAAGAATCAGTGAGCTTCCTGGTGGCGATAAAAGATCTGCTGGAAGATCCGTCCCGCCTGCTGCTGGACGTTTAACCCTGCGGGCGTGGCCTGATGCTGCGCCCGATCCTATGTATGGCCGACGCGTTTAACTCGGCTGAGTCTTTTCCGACCTGGATGGATTATCAACATGAACTTACATGAATATCAGGCAAAGCAGCTTTTTGCGCGGTATGGCCTGGCGGCGCCAACCGGTTATGCCTGCACGACGCCACGCGAAGCTGAAGAGGCTGCCTCAAAAATTGGCGCCGGTCCGTGGGTAGTGAAATGTCAGGTTCATGCCGGAGGCCGCGGTAAAGCGGGCGGCGTGAAAGTGGTTAAGAGTAAAGAAGAGATCCGCGCTTTTGCTGAACAGTGGCTGGGCAAACGTCTGACCACCTACCAGACCGATGCCAACGGCCAGCCGGTGCACCAGATCCTGGTGGAAGCGGCCACCGATATCGATCAGGAGCTGTACCTTGGCGCGGTGGTCGATCGCGGCACGCGTCGCGTGGTGTTTATGGCCTCGACCGAAGGCGGCGTGGAAATTGAAAAAGTGGCGGAAGAGACGCCGCACCTGATCCACAAAATGGCGCTCGATCCGTTAACCGGTCCGCAGCCTTATCAGGGCCGCGAACTGGCTTTCAAACTGGGCCTGAGCGGCAAGCAGATTGGTCAGTTCACCAAGATCTTCATGGGGCTGGCAACGCTGTTCCTTGAGCGCGATCTGGCGCTGGTCGAAATCAACCCGTTGGTGATCACCAAACAGGGCGATCTGGTTTGTCTCGATGGCAAGCTGGGCGCAGACGGCAACGCGCTGTTCCGCCAGCCTGAACTGCGCGAAATGCGCGATCCAAGCCAGGAAGATTCCCGCGAAGCGCACGCCGCGCAGTGGGAACTGAACTACGTTGCGCTGGAAGGCAACATCGGCTGCATGGTTAACGGCGCCGGCCTGGCGATGGGCACCATGGATATCGTCAAGCTGAGCGGCGGCCAGCCTGCAAACTTCCTTGACGTTGGCGGCGGCGCAACGAAAGAGCGCGTGACCGAAGCCTTCAAAATTATCCTCTCGGATGACGCGGTAAAAGCGGTATTCGTTAACATCTTCGGCGGTATTGTACGCTGTGACCTGATCGCTGACGGTATCATCGGCGCGGTAGAAGAAGTGGGCGTCAACGTGCCGGTGGTGGTGCGTTTGGAAGGAAATAACGCCGAGCTGGGTGCGCAGAAACTGGCGGACAGCGGTTTAAATATTATTGCAGCAACCAGCCTGAGCGACGCGGCGCAGCGCGTTGTTGCCGCAGCGGAGGGTAAATAATGTCCATTTTGATCGATAAAAACACCAGAGTAATCTGCCAGGGCTTTACCGGCGGACAGGGAACCTTTCATTCAGAACAGGCGCTGGCTTACGGTACGCAGCTGGTTGGCGGCGTAACGCCCGGCAAGGGCGGCACCGAGCACCTCGGCCTGCCGGTTTTCAATACCGTGCGCGAAGCCGTGGAAGCCACGGGCGCTACCGCGTCGGTGATCTACGTTCCTGCGCCGTTCTGTAAAGACGGCATTCTGGAAGCGATCGAAGCCGGTATCAAACTGATCATCACCATTACCGAAGGCATTCCAACGCTGGACATGCTCACGGTAAAAGTGAAGCTGGATGAAGCCGGCGTGCGCATGATCGGCCCGAACTGTCCGGGCGTGATCACGCCGGGCGAGTGCAAAATCGGCATCATGCCTGGTCACATTCACAAACCCGGCCGCATCGGTATTGTTTCCCGTTCTGGCACACTGACCTACGAAGCCGTAAAGCAGACTACCGACATCGGCTACGGCCAGTCAACCTGCGTGGGCATCGGCGGCGACCCGATTCCGGGCTCTAACTTTATTGATATCCTGACGCTGTTTCAGGACGATCCGCAGACTGAAGCTATCGTGATGATCGGCGAAATCGGGGGCAGCGCGGAAGAAGAAGCTGCCGCCTTTATCAAAGAGCACGTCACCAAGCCGGTTGTAGGTTACATCGCCGGTGTGACCGCGCCGAAAGGCAAGCGTATGGGTCATGCCGGCGCGATCATCGCGGGCGGAAAGGGCACGGCGGACGAGAAATTCGCTGCGCTGGAAGCGGCCGGGGTGAAAACGGTTCGTAGCCTTGCTGACATTGGCGACGCGGTTAAAGCAGTCTTACCTCAATAAAAATCTGTGTCTGAGATTTTGCTGGCCGCCTTCGGGCGGCCTTTTTTTTGCCCTTGTTGCGCCAGCAACCTGATAAGAGACAATAGTTAAATTAACGCCCTATTTAGCAGCTTATTAAATCAATTATATTTACCTTTAACACAATATGATAACAATGTGCGGCGTTGCCCTGTTTCACCGCATTGCCATCTCAATTCATATCATTAAATAAAGGTGCTCAGGTGTCGAACAGGGGGAGAATTCGTGGTTTTTAGCTAAATTGTTCTATATCAAAAAAGCGGCTTTTCCTGATTTGAGCAATGTTTGATCCAGGTAAAAAATTAGCACTCGTAACTCAAAAATGTGTTTTCTCCCCGGCAATTAACGGCGTAGAATAACCCCGAAATTCATCCGGTTTTTATTACTAACTTGTTAAATTTAAACGTTCTGAAAGAAGTTTTTTCTCTTTCTATTAACGTATATGCAGCATTTTCAGGTTACTGACGATGACAGCAGCGTTTTTCTGCGGCTGCGTCGAAATCTTCGTGTGAGGAGCAAGGAGTCAAGATGTTTGATATTGTCGAACTGTCGCGCTTACAGTTTGCTCTGACGGCGATGTACCATTTCCTTTTTGTCCCGTTAACGCTGGGTATGGCGTTTCTGCTGGCCATTATGGAAACGGTTTATGTCCTGTCAGGCAAACAAATATATAAAGATATGACTAAGTTCTGGGGCAAGTTATTCGGTATTAACTTTGCTCTGGGCGTGGCGACCGGCCTGACCATGGAATTCCAGTTTGGAACCAACTGGTCTTATTACTCGCACTACGTGGGTGATATTTTCGGCGCGCCGCTGGCGATAGAAGGGCTGATGGCCTTCTTCCTTGAATCCACCTTTGTCGGCCTGTTTTTCTTCGGCTGGGATCGTCTGAGTAAAGTGCAGCACATGGCCGTGACCTGGCTGGTTGCATTGGGTTCGAACCTCTCCGCACTGTGGATTCTGGTGGCGAACGGCTGGATGCAGAACCCGGTAGCCTCCGACTTCAACTTCGAAACCATGCGCATGGAAATGGTCAGCTTCAGCGAACTGATTTTCAACCCGGTTGCGCAGGTTAAATTCGTGCATACCGTGGCGGCGGGTTATACCTGTGGTGCCATGTTCATACTGGGCATCAGCGCTTACTATCTGCTGCGCGGACGCGACAAGGCGTTTGCTAAACGCTCATTCGCTATCGCGGCCAGCTTCGGTATGGCCTCCATCCTTTCCGTTATCGTGCTGGGCGACGAGTCCGGCTATGAGATCGGCGACGTGCAAAAAACCAAACTGGCCGCTATCGAAGCCGAATGGGAAACGCAACCTGCGCCAGCCGCCTTCACGCTGTTTGGCATCCCCGATCAGGACACGCAGGAAAACAAATACGCCATTCAGATCCCGTGGGCGCTCGGCCTGATTGCCACGCGTTCGGTAGATAAGCAGGTGACCGGCCTGAAAGAGCTGATGGGCCAGCACGAAGTCCGTATTCGTAACGGGATGAAAGCGTACAGCCTGCTTGAGCAACTGCGCTCCGGCAGTAAAGATCCGTCCGTACGCGATGCGTTCAACGACGTGAAAAAAGACCTGGGCTATGGCCTGCTGTTAAAGCGCTACACGCCGAACGTCGCCGATGCCAGCGAAGCGCAAATCAAGCAGGCAACGAAAGATTCCATTCCTCGTGTCGCGCCACTCTACTTCTCCTTCCGTATCATGGTGGGTTCTGGCGTGTTAATGCTGCTGATTATCGGCTGCGCGTTCTGGAGCGTGCTGCGTAATCGCATCGGTAAGAGCACCTTCCTGCTGAAATGCGCGCTGTATGGCATTCCTCTGCCGTGGATCGCCATTGAGTCAGGCTGGTTCGTGGCCGAATATGGCCGTCAGCCCTGGGCAATCGGTGAAGTCCTGCCGACCGCCGTCGCGAACTCCACCCTGACGGTGGGCGATCTGCTGTTCTCGATGATCCTGATCTGCGGTTTGTATACGATGTTCCTGGTGGTTGAAATGTACCTGATGTTCAAATTTGCGCGCCTCGGACCAAGCAGCCTGAAAACCGGCCGCTATCACTATGAACAATCCACTATCACCACCCACACAGGAGCTATTCAATGATCACCTATGAACTGCTGCGATTCGTCTGGTGGGTACTGATTGGCGTGTTGCTGATTGGCTTCGCCGTTGCCGACGGATTTGATATGGGCGTAGGTATGCTTTCCCGCATTATGGGCCGCACCGACACCGAACGCCGTATCATGATCAACAGTATCGCCCCGCACTGGGACGGAAACCAGGTCTGGCTGATCACCGCAGGCGGCGCGCTCTTTGCCGCCTGGCCGATGGTTTATGCGGCCGCGTTTTCCGGCTTTTACGTCGCGATGATTTTAGTGCTGGCCTCGCTGTTCTTCCGCCCGGTGGGGTTTGACTACCGTTCGAAGATTGAAGATCTGCGCTGGCGTCGCACCTGGGACTGGGGCATTTTTATCGGCAGTTTCGTTCCGCCGCTGGTGATTGGCGTGGCCTTCGGCAACCTGCTTCAGGGCGTACCGTTTCATGCCGATGAGTACCTCCGTCTGACCTACACCGGCAACTTCTTCCAGCTGCTCAATCCGTTTGCCCTGCTGGCAGGTATCGTCAGCCTGACCATGATCTTATGTCAGGGCGCGACCTATTTGCAGATGCGCACCGTTGGCGAACTGCACCTTCGCTCACGTGCGGCGGCGCAGATCTCCGCGCTGGTGATGATGGTTTGCTTTATTCTGGCAGGCGTTTGGGTGATGCACGGTATTGATGGCTACGTGGTGAATTCCGTTCTGGATCATAACGCGGCGTCAAATCCACTGGCGAAAGAAGTATCGCGCGAGGCGGGCGCCTGGCTGGTGAACTTTAATCGTATGCCGGTGCTGTGGACGATCCCTGCGCTGGGCGTGGTGCTGCCGCTGCTCACCGTCCTTTGCTCACGTCTGGAGAAGGGCGCCCTGGCGTTTCTCTTCTCTTCCCTGACGCTGGCCTGCGTGATCCTGACGGCGGGCGTGGCGATGTTCCCGTTCATCATGCCTTCCAGCACGGTGCCGAACCTGAGCCTGACCATGTGGGATGCCACATCCAGCCTGCTGACGCTGAAAATCATGACCGTGGCGGCCATCATATTTGTGCCGATCATCCTGGGGTATACAACCTGGTGTTACTACAAAATGTTCGGTCGCCTGACCAAAGAGCAGATTGAGAGCAACACCCATTCACTTTACTGATTGAGGAGCTGAACCATGTGGTATTTTGCCTGGATTCTCGGCACGCTGTTGGCCTGTGCATTTGGTATCGTCACCGCGCTGGCTATTGAACATATCGAAGACAGCGACGTTAAAGAGCAATAATGGCCGGTATGATCAGCCGTCTTTATACGATCATGGACAGACGCCCGATCAGGGCGCTGTCTCTTATCATGGCGCTGCTACTGGCGGGCTGTATGTTCTGGGATCCCAGACGCTTTGCCGCCAGCAGCAGTTCGCTTGAGATCTGGCAGGGATTATTGATGATGTGGGCCGTGTGCGCCGGCGTTATCCACGGCGTGGGCTTCAGTCCGCGTCGCCTGCGCTGGCAGACATTTTTTTCGCCGGTGCCGGCATGGTGCGTACTGCTGCCAGGTCTGATCTTCTTCTTTAACTGACAGGCAGGGCAAAACGCCGTTTTGCCCGTTTGTTTCCCCGTTATTTCACTGCGCATTTATCTTTTTTCATCTCCAGTTGTGTCAAACAAAGTCTAAGAATCTTCTTTAATCACCTCAGCTTGTTTACATAAGATAATTATTTTCTTTACCCTCTGGCAATCCATTCCCAAGGCGTTTGCTCTTGCGTATAGTAGCAGCGTCATAACGCATTACCGGGATGTAGAGTGAGTACAACGCTGTTTCGATGGCCGGTGCGTGTCTACTATGAAGATACCGATGCCGGAGGCGTGGTTTACCATGCCAGCTATGTCGCTTTTTATGAACGGGCACGAACTGAGATGCTGCGCCAGCACCATTTCAATCAGCAGGCGCTGCTGGAACAGCAGGTCGCGTTTGTCGTGCGTCGGATTACGGTCGACTATCTTGCGGCTGCACGCCTTGATGATTTGCTTGAGGTGCAGAGCGAGGTGGTGAAGATGACCAGAACGACCATGACATTCGCGCAACGTATTGTAAGTGCAGAAGGGCGAACGCTGAACGAGGCAGAAGTCCTGATCGCCTGCATCAATCCACATCTGATGAAGCCAATTGCGCTTCCCAAGTCTATTGTCGCGGAGTTCAAGCAGTGACTGACATGAACATTCTTGATTTGTTCCTGAAGGCGAGCCTTCTGGTCAAACTTATCATGTTGATTTTAATTGGATTTTCCATCGCCTCCTGGGCAATTATCATTCAGCGTACGCGCATTCTGAACGCCGCAGGGCGCGAAGCGGACGCCTTTGAGGACAAGTTCTGGTCTGGGATCGAGCTGTCCCGCCTCTATCAGGAGAGCCAGGCGCGCCGCGATGAGCTGGGCGGTTCTGAGCAGATCTTCTACGCAGGCTTTAAAGAGTTTGCCCGACTGCATCGTGCAAATAATCACGCGCCCGAAGCGGTCGTTGAAGGCGCGACGCGAGCGATGCGCATCTCCATGAATCGCGAGCTGGAAACGCTGGAAAACAATATTCCTTTCCTCGGCACCGTTGGCTCAATCAGCCCTTATATCGGCCTTTTCGGCACCGTTTGGGGGATTATGCACGCCTTTATCGCCCTTGGCGCGGTGAAACAGGCGACGTTACAGATGGTCGCGCCCGGCATTGCCGAAGCGCTGATCGCCACGGCTATCGGCCTGTTTGCGGCCATTCCGGCGGTCATGGCTTATAACCGCCTGAACCAGCGCGTGAATAAACTTGAACAGAATTACGATAACTTTATGGAAGAGTTCACGGCTATTCTGCATCGTCAGGCGTTCTCCAGCGAGAGCAGCAGGTAAGAGCGGAGGTTTTTATGGCCAGAACGCGTGGTCGCGGCGGTCGCCGCGAGATGAAATCTGAAATTAATATCGTTCCGCTGCTGGACGTGCTGCTGGTGCTGCTGCTGATTTTTATGGCAACGGCACCGATTATCACCCAAAGCGTTGAGGTCGACCTGCCGGATGCAACGGATTCAAAAACCGTTTCCAGCGATGACAATCCGCCGGTAATCGTTGAGGTTGCCGGCGTCGGGCAGTACAGCCTGGTGGTCGATCACGACCGGATGACGCAGTTGCCGCCGGAGCAGGTTGTGGCAGAGGCGCAGCGTCGTATTCAGGCAAACCCGAAAACGGTATTCCTGATTGGCGGAGCAAAAGATGTTCCGTATGACGAAATCATCAAGGCGCTGAATCTCCTGCACCAGGCAGGCGTGAAATCAGTTGGCCTGATGACGCAGCCGATTTAATTCATTCGAACCGTTTTTGGGAACCGAGCGTGTCAAAGGCAACCGAACAGAACGATAAGTTGAAACGCGCCATTATTATTTCAGTAATTTTGCATATCTTTTTGATTGCATTACTGATCTGGAGCTCGTTCGACGAACACATCGAAGCCAGCGGCGGTGGCGGCGGTAGCGATATTGATGCCGTGATGGTCGATCCCGGCGCGGTGGTCGATCAGTACAATCGTCAGCAGAATCAGCAAAACGACAGCAAGCGCGCCGAGCAGCAGCGTCAGAAGCAGGCAAAGCAGCAGGCGGAAGAGCTACAGCAGAAACAGGCCGCAGAGCAGCAGCGCCTGAAAGAGATAGAAAAAGAGCGCCTGGAGGCGCAGCAGGCAGCGAAAGAGCAGGCGGCTGAGCAGAAGAAGGCGCAGCAGGCCGCCGAGCAGGCGCAAGAGCAGCAGAAACAGGCCGAAGCGGCTGCGGCAAAAGCGAAAGCCGATGCTAAAGCACAGGCGGATGCGCAGGCGAAAGCCGCAGCGGATGCGAAAAAGCAGGCGGACGCCGAGGCAAAAAAAGCGGCCGCTGATGCCAAAAAAGAGGCGGAAGCTGAGGCCAAAAAAGCCGCTGCGGAAGCGGCGAAAGTAAAAGCCGCCGCGGACGCAAAAGCCAAAGCCGAGTCTGATGCTAAAGCGAAAGCCGCTGCGGATGCCAAAGCGGCGCAGGAAGCCAAAGAGAAAGCGGCCGAAGAGGCGAAAGCCAAAGCGGAGGCGTCGGCGAAAGCGAAGGCTGATGCAGCGGCGAAAGCGAAGGCGGCGGCTGACGCGAAGAAAAAGGCTGCGGCAGAAGCCGCTAAAGAATCCAGCGACGTTGACGATTTACTGGGTGGGCTCTCTTCCGGTAAAAACGCGCCGAAGCAGGGCAAGTCCGGCGGCGCGGCAGGACAGGGCAATCAGAAAAAGTCGGGCGCATCAGGCGCGGCGATCGATAGTTACCTGGGGCAGGTGCAGGGCGCGATCCAGAGCAAGTTTTATGATGCCGATACGTTTAAAGGGAAAACCTGTAACGTACGCGTCAAGCTGGCGCCCGACGGATTATTGATTTCCGCCACGGCGGCAGGCGGCGATCCGGCGCTTTGTCAGGCAGCGATCAACGCGGCGCGCATGGCCAGAATTCCGAAACCGCCCAGTGATGATATTTATCAGGCTGTAAAAGATGCAACATTAGAATTCAAGCCATAGACTTCGTTAACGGTCGGCATGTTGAACTCTGTTCAACATGCCGTACTCTATAAACGCATAACTGGTTGGTTGAAACACTGCTAATTATCATGAACGTCACGTTCAGGTAAGGGAGAAAAGATGAAGCAGGCATTTCGTATCGCATTGAGCTGTTTATTGCTGTTTGTCGCTGCGGCGCACGCAGAAGTTCGTATTGAAATTACCCAGGGTGTCAACACGGCGCGCCCTATCGGCGTTTTGCCGTTCAAATGGGAAGGGCCGGGCGCTGCGCCTGAGGATATCGGCGGCATCGTCGCAGCCGACCTGCGCAACAGCGGAAAATTCAACCCGCTCGATCGCTCCCGCCTGCCGCAACAGCCCACTTCCGCTGCTGAAGTGCAGCCTGCCGCCTGGACCGCGCTCGGTATTGATGCCGTTGTCGTGGGTCAGGTGCAGGGCGGCGCAGACGGCAGCTACGTGGTTTCTTACCAACTGGTGGATACCTCCGGCAACCCTGGCGCCGTTATCGCGCAGAATCAGTTTAAAGTGACCAAACAGTGGCTTCGCTATGCGGCGCATACCGCCAGCGACGAAGCCTTTGAGAAACTGACAGGCATTAAAGGCGCGTTCCGTACGCGTATCGCCTACGTTGTGCAGACCAATGGCGGCCAGTTCCCTTACGAACTGCGCGTTTCTGACTACGACGGTTACAATCAGTTTGTCGTGCACCGTTCGCCACAGCCGCTGATGTCGCCTTCATGGTCGAAAGACGGCAGCAAGCTGGCCTATGTGACCTTTGAAAGCGGCAAATCCGCGCTGGTTATCCAGACGCTGGCGAATGGCGCGATCAAGCAGGTTGCTTCATTCCCTCGTCATAACGGCGCGCCGTCTTTCTCCCCGGACGGTTCAAAGCTGGCGTTTGCTCTCTCTAAAACTGGCAGTCTGAATTTGTACGTGATGGATGTGGCATCCGGTCAGATCAGTCAGATTACCGATGGCCGCTTCAACAGCACTGAACCGTCGTGGTTCCCGGACAGCCAGACGCTGGCCTATACGTCCGATCAGGCGGGTCGTCCACAAATTTATAAGATCAGCGCGAGCGGCGGTACGCCACAGCGTCTGACCTGGGAAGGTTCACAAAATCAGGATGGCAACGTCAGTTCTGATGGTAAATCACTGGTGATGATCAGCACCAATGGCGGTGCGCAGCACGTCGCCAGACAGGATCTGGAAACGGGAGCCGTTCAAACGTTAACGGACACGTTCCTGGATGAATCGCCAAGCCTGGCGCCAAACGGCACAATGGTAATCTACAGCTCTACACAGGGCATGGGTTCCGTACTGCAACTGGTGTCAACGGATGGTCGTTTCAAAGCGCGTCTTCCGGCAACTGATGGACAGGTAAAATCACCTGCCTGGTCGCCGTATCTGTGATGCATGTGTAAATATGTATGGCAAACAATAATAGGATTGTAGAAATGCAACTGAATAAAGTGCTGAAAGGCTTAATGCTGGCACTGCCAGTAATCGCAGTGGCTGCATGTAGCTCACACAAAAACAACAACAACGACCAGACCAACGGTATGGGCGCTGATGGTGGTGCTAACGGCGGTATGGGCATGAACAGCGGTAACATGTCTTCCGACGAGCAGGCGCGTCTGCAAATGCAGGAGCTCCAGAGAAACAATATCGTTTACTTTGGTCTGGACAAGTTTGACATCCAGTCTGAGTTTGCTCAGATGCTGGATGCGCATGCCACTTTCCTGCGTAACAACCCATCATACAAAGTGACCGTTGAAGGTCATGCGGATGAGCGCGGTACGCCAGAGTACAACATCGCCCTGGGCGAACGTCGTGCTAACGCCGTTAAAATGTACCTTCAGGGTAAAGGCGTTTCTGCTGACCAGATCTCTATCGTGTCTTACGGTAAAGAGAAGCCAGCGGTGCTGGGTCACGACGAGTCGGCCTATGCTAAAAACCGTCGCGCCGTACTGGTATACTAAGAGAATCACATGATTAGTAACTTCAGACTTCACCTGTTGGGTCTGTCGTTATTGGTTGGCGTAGCGGCCCCCTGGGCCGCTAGTGCCCAGGCGTCAATCAGTAACGCTGGCTCAGGCTCGGTCGAAGACCGCGTCACTTCACTTGAGCGTATTTCTAATGCTCAGGGACAACTTCTTCAACAGCTTCAGCAGCAAATTTCCGATAATCAACGTGATATCGACTCGCTCCGTGGGCAGATTCAGGAAAGCCAGTATCAGCTGAATCAGGTTACCGAGCGGCAGAAAGGCCTCTATCAGCAAATTGATACGTTAAGCAGCAGCAACAGCGCGCAGACTGGCGCTTCTGGCGCAGCAGATGCAGCAGCGGCGGGTGGAGCGGCGGCGGCAAGCGGCGGTGACGATACTGCCAGCGCGCCGACGCAGAGTGGCGATGCGAATACCGACTACAACGCAGCGGTTGCGTTGGTGTTGGAGAAAAAGCAGAACGAGCAGGCGATAACGGCGTTTCAAAACTTTGTGAAGAAGTACCCGGATTCAACCTATCAACCTAATGCGAATTACTGGTTGGGACAGTTGAATTATAACAAAGGAAAAAAAGACGACGCCGCGTATTATTTTGCGACGGTGGTAAAGAAATATCCTAAGTCACCGAAAAGCGCCGATGCGTTATACAAAGTTGGGGTGATCATGCAGGAAAAGGGTGATGGCGCGAAAGCCAAAGCTGTCTTCCAGCAGGTGATCAAGCAGTACCCTGATAGCGAAGCGGCAAAAAACGCACAAAAGCGCGCAGCATCACTTTAGTATTGTGTATCGCCAGATATCGAATGTTTTCTGTTCTGTACGCATGAAAGCCAGGCAGTTGAATGGTTTATCTGGAAATAGTGGTTGCGCTGAATCGTCAAATCAGTAATATATGCCGCCGTTGCCGGGACATATGTTGATAGCCTGACAGCGCAAAAGTGGGTCGTTAGCTCAGTTGGTAGAGCAGTTGACTTTTAATCAATTGGTCGCAGGTTCGAATCCTGCACGACCCACCACTTTAAAGCCAGTAACGGATGTTAAGCGTGCAGGGTTTCAACCTGCCGCAGGTCGAGTCTCACGCAGTGAGACAATGCTGCCGAAGGCAGCAGCGCGGAGGGCGAGGCGCAAGCCGGTTCATCCTGCACGACCCACCCCTTTAAAGTACGCCACATTTGTGGGTCGTTAGCTCAGTTGGTAGAGCAGTTGACTTTTAATCAATTGGTCGCAGGTTCGAATCCTGCACGACCCACCATTTTAAAGCCGGTTACAGAAGTTGAGCGTGCAGGGTTCGAGCCTGCCGCAGGTTAGGGTCGAACGCAGTGAGACAACGTTGCCGCAGGCAACGGCCCGTAGGGCAAGGCGAAGCCGGGTCATCCTGCACGACCCACCACTTTACAGTACACCGCATATTTGCGGGTCGTTAGCTCAGTTGGTAGAGCAGTTGACTTTTAATCAATTGGTCGCAGGTTCGAATCCTGCACGACCCACCAGTGTAGAAAGGCGCCCTAAAGGCGCCTTTTTGCTGTGCAAAATCGGGCAGGGTTCGAACCTGTAGCAGGTTCGGGTCGAACGCAGTGAGACAACGTTGCCGCAGGCGACGGCCCGAAGGGCGAGGCGAAGCCGGGTCATCCTGCACGACCCACCAGTGTAGAAAGGCGCCCTTTTGCTGTGCAAAATCGGGCAGGGTTCGAAACTGCTTTTATGAATATATTTCTTTGTCTGAACGAACGTTTCAGGTCTCTGATGGCGCGCCTTACGTGAAGCAAACAGTAAAACCTTCCGCGGTGTAATGACATGATTAGGATTCAGCATTTTCAGGGAAGACGCGAACCTTCATTTCGCCAGATTTTTCCAGATATGCATCACCGCATAGCTTCGCCACGGGCGCCAGGCTTGTGACAGCGCTTCCGCTTCTTTTGCTGTGACGCCGCCAAGGTTTTTTCTGATCACCACGTCTCCTTCAGGGAAAGCATCAGGCCAGCGCAGCGCGCGCATGGCGATATACTTCGCCGTCCATGCGCCAATCCCCGGCAATGCGATTAAGCGCTCAATAATCTCTTCCGGATGAACAGCCGTGTCCAGCGATAAAGAACCCTCCACGCACGCCTCTGCGCAGGCAATCAGGGTTTTCGCCCGCGCGCTGATGATGCCAAGACTGGCTATGGCATCCGTACTCGCGGCAGCAACCTGTTCCGGCTGCGGTGCAAGATGAGACAGGGTCGGGAACGGCGTGACGATGGGTTCGCCAAAGGCTTCGGCAAAACGACCGCCGAGCGTCGTCGCTGCTTTAACCGTGATCTGCTGGCCCAAAATGGCGCGGGTCACCATCTCGAAACCATCAAATGCCCCCGGCACGCGTAAACCGGGACTCTTTTCCACACTCGCGCTGAGCAACGGATCCTGACTGAGATGGGCGATGATGCGATCGGGATGCGCGGTAAGATCGAAGAGATTCCGCAAGCGCCTGAGCAGCGCGGGCAGCACCGGGGTCAGCGAATGGGTGAATTCAACGCGCAAACCGTTTTTCTCCGGCGCGTGCGTTACGCGCACCCAGCCGGTATGTGCGCCTGAACGCACGGTACGGGCATAGCTGCTTTCATCCACACTCTCCACGCCCTTCATGGCACGCAGCCGTAGAAAAGCCAGCAGAGAGAGCCAGTCGAACGGTGGTCGATAGCTCATCAGCAGCGTTGACGTCCCGCCGCTGAGCAGCGCATCGGGTGACTGACGAATGTGCTTACGCAGTCGACCGGGCGGCATACGGTAATGTTTACTGAAGGCATCATTAAACCGTCGCAGACTGGCGAAACCGCTGGCCAGCGCGATTTCAGTTACCGGCAAATCGGTTTCTGTCAGCAACTGCTTTGCCAGCAGCAGGCGGCGCGTCTGTCGCAGCGCCAGTGGTGACACGCCCAGTTCTTTATGGACGATACGCCGCAGCTGACGGGGACTCAGCGCAAACAGGGCGGCGATTTCATCCAGGCCTTCCGCGTCGTCGCTCAGCCCCTCCTCAAAACGCTGCACCAGCCGATCGGCAATGCGCTGGCTGCGCTCCATCGGCGCATTGCCGGGTGCCAGTTCCGGACGACAACGAAGGCAGGGGCGAAAGGCGGCCTTCTCGGCGGCCTCTGCGGAGCTGAAAAAAAGGCAGTTCTCCGGACGCGGTGGCTTAACCGGACAAACCGGTCGACAGTAGATCCCTGTTGAGGTCACGCCGACATAAAACACGCCATCGAATCGCGCATCGCGTGAGATCAGCGCACGCCAGGCTATCGTCTCATCAATCATTTTCGGCCTCAGATGCAGTCGTCTTTCCCGGAGAATAACGCTATTCCGTCACCTGTGCTGGCGGTTTTCGGACACCAAATAATTATTTATATCAATGTCCGAAAACGGCTGGCACCGCCTCTTTGATTACGGATAATACGCTTTATCGGTTCGACAGAGCGTGATAAAGGGAGAAACCTCATGCACTATTTCTTTAAAACAATGCCTTCGCCCGTCGGGCTCCTCACGCTGATTGCCAGCGATCGCGGGCTGGCCGCCGTGCTGTGGGAGAATGAAAACCCGCAGCGCGTGCGCCAGATGTCACCGCAGGAGGATCCACAGCATACGGTACTGCTTGAGACGGAGCGCCAGTTAAATGAATACTTTGCCGGGCAGCGCACGCGCTTTACCATGGCGCTGGATTTTGTTGGCACCGACTTTCAAAAAAAGGTCTGGCAGGCACTGGTACGCATACCCTTTGGCGAAACCCGCAGCTATGCGCAAATTGCGCGTGAAATCGGCCATCCGACGGCGGTGCGCGCGGTGGGCGCCGCCAACGGTAAGAACCCGATTTCTATTATTGCGCCCTGTCATCGCGTAATCGGCTCAAACGGTAAACTCACCGGTTTTGCCGGAGGACTGGAAAACAAAGCGCTGCTGCTGAAAATTGAAGCGGACACGGACGGAAAAAAAGCATTTATTCTTCGCTAACTGCCAATAAAAAATAGCGACATCGCGCGATGTTTTCGCTATCTTGTTTAGCATATAAAACAAACCTGCGGCCGGAAACGTCGATTGCAGGTTTTCACCGCCAAATGAGTTAAGTCGAGAAAACGTGAGCCGAGCGATGAGCCTGATGTCCCTTAATGCCGATGCCGCTGTTTATCCCTTTCCGCCAAAACCCGCGCGGCTTTCGGCTGATGAAAAAAACGATTACCGGGAAAAAATTAAGCGTTTATTAAAAGCGCGTAATGCGGTGATGGTCGCGCACTACTATACCGATCCTGAAATACAGTCGCTGGCGGAAGAAACCGGCGGCTGCGTGGCGGATTCGCTTGAAATGGCGCGCTTCGGAAGCCAGCATCCGGCCTCGACCCTGCTGGTCGCTGGCGTGCGATTTATGGGCGAAACCGCCAAAATCCTCAGTCCGGAAAAAACCATTCTGATGCCGACGCTGCACGCTGAATGCTCGCTCGATCTTGGCTGCCCGATTGATGAATTTTCCCGTTTCTGCGATGCGCATCCCGACAGAACCGTGGTGGTGTACGCCAACACCTCGGCGGCGGTAAAAGCACGCGCAGACTGGGTGGTGACTTCAAGTATTGCAGTCGAACTGATTGAACATCTGGACAGCCAGGGCGAAAAAATCATCTGGGCGCCGGATCGCCACCTGGGACAGTATGTTGCCCGCCAGACCGGCGCCGATATTCTCTGCTGGCAAAGCGCCTGCATCGTTCACGATGAATTTAAAACGCAGGCGCTGCGGCGAATGAAAACGCTGTTTCCCGACGCGGCCGTGCTGGTTCATCCTGAATCGCCGCAGGCGATCGTCGAACTGGCCGATGCGGTGGGTTCCACCAGCCAGCTGATTCAGGCTGCAAGAACGCTGCCTCATAAGAAGCTTATCGTGGCGACCGATCGCGGCATTTTTTATAAAATGCAGCAGGCCTGCCCGGAAAAAGAGCTGTTGGAAGCGCCCACCGCCGGCGAGGGCGCCACCTGCCGCAGCTGTGCGCATTGTCCGTGGATGGCAATGAACGGCCTCAAAGCGATAGCGGAAGGTCTGGAGCAGGGCGGAAAACAGCACGAGATTATTGTTGATGCGGCACTGCGTGAAGGCGCGTTGATACCGTTGGATCGTATGCTAACCTTTGCTGCACGTTTAAAAGGATAAAAGGGCGGTTATGGATTTTTTCAGCACGCAAAACATACTGGTTCACATTCCGCTGGGCGCAGGCGGTTACGATCTCTCATGGATTGAAGCCGTCGGCACGCTGGCGGGGCTGTTGTGTATCTGGCTCGCCAGCCTGGAGAAGATTGTTAACTATGCGTTCGGCCTGGTCAACGTCACTCTGTTCGCGATTATTTTCTTTCAGATACAGCTTTATGCCAGCCTGCTGCTCCAGGTGTTTTTCTTTGTGGCGAATATTTACGGCTGGTATGCCTGGAGCAGGCAAACCGCAGACAATCAGGTCGCGCTGAAAATTCGCTGGATGAGTCTGCCAAAAGCGCTGGGGTGGCTGGCTGTTTCTGCGGTGTCGATTGCTCTGATGACGCACTACATCAATTCGGTTTTTGCCTGGCTGACCCGGACGGCGGTGGCGCTGATGCATGCGCTGGGGCTGCGCGCAACGATGCCTGAACTCCAGCCGGACGCTTTCCCCTTCTGGGATTCGTGCCTGATGGTGTTGTCGATAGTGGCGATGATTTTGATGACGCGTAAATTCGTCGAAAACTGGCTGCTTTGGGTGGTGATCAACGTTATCAGCGTGATGATCTTTGCCCGACAGGGCGTCTACGCCATGTCGCTGGAGTACGTCATTCTGACGGTGATTGCGCTGAACGGCTCAAGGATGTGGATCAAAAGCGCGCACGAGCACGGCTCACGCGCGCTGGAAAGAACTTAGTGATGATGATGGGAATGTGTCAGCGTTCCCGTCGTCAGCCCACACAGGTTCGCCTCACACTGCTGATACTCCATCTGCACGGTAGCGTGTTCAATCTGATAGTTTTCGTGCAGATAATCGTGGATACGGTGCAGCAGCGCATCATGATCGTAAGGCGGAATGACCTGTACATGCAACGTCATCACAGGTTTTTCACCGACCAGCCACAGATGAATGTGATGCACGTTACGTACTTCAGGAATATTGCGCGTCAGCATTTTTTTCAGTTTCTCAACGTCCATACTGCCCGGCGCGCCTTCCAGCAGCTCATGAACACTCTCCTTCATTAGTGCCCATGCGCTACGCACCACCAGTAGCGAAACCAGAATCGATAAAATCGGATCGACGGGCGTCCAGCCGGTAAACATAATAATCAGCGCGGCGGCGATCGCACCCACCGAACCGAGCAGATCGCCGAGAACGTGCAGCGCTGCCGCGCGAACGTTGAGGTTTTTCTCTTCGCTGCCGCGATGCAGCAGCCAGAAAGAGAGCAGATTCGCCAGCAGCCCGGCGACCGCGATACCTAACATAAATCCGCCCTCCACCGGATGCGGATGAATGAAACGCTGAATGGCTTCCCATACGATCAACACCGTAATCACCAGCAGCGCTATCGCGTTGACGAACGCGGCCAGCGTGGTCAGCCGTAGCAGGCCGAAAGTGTGCCGCGCATTGGGCTTGCATCGGGCCAGCTGTACCGCCAGAAGCGCCATCAGCAGTGCGGCGGCGTCGGTCAGCATGTGTCCCGCATCGGCCAGCAGCGCCAGCGAGCCGGAGAGCAGTCCCCCAGCCACTTCGGCAACCATAAACACGGCGGTCACTAAAAAGGCCGCCAGCAGGCGATTGCGATTACTGTTCGTCTCTGAATGGGTATGAGCGTGCGCCATAGAAGTCCGGTTGGAGGTAAAAAGGCCTGGTTATCTTAACAAGAAAATGATGACAGCGGCTATGTTGTGAGGCGGGGAAATGCATGCAGAGAAAAGCAGGCGTGCAAAGCAAAAAGGAGAGCCAGGCTCTCCTTTTTTAACGTGCCGACAATTAATTCGTGGTGCCGTCGGTTTTGGTGTCTGCATCCGCGCCAACTTTTTTGTTAACGTTTGGACACTTGCCGTCTTTACACTGTGTATTCTGATCGATTTCGTTAGCAGTCATTTTTTTATGATGCTTCATTGTTTTATGGGTGCTCTTGGTGGTGGTGCTGACATCGCCGCTGTTGTTGATTTTGCTGTTATCAACGTTATTCGGCGGCAGATTCTGCTTCGCACCGCCTGATACGGCACCTGCATCGGCCGCCTGATTAGAGGTGCCGTTGCTGTTACCGCTGTCCGCAGCCATGGCCGCACCGCTACCTAAAGTTATCGCTGCTGTAAGAAATACGATTGCAAACTTATTCATCATTATGCTCCGTTAATATTTGAATATGGGCTAACCAACTGGCCAGGGTAGGTATGAAACACCGTAATTAAAAACTAACGCATGGCGTTCACAATGCTGAAAGTTCGTGATCTTTATGCGTTTTTTCTAATCGTTTACCTGATTAAGTGTAGTAAAGAATGCAAAAACAGCAAATGCGATTGTTACTGTTTATCGGAAGCTGATTTACAGCACAGAAGGTACACGATAAATTGGAAGGGATACGCTGGTGTGCAGTTTGGCTTTGAAACGACTGGAATAATTATGATGTATAAAAATGATGACTTAAGAATCAAAGAGATAAAGGAACTTCTCCCGCCTGTTGCCCTGCTTGAAAAATATCCTGCCACGGAAACGGCAGCAAAAACCGTTTCCGATGCCCGCCAGGCTATTCATCATATTCTCAATAAACGTGATGACCGTTTGTTGGTGGTTATCGGGCCTTGTTCTATTCATGACATCAAGGCGGCAAGCGAGTACGCCGCACGTCTGATGGCGCTGCGTGAAGCGCTAAGCGACTCGCTGGAAATCGTGATGCGCGTCTATTTTGAAAAGCCGCGCACCACCGTCGGCTGGAAAGGCCTGATTAACGATCCGATGATGGACGGCAGCTTCCAGATCAACGACGGACTGCGTATTGCCCGTAAGCTACTGCTGGAGATCAATGATACCGGCATGCCGACCGCTGGTGAATTTCTGGACATGATCACGCCGCAGTATCTTGCCGACCTGATGAGCTGGGGCGCCATCGGCGCGCGGACTACCGAGTCGCAGGTGCACCGTGAGCTCTCTTCCGGCCTGTCCTGCCCGGTTGGATTTAAAAACGGCACCGACGGCACGATTAAAGTGGCGATTGATGCCATTAATGCCGCCAGCGCGCCGCACTGCTTCCTGTCGGTGACCAAATATGGCCATTCCGCCATCGTTGAAACCAGCGGTAACGGCGATTGCCACATTATCCTGCGCGGCGGCAAAGAGCCAAACTACAGCGCAGAGCATGTCAGCGCGGTAAAAGAGGGGCTGGAGAAGGCGGGCCTTGAAGCGCAAATCATGATCGACTTCAGCCATGCTAACAGCAGCAAGCAGTTTAAGAAGCAAATGGTGGTGGCAGAAGACGTCGCACAGCAGATTGCGCGTGGCGATAAATCGATCATCGGCGTGATGATCGAAAGCCATCTGGTGGAAGGTAACCAGAGCCTTGAAAGCGGCGAACCGCTGGTTTACGGTAAAAGCGTCACCGACGCCTGTATTGGCTGGGAGGATACCGAGAAGGTGCTTCGCCAACTGGCGCAGGCGGTGCAGGCGCGTCGCGGCTGACAATCGCGCGCCGGAAAGTAAAAATCCGCCTTTCGGCGGATTTTTTTTACTTCGCTTTACCCTGGTTGGCGACGGCAGCGGCTTTCGCTGCGATTTCGTCGGCATCGCCCAGGTAGTAATGTTTTACCGGCTTGAAGTTTTCGTCGAACTCATACACCAGCGGCACGCCGGTTGGGATATTCAGCTCAAGAATCTCTTCTTCGCTCATGTTGTCGAGATATTTAACCAGCGCGCGCAATGAGTTACCGTGCGCAGCGATGATCACTTTCTCGCCTTTTTTCATGCGCGGAAGAATGGATTCATTCCAGTAGGGCAGCACGCGATCGATGGTCAGCGCCAGGCTTTCGGTGGTTGGCAACTGCTCAGCGGTCAGCGCGGCGTAGCGCGGATCGTGACCAGGAAAACGTTCGTCGGCGCGATCCAGTTCCGGCGGCGTAACGGCGAAGCCGCGGCGCCACTGTTTTACCTGATCGTCGCCATATTTCTGTGCGGTTTCCGCTTTATCCAGACCCTGAAGGGCGCCGTAATGACGCTCGTTCAGACGCCATGATTTCTCAACCGGCAGCCATGCCTGATCAACTTCATCAAGGATGTTCCACAGGGTATGGATAGCACGTTTCAGCACGGAGGTATAAGCGAAGTCGAAGGTAAAGCCTTCTTTTTTCAGCAGTTGACCTGCTGCTTTCGCTTCGGTACGGCCCTTGTCGGACAGATCCACATCATACCATCCGGTAAAGCGGTTTTCGTTATTCCACTGGCTTTCGCCGTGACGTACCAGAACCAGCTTCGTTACAGCCATAGCTTAACTCCTTAATAATCTTGACGTGTCTGTGATAGTGGGAAACTGCCGTCGCAGTTCAGGGCACTACCATAGCCGAATTCTTCGCGTCGTGTAAGTCTGAAACATACGCGACGCGCGTTTTTCATGCGCTTAATCAAACTGCCGTCAGGCAATAGCGCGTCACCGACTGAAACGATTCACCCGGACCCAGCCAGCAGGTCGGCTGCGGCCATTCGGGATGGTTAGGCGAGTCGGGCAGAAACTCACTCTCAAGCGCGATGCCCTGAAAAGCAGTATAGACGCCCTGTTCACGGGCGGGCGTTCCTGCCAGGTAGTTGCCGCTATAAAACTGAAGGGCAGGCGCCTCGGTAAAGACGGTCAGCTTCAGCTTGCCATCGGCAGAGCAGAGCTCAGCGGCAGGCTGCTCGCGGCTGCTGAGTAGAAAGGCGTGATCGTAACCCTTCACCGCGCGCTGATCGTCGTCCTGAAGGAAATTCTGCGCCACGCGTTTCGGCTGGCGGAAATCAAAGCTGGTGTTTGCCACGGATTTTAACGCGGCACCGGGAATGCCGTCGCTGTCAACGGGCAGATAGCGGTCGGCATTGAGCCGAAGCGTGTGCTGGCGCGCATCGCCATGCTCTGCGTCAAGATTGAAATAGGCATGATTGGTCAGATTCACCGGGCAGGCTTCATCGACCGTCGCGTGATAAGCGATGGACAGCGTGTTGTCCTCTGCCAGGCTGTAAGTCACCGTCGCCAGCAGGCGGCCGGGAAAGCCCTGATCGCCGGCCGGAGAATCAAGCTGGTAGACCACTTCCTGCGCCGACTGGCTCAGAATCTGCCAGCGACGCGCGTTAAACCCTTCCGGGCCGCCATGCAGTTGATGCTCGCCCTGATTGGCCGCAAGCTGGACCGTCGCGCCGTTGACGCTGATGCGCGCCTGAGCGATGCGGTTAGCGTAACGTCCCACCGTCGCCCCGAGATAGGCGGTCTGATGAAGGTAGTCGGACGGCGTGGCGCAGCCGAGCAGCGCTTCACGCACCGTCCCGTCTTTCATCGGCACCCGCGCCGAGAGCCAGGTCGCGCCCCAATCCATAAAGGTGACGACCATGCCTGCGGCATTGCGCAATGTGGTTATACGCCACGGCTGGCCGTCTGGCGCCAGCGCCTCAGTTCCGGTTAGCATTGGCCCGCTCCTTCAGAGGCTTTACAGACGTAAAACGTCTCTTTAATGCCTGATTTGGCTTCATACCGATCCGCAACCGCCGAACGCACCTCTTCCACCAGCGCCTGCGGCACCAGCGCCACCACGCAGCCGCCAAAACCGCCACCGGTCATGCGCACGCCGCCGCGATCGCCAATGGTATTTTTCACAATCTCCACCAGCGTATCGATAGGGGGAACGGTGATTTCAAAATCTTCGCGCATCGATGCATGAGAGTCAGCCATTAACTCGCCCATACGCGCCAGATCGCCTTTCGCCAGCGCATCAGCCGCCTCCAGCGTGCGGGCGTTTTCGGTCAGGACGTGGCGAACGCGCTTCGCGACCACCGGATCCAGTTCATGCTCAACGGCCTTGAACTGGCTCAGTTCGACGTCACGCAGCGAAGGCCGGGTGAAGAAGCGCGCGCCGGTTTCGCACTGCTGGCGGCGCGTGTTGTATTCGCTGCCCACCAGGTTGCGGCGGAAGTTGGAGTTGATAATCACCACCGCGACATCTTTCGGCATTGGCACCGGACGCGTTCCCAGGGTGCGGCAGTCAAGCAGCATCGCGTGATCTTTTTTACCCAGTGAGGAGATCAGCTGATCCATGATGCCGCAGTTACAGCCGACAAACTGGTTTTCCGCTTCCTGCCCGTTAACCGCGATCTCGGCGCCGTCCAGCGGCAGATGGTAAAGCTGCTGAAACACGGTGCCGACCGCCACTTCCAGCGAAGCGGAGGAGCTGAGGCCCGCGCCCTGCGGCACGTCGCCGGCGATCACCATATCCACGCCGTCAAAGTCTTTATTACGCTGTTGCAGATGTTTTACCACGCCGCGCACGTAGTTCGACCACATCTGATCCTGATGAGTCAGAATCGGCTCATCCAGCGAGAAACTGTCCTGCTGATTGTCATAGTCGGCGGCAATCACCCGCACCGTACGATCGTCACGTTTCGCACAGGCGATCACCGTCTGATAGTCGATGGCGCAGGGCAGCACAAAACCGTCGTTGTAGTCAGTGTGTTCACCGATCAGGTTGACGCGGCCCGGCGCCTGAATGGTGTGGGCGGCGTCGTAGCTGAAGATGTCTTTGAAAATCTGATGGGTAGAGGTCTTTAAAGTCATTGTTATGCTCCCGTCTCGCGGAAATGAATATCACTGACGGCACGCAAGCGTTCGGCCGCCTGCTCCGCCGTTAAATCGCGCTGGGTTTCCGCCAGCATCTCGTAACCGACCATAAATTTGCGCACCGTGGCGGAGCGTAGCAGCGGCGGATAAAAATGCGCATGAAGCTGCCAGTGATCGTTGCTCTCACCGTTAAACGGCGCGCCGTGCCAGCCCATCGAGTAGGGGAAAGAGCACTGGAACAGGTTGTCGTAGCGGCTGGTGAGCTTTTTCAGCGCCAGCGCCAGATCCTGTCGCTGTGCGTCGGTCACATCGACGATGCGCTTAATGTGCGCTTTCGGCAGCAGCAGCGTTTCGAACGGCCATGCCGCCCACCATGGCACCACGGCCAGCCAGTGTTCGGTTTCCACCACCGTACGGCTGCCATCGCTCAGCTCGCGCCCGGTATAGTCCACCAGCATCGGTGAGCCGTGCTGCGTGAAATACGCACGCTGCAAATCGTCTTCGCGTTTGGCTTCGTTCGGCAGAAAGCTGTTTGCCCAAATCTGACCGTGCGGATGCGGGTTGGAACAGCCCATCGCCGCGCCTTTGTTTTCAAATACCTGCACCCAGGGATAGTGTTGCCCCAAATCGGCGGTCTGCTCCTGCCAGGTTCTGACCACCTGTTCGATACCGCTAACGGGAAGTTCAGGCAGCGTTTTGCTGTGATCGGGCGAGAAGCAGATAACGCGACTGGTGCCGCGCGCGCTTTCACAGCGCATCAGCAGATCGTCGCTCTCTGGCGCATCCGGCGTATCCGTCATCAGCGCAGCATAATCGTTGGTGAACACCCAGGTGCCGGTGTAGTCCGGGTTTTTGTCGCCGGTTGCGCGGACGTTGCCGGGGCATAAAAAGCAGTCCGGATCGTGCGCAGGCAGCGTCGCCTGTGAAGGCGTTTCCTGGGCGCCCTGCCACGGACGCTTCGCGCGATGAGGAGAAACCAAAATCCACTGGTCGGCCAGCGGGTTGTAACGGCGATGCGGGTGATCGACCGGATTGAATGTCTGCATGTTGAGTCCTGGTAACTTTTTTTATACGGCGTTGCTACTAAAAAGTAGCACAGCGCGAAAAATGAAATCGTGATCGAGTCTGGATAAATGGAATCGTTTACACAAGCTGATAATTCCTAACCTACAGGGTTAATGGCAAAATAATCCATAGAGAGATTAGTCAGGTCAGTAAAAATTGGTAGCGGTTACATTATGGGGGCGGCGCAGCGGTTACCGCGCCGGTCAACAGAGAGGGAAGCTTTTTAACGCAGCGTATCCTGCTGATAACGGTAGCTTTCGCCATCAGGTACAAAGCTCAGACGGTGGGTGATACACTGCGGCGCATCTTCCGCATGGTGCGAAACAAAGAGCAGCTGCGTTTCACCCTCGCCAATCAGCACGTCGATAAAGCGGCGGATCAGCTGCCGGTTGATCGGATCTAACCCTTGCAGCGGCTCATCGAGGATCAGCAGGGCTGGGTGCTTCACCAGCGCGCGGGCAATCAGCACCAGACGCTGCTGTCCCCATGACAGAGCGTGGAAAGGGGCGTCGCCTGCCTGCGCCATACCCAGAAGATGCAGCCACTGCGCAGCAAGAAAATGCTGACGGTCAGACACCGCCTGATAAATGCCGATCGAGTCAAAGTAGCCGGAAAGGATCACGTTGCGTACGCTGCTGCTGACGCGGTAATCCAGATGCAGGCTGCTGCTGACGTAGCCAATATGCTGCTTGATGTCCCAGATGGTTTCGCCGCTGCCGCGACGGCGGCCAAACAGCGTCAAATCGTTGCTGTAGCCTTGCGGATGGTCGCCGGTGACCAGGCTGAGCAAGGTGGATTTGCCGGCGCCGTTCGGCCCGACGATTTGCCAGTGTTCGCCGGGTTTCACTTCCCAGCTCAGGTGATTCAGAATCGGGCGATCGTTATAGGAGACCACGCCGTCGCGCAGCGTGATAAGCGGCGCGCCGGCAGCAGGCTTCGTTCTGCCTGCGGTATCGTCCGTCGCCGGCAGCGTCATGCCTGCCAGCGTCTCGCTGTGCGCCAGCTGTGCGACCAGCGCTTCCGCCATAATCGCATCGCGTGCGCCAACGTGCGTCAGCGTGCACTCCGCCAGTACGCCCACTTTTTCAATAAAATCAGGGATATCGTCAAAGCGATTAAGCACCAGGGCGAGCGTATAACCGCGCCGGTTAAGCTGATGCAGCACGTCGGCCAGATTCTTACGTGACGCCACATCCAGGCCGTCAAAAGGTTCATCAAGAATGAGCAGATCCGGTTCGGACATCAGTGCCTGGCACAGCAGCGTTTTACGCGTTTCGCCGGTCGAGAGATATTTAAAGCGGCGCGTCAGCAGCGGCGTGATGCCGAACAATTCGGCCAGCTCTGCGCAGCGCGCCGCGTTTTTTACCTCATCCTGAATGATCTCCGCCGCGGTGCGGCCGGTATCTTCTTCGCCGGGACTGAGCAGGTCGGTGTTATTGCGCTGCCATTCGTCGGAGACCAGCTTTTGCAACTGCTCCAGCGACAGGCGCGCCGGGCGGAGGAACGTGCTGGAAAAGGTGCCTTTGGCGGGCGGCAGCTCGCCCGCCAGCGCCCTGGCGAGCGACGATTTGCCGCTGCCGTTCGCGCCGACAAAGGCCCAGCTTTCGCCACCGTTAAGCGTCAGCGCATCCAGCGTCAGCGTGCGGGTTGCGCTAAGATGAAATATGCCTTGCGAAATATGCAATGTTGCCATGATTCATTCCATTTTATGCATTGTTCTTTCACTAATAGCCCCACATGCTGGCGATGTCAACGCGCGCCTGGTCAGAGCAGCGTGGCGATAATCACCCGATCGGCATCGAAATGCGCAATAACCTCCAGCCCCGGCCGCAGGTTTTGCTCCGTAACCCGTTGGTTAGCCAGCGTGGCGCACAGCGTTTCGCCGCCGGGCAGGGTGACCAGCACTTCGCTCTGCTCCTCACCCCTCTCAAGATGGCTGACAATGCAACTGAGCTGATTGTCTGCGTCAGAGGGCGCGCAGGTGATGTCAATCCATGGCGCCTTGATCAACACCAGTACCTCTTTGCCGCTGTCCAGCGCCAGACGATTGGCGCTGCGTTCGGTCAGCGCGGCGGTAATGCGGGTTGCGCCATCGGCCAGCAGGATTTCAACATGTTGCTGTATGGCGCGCGCATCACGCTCCACCACGCTGCCGAACAGCTGGTTACGCGCGCTGGTCTGCAACGAAAAGCGTGCAATCGCGCCCAGCAGGCTGCCAGGCGGAACGTCATCCTGAAGCACGTCAAAGGCGCGCTGCTGGATCTGCTCCATTAGCGCATAGAGCTGAAGCAGCCTTTCGCCATACGGCGTGAGCAGCGCGCCGCCGCCGCCTTTGCCGCCGGTCGCCCGCTCAACCAGCGTTCGATCGGCCAGCGTGTTCATTTCGTTAATCGCATCCCAGGCGCTTTTATAGCTGACGCCAGCCTGCTTTGCGCCCTGGCTGATCGACCCGGTGAGCTGAATCTGTTTCAACAGCGCTATCCGGCGCGGATCGGCAAACAGACGCTGTTGCGATTTCAGGATCAAAGAGAGTTCGGCCTGCATGGTTGTTCCTCGTGCAACGTCTTAATGCGCAAAGTGTACACCTTTGCGCGCCGCAGGCGTAAAAACAGGTAAAGCGCACAAAAGGTCAGTGCACTTTTTTTTGGCGTGGTTACAATAACTTTTTGTTCAGCAACGGAGGCTACAATGCTGGAATTATTGAAAGGTCTGGCTGTTGCCATTCTGATGGTGCCGGTGGTCATGGCAATCATCCTTGGCCTGATTTACGGCCTTGGCGAAGTGTTCAACATCATTTCGAAAATTGGTCATCGTGATGACGGCGCCCCGGCGAAAAATCGTCAGTAATCTCTTCCCTCACGCCCGCCCCGCCGGGCGTGCGTTTTTTGCGCTTCCTCAACGTTCCCGCTCTTCCTCTGAAAAATTCATGACACTGTTTTCCGACTCGTTATATCATCCGTTGCATAACGTAAACCCTGGAGAACACCATGTCTGTTGAAATGCGTCCTTACCTTGTTGGCGCGGTACTGAGCCTGAGCGTAGCGGGTCACGCCGTGGCGGCGGAGAACATCACCGTTTTTGCTGCCGCGTCATTAACTAACGCCTTGCAGGATATCGCCACGCAGTATGAAAACGGCAAAGAGGTGAAAGTGGTCTCTTCCTTTGCCTCGTCTTCCACGCTGGCGCGCCAGCTTGAGCAGGGGGCACCCGCCGACCTCTTCATTTCAGCCGATCAGCAGTGGATGGATTATGCGGTTGAGAAGAAAACCGTTGATGATTCAAGCCGCTACACGCTGCTCGGCAACGATTTGGTGCTGGTTGCGCCGGAGAAAAGCCACGCGAAACCGGTGACCATTTCTAAAGACACCGACTGGAAAAGCCTGCTGAAAGGCCAGCGTCTCTCCGTTGGCGATCCCGATCACGTGCCTGCCGGTATCTATGCTAAAGAAGCGTTGCAAAAGCTCGGTGCCTGGGACACGCTTTCCCCGATGATGGCGCGCGGCAACAGCGTGCGTGCGGCGCTGGCGTTGGTGGAACGTGACGAAACGCCTTACGGCATCGTCTATGGTTCTGACGCGGTGGCCAGCAAAAAAGTGACGGTAGTCGGCACCTTCCCGGAGGAGAGCCACAAGCCGGTCGAGTATCCGATGGCAATGGTGAAAGATCATAACAGCGCCAGCGTCACCGCCTTTTACAACTATCTGAAAGGGCCGGAAGCGGCTGCCATCTTTAAACGCTATGGATTTACGCCGAAACAATGATGTTGAGCGATCCCGAATGGCAGGCCGTTGCCCTGAGCCTGAAAGTCTCCTCGGTGGCGGTGTTATTCAGCCTGCCGTTCGGGATTCTGATGGCGTGGGTGTTGGTTCGCTGTCAGTTTCCCGGCAAAACCCTGCTCGATAGCCTGATCCATCTGCCGCTGGTGCTGCCGCCGGTGGTGGTGGGTTACCTGCTGCTGCTGGGATTTGGCCGGCGCGGTGTGATTGGCGAATACCTCTACGACTGGTTTGGTTTCAGCTTTGCCTTTAGCTGGCGCGGCGCGGCGCTGGCGTCGGCGGTGATCGCCTTCCCGCTGATGGTACGCGCCATTCGCCTCGCGCTGGAAAACGTGGACGGTAAACTGGAGCTGGCGGCGCGCACGCTGGGCGCCGGGCGCTGGCGGGTGTTTTTTACCATTACATTGCCCCTTACGCTGCCCGGCATCATTGTCGGCACCGTGCTGGCCTTTGCCCGCTCGCTGGGCGAGTTTGGCGCCACCATCACCTTTGTGTCGAACATTCCCGGCGAAACGCGCACGCTCCCCTCGGCAATGTATACGCTGATTGAAACGCCGGGCGCGGAAGGCGCGGCGGCGCGTCTGTGCGTTATTGCTATCGCGCTGGCGCTCTGCTCACTTCTGCTCTCCGAATGGCTGGCCCGCTGGGGCCGCAAACGGCTGGGGGGCTGATGCTCGAACTCAATTTTACTCAGCGGCTTGGCGACCATACGCTTTCTCTTAACGTGCAACTCCCCGCGCAGGGCATTACCGCCGTTTTCGGCGTTTCCGGCGCTGGGAAAACCTCGCTGATCAACGCCATCGGCGGGCTGACGCGCCCGCAGCAGGGACGTCTTGTGCTGAACGGCAGAACCCTGAGCGATGCCGACGCGGGCATTTTCCTGGCGCCGGAAAAGCGCCGGATTGGCTATGTCTTTCAGGACGCACGGCTCTTTCCGCACTATCGCGTGCGCGGCAACCTTGAATACGGCATGGCAAAAAGCATGCGCGCGCAGTTTGACGCTATGGTGGCGTTGCTGGGGCTGGAAAAACTGCTGACGCGCTATCCTGTCTCACTCTCCGGCGGCGAGAAACAGCGCGTGGCAATCGGACGTGCGCTGCTCACCGCGCCGGAAATTCTGTTGATGGATGAACCGCTTGCCTCGCTCGATCTGCCGCGCAAACGCGAGCTGTTGCCTTATTTGCAAACGCTGGCGAAACAGGTCGATATTCCGCTGCTCTACGTCAGCCACAGCCTTGATGAAATCCTGCATCTTGCCGATCAGGTACTGGTGCTGGATGAAGGACGGGTGAAAGCGTTCGGCGCGCTGGAAAGCGTCTGGGCCAGTAGCGCAATGCGTCCGTGGCTGCCGCCTGCCGACCGCAGCAGCATTCTGCGGGTGCAGGTGCTTGAGCAGCATCCTCATTATGAGATGACCGCGCTGGCATTAGGCGATCGCCTTCTTTGGGTCAGCCGGGTTGATGCGCCAGTGAAGACGCCGCTGCGTATTCGCATCCAGTCCGCCGACGTGTCGCTCGCGCTGCAACCGCCCGTCAACAGCAGCATTCGCAACGTGATACCGGCGCAGGTCGCGGAACTGCTGGACGTTAACGGGCAGCTTGAGGTCAGGTTATTGATCGGCCAGAGCGAACTCTGGGCGCGGATCACGCCCTGGGCGCGCGATGAACTGGCGATCAAAAGCGGCATGTGGCTTTATGCGCAGATCAAAAGCGTGGCGATTGTGGCTTAAAGGATCTCTTTATAGAGCGTTTCGGCGATGCCCGGCTCCAGGTTGGTGCCGATAACGCGGCCGGCACGGGCTTTGATCGCTTCATCGGCATTGCCCATCGCCACGCCAAGCCCAGCCGTTTCCAGCATGCTCAGATCGTTATAGTTATCGCCAAACGCCAGTACGTCGCGCATCTGCAAGCCTTCTGCCGCCACCCACTGCGCCAGCCGCTTGCCTTTGCTGTTGCCGGCTTTGGCGATGTCCACCTGATCGTGCCATGACCATTCGCAGGCCAGCCCCATCTCTTTTTCAACGCTTTCGGCAAACTGTTGCAGCGCACGCGTGTCGGGATGGGAGAGGGCGAATTTCCAGATCGAATCTGCCTGTTCGGCCGCGCGGGCCAGGCTGTCAACCTGCCGGAATACCGGACGCTGATGCGGCGGCAGCGACAGTCCCCAGTTAATGGTGCGGGTCACGTGGCCGGTTTCGGTTTCATACAGCATGGCATCATCGACGTACAGCAGGCCATGAATGGCGGCGTCATCCAGCATGCGGATCACCCGCAGCGCCTGATCCTGCGGCAGCGGATCGGAATCAATGACTCTTTTGTTGTGATAGTCGTATAAATAGGCACCGTTGCAGCAGATCGCGGGCGTATCCAACGCCAGCGCCTGATAAAACGGATGGATAGCGACGTGATGACGCCCGGTCACAATCACCACTTTAACGCCCGCCTCGCGGACTTTTTTTAACGCTTCAAGCGACTCAGGCAGGATGGTTTTGCGCGGCGTCAACAGGGTGCCGTCGAGATCCAGCGCGACAATGCGATAGCTCATCATGATTTTCCGATAGCGACAGGAGAATCGCCGAGTTTACACCCTGCGCCCTTGCCGACAAAACCGTGCGCCATAATTCCTCCACGCTGAGGGCAAAAACGCGCTACCCTTTGCCACTCACCACCCGCAAAAAGGAGACGATATGCAACAGGTTGTTTACACCGCCAGCCCTAAAAGCCAGCAGATCCACGCGTGGCAGCTTCACGACGACGGCGCGCTGACGCTGCTTCAGGTGGTGGACGCGCCCGGTGAGGTGCAGCCGATGGTGGTCGGCCCCGACGGACGTTTTCTCTACGTTGGCGTACGCCCCGGATTTCGTATCATCGCGTATCGTATTGATGCAGAAGGCAAACTGACGGAGGCCGGACAGGCTTCGCTGCCGGGCAGTCCAACGCATATTTCCACCGACCGTCGCGGTCGCTTTATTTTCGTCGGTTCCTATAACGACGCCTGCGTCAGCGTCTCGCCGGTGGGCGAAGATGGCCTGCCGGGCGAGCCGCTTCAGGTGATCAACGGCCTCGACGGCTGCCATTCAGCCAATATCGATTTGAATAATCACACGCTCTACGTGCCTGCGCTGAAACAGGATCGCATCTGCCTGTTTGATTTGCAGGAGAACGGCACGCTGACGCCGCACGCACAGCCGCAGGTCACTACGGTCGAGGGCGCCGGGCCGCGGCATATGGTTTTCCATCCCAACCGGCAGTACGCTTACTGTATTAACGAGCTGGACAGCACCGTTGACGTCTGGCGCCTGCGCAATCAGCACGGCGAGATGGCGCGCGTACAGAGCCTGGATATGATGCCGGAAGGGTTCAGCGATACCCGCTGGGCGGCAGATATTCATCTCACGCCGGATGGTCGCCACCTTTACAGTTGCGACCGCACCGCCAGCGTGCTGGCTGTCTTCAGCGTCAGTGAAGACGGCGGCCTGTTGACGCTGGAAGGGCATCAGCCTACCGAAACGCAGCCGCGCGGCTTTAATATTGATAATACGGGCCGGTATCTGATCTCCGCCGGACAGCTATCGCATCATATCGAAGTGTATAATATTGCGGGCGTGCGGGGATTGTTGCAGCCGCTGGCGCGCTATGCGGTAGGGCAGGGGCCAATGTGGGTGGTGGTTCACTCACTTCGCTGAGCAGAGCGGGCACCCGCTAAGGGGTGCCCGATGAATCAGCTATAGAGCGCCGTAATGGATGCGCTGGCAAGCTGATGGAAATGGACGTTAAAGCCCAACATCGCGCCGCTGGCGTTTTCATCCACCTCCAGCTTTTCCACATCCAGCGCGTAAACGGTGAATATATAGCGATGGCTTTCGCCTTTGGGTGGTGCCGCGCCGCCGTAACCGCTGGTGCCGAAGTCGGTGCGGGTCTGTACCGCCCCGGACGGCAGTTCGGCGGTGCCGGAGCCTGCGCCCTGCGGCAGCACGCGCGTATCGGCGGGCAGATTCGCCACGCCCCAGTGCCACCAGCCGGAACCGGTCGGCGCATCAGGATCGTAACAAGTCACCACAAAGCTCTTTGTGCCAGACGGCACGTCATCCCACGTCAGATGCGGAGAAAGGTTGTCGCCCTGATAGCCCATTCCGTTAAACACGTGACGTTCGGGCAGCTTGTCGCCATCGTTAAAATTGTGGCTTAACAGTTTCATTCCACCTCCTTGCATTATTGATGAAGCAGTTTTAGCAGCTCCTCGGCTGCGGCGGCAGAGGATGCGGGATTCTGGCCGGTCACCAGATGGCCGTCGGTCAGCGTAAACACGCCCCAGTCATCGGTTTTTTCAAACTCCGCGCCCAGCGCTCTGAGCGCATCCTCAACCAGGAAAGGTACCACATTTGTCAGGCCCACGGCGGCTTCTTCACTGTTGGTAAAACCGGTAACGCGCTTACCCTGCACCAGCGGCGTGCCGTCAGGTTTTTTGGCGTGACGCAGTACGCCCGGCGCGTGACACACCGCGCCCACCGGCTTGCCGTTGGCGTAAAAATTCTCAATCAGTTCAATGCTTTTTCTGTCGGTCGCCAGATCCCACAGCGGGCCGTGCCCGCCGGGATAGAAAATAGCATCAAAGGTGCTGCTGTCGATATTCTCCAACTGTTGGGTGTTAGCCAACGCCTGCTGCGCCGCGATGTCCTGACGGAAACGTTCCGTATCGGGCGTCTGCGCATCGGGCTCATCGCTTATCGGATCGAGCGGCGGCTGGCCGCCAGCGGGCGAGGCCAGCACCACGTTAATACTGGCATCGCGGAACACATACCAGGGCGCGGCGAACTCTTCCAGCCAGAAACCGGTTTTCTTGCCGGTTTCACCGAGGCGGTCGTGGGAAGTTAAAACCATTAGCACTTTCATCAGGCGTTCCTTTAAGGTTTGTCGCCAGCGACACGGATCAGCACCTTGCCGAAGTTTTTACCCTCAAGCATGCCGATAAACGTCTCCGGGGCGTTGTCCAGACCATCGATCACGTCTTCGCGGAAAACGAAGCGCTCCTCAGCCACCCACTGACTCATCTGAGTGAAAAATTCGCCGAAGCGGTTAGCGTAGTCCTGCGTAATAATAAAGCCCTGCACGCGCAGCCTCTTACGCAGAATGGCGCTCTGAAAGGCAGGCAGCAGGTTTGCGCCGGGCGCGGTGTCGGTGCTGTTGTAGTCGGCGATCAGCCCGCACACCGGAATGCGTCCTTTGGTGTTCATCAGCGGCAGCACAGCGTTAAATACCGCCCCGCCCACGCTCTCAAAATAGACGTCGATGCCGTCACGGCAGTGGCGACGCAGCGCTTCACTCAGATTGGCAGAACGGTGATCGAGACAGCGGTCGAAGCCAAGCACCTCTTCGGCGTAGCGACATTTTTCTTCGCCGCCCGCGATGCCCACCACATAACAGCCTTTGAGTTTCGCAATCTGTCCGACCATTGAGCCTACTGCGCCAGTGGCCGCGGCAACCACGACGGTTTCGCCAGGCTGCGGATTGCCGATATCCAGCAGGCCCATATAGGCGGTAAAACCGGTCATACCCAAAATACCCAGCGCCCGGGAGGGATGCTTCAGCACCGGGCCGCTCAGTTTGAACAGATCGTTGCCCGTCGACAGTGCAAAATCCTGCCAGCCGCTCTGGCTGACCACCCAGTCGCCCGCGGCGTAATCAGGATGGTTTGATTGTTCAACCACGGCGACGGTGCCGGCGCTCATCACGTCATTGACGGCGATCGGCGGTACATAGGAAGGCGCGTCGCTCATGCGGCCGCGCATGTAGGGATCCAGCGACAGCCAGACGGTACGCAGTAAAACCTCGCCCGCGCCGGGCGTCGGCACGTGCTGCGATTCCAGGCGGAAGTTGCTTTCAACAGGCGCCCCGTGCGGGCGGGAAGCCAGCACGATGCGGCGATTAGTGTGTTTGTCTTGCGGCATAATTTACTCCTTCTGCGGGACGGTGCCCCGTAAAAGCGTAGTGCATCAATGCATCGTCTGCCTGGCGCTGTGTTGCAGGATGCTGGCCGTGAAGGCTACGGGGCGGCAAACAGCGCGGGTCTGGAAAGCGCCGCGCCGATGGCGTCGGTTAAGCGTTTCAGCGCATCGGGCTGAATAATGTAGGGCGGCATCAGGTAGATAAGCCTGCCGAAGGGACGGATCCACACGCCCTGCTCGACAAAAAACGCCTGCAACGCCGCCATATTTACCGGACGATGAGTTTCGATCACGCCAATGCTGCCGAGTACGCGGGCCGCCCTGACTTCGCTGCTGTCGGCCAGCGGCAACAGATCGCGCGTTAACTGCGCTTCAATGGCCGCCACCTGCTGCACCCAGTGGTTCTCCTGAAGAATCGCCAGGCTTTCACTGGCGACCGCACAGGCGAGAGGATTGCCCATAAAGGTCGGCCCGTGCATAAAACAGCCCGCCGCGCCGTTGCTGATGGTGTCCGCCACGTGGCGGGTGGTCAGCGTGGCGGAGAGCGTCATGGTGCCGCCGGTCAGCGCCTTGCCGACGCACAGAATATCCGGCGAAATGCCTGCGTGTTCACAGGCAAACAGCTTGCCGGTACGCCCGAAACCGGTGGCGATTTCATCGGCAATCAGCAACACGCCGTGCGCGTCGCACAGCTCGCGCACGCGCCGCAAATACGCAGAATGGTAAAAACGCATTCCGCCTGCGCCCTGCACGATGGGCTCCAGGATCACCGCCGCCAGTTCGCCAGCGTGCCGGACAATCAGACGACTGAAATCCTGAATATCTTCCGGCTGCCATTCATCGCCAAAGCCGCAGACGGGCGCGGCGGCGAACAGGTGATCCGGCAGGTAGCCCTGATAGAGACTGTGCATTGAGTTTTGCGGATCGCATACCGACATGGCGGCGAAGGTATCGCCGTGGTAGCCGTTACGTAAGGTTAAAAAACGTTGCCGCTTCTGCCCGCGCGCCTGCCAGTATTGCAGCGCCATCTTCATCGAGACTTCCACGGCAACCGAGCCGGAGTCCGCCAGAAACACGCACTCCAGCCCCTCTGGCGTCATCTCCACCAGTTTGCGGCAGAGCGCCACGGCGGAAGGATGCGTGATGCCGCCGAACATTACGTGTGACATCTGCGCAATCTGCCTGCTCATCGCCTGATTCAGGCGCGGATGGTTGTAGCCGTGGATCGCCGCCCACCATGACGACATACCGTCCACCAGTTCACGCCCGTCCGCCAGATAAAGCGAGGTGTCTTTCGCCGCCGTCACCGGGTAAACCGGCAGCGGCTTGCTCATCGAGGTATAGGGATGCCAGATATGGTCGCGATCGAAAGCCAGGTCGTCAGGTGTCATAAAATTCTTGTAAACCAAATTCAAAAAAATTAGTTTACAAGTATAACCACGCAATGATTGTTGACGACAGATCTTTTTGGAGCATGCAATGACAACCCGTTGGACTCTTTCTCAGGCGCAGGCCCTGTTTGATAAGCCTTTTCTCGAACTGATGTTTGAAGCGCAGCAGGTGCATCGCCAGCACTTCGATCCGCAACAGGTGCAGGTGAGCACGCTGCTGTCGATTAAAACCGGCGCCTGCCCGGAAGACTGCAAATACTGCCCGCAGAGCGCCCGCTACAAAACCGGGCTGGCGTCAGAGCGCCTGATGGAAGTGGAAGAGGTGTTAACCTCCGCCCGTAAGGCGAAAGCCGCCGGTTCAGGCCGCTTCTGCATGGGCGCCGCATGGAAAAACCCGCACGACCGCGACATGCCTTACCTTGAGCAGATGGTCAAAGGCGTCAAAGAGATGGGCATGGAAACCTGTATGACGCTTGGCACGCTGAGCGATGAACAGGCGCACCGTCTGGCCCACGCCGGCCTGGATTTTTATAATCACAACCTGGACACGTCGCCGGAATTTTACGGCAACATTATCACCACGCGCTCCTATCAGGAGCGACTGGATACGCTGGGTAAAGTACGCGACGCGGGGATCAAGGTCTGTTCCGGCGGCATTGTCGGTCTGGGCGAAACCGTTGACGATCGCGCGGGGCTGCTGGTGCAGTTGGCTAATCTGCCGACGCCGCCGGAGAGCGTGCCGATCAACATGCTGGTGAAGGTGAAAGGAACGCCGCTGGCCGACAACGACGACGTGGATCCTTTTGATTTTGTGCGCACCATCGCGGTCGCGCGGATCATGATGCCGTCCTCGCACGTGCGGCTCTCCGCCGGGCGCGAGCAGATGAGCGAACAGACCCAGGCGATGTGTTTTATGGCGGGCGCGAACTCCATTTTCTATGGCTGCAAGCTGCTTACCACGCCAAACCCTGAAGAGGATAAAGATCTTGTTCTGTTCCGCAAACTTGGCCTGAATCCGCAGCATAACACCACCACGGCGGGCGATAACGAGCAGCAGCAGGTGCTGGCCGGACAGTTACTGAACGCCGATACCGAACAGTTTTACAACGCGGCGCTGTAAATGAGCTGGCAGCAACGCATCACCGACGCGCTCGCTGTGCGGCGCGGAAAAGGCCAGTTTCGCCAGCGGCAGGTTATTCAGCCGCACGGCGGCGCCTCGCTTGACGTGAACGGCCGGCGCTATCTCAACTTTGCCGCCAACGACTATCTGGGGCTGACTCGCGATCCGCGTATCGTTCGCGCCTGGCAGCAGGGCGCAGAGCGTTACGGCGTGGGCGCGGGCGGATCGGGCCACGTCACCGGTTACGGCGCGCCGCACGCCGCGTTTGAAGAGGAACTGGCCGACTGGCTTGGCTATCCGCGCGCGCTGCTGTTCATTTCAGGTTTTGCGGCAAATCAGGCGGTTATTGCGGCGATGATGGCAAAAAACGACCGCATCTTCGCCGACAAATTGTCACATGCCTCGCTGCTGGAGGCCGCGGCGCTGAGTCCGGCTACGCTGCGCCGTTTTGCACATAACCAGCCCGACGTGCTGGCCGCGCTGCTGACGGGCGTCGACGGCGGAGAAACGCTGGTGGTAACCGAAGGCGTCTTCAGCATGGATGGCGACAGCGCGCCGCTGTCCGCCCTGCACGCCCTTACTCGCCAGCACGGCGGCTGGCTGATGGTGGACGATGCGCACGGCATCGGCGTCACCGGCGAAGAGGGGCGCGGCAGCGCGTGGCACCAGCAGGTGCAGCCGGAACTGCTGGTGGTTACCTTCGGCAAGGCCTTTGGCGTCAGCGGCGCGGCGGTACTCTGCCAGGCCGAAACGGCAGACTATCTGATCCAGTTCGCCCGCCATTTGATCTACAGCACGGCAATGCCGCCCGCCCAGGCATGCGCGCTGAGCGCTTCACTGGACTGCGTCAGGCAGGGCGATGCGCAGCGCCAGCGGCTGGCAGAGAATATCGCGCTGTTTAAAGCCGGTGCCGCCGCGCGCGGCTTCAAACTGACGCCTTCGCTGACGGCAATCCAGCCGTTGATAGTGGGCGACGAAGCGCGCGCGCTGGCGCTGGCCGACACGCTGCGCGCGCGGGGCTGCTGGGTGACGGCGATCCGGCCGCCAACGGTGCCGCCCGGTACGGCGCGGCTGCGCATCACGCTCAGCGCGGCGCATCGGTCGGAAGAGATCCAACGGCTGCTGGAGGCGCTGAATGACGCAAGAGGTTAACAAGCAGGCGGTGGCGCAGGCGTTTGGCCGCGCGGCGACGCACTACAATCAGTTTGCTGAACTCCAGCGCATGAGCGGCGAGGCGCTGAAGGCCTTTGCCTTGCGCCACAGCGGACTGGCGGTGCTGGACGCTGGCTGCGGTACGGGCTGGTTCAGCCGTCAATGGCGCGAGGCGGGCAACCGGGTCACCGCCCTCGATCTCTCGCCGGTGATGCTCCAACAGGCCGAGACGCAGCAGACGGCGCACGGTTACCGGCAGGGCGACATCGAAGCGCTGCCCTTCGGTGAGGCGGAATTTGATCTCTGCTGGAGCAATCTGGCGGTGCAGTGGTGCGCCGATCTGCGCCAGGCGCTGCACGAGATGCGGCGCGTGACGCGTCCTGACGGCCAGGTACTCTTTTCGACGCTGGCGGCGGGATCGCTCAGCGAGCTTTCGTTCGCCTGGCAGCATCTTGCCATGCCAGCGCCCGTTAACCGCTTTCTTACCGCCGACACGATTGCCGAAGCGGGTAAGGATCTGCCGCTGACGCTGCACCCGCAGACGATGACGCTGGCTTTCCCGGACGTTCTGAGCGCGCTGCGTTCGCTGAAGGGTATCGGCGCAACGCATCTGCATCAGGGCCGCCGCGCGTTGCTGACCCGCCAACATCTTATCCGGCTGGAGCAGGTCTGGCCGCGCGACGCGCGCGGTTGCCTGCTCAGCTATCAGCTTATTTATGGAGTAATTGAACGTGACTGAACGCTGGTTTATAACCGGAACCGATACCGAAGTAGGTAAAACCGTGGCAAGCACCGCGCTGCTTCAGGCGGCGCGCGCGGCGGGCCTGCGCGCCGTGGGATATAAACCGGTGGCTTCGGGCTGCGAGATGACGCCGGACGGGCTGCGTAATGAAGACGCGCTGGCGCTGCAAAAAAACAGCGCGCTGTCGCTGCCCTATGCACAGATCAATCCGCTGGCCTTTGCGGAACCCACCGCGCCGCATATCGTCAGCGCGGAAGAGGGCAGGCCGATTGCGTTTGAGCAGCTCTCTGCCGGCCTGGCGACGCTGACTGAACGCGCAGAGTGGGTGCTGGTTGAAGGCGCGGGCGGCTGGTTTACGCCGCTCTCAGAGACCACTACTTTTGCCGGTTGGGTGGAGCAGGAGCAGCTTCCGGTAGTGCTGGTGGTTGGCGTGAAGCTGGGCTGCATTAATCACGCAATGCTCACCGCGCAGGCGATTCAGGCCAGCGGACTGCGGCTGGCCGGCTGGATCGCCAACGCTATCGAGCGCCCCGGAAAACGCTATGCGGCGTATCTGGAGACGCTGAAACAGCGGCTGCCTGCGCCGATGCTCGGTGAGATCCCGCATCTGACCGCGCCCGACGCGTTTGAGCGCCTCGATCGCTATGTGCGCCTGCCGACGTAAACCCCGACGCGCAGTGCATCGTTAACCGGTGCTCTGCGTGGTCAGCCAGGTATCCACCATGCTCTCATTGAGCTGCGCAACCTCGCCGCGGGCCACGCCCCGTCCCCGGTGCAGCAGCAAAAAGTAATCGGCCACTTTGCGAATAAACGAGATGCGCTGCTCCAGCAGTAAAATCGTCAGACCAAAGTCATGATTCAACCGGTGAATTAAATTTCCCATCTCCTCTTCCAGCCACGGCGACATGCCTTCTACCGGTTCATCCAGGATCAGCAGCCTGGGTTGTAGCACCAGCGCACGCGCCAGCGCCAGCTGTTGCTGCTCATCCAGCGAGAGATCGCCGCTGCGGCGGTGGCGCAGCGACCAGATTAGTGGAAAAAGCTCAAACACCATCGGCGGAATGCCTCGTTGTCGCGCCTCGCCTGCGCCGGAGAGCAGAGCGATGTGCAGGTTATCCTCCACGCTGAGCTGTGAGAAGATCTGCCGTCCCTGCGGCACATAGCCGATACCCAGCGCCGCCCGACGCTCGACGGGTTGATGCAGCAGATCCAGCGGCGGCAGGTTACCCTCCTGCCAGGTGATGGACCCGCTGTTGATCGGTAAATGGCCCATAATGCAGTTCACCAGGGTTGTTTTGCCCATGCCGGTGCTGCCCACCACGCCGGTACAGGTACCGGGCGACAGATCCAAATCAACATCCCATAAGATGTGATTCTGACCATAGAATTGATTAATTGAACGTAAGCTGAGCATCTTCCACTCTCCTTCAGACAGTTTTCGATCGCCTCTGCTTGCGTCCGCTCTGCGTCGTCTTGCAAACAGTTGTGTTAAACGTGCCGCGGCTTCGTGAACTGGCGAAAAGAAAGCGTGCAGCGTTGTAGTCAGCATTGCAAGTTATGGGCCAGTTGTCTGATAACAACGCGAAATAAGCCCCCGTTGCCGCTTTTTTCAGGGCCAGCGAGTAATGGATAGTTAATCATTTGCTTCGCTGCACCCGCACGGGGCATTTCTTCGGTGCAGCAGCAAAAAAACGCCCGGGCGCGCGCGTTAAAAAAAAGCGCCGGGGGCTGGCTGAACGGGCCGATTTGTGCCAGGCAGGGCGGCCCGCAGGCAAACGCCAATCGAAAAAAAACGGAAAAAATTTTTTTGCAGGCGCGTGGGACTGTTTGCGGCGATTTATGCACATGAGATGGTTCGGGCGCTGCCGTCAGTTATCCACTATTCCTGTGGATAACCATGTGCATGAGTGACTTAAAACCCTCGCCAGGCGAGAGCGGACGCGGCCTGGAGTCAGATTGGTGCGAAACGCGCCTTGTTACCTAAAGTTTTTTAAATCAATGAGTTGTATAAAATCAAGAGCCAAAAAATTGGCTTAACATTACTGACATAGTTTTTATTCGACAGGCTTGACAAATGTTAAAGCGCTTGCCCGTTCTGGGGATAACCGCTTGCGCGCTATTCTCATTTTTAATGCCGCCTTTGGCATAAGCGCAAATGGCGAGTAAGTAAACGGATCCGGCTTGAGGACTGTGTATATATCCACTGTTTTTTGCTGGAAAAATCGCCGTAGCAGAGTAGAATTAATCTCCTGTCCGCGCTTTAACCATCAGGTACGTAACGTAATGAGCAAAGTCTTTAAACTCAACTCCGATTTTAAACCTTCCGGCGACCAGCCTGAGGCTATCCGTCGTCTGAAAGAGGGGCTGGAGGATGGGCTGGCTCATCAGACGCTGCTGGGCGTAACCGGCTCAGGAAAAACCTTTACCGTGGCGAACGTCATTGCCGCCCTTAATCGCCCGACGATGGTGCTGGCACCGAATAAAACCCTGGCGGCGCAGCTCTATGGCGAAATGAAAGAGTTTTTCCCGGATAACGCGGTGGAATACTTCGTTTCCTACTACGACTATTATCAGCCTGAAGCTTACGTCCCCAGTTCAGATACCTTTATCGAGAAAGATGCTTCGGTGAACGAGCATATCGAACAGATGCGTCTCTCTGCCACTAAGGCTCTGCTGGAGCGTCGCGACGTGGTGGTGGTGGCGTCAGTGTCGGCAATCTATGGTCTTGGCGATCCCGATCTTTACCTGAAAATGATGCTGCATCTGACGCGCGGCATGGTGATCGATCAGCGTGCCATTCTGCGCCGCCTTGCCGAGTTGCAGTACACCCGCAACGATCAGGCTTTCCAGCGCGGCACCTTCCGCGTGCGCGGCGAAGTGATCGATATCTTCCCGGCGGAATCGGATGAATACGCCCTGCGCGTGGAGCTGTTCGATGAAGAAGTGGAGCGGTTGTCGATTTTCGATCCGCTGACCGGCCACATTGATTCGGTGATCCCGCGTTATACCATCTATCCCAAAACGCATTACGTCACGCCGCGCGAGCGCATTCTTCAGGCCATGGAAGACATCAAGGTTGAACTGGTCGAGCGTAAAAAAACGCTGCTGGAGAATAACAAACTGCTGGAAGAGCAGCGCATTTCGCAGCGCACGCAGTTCGATCTGGAGATGATGAACGAGCTGGGTTACTGCTCCGGTATCGAAAACTACTCGCGTTACCTGTCAGGTCGCGGACCGGGCGAAGCGCCGCCAACGCTCTTTGACTACCTTCCTGCCGACGGGCTGCTGGTCGTCGATGAGTCGCACGTTACCATTCCACAGATTGGCGGCATGTATCGCGGCGACCGCGCGCGTAAAGAGACGCTGGTTGAGTATGGCTTTCGTCTGCCCTCCGCGCTGGATAACCGCCCGATGAAATTTGAAGAGTTCGAAGCGCTGGCGCCGCAGACGATTTACGTTTCCGCCACGCCGGGCAACTATGAACTGGAGAAATCCGGCGGTGAGGTCATCGATCAGGTGGTGAGGCCAACCGGCCTGCTCGATCCGCTGATTGAGGTGCGTCCGGTCACCACTCAGGTGGACGATCTGCTGTCAGAGATCCGTAAGCGCGTGGCCATTAACGAGCGCGTGCTGGTGACGGTACTGACCAAGCGCATGGCGGAGGATCTTACCGAATATCTCACTGAACACGGCGAGCGGGTGCGCTATCTGCACTCCGACATTGATACCGTGGAGCGCGTTGAAATCATCCGTGATTTGCGCCTTGGCGAGTTCGACGTGCTGGTGGGGATTAACCTGCTGAGGGAAGGGCTGGATATGCCTGAAGTGTCGCTGGTGGCGATTCTGGACGCCGACAAAGAGGGCTTCCTGCGTTCCGAGCGCTCGCTGATCCAGACCATCGGCCGCGCAGCGCGTAATATCAACGGCAAAGCGATATTATACGGCGACAAAATTACGCCGTCGATGGCGCGGGCTATTGATGAAACCGAACGTCGTCGCGAGAAACAGACCATCTACAACGCGGAAAACGGCATCGTGCCGCAGGGCCTCAACAAGAAAATCGCTGATATTCTCGAACTGGGTCAGGGGCTTAACAAACTCAACAAAAACAAAGGCCGCGGCAGCAAGTCGGCCCGCGATATCGTTGAGGATGACAGCACTTACCTGGCGCTGACGCCGCAGGCACTCCAGAAGAAAATCCGCGAACTGGAAGCGAAAATGCAGCAGCATGCGCAGAACCTTGAGTTTGAAGAGGCGGCGCACGTTCGCGATCAGCTCCACGAGGCGCGCGAGCTGTTTATCGCCGCGTCCTGAGTGCGGCGCGGCATCTGCCGCGCCCGCCACCTTCAGCCAATGGACTGGATCGCGTGTTCCAGCGCGTTGTGCAGCAGCTGACGGTCATGACGATAGGGAATATCAGCAGCGTCAAGCGGTTCCTGAATAATTAACCGATCGCCCACGCCCTGCGTGTTCACGTGCGGGCCAATCACCACCGCATCGATCACTTTTTTGCCGATGGCTTTTTCCATTATCGCAAGCTTATCAGCCAGCGTCAGACGCGCAGCAGCAGGGCTGAGTTCTTTTCCGAGGTTGCCGATAAATACCATGGTGGCGGGCGTGCGGCGCAGCGCCTGCGCCATATCCGGCATCAGCAGCACTGGCATCAGGCTGGTGTAAAAGCTACCGGGGCCGATCAGAATTAAATCTGCTTCGCCTACTGCCTCAATCGCCTCGCGCGTGGCGTTAACCGTGGGCGAAAGCCGGAGCGACTGTGGCGCGTTGTGCATCTGGTCGATGGCCGTTTCGCCATAAATCATGTTGCCTTCGTCGTCGATCGCCAACAGATCGACCGGCTGCTCCGACATCGGGATCAAAAAGGCATCGACCTTGAGCAGATTGCGGATCAAATTAATCGCTTCAACCGGGCGGACGCTGAGGTGATCCAGCGCCTTCAGCATCAGGTTGCCAAGGTTGTGTCCCGCCAGTTCGCCGTTCCCGGCAAAGCGATATTCAAACATGGCCGACGCCACGCTGGGCTCGGTGATGAGCTGATTCAGACAGTTGCGCATATCGCCCCAGGCAATGCCGCCCTCAGAACGCCGGATACGCCCGGTGGAACCGCCATTGTCCGTGGTGGTGACTACGCCGGTCAGTCGTGAACCGAGAGTAGAAAGTGCCGACATGACGCGGCCCAGACCATGTCCGCCGCCGATGGCCACAACGCGATCGAGATCGGCTAAAGTGCGATTGCGCATAAATCTCCTTTAGTGATGTAACGGTAAATTGACCCGGCGCAACACAGCGGGTCGTCGACTATTTTACCTTATCGTGCAGGGAAAAAGCGGTTAAAATACGATATATAGCAAAATATACAACGAAAGGTCGTTCTGGTAACCCGTTCGCATTCGCGGTAGAATTTTCGCAACCTGTTCTACCGAAAATCGGTAAAACACACTTAGCCTGGACAGCCTACGTCGCATGATATGGAGGCCAGGCCGCAACAATTTTGTTGCCAGGGTGCAGAAAGAAATGCCTGCATCCCCCGTATTTGGAAAGGTGTTCTGGTGCCACAATTTACTGACAGCTTCGATCGCCGTTTTTATTATCTGCGGCTGTCGATCACCGACGTGTGCAATTTTCGTTGCAACTATTGCCTGCCCGACGGCTACAAACCGCACGGCACGGCCAACAAAAGCTTCCTGTCGCTGGATGAAATCCGTCGCGTCACGCGCGCCTTTGCGGCTGCGGGCACGGAGAAAGTCCGTCTGACCGGCGGCGAGCCCACGCTTCGCCGCGACTTCACCGACATCATTGCCGCCGTGCGTGAAAACGCCGCGATCCGCCAGCTGGCGGTGACCACCAACGGCTATCGTCTGGCGCGTGACGTGGCGAAATGGCGCGATGCGGGCCTGACCGCGCTCAACGTCAGCATCGACAGTCTCGATGCGCGGCAGTTTCACGCCATCACCGGACAGGACAAATTTCATCAGGTAATGAGCGGCATCGATGCCGCTTTCGAGGCTGGTTTCAGCAAGGTCAAAGTGAATACCGTGCTGATGCGCGATGTCAACCACCGCAGCCTGGACACCTTCCTCGACTGGATCCGCAGCCGCCCGATTCAACTGCGCTTTATTGAGCTGATGGAAACCGGCGACGGCGGCGCGCTGTTTCGCAAATACCATATTTCCGGCGAGGTGATCCGCGATCGCCTGCTGATGCAGGGCTGGACGCAGCAGGCCCGCGCGCGCAGCGACGGCCCTGCGCAGGTATTTCGCCATCCGGACTATCAGGGCGAAATCGGCCTGATCATGCCTTACGAGAAAGATTTTTGCGCCAGCTGCAATCGCCTGCGCGTATCGGCCACCGGCAAGCTGCATCTGTGTCTGTTTGGCGACGGCGGCGTTTCGCTCCGCGATCTGCTTCAGTCCGACGACCAGCAGACGCAGCTTCAGGCACGCATCGCCGCCAGCCTGCACAGCAAGAAGCAGACGCATTTCCTGCATCAGGGCAATACCGGCGTCACGCAAAATCTCTCATTCATTGGCGGTTAATAAGGAACGTAATAATGGCTAAACCCGCAGCAGAATTCATTCCGCTTAACGCAGCGGTGCTGACGATTTCCGACAGCCGCGACGCGGCCAGCGACACCTCCGGCGACTATTTTCGCGAAGCCCTCACCGACGCGGGGCATCACGTATTCGATCGCGCCCTGGTGAAAGATGACCGCTACCGCATCCGTGCGGTGGTCTCCAGCTGGATTGCCAGCAGCGACGTACAGGTGGTGCTGATTAACGGCGGCACCGGTTTTCACAGTAAAAACAGCACGCCGGAAGCGCTTCTGCCGCTGTTTGACCGCGAGATAGACGGCTTTGGCGAACTGTTTCGCATGGTTTCCTGGGAGGAGATCGGCAGCGCCACGCTGCAATCGCGTGCGGTGGCCGGGCTGGCGAATCAGACGCTGATTTTCGCCGTGCCGGGCTCGACCGGCGCCTGCCAGAGCGCGTGGGAGCAGATCATCAT
>NZ_JNVB01000040.1 GCF_000770305.1 Erwinia oleae
CATCAGGGAAATATCTGAAAACAAGATGCCAAGTGGCGTGGAGAAGGATTTCTACTACATTTAAGCAACCAGGGTCTCTGAAACGGGGCGCTGTCGCTACCCCTCTGCTCAAAAATGCGCCAACTCAACGGTGTAAACACATTGTGCAGAGAACAACACAGTAATGACAAAAAAAACGGAGAGGTTAATCCGTCATGAATAAAAAACACTTTTACCAACGCCTGACGCGCTGGCAGCATCTGCGCTTTAACGATGTCATCCTGCGCGAACGCCCTGATACGCCAGCATGGGATAAAAAATACGAAATCTATATTCAGGACAACTCGCGTCCCGCTGCCCAGCTCTATATTCGCACCACCCAGAGCGGAGAGAATACGACGCTGGTCATGGAAGAGTATCTGAACTGGCTTGCTGAATATAACCAGGAATGTGAAGTTTCAACGCACCAGGAAAACCCGGTCATACAGTTTAATCGCGAATCTCGTCGCGTTGCCATGACGCATTAACGCGATCGCCCTGTTTCTGACCAACACCCGGTCACAATAAAATATGCGCCGGCGCTATCTCCGGCGCCGTTTTTCACCCTGCAAATGCCCTCTCTGAAATTTAATTCATGCTTTTCCTGGCACAATTCTCAGCGTGACATAGATTTATCATGCATGTGATCTACGTCACATGTCATTTCGCCTATCAATTATTCAGGGAGTAAGATGTGACGGTTAATTTGAAAAGCGGGCCGCAGAATGAGACGTCGAAGACGCAAGCGACCGAACCGCTGGTAAAAGTCATTGCGTTTATCGCCACGCTGGGCGGGCTGCTGTTTGGCTACGATACCGGCGTTATAGCGGGTGCACTGCTGTTTATGAAGCACGATCTGCATCTGACATCGGTCACTACGGGCATGGTCACCAGCTTTCTGATCCTGGGATCGGCGATTGGCGCGATTTGCGCCGGGCGCGTTGCGGATCGTTTTGGCCGCAAAAAGATTATCCTGCTGATGGCTATCGTCTTTATGATCGGCTCGCTGGGCTGTGCAATGGCCCCGAACGTTGAGGTCATGATCGCGTTTCGCTTTACGCTTGGCCTGGCCGTTGGCGGCGCGGCGGCTATTGTGCCGATCTACATTGCGGAAATCGTTCCCGCTAACCGACGCTGGCAGTTTGTCACTCTTCAGGAGCTGATGATTGTTTCCGGACAGCTCATTGCCTACACCAGCAACGCCGCCATCAATGAAGTCTGGGGCGGCGAAACCACCTGGCGCTGGATGCTCGGCGTGGCCTGCGTCCCGGCGGTCATTCTGTGGGTTGGCATGCTTTTTCTGCCGGATACGCCGCGCTGGTACGCCATGCATGGTCGCTATCGCGAAGCGCGCGACGTGCTGGAGCGCACGCGGGCCTCACGGCATGTCGAGAAAGAGATGAAGGAGATTCGTCAGTCTTTCACCTCGCTTAATGATAAACATGCGCGTCGACAGAAAACCATCTCGGTGTGGATGAAGCGGCTGGTGGCGCTGGGCATCGGTATCGCTATGCTGCAACAGCTCTCGGGCGTGAATACCATTATGTTTTACGCGCCGACCATGCTTCAGGCGACAGGCCTGGGCACCAACGCCTCGCTGATGGCGACCATCGCCAACGGGGTGATCTCGGTGATCATGACCTTTGTGGGTATCATGCTGCTCAGCCGCTTCGGGCGACGCCCGTTATTGCTGGTCGGTCAGATTGGCTGTACCTGTACGCTGTTTGTCATCGGTCTTATCATGCTGATGATGCCGGAAACGGTAAACGGGCATCCTGACGTGGTGCGCAGCTACCTGGTGCTGGGCGGAATGCTGGTATTTCTCTGCTTCCAGCAGGGTGCGCTGTCGCCGGTCACCTGGCTGCTGCTGTCTGAAATGTTTCCGATGCGCATTCGCGGTACGGCAAACGGTATTTCGGTTTTCGCCATGCAGATGACTAACTTCTCCATTGCGTTTATGTTCCCGATTATGCTGGAGGGATTAGGGCTGACAACCAGCTTCTTCATCTTTGCCGCCGTCGGCGTCGCCGGGGGTATTTTCGCAGTGATGTTTGCCCCGGAAACGCAGGGCAAATCGCTTGAGCAGTTAGAAAAACACTTCAAAAAAGAGCTTCAGGATGATCCGGCGCCGCAGCCGGGCCAGTAAGCCTGCGGTGTCAGATTCACATTGTTCTCATGGCGCAGATCTTCTGCGCCTGCCAGACTTGGTGAAGACAATATTTGGAGCAAAACCGTGTTTAAATTTCTACTCTCTCTGTTTTCAAGTCCGGAACTGCTGTTGCAGGTGATGAGCCAGCGCGACATCGCCGAATCGATTGAAGATGACGAGCGCATTCTGATTGATGAAGACGGCAGCGCAACCGTCAATATTTACAGCAAAGAAGTGCATGAGGACTTTGCCCGCCACGTGAATGCGTTGAAGAGGGCGTAAAATGGGAACGGCGATATTTATGGTGTTGATGGTCTGTGGCTACTGGTACACCAGCCGCGACCTCACTACCCGCTTCAAAATCAAACGCTCGTTTGGCTGGGACGTCTATTTTCTGGTGGCGCTCTATGGCTGCATCTTCGTTTTGCAGGGGGTGATCGCCACCGGGATCGTCTGGATACTGCTGCTGGCGGCGTCGGCGGTGATGAATGCGGTTCCGGCGCTGGGCGAAGGCGTGCATTATCACTGGCAAATTGAATTTATGACCTGGAGCTTTTTGGGCATTCAGGCGCCGGTTGTCGTCATGCTGAGTTTTGCTATTGTCTTCTGCGTCTACCGTTCAAACTGGTCAGGCAGCGCTAAACTAAGCAGCGAAGGACGTAAAAAGCTCTATAAAAATCTGACGCGCGCGAACGGCGTTGAAGGGCTGCTCTATCAGTGCATGGAAGAGGGTGAGCTGGCCTGGGTCACGCTGAAATCGCGGCGGATCTATATCGGCATGATCCATACCGCGCATTATGAACTCCCCTCAACGGCCAACCTGGTGCTGATCCCGATGCTCAGCGGCTACCGGGACGGCGAAACGCTCAACCTGCACATTGAGCACAACTACAGCAAATATTACGCTGAGCATGGCATTACCCTCGATTCCGAGCCGAAGTCTGCCATGGCATTTCGTAAAGTGATCATGCTCGATCAGGTAGAGAGTCTGTCGCTGTTTGACGCGGCGACCGCCAGCGCGCTGGCGTTAGAGTCGCAAAACGTGGACTGATTCGCCTACAGCATCAGCGATACCAGCCAGAAACCGGCGAAGGTCATCAGCAATGAGCCCACGACGTGAATAAGCACCGACGCCATTGCCCACGTATAGTTACCGGCCTGAAGCAGCGTCATGATCTCCAGAGAAAAAGTGGAAAAAGTGGTCATGCCGCCGCACAGACCGGTGGCGATTAACAGCTTCCAGGCCGGATCGAGTTGCGGATGACGCAGGAACCAGGCCATCGCGCCGCCAATGATAAACCCGCCAAGCAGATTAACGATCAGCGTGCCGGGCGGCAGATTAGGAAAGAGCGCGTTGAGACGTACACCCAACAGCCAGCGGATAACGCATCCCAGCGAACCACCAACTATTACGGCGACTAAAGACTTCACCATCAGCTTCTCATCATCAGAAATTGGACATCGTTGTGGAGTTTACTATCACAAAATCCAGAACAACAGACTCCAGAACAGCGCACAGCAGACGATCACAGCAAGCCAGATTTTCCCTCTGGCTGACAGGCGTTCCCTCATAACCACTCCTGAAGCAGCGTTTAAGTGATCTGAGTATAAACATTTAGATAATGCGATCAACTTTCGGATTTTCCTTAGATACTACCACTCTGTTTTCCGACGTATTTTTTGAAAGTTTATCCGTTGATTTCACTATTAAATTAATACCGAATCGGCGCTTTTTATAAAAAACGCGGGTCACCCGGCCACATTCTCTTCCGTGGTTTCATCGTTATTGACCATCACCGACTGAATCTCCTCTTCGGCAATATTGGGATTGAGCGCGGCCGCCAGCGGTGAGCTGGCCATCGTATCCGGCATCGGCACGTGCGGAATGGGCAACTCGTTACTCACCGTGCGGCGTCGGCTGCTGAAGCCCGCCAGCGTGGCAATCAGCACGCCGCAAAGGCAGAAAAAGAGATAGAGCATGTTGCCGCCCAGCGGCTGCATCAGCGCGCCGATGACCAGCGGCCCGATACACGCGCCTATACCAAACGCCATCAGCAGGCAGGCGGTCAGCGAGACGCGCCGCTCCGGCACCACGCTGTCGTTAGCCATCGCCACTACCAGCGGATAGAGTGAGAACTGCATCATACTGGCGATAAAAGCAATTAACGCCACCCAGAAAAACGAAAAATGCGCCGGTAGCGTCAGCGGCAGCGCAGCCAGCACGTAAAGCACGCCGGTATAAAACAGCAGGCGCGGGCGACTGACACGGTCAGAGAGCCAGCTCAGGGGAAACTGCGACACCAGCCCGGCGAAGATGGTGATGCCCATAAACAGACCGGCCTGCCGGGTACTGAAACCCAGCTGGCTGATGTAGACCGGCGCCATCCCGTAAAATGCCCCGACCGCCATGCCGATCACCAGCGTCATCACTAAAATTTGAGGAATGGCATGCACGAAGTAGCCCAGCTCCATTGGCGCAGGCGACAACGGATGCGCATGCGTGCGGGTAGTAAGTGCAATCGGCACCAGGCAGAGTGCGAAACAGAGCGCCACAATCAACAGGCTGCTGCTGTCGGTGCCGAGCGGCGACATCAGAATAATCTGCCCGGCCGACAGGCCGAGGTAAGTTGCCACCATGTATAAACCAAATATCATCCCGCGCTGGCTGGCTTCTGACTGATCGTTAAGCCAGCTCTCCAGCACCATGTACTGGCACATCATACACAGACCGATAATCAGCCGCAGAAAGATCCACAGCGGCAGAAACTCAGTCAAACCGTGGCCGAGCACCGAGGCGGTAATGATCCCGGCACAGGAGACATAGGTGCGAATATGTCCGACGCGGGCGATCAGGTTGTGCCCCACCTTGCCGCCAATAACCAGGCCGATGTAATGGGCAGCAATGATTGCCCCGATTACCCCGCCGCTCACCTGCTCATGCGCGAGGCGCAATGAAACCCAGGTGGTCAACAGGCCTGAACCGAGCAGCATTAACAGCGTGGTGGTATAGAGCGGTAAGAATGTGCCGAGGACTTTTTTCATTACGGCTCCCTGTCGCCTTCATTGGTAACCATTTACCAGAACAATAACAGTAGACGTAATCTGTGAACAGGGCCAAGGACCCCGGTAAAAAACATCAAAGACAGTGTGTTACGTATACAGGACGGCCCTGTCGGCGCGCAGCATTTGCGGGCTATGTGGCCCCTTTATTGACGACAGACCCTATTAATCAACTGGCGGAGCCATCGATGTGCAGAATCGGCTTCTGAACGCGGATGCCACATCTGCGAAACGGTAAAGCCCTCGACGCTGATCGGCAGTTCAAACGCCTCCAGCGCGGCATGCCTGTCGGGCTGATGCATGATGAACGAGGCCGGCACCTGCGCCACCAGATCGGAGCTTATCGCCACGGCCAGCGCAGCCTGAAAGCTGGCCACCACGGCGGACACTTTCCGCTCAAGCCCCAGTTTCGCCAGTGCCTCGTCCACCGGCCCGCTGGCGATACCCCGCCGGGAAGCGACCACGTGTGCGGCGGCGGCGAAGCCTTCCGGCGTGACGCTCTTTATCAGCGGATGCCCTTTTCTGACCACGCCAATAAAACGATCCCGGAACAGTCCCTGCAAACGGATTTCCGGTCCCGTTTCACCCAGCACGCCGATTTCAAGATCGACTGTGCCATCACGTAGCGGCTTCGCGCTTTTTTCCGGTTTGGGCACAAAGCACAGACGCACCCGCGGCGCCAGCTCTGCCGCCGCCGCGATCAGCCGCGCGCCAAATGCCTCGACGAATCCGTCGTTGGTTCGCAGCATGAAGGTGCGTTCCAGCGTCGGGAGACTTATTTCCGAAAACGCAGGGCGCAAAATGGCCTGCGCTTCTGAGACGGCCTGACGGGTTCGCTCACGGATCGCCTGTGCATAAGGCGTCAGCACCATGACGCGCCCGGCCCGCACCAGCAGCGGATCGCCGGTGACAGCGCGCAGGCGCGCGAGGGTACGGCTCATGGCGGACGCGCTGAGCCCCAGGCGCCGCGCGGCGCCGGCCACGCTCTCCTCCGCCAGCAGGTTATCCAGCGCCATCAGCAAGTTGAAATCAGGTTCATCCATCTTGCCTCCTGTTATCGTGACAGATGGCGTCTGGTGCAGGTATAACGTGCATCCCCTGCGCCTTCCGCCCTGTCTGCCTTCAGCGTATCTTTTATCATCAGCACGCTCGCTTGCCTGTCAATGAGGAGAAGGATGATGGCACAAAAAACGGTTTTACTGATTGGCGCCTCGCGCGGTCTGGGCTTTGCGATGGCGGAGGAGTATCTGAAGCGTGGTGTTCAGGTGATCGCCACCGGACGGGAAAACTCACGCGAGGCGCTCTCTGCGCTGGCGGCACGCTACCCTGCTCTGCTGCATGTCGACGCGGTGGATATTACGCAACCGGATGAGGTCGACGCGTTGCGCAGCCGACTCGGCACCACGCGCGTGGATGTTCTGTTCGTTAACGCTGGCGTTAAAAATGACGATAGCGAAACAGCCGCCGACGTCTCAACTGAGGAGTTTGTCAGGGTGATGGTGACGAATGCGCTGAGCCCGATCAGGGTGATTGAACGCCTGAAAAATTGCGTGAAGCCGGGCGGCACGATCGCCGTAATGTCCTCCGGTCAGGGCAGCCTTACTAATAACACCAACGGGCAATATGATGTCTACCGTAGCAGCAAAGCCGCGCTGAATATGTTTATGCGCAGTTTTGCCGCACGCCAGGGCGATGCGCCAGAAACGCTACTGCTGATGGCACCGGGCTGGGTGCGCACCGATATGGGCGGCCCCGATGCCCGCCTGACTATTGAGGAGAGCATTCCGGCGCTGATTGATACCCTTACCGCCAGCGAAGGCCGCACCGGGCTGCATTATCTCGACTACCTTGGCCGCGAGGTGCCCTGGTAAACATTCTGAAGGGAAATCTCACTTGCACTTCGCGCCATGTTTGCCAGGTTTAGTACCGACTTAGCGAAAAAATGGAGGAAAAAATGGCGCGTTTCGAGAAAAAAATAGTGGTCATAACCGGTGCAGGTTCAGGGATCGGCGCAGCAACGGCCCGACGTTTCGCCAGCGAAGGCGCCTCCGTGGTGTTAATCGGTCGTACGGCCGAAAAGCTGGAAAAAACGCTGAAAACGCTCGACGCGGGTGACCATCTTGTCGCCCCCGGCGACGTGGGCGAAGCGGATGACGTCAAGACGCTGGCGCAGAAGGTGCTGGATAAGTACGGGCGCGTTGACGTGCTGGTCAATAACGCTGGCGTCATTGTGCAGGGGCGCATTCATGAGATCGAACCGGACGACTGGAAAAAGCTGATGAAGGTGGATCTGGACGGCGTTTATCACTGTGTGCACTACTTTATGCCTGCCCTGCTGAAGAGCAAAGGCAACGTGGTGAATATTTCGTCGGTTTCCGGTCTGGGCGGCGACTGGGGCATGAGCGTCTATAACGCGGCGAAAGGCGCGGTGACCAATTTCACCCGCTCGCTGGCGATGGATTACGGCGAAGATGGCGTTCGCGTCAACGCGATCTGCCCCGGCTTCACCTTTACCGACCTCACTGAAGAGATGAAAAACGATACATCGCTGCTGAATAAATTCTATGAGCGGATCCCGCTGAATCGCGCAGGCGAACCGGAAGATATTGCCGACGCCATTGCATTTATTGCCAGCGACGACGCACGCTACATTACCGGTGCGAATCTGCCGGTTGACGGCGGCCTGACCGCATCAAACGGCCAGCCAAAACAGGCGTAAGCGAGTATTGGGCAGCCCGCTGAAATCGCACCGCTTTATGTCACGCTGGCGTCCAATGAAAACAGCCACACCTCTGGTCAGGTGTGGTGTTCTGAGGGCGGTACCGGCACGCTCTGGTTCCCGCCTGTTTTATCCTTCAGAGGAGGGACGCCTCTGAAATTTAATTGATATTTTCTCACCCGCGTTATCCGTTGATTTTTATGCAAACTCTGTATTTCAAAATATAAACTGCGGCTTCGCTTATTTTTAAATACGCTTTAACTTCATCAGGTTAATAGAAATAAAACGGCACAAGATTTTTTCTTGCAGACATTGCAAATAACGAAACGCTTGCTAGATTTATTAATGCACGACGTTCACCGATTCCTGCCCATGAAATTATGGTACGGAACATTATGACAATCGGTGGAGCTTTTAAACATGAAGAGGAATAAATTGATATGACTCAGCATCGTGGAAATGCCGGTAATTTTGCCGAAGATCGTGAAAAAGCCTCAGAAGCCGGTAAAAAAGGCGGAAAAAGCAGTAACAGCGGGAGCGGAAGCGGTAATTTCAAAAACGATCCCGAAAAAGCCTCTGAAGCGGGCAAAAAAGGCGGCCAGAAAAAATAGTCGCTTTTAACCTTTTGCATAACATGTAGTTAGCATTAACGCTAAGTAAAACCCGCCATCACTTTTATGGATTGCGGGTTTTATTTTTATGAAAATTAATGGCAGAAAGGTAACAGGCTGGTTTATAAATTCATTTTATCTAAGATTAGTCTTAATACTTTATTTATTATGCATTTCTCGTTTCCTTATCCTTTTATCAACTATGCTTTATTTGAATTTAAAAAACACCTCCGGATTTATTTCCCGACGATTAAAAAAGGTTAATTATGACAATTAAAACCCTCGAAGATTTATTTATTCATGATTTGTCAGACGTTTACAGTGCAGAAAAACAGATTACCCGCGCTTTGCCAAAAATGGCGCGTGCCGCAACGGATGAAAAACTGGTTGCCGCGTTTAAACAACACCTTGAAGAAACTCAGGGGCAGATCGAACGTCTTGACCAGTTGGTTGAGATCACCGACGGTTTAAAAATCAAACGAATGAAGTGTCATGCGCTGGAAGGCCTTGCTGAAGAAGCGCAGGAAATTATCGATTCGGTTGAGGCTGGCCCGGTACGTGATGCAGGCCTGATCGGCGCAGCGCAGAAAGTTGAGCACTATGAAATCGCCACCTACGGCACGCTCTATGCCCTGGCCGTGAAGCTGGGTTACAAAGAGGCGGCGCGTCTGCTGGCTGAAACGCTGAAAGAAGAAAAAGCGACCGATGAGAAGCTGACCGTTATTGCGGAACAGCAGGCTTAACGGCGCAGCGTCTTCGACACAACATTTACGGAGACCGGGATCATGACCAATGAAGAAAACTACCTGGCGTGGGTGAAAGACGCCCATGCCATGGAAAAACAGGCAGAAAGCATGCTGGAAAAAATGGCCGATCGCCTGGAGCACTACCCGGATTTGAAAGCGCGCATTCAGCAGCATATCGAAGAAACGCGTCAGCAGCAGGTAATGGTGCAGTCGGTGATCGACCGTTTTGATACCTCCAGTTCAACCTTCAAAGACACGCTGGGCAAACTGTCTGCGTTTGGACAGGCGATGGGCGGCATGATGGCCGATGACGAAGTGGTTAAAGGCGCTATCAGCGGTTACGTTTTTGAAAATCTTGAAATCGCCAGCTACACCTCCCTGATCGCTGCTGCCGAAGTGGTGGGTGACGTAGAGGGTGCACGCATTTTTTCTCAAATCCGTGAGCAGGAAGTGGCGATGGCCGACTGGTCGTTGAAACATCTGCCGGATGTGACCGAGCAGTTCCTGGTGCGCTCTGCCGCGCCAGGCGTAGAAGCCAAGAAATAGAACCGTGCCCCCACGGAAACAGGCCGCCATCGCGCGGCTTTTTTTTGAAATTTTCTCTAAGTCGAGTGAGCTATGTTCAGACATGTAAAACAATTGCAGTACACCGTCAGGGTGGCTGGCCCCAATCCGGGGCTGGCAAATCTTCTTCTGGAACAGTTTGGCGGCCCGCAGGGCGAGCTGGCTGCCGCCTGTCGCTACTTCACCCAGGGCCTGAGTGATGACGATCCGAGTCGTAAAGATCTGTTAATGGATATCGCCACCGAAGAGTTGAGCCATCTGGAAATCATTGGATCGCTGGTGGGCATGCTCAATAAGGGCGCGAAGGGCGACCTTGCTGAAGGTACTGAAAAGGAAGGCGACCTTTATCGCTCGCTGAGTGGCAAGGGCAATGACAGTCACCTGACCTCGCTTTTGTATGGCGGCGGCCCGGCGCTGACTAACTCCGCTGGCGCGCCGTGGACGGCAGCCTACATTGATACCATTGGCGAAGTGACGGCCGATCTGCGCTCCAACATCGCAGCCGAAGCGCGAGCGAAAATCATTTATGAGCGCCTGATTAATCTGACGGACGATCCGGGCGTAAAAGATGCGCTGGGTTTTTTAATGACGCGAGAAGTCGCGCATCAGATCTCCTTTGAGAAGGCGCTTTACTCTATTCGCAATAACTTCCCGCCGGGCAAACTGCCACCGATTGAGAAGTACGCCAGCACCTACTACAACATGTCTGAAGGGGGTGAAGTGCGCGGAAGCTGGAATTCCGATGAGAATTTCAACTATGTTGCCGATCCCGGCCCGGCAGTGGATGGTGGCGACGGCAGCGCCAGCGTTACGTTACCCGCTGAACAGCAGAGGAATCTCGACAGCATGATTGCGCGCACCGCGTCCGATCCTGCGGTCAATCCGGTGACGGGGACGGATATTGGTGCAGTACCCCCCATCGAAAATGATTCAGCGCCGAAAAAGCGCAGCCGCGCGCCGGCAAAAAAGAAATAGTTTTCAGGGCGGCCTCCCGGTCGCCTGTTTCTTCCCGGCAAGGAAAACGCTGATGCAACGACTCTCTCCCCTCTTTTGTTCCCTGCTACTGCTCGCCGGATGCGGCGCCAACACGCCGCCGCAGGTGACTTCACCCGGCGCGCCAACCTCGGCAAAACTTCAGGCGCTGGATACGGGCGCGGCGCTCCTTCAGTCACGTCCGCCAATTGATGCGATGAATGCCTATCTCGACGGTTTTCACTTCTACAACGGCGACAAAAATGGCCAGATGGAAGCGCACCACTACATCACCATACTCAACAATGACGTGATGCAGGCGGTGATCTACGACGGAAACACCCGTGACGCACATCTGATGGGCGTGGAATACATTATCAGCGCACGCCTTTTCGCCACGCTGCCGCCGGAAGAGAAAAAGCTCTGGCACAGCCATCAGTACGAGGTGAAATCCGGCAGTCTGATCGCTCCCGGCCTGCCCGCCGCCGCTGAAAAACCGTTGATGAGAAAGATTGTGAACACCTATGGCAAAACGTGGCACACCTGGCACACCGATCGCGACAAGACGCTCCCGCTCGGCATTCCCTCGCTGATGATGGGCTTCACCGCCGATGGCCAGATGGACTCGCGTCTGCTGGTCGATCGCGATAAGCGATTCGATACCGATACCAAAAAAATCCGTCAGGAGCGCAGCGATATCGTCGCCGATCCGGTGGTGAAAGGCGCTGACGCCTGGCAACAGGGCGATGTTATTCAGCTCAAACGCGTGAAGGGCGCGGGTGAGCATGCCGAAGGCCATACCGGTTTTACGACGTCTGAGCAGGCGGAAAAAGGCAAAATTCCCTGATGTCAGATGACCCTGCCTTTCAGCACCCGGAACGCCCAGCTGTTATAGGCAAGCGTCAGGGGCATCACCACCGCCAGTCCCCACAGCACAAAGCGCTGCGCAACCGGCGACGCGGCGGTTGCGTTTAGCGGCAGAAGATCGGGGATCAGCCACGGCCAGACGCTCAGCATCCCGGCCGCCAGCCAGCACACGGTGAGCAGCAGCGCCGCCAGCAACGGGGCAAAAGGACGCTCACCGTACAGCAGTACAGGCAGCGCAATGCACAGCGCGCCCGCCGCTGCGCAGAACGCTTTCCCGGCCGCAAAGTGCCAGGTTGCCTCCAGTCGCGCAGGAAGCAACAGCGCCACGCCGATCGTCATCACAATGGCGATAACCAGAAACAACCCGGCGAGCAGGCTGGCGCGTTCGCCGGTTTCGCCCCCCAGCCGCCAGCGCGTCCAGCAGCAGCCCAGCAGCAGGTAACCGGCCATCGCGCCGCAGCCGCAGAGCGCCGACGTTAATGAGAACCAACTGCCGGACGACACGCCGTTCAGCATTGCCCCCGTCAGCGCGCCCTGAAAGAATGCCGCCGTTGCCGAGCCAAGCGCAAAAGCGCGATCCAGCAGGCGCTTCGTCCGCGCCGAAGCGTGACCCCGGTACTCCAGCGCAAAGGCGCGGACAAACAGCGCAAAAAGCATAATAAACAGCGGAATATAAAGCGCGGTAAACAGCTGCGCGGCCGCCGCCGGAAAGAGCGCCAGCAGGCCGCCCGCCAGCAGCACCAGCCAGGTTTCGTTGGCGTCCCAGAGAGGCAGGATGGTGAGCGCCAGTCGATGCCGCTCCTCCTCACCGTGAAACCATCCAAACAGCATGCCAACGCCAAGATCGGCACCGTCCAGCAGCACGTACATCATCAGGGTAAAGGCCAGCGCGGCGGCGGCCAGATCCGGGAGATTAAGCATCACCCTCTTTCTCCTTACCGGCTGCGTTGTCCGGCGGCAGGGGGGAAGCAACATAGTGCAGGAAGTAGCGCAGACCGGCGGCAAAGGCGATGGCATAGATAATCACCACGGCGGTCAGCGACGCGCTGACCCAGGCGGAAGGCAGCGGCGAAACACCCTGCGCGGTGCGCAGAACGCCCCACACTGCCCACGGCTGTCGGCCCACCTCGGTGACTACCCAGCCCGCCAGCATCGCCGCAAAGCCCGCCGGCGACAGCAGCACCAGGCTTTTCAGCAGCCAGCGCGCGCCGTACAGCCTTTTGCGCAGGCGCAGGAGAAAAACGGCCAGGCTGGCGGCAAACATGATGATGCCCAGGCCAACCATCAAACGAAAAGCAAAAAACACCAGCGCCACCGGCGGCAGATCGGTTTTGGGAAACTCGCTCAGGCTCTGAATGTGGCCGTGCAGATTGTGCCGCAAATAGAGCGAAGCGATATCCGGTATGGCTACCTCCGCCCTGTTGCGCTGCGCCTCTGCATCGGGAATGGCGAACAGCCGCAGCGGTTCGCCTTCGCCCTGCGGCGGTCTGCGCCAGTTGCCCTCCATCGCCGCCACTTTCTGCGGCTGATATTCCAGCGTGTTTTCGCCGTGCAGATCGCCAATAATAATCTGCACGGGCATCAGGATCAGCGCCAGCCACATTGCCAGCGACAGCATCAGGCGCGCGGTTTCCGGCTCTATTCCTTTCAGCAGCCGCCACGCACCCACGCCCGCCACCAGAAAAGCCGTAGCCAGCAGCGCGGCCAGCACCATGTGCGTCAGCCGCCACGGGAACGAGGGCGCGAGAAGAATGGTCAGCCAGCTCTCCGGCTGAAGGATGCCCGCCGCATCAAGCGTAAAACCGGTCGGCGTCTGCATCCAGGAGTTGGCTGCGAGGATCCAGAAAGCGCTGATCAACGCGCCCAGCGCCACCAGCAGCGTCACCAGGAAGTGCACGCCCGGGCGGATGCGATCCAGCCCGAAAATCATCACCCCGGCCAGCGCCGACTCCATAAAAAATGCCACCAGCACCTCATACAGCATCAGCGGGCCGAGAATGCCGCCAGTTCGCCGCACCAGCTCGCTCCAGTTGGTGGCAAACTGAAACTCCATCACCCCCCCCGAGACGGTGCCGACGGCGATAGTCAGCGCAAAAATCTTCAGCCAGAAGCGATAGAGGCTGCGATAGCGCCGATCGCCTGTCCACAGCCACATTCCCTCAAAAAAGGCCAGAAACTGCGCCAAACCCAGCGCAAAGGCGGCGAGCACAATATGCAGCCCGATCGTCACCGCAAACTGCCCGCGCGACAGTAGCAGCGTCAGATCGGCATCAGGCATGGCTTTTTCCCCCACTATTGCGGGTGATGGGCTTTTGCGGGCTGCTCTCCAGCGAGGCGGAAACCGCACACAGCCCCCACAGCCGTTGCCCCTCGCAGGTAAGGGTGCAGGTGATATGGCTCATTTCATGGCTCCGACAGGGCAAAGCGCGCTTCCCTGCGCCCTTTCCATTTCTTTGCAACGTTATGTACTTTCCAGCGTAGTCGCTGGCAGGGGATCCCGCCTCTGTCGCGATTATCTATACTTCTCAGATAAGATTTTTTTATGTCAGGCAAGGAGCGGCAATGAATAAACAACTGGTCGATGCGGCGGAAGCGTTAGGTAAAGCGCTAAAAGCAATGGCGTTAAAAAGTGTTACGGCAGAGTCATGTACCGCCGGCCTGGTGAGTATGGCGCTCGGCGCCGCGCCGGGCAGTGGTGATTTCTTTACTACCGGGCTGGTGACCTACACCGATGAGGCCAAACATCGGGTGCTTAACGTCTCTGCCGGGACGCTGCGTGAATATACCGCCGTGAGCGAAACCACCGTGCGCGAAATGGCCACTGGCGCGAAGGCGCTGACCGGCGAGGCGGTGAGCCTGGCGATAACCGGCTATGCCGGGCCGGACGGCGGCGAAGACGGTACGCCAGCGGGCACCGTCTGGTTTGCCTGGGCATTTCCCGATGGTCGGGTGCAAAGCGAGATGAAGTACTTCCGCGGCGAGAGCGAGGCGGTTATTCATCAGGCGGCGTTGTTTGCGCTGGAGCGCTGCCGCCAGCTGTTGCATCACCCGGCGTAATTGCGTTTTATGACGCGACTGACGGGATTCACCAGAGAATATCTGCTCATGTTTCCATCGCAACAGCCGATACAGAGAGAACAACTCTGGCGAGGGGAACATGATGAAAAATCCAGCTTACCATCTCATAATGGCCGTTAGCGTTGTGCTGGCGCTGCTTACGTCACCCGTTAATGCTAAGGCGCCTGATGGCGCTACTGCGCTCTGCCGGGATGGCACCTACAGCTACAGCGCCCATCGTCGGGGCACCTGCTCACATCATGGTGGCGTTGCACAATGGCTGTGAAGAGCGGTGCTGTCGCTGACGGCGGGTAAAACGTCGAAAAGTCATACAGGGTTGTGCGCGCGGTTTCTTCGTGCAATTCCCCAAATTTCAGTGAAACGTGACCGCCGCGAAGGTCTTTTTGATGAATTCGTGATGACGCGTTCACAAGCGTCATGAACGCTTCGCGCCGAGCATGAAGACAGGTTACAAGTGACAGAACCCTGTTCACAAGGAGCCAACCATGTCTTCCAGCGCAAATTCAGACGCAGTGAGCTATGCCACCTCTACCGCTAACGCTACCGCCGCCGACAGTGGCGATCGTATCGAGAGCATTCAGCTTTCGCTGGCTTTTTTGCCGCTGGCCACGCCGGTCAGCGACGCCAAAGTCCTGACCGGTCGCCAGAAACCGCTGACCGAAGTTGCCCTCATTTTCGCTGAGATCCGCAGCCGCGACGGTTTTGAAGGTATTGGCTTCAGCTACTCAAAACGCGCGGGCGGCCAGGGCATCTACGCCCACGCGAAAGAGATCGCCGACAACCTGTTGGGCGAAGATCCAAACGATATTGATAAAATTTATACCAAACTGCTCTGGGCGGGCGCGTCAGTTGGCCGCAGCGGCATGGCGGTGCAGGCGATTTCGCCTTTCGATATCGCGCTGTGGGACATGAAAGCAAAGCGCGCCGGGCTGCCGCTCTCAAAGTTGCTGGGCGCCCATCGTGACTCCGTGCAGTGCTACAACACCTCCGGCGGCTTCCTGCACACGCCGCTCGATCAGGTGCTGAAGAACGTGGTGATTTCGCAGGAGAGCGGCATCGGCGGTATCAAACTCAAGGTCGGGCAGCCCAACGCCGCTGAGGACATTCGCCGTCTGATCGAAGTACGTAAGGCGCTGGGCGACGATTTTCCGTTAATGGTGGACGCCAATCAGCAGTGGGATCGCGAAACCGCGATTCGTATGGGCCGTAAAATGGAGGCGTTCAACCTGATCTGGATTGAGGAGCCGCTGGATGCGTACGACGTGCAAGGCCATGCGCAGCTGGCGGCGGCGCTGGATACGCCGATCGCTACCGGCGAGATGCTGACCAGCTTCCGTGAACACGAGCAGCTGATCCTTGGCAACGCCAGCGACGTCGTACAGCCCGACGCGCCGCGCGTCGGCGGTATATCACCGTTCCTGAAAATCATGGATCTGGCGGCGAAGCACGGCCGCAAACTGGCGCCGCATTTTGCCATGGAGGTGCACATCCATCTGGCGGCGGCCTACCCGCTGGAGCCGTGGCTGGAGCATTTCGAGTGGCTCAACCCATTGTTCAATGAACAGCTTGAACTGCGCGACGGACGGATGTGGATCTCTGACCGACACGGCTTGGGCTTCACGCTGAGCGAACAGGCGCGTAAATGGACCGTGTTGCAGTGCGAGTTTGGAAAAAATCCGTAGCGTTTGCCGGTCGCGCACCAATAATCAGGTGCGCGACCGATTGTACTAAAATGGCCCCCACTTGATAGCGACACCGATCAGCAGCATCACCACGCAGATCGCAAACCAGACGGCGACCAGCGGCGCGACAAAGCGCAGCCACTTGCCGAAGGAGACGTTGGCGGTCGCCAGCACCGCCATCAGCACGCCAGAGGTCGGGCTGATGCTGTTGACAATTCCTTCGCCCAGCAACACGGTTTGCACCATCACCTGACGCGTCAGACCGAGGTTGTCGCCCAGCGGCGTGAAGATCGGTACCAGCAGCGCCGACTCTCCGGAGCCTGAGGAGATGCCGAAATGCATCAGCGCCGCGCTGATAAACATGCCGATGGTGGCCCCTGACGGAGGAATCGGCGCCAGCAAATCAGAGAGGAAGCCAACGATAGGATCGAGCACGTCGCCCTGCTGCAACACCAGCGAAATCGCCCCGGCCATGCCGACGATAAACGCGCCTTTGACCAGTTTCGCGCAGCCACTGAGGAAGGTGTTGGCAATGTCGGAACCGGACATCCGCCCGATAATGCCCACCACCACCGCCAGCAGCACAAACATCGCCGACATCTCATTGGTTTCCCAATGGTAGCGGATCACGCCGCCGATAAAGATCAGCAGCGCCACTACCACGGTGGCGAGGATCAGTTTATGCCGTCCCGTCACCTGGTGGATTTCACCCGCCTCAATCGGCTGCGTGGGACGCAGGTTTCCCTCCCGACGCGCGCGGCGCAGGCTGCGGATCAGAAACAACACGGCGCTGACCACAAACAGCAGGCAGGTCAGGCCGCGCAGCAACATCCCTGAAAAGAGCGGCAGCTGCGCAAGATGCTGAGTCAGACCGGTGGTGGCCGGATTCATGATGGCGACGTTAAAACCGGCGGCGCAGGTCAGGTAGACCAGCGACGCGCCGAGAATCGGCGGCAGGCCCAGCGATCGCGCCACCAGCAGCCCGATAGGCACGAACGCCACCACCGCGTTGACCACCACGCCCGTGGTGCCCAGCAGGGCGAATATGGCCCCGAAGATCAACACAATACGCGTATCGCTCAGGCGCGTACTTCGTGACAGCGCGTTCAGCGCCGTAGCAATCGCGCCGGTCGCCTCCACCACCGCCAGCACGCCGCCGGTGAAGAGGATCAGAAAAATCACCGAGGCGGATTTCACCATCCCTTTGGCGATAGCGGTGAAGATCTCCAGAGGATATACGCCTGCCTGCGGCACCGCATGCAGGCTGCCTTTCACCGCAAACTTGATGCCTTCACGCGTGACATAATCAAATTTTCCCGCCGGGATCAGCCACGTCGCAATCGTCGCCACCACCAGAATGATAAACAGCAACAGATAGGGGCTTTGTTCGCTGGACGGCGGGGTGGAAGTCCTGGTGTTTACCTGCGGCATGCGTCCTCCTTATCGCGGGTGATCTCCAGCAGCAAACCGGCCAGCAACGCCGTGCGCGGTACGATGTCGGCAATGATAATATGTTCATGTCTGGCATGAATGCCTGCGCCGGTGGCACCCAGCCCGTCGAGCGTGGGTATGCCCAGCGCGGCGGTATAGTTGCCGTCGCTGCCGCCGCCGACCGCTTTTCCTTCCACGGCGAAGCCAAGCGCCTGCGCCACACGCTGCGCCTGCGCCAGTAGCGCCAGCGAAGCCGGTGTCTGCTGCATCGGAGGACGCGACTGCTCGCCGCTCACCGTCAGCGTAATCCCGTCAAGGCAGGGCGAAAGCTGGCTGATGGCCTGATGAATACGCTGCGCTTCTGCCTCGCTGGTGACCCGCGTATCAATGCCAAGCTCGGCCCGATCGGCCACCACGTTGATGCGACTGCCGCCGCGCGCGATACCTACGTTGACCGTTGTGCCGCGTTCCGGGGTGTTCAGCCCGTGCAGGTAGAGGATCTGCTGCGCCATTTCCTGAACTGCGCTGATCCCCTCTTCCGGGTTGTTTCCCGCATGGGCGGCAAAACCGGTGATGGCAACGTCGTAGCGTCCGGTGCCTTTGCGGGCAATCTTCAGCGCGCCGTCGCCCGCTGTCGCCGGTTCCACTACCAGTACCTGCGCAGAGCCACGAGCGTGATCGGCTATCCAGCCGCTGGAGCAGGGGCTACCCAGCTCTTCGTCGCTGTTGCAGAGAAAAACAATTCGCCCGGCAAGTCCTTCAGTCGCCACCAGCGCGCGCACCGCCCAGATGGCCTGCACCAGACCGGCCTTCATATCCAGCACGCCGGGGCCGTGCAGCCTGCCCTCTTCTTCGCGCAGCGGCAGCTCGCCGTTGTCCCAGACCGTATCAAAATGCCCGAGGAGGGTGGTCTGTGGGCCGCTGTCGCCCAGCGAGAATTTGAGCAGGTTGCCATAGTCCTGCTGAGGTTCAACCTGCGCCGCGATGCCAAGCCGCTGCTGCATAATGCTTTGCAGAACATCGCCGCAGCGATCCACCGCGTCTTTATCCGTCGAGGGCGATTCTGCCAGCACCAGTCGTTTGATATCAGCCAGAATTTCATCGGCATGCTGCGTTAAATAATTTTTTATCTTTTCCATGCTATTACCCGCCTGTCAGAGTGGAGTAAAGCAGTATGTGCAGAAATTCTGCTCAAAAAGAATGTCGTGTAACTGCTAATATTGTTGTCCTGAGAGCAACAGTTGCCTGGAAAGTGTGATGTCGTCTATATGGCCGGAAAAATCCATAAGTTATCTGTATGAAGTGGGCGTTCAGGGTGGGATCCGCCGGGCGGCAGATATGCTTGGCGTGAACCCGTCGGTGATCAGTCGGCAGATTGCGCTGCTGTCGCGAACCATGCAGCTTCCTTTGCTTGAGCGCCGCGGGCGCAGCGTGGTGCTGACCGAGGCGGGCAGGATGCTGGCGGAGGATTACGCGCAGACCAGCGCGCGCCGCAACAAGCTCTCCCGCCAGCTCAGCGATATGCGTCATATGCGCGGCGGCTCCGTATCCCTTCGTGTCGGGCAGGGAATGGTTGAGGATGTAATACAGCACGTTATTCGGGAGTTCTCTGTCGCCTGGCCCGGCGTGTTTGTCGATATTATGTCCGGCGACATGCAAACCACCCTGACGCTGATCGCCAGAGGCGAAGTCGATATGGCCGTGGCTTTTGGTCCGATGGGCTCTGCGGCCCTGAAACGCCACAGTTTTCATCGCGGCCCCATTTGCGCCATCGTGCAGCCGGAACATCCTGTTGCCCGCCTGAGTCAGGTCACCGTTGAGGCGTTAACGCATCACAGACTGATTGCCATGAGCGATAACTTTGGGCTGCAACATCACATCAACGCCATGTTCAAAAGTGAGGGGCTGATTTTTACGCCGCACTACTGTTGCAACCTGTTTTCCAGCGCTATTGCGCTCAGCCAGGCCGGCCTGGGGATTGCTTTTATGACCGCGCATACGGTGAAAATGCCGCTGCGCCAGGGCAGCCTGGTGGCGGTGCCAATCGACCACCGCATTGCGCAGGAAAGCCAGTGCCATTTGCTGCGCAGCGCCGACCGGCGTCTCACGCCCGCCGCGCACTTCCTCTGGCAGCTGCTGAGTAAATTTTTTAACGCCGTTGAAGCGCGATGATTTCCATGCGGCTTAAGGCTGCACGCAATCGTAGTCGCCGGAAATTTTTATCTGGCTGCGGCTGGTTCTGACGATCTCTGCATGCAGCTGCCCCGGGCCGCCCTGTTTCACGTAGTCCATTTTGTAATCGCCCTGGAATTTTGTGGCGGCAACGATCCAGTGTGTCTTCACGTTATCCCAATCGCCCTCTTTCTTCAGAAAGGTGATTTTCTGCACCTTTGGCTTTACGCCGTTGATACGGATCTGCTCTTTATTGCCGGAAGAATGGGTGAAAATGAACTTGCCGCAGGTCATAAACGGCGCGTCATTTTTTGCGGCCTCCGCATGAGCGGCGAGCAGTAAGAGGGGAAGCAGCAGGTTAAAATAAGATTTACAGGTCACCGTATGACGCGCTCCTGAGAGGAAACAGTGCTTAAAGCGTAGCACGCAAAAAAACGGAGACGTAAAACGTCTCCGGCAGGTGTGATCAGAACGCGTCCTGTTCAAGATAGCGCCATGCGTACTGCGCATACAGTTCCGCCCCGTTGATCATCACATCTTCATCAATATTGAAGGCGCCGTGATGGTGTGCCCGATCGCTCCCTTTCTCCCGGTTGCGGCAGCCCAGCAGCGCAAAGCAGCCGGGAATATTTTCCAGATAAAAGCTGAAGTCTTCGCCGCCGGTGGTCGGCTTTTCTGCAAACAACGCCTTTTCGCCAAACGCGTCGCCAATCACCGACTGCGCCAGCAACGCGCTGCGCGCCTCGTTAATGACCGGCAGCGTGCCATAAGTGTATGCCACCTCCGCTGTGGCGCCGTAAACGGCGGCGGTGTGCTGCGCATAGCGCTCAATCGCCGCCCGCAGACGCTCGCGCGTGGCAACGTCAAAGCAGCGCACCGTGCCGTCAAGCTGCGCGTTTTCCGCGATCACGTTGAAACGTGTTCCCACCTCCATGCGCCCGATAGTCACCACCGCCGACGCCAGCGGCGAGGTTTCTCGCGCCACAATGGCCTGGAGATTCATCACAAACGCCGAGGCCACTACCGCCGCATCAATGCAGGCTTCCGGCATTGAGCCGTGCCCGCCGCGCCCTTTGAACGTCACCCTGAGCAGATCGGCAGAGGCGAAGCTCGACCCTGCGTTGCAGGAAATTTTCCCTGAATCGGTGGTGGTCCAGATATGCATGCCAAACACGTTATCCACGCCCCCGATCGCACCCTGCTTTACCATGGCTTTTGCGCCTTCAGCAATCTCCTCGGCGGGCTGGAAGATCAGCCGCACGCTGCCGCGTAGCGCTTCGCGGTTCTCCTGTAGCGCAATGGCCGCCGTCAGCAGCATCGCCGTGTGCGCATCATGACCGCAGGCATGCATGATGCCGTCGGTGCCGGATTTGTAGCTCAAGCCGTCATTCAGTTCCTGAACCGGTAGCGCATCCATGTCGGCGCGAAGCGCCACCGTTTTACCGGGTTTGCCACCGGTGATCTCCGCGATCGCGCCGGTAGGTTCGGTTAAGCGGTAGCGAATACCCGCTTTTTCCAGCGCCTGCGCAACTTTTTGTGTGGTGCGGACTTCCTCCCAGGGCAGTTCCGGGTGTGCATGCAGATCGCGTCGAAAGGCGATCATTGCCTGGCTGTGCGTGCGTACTGACTGCGAAATCGCTTTATTAATCATAAAATTACCTGTCCCTTATCATTTTCACCGTGGGGGAGATAACCTCCCCGCCCTTACGGATGTATTGGTAATCGATCCGACTGTTCAGCCAGCCAGCGGCGTAAGATAACCGACCATGATGCCGGCGAGCACTACGGACACCAGGGTAACGGAAACAAAACCGCCGACCAGCATCGGTGCCAGCATATGCTGCATCAATACTTCGCGCTCTTTTTCATCCTGCGTCAGCGCGGTGACGGCTTCGTTAGTGATAATGTAATCAGCCGGGAAGCCGTACATGGCGGTGAGTGAGATGGCAAACGCCATTTCCGTACTTACGCCAAAGGCTCTGCCCGCCAGCCAGGAGACAATAAACATGCCGACAACGGCGGTGGCGATAAGCACCACCATCGGAAAAAGCAGCCGTAGCAGCATCTCCGGCGTGGCGCGGTTCAACGTGTCGAAGATGAAAAGCATCAGCGCCATCACCGCAAAGCCGAAGCCGTTCGCCTTCTGCAACGGCTGTTTTTCCAGAAAACCTAACGAGGTCGCTATCACCCCGAACAGCAGGCACAGTACAAACGGACTAATGGACATCACCGGCGCCAGCCAGCCAGAGACGGCCCAGGCGCAGCAACTCACCACAGCGAGGCGAAAAAATTTGAAGTAGCTGGTGTTATAACGCGCCGGAAATGCGCTAAAAAGGTGCGGCATCGGCTCGTCTGCGGAGATCTGCACGCGCTCATCCGGCAGCGGCACGTCTGCGTCTGGCTGCCACTCGCCGCGTCGGTACTGGTACAACACGCGGCGACCTTCACGCTGTAGCATGATGGCGGTCAGCGGATAACCCGCAAACCCCTGCATCACGTAAATCAAAATAGCGAATACCGACAGATCGACCAGCCCGGCGCTGGCCGCGCCTTTGGACATGATCAGGGCGGAGACGATGCCGCCAACCAGCGGTGGGATAGTGACAATCGCGGTATTGGTATCAAAAAACAGCAGGCAGGCGACACAGACCGCCGCCACGATCCCGGCAATGCCGGAGAGCGAAATGACAATCGTTTTCCACTGCCGCAGCAGTTCCGGCACCGACAGCAGCGTACCCATATTAGTGATCAGCAGATACATCAACAGCACCGCGACGACGGTGGGAATACCGGCGATGCTGATGATATCTTTTGGAAAGAAGCTCCAGTAACCAAGCAGAAACAGCACGGCGCAGACAAAAACAGACGGGATCCAGGCCCTGGTTTTCACGGAGACAACGTCGCCGATATACAGGATGCCGGTGATGAGCAACAGCGCGAACATCTGTGACATGTTTAAAATCCATTTTAATTGGTTATAAAAAGCGATTACCCGGCAATAAACGCCAGAAATCAGCCTAACCTTCCATAAGGTGGCGATGCCACACGCGTCTTTCAGTAAGAACGCGACGCCGTCAGGAACACTGACGAACAATTTGATAATAAACACATTATTTCGATCGGGTAAACCTTTTATCTACGATGAGGCCTGACCTCGTTGTACATTCTGAAGCAAATTATTGGCGTGGGGAGTTAACGCCTCACCGTGTCTCTTCCGCCCAACGGCCCGAATGCTTTACTATGAGGTTCTGTTCATTAATAACGTGTGTTAAACGTTAACCGGAATAACATGGCTATGAAAGATCTGCCGCCCGGCGCGACGCTGCGCGCCTTTGAGGTTGCCACGCGGCACGCAACCTTCACCGCCGCCGCCGAAGAACTGCACATTACCCAAAGCGCGGTGAGTCATCAGTTAAAAAATCTGGAAGATCTGTGGGGATTGCAGCTCTTTCAACGCGGCAGGTCGTTAAGCCTGACGCCCGCCGGTGCGGCGCTCGCGCCCATCGTACGGGAATTTTTTACCCGTCTGGAAGCGACCCTGTCCGATTTGCGTGAGCAAAAAGGTAAAGTGCGCCTGAGCGTCAGCACCACCTACTCCTTCGCACTGAAATGGCTGCTGCCGCGTATACCGGATTTGTCACGTCAGCATCCTGAAATTCTGCTCACGCTGGAAACCACCGATAAAGCGATTAACTTTGCGGACAGCGAATCAGACGTGGCGATCCGTTTTGGTCAGGGCAACTACCCGGCGCTGTTTTCAGAATTCCTGTTTCGTGAACAGATCTTCCCGGTCGCCAGCCCCGATTTACTTAACCGCTTCGGCGTACCGCATGAACCGGCAGAACTGCTGCGTTATCCGCTGCTGACGCGCGATGGCGCCGATCTGGTGCCAAAATGGGAGGTGTGGTTCCAGCACGTGGGTACCACGATTTCTGCGCTGCGTGAAAGCGTCCGCTTTGCGGATACCAATATGACCCTTGAGGCGGCGCTGTTGGGCCAGGGGATTGCGCTGGCCCGCAGTGGGCATGTCGAGGCGGAGATCGGCAGCGGCGCGCTGGTGAGATTGTTTGACGTGCCCTTTTCTTCGCCGGTCGCCTACTATTTCGTCTGCCCGAAAGGCATTGAATCACAGCCACACATTATTAACTTTCGCCACTGGCTTCTTCAGGCATCTGAAAAGGCGCAGCAAAGCTATGGGCAGGCATGAGTTTTTGCTCATGACCTGATGAGGAGACATCGTTTCACTAAACGGTCGGAGATGCTTAAGCTAAGGTATGCCTCTTAATATTATTGCACTGACGCTTTTCGCGGCGCTTCTGCATGCGAGCTGGAATGCGCTCCTGCGCGGCGGCAGCGACAGACTCTGGTCGATGACCGTTATGTGTCTGGCCGTTACGCTCGCCAGCGCCCTGATGGCGATGTTCCTGGCGCCGCCCGCCAGGGCAAGTTGGATGTGTGCGGCGCTGTCAGCACTGCTGCACGTGGGCTATAACCTGTTTCTGGTGAAAAGCTATCAGACAGGAGATCTCGGGCAAACCTATCCCATCGCGCGGGGATCTTCACCCCTGTTAATTACCCTCGCGGCCGCCGTTTTCGCCGGAGAACGGCCAGAGGCAAGCGCGATGGCGGGTATTGCGCTGGTATCGGGTGGCATTATTTTTCTTGCCTTTAACGGACGCAGGCTGGCGGCGCCTAATCTGCCCTATGCGCTGGGCACCGGCTGCTTCATAGCGGCTTATAGCGTAACGGACGGCATCGGCGTGCGGCTTTCCGGCGATGCGCTGGCCTATACGGTCTGGATGAGCGCGCTCTGGGGCGTGTTGATGCCCGCGGTATACATTTCTCTGCGCGGCGCACGCAGTTTATTTACGCTGCGGCCCGGATTCTCCGCGGCTTTCGGCGGCGGGCTGGTTTCGCTTCTGGCTTACGGCATGGTGATTTATGCCATGTCCGGCGCGCCAATGGGCGCGGTATCGGCCCTGCGTGAAACCAGCGTGCTGTTCGCCGCCTTTATCGGTTACTTTTTTCTGGGTGAAAAGCTGAGCGTTCGTAAGGTACTGGCGTGTATGTTGATTGCCGTCGGCACAATGGTCATTGGCTGACGATGGTCTGAGAGTCATCATGAACAGAGGATAACGGTATGGCTGATAATCTGAGTATTGCGCTTGTCGGGCCGGGTGCGATTGGCGCGACCATCGCGGCGGCGCTTCATGAAGCCGGCCGCACGCCAACCCTTTTTGGCCGCACTGCGCATCAACGGCTGGAAGTGCGCTTCGGGGATGGCCAGATTGTGGTACCCGGCCCGGTCAGAACCGATCCCGTCAGTATAAAAAAAACCGTCGACCTGGTGTTTGTGGCAATTAAGTCAACCCAGGTGGAAGCGGCTGTTCCGTGGCTCACGGCCTTATGCGATGAGAAGACCGTTGTGTGCATACTGCAAAATGGCGTGGAGCAGAAAGCGCGCTTTGCGCCCTGGCTCGCCGCCAGCCAGATACTGCCTTCGGTGGTGTGGTTTCCTGCTCAGCGGGAAGCAGATAACGTCGTGTCGCTACGGAGCCAGCCGCGTCTCACCCTGCCGGATTCGCCTGCCGCTCGCGTGGTGCTGACGGCGCTGGAAGGAACGCGCTGCGCCGTTGATGTTGCGGCAGATTTCACGACCGTCGCATGGAGAAAGCTGCTGCAAAACGCGGTCGCCGGGCTGATGGTGCTGTCAGGCCGGCGCGCCGGCATGTTTTCACGCAGCGATATCACCGGACTGGCTTTGGCCTATTTACAGGAGTGTCTGACGGTGGCGCGCGCCGCAGGCGCTAAACTGAGCGATGATGTGCCGCAGGACATTGTCCGGAGCTTTCAGGGCTATCCGGCCGACACGGGCACCTCAATTCTGGTGGATCGCGAGGGAGGCCATCCGCTGGAATGGGATATCCGCAACGGCGTTGTGCAGCGATACGGCCAGGCGCATGGCATTTCTACGCCGATCAGCGATGTGATTGTGCCGCTGCTGGCTGCGGCGAGCGACGGGCCGGGCTGAGGAGAGTCCGGGTATGATTCAGCTATTTCGTTTTGCCGGGAAAACAGGCGTCAACGCAACAATAACCGTCCAACGGGCGGTTTTTTGTGCGGGATTACGCAGCGGTCAGGCGTTTAGCGCTTACCTGCATAATGGATTTACAGAAAATGCATTTTGCACCGTGAGGATTTTTTGAGGTGATGTCCAGTTGGGAGAAGCGATACTGACTGCTGAAGCAAGAGGGACATTGGAGTTTAAAATTTATGATACAAACCTTCATTTTTTTAATTTACGAGCCACCACCCTAACACCTTTCACGCTTAAGATCTTTTTTATTCTCTTCGCCAGTGTTACAAATAGCGCTGGCTGAAGAGTGCCATCTTAACCCGCTGCATTAATTATATATCAGCGAAAATGTCGCCATGGTGTTGGCCGTGCCGGCTGATACCGTGTTTTCCGTTTGAACGAATTGCGCCACGAAATTAATATTTTCGGCGCTTCCCGCGCTGCCGGCGACAACATGTTTAAGAACGGGCAAGTTACTGGCCTCATTAATTTTCACTGCCGTGCCTGGGGCCGGGGCCGGAACCGTATTATTGCCATAGCTCAACCTTACGCCGACCCCTTTTGCCGCGCCCGTTACGTCACTCAGGGCCAGCGTATCGGTAAAGTCTGGATCAGCGGCGACGCCGAAAAATCCAATTCTGATATCCGTCGGCATGGAGCAGAAAACCGGTATGGCAAAGTCCCGGGCCGCACCGGCGCGGGTATTTTTACCCTGAAATTCGGCTTTGCTCACCGGGCCTAAGTTCACGTTGATCGTCGATGTTGTCACCTGGCAACTCCCACTGGCGCCAATATCGACATTCAGCGCCGCAAGATCGAGCGTTGTTGATGCGCCTGCCGCGTTGCCCGCGCCCTGATCGATATAAAGCTTACCGATCTGCGGCTGAGCGGGCGCGTTAATGTGGTTTCCGCCTGCCAGCGCCAGCTCGCCCGTTTTGTAGAATGTGATATAGATTTTTACCATCAGCTCGCGCTGCGTAAGCATGTCGGGGATCTGTGAACTCTCACAAACGGTCGCAGACTCACTTCCGGCAGGCGAGCCGATGTCGTCAATGTAACGGATAGCGCCGCCGGCACACTGAAAACCAAGCGAGTAACCTATCCCCTCCAGTTTTGACGCGTAGACGTGATGGCCATTAATCACCAGCCCCGCGCCGGATGTATCCATCTGTTGATAAATAATGCGTTTCACGCTGTCCACGGGAGCCTGTAAATCACAGGTAAAGTGAATGCCGTCTCCGTTAACCGGCAGCGAATTTGTCATTTGCGTATTAACCGGCAAGGTGGGTTGATAGCGGATGTTCTGCGTATTCAGCGTCATTTGTCCTACGCTGGCATTACAGGTTTCTGCCAGGCCTGGTTGACAGTAAACCGTCGCCAGAAGCAGGAGGAAAAAAGAGGCGGAGCGAAGCGTGTGAGACATTGTGTTCCTTATAAGCACAGGCCGCCGAAGGTCTTCACCGCCTTCTGCTGCTGATTTTTGGGAAGGTAAAAAGACAGGGTGCAGGTATGAGTGACGTTTTGCACATCCCAACGCGCTTCGAGCGTCCCCTGTTCCGGAACACCGCTCAGATAGACCTCTCCACGATCGGCCACCATCCCGCTGGCGGGCATCCCGTCCTCTTTACTCTGCTGAATGACATGCGCACTGGCGCCAAATGGCAGCGGGCCGCGGCGGTCGCTCAGGGTAAACAGCACCCGGTTACCAATATGCGTTTGGTAATTCGCCTGCACCACTGCCCCACCGCCGGGAACGACCGTCTGCCCTTCCAGTTCAACGTCCGTGTCGTTGTCCATAGTTCCCGTATCGAGCGTGATGTAATTTTTCCGCCAGGTGGTGAGCGTCGGCACGATGGCATAGCCGCGTGAGTCGGTATAGATATTGCTGCCGTTCTGAACGGCTACGTTTGCCGCGCCAGGCGCCCGAACAATGGCAAAGCTGTCGCCGGTAGGCTGCCCTAAGGTAATACCGTGTGGGTGAGCAACAACCGATCCCGCTGCGCCCCAGGTGATTTGGTTGTTCAGCGTATCGTGACGATAGCCGAGCTGCGATGTGCCGTATGCGCCATGATAATCAAGCGATGCGCTGCTGTTGCTGCCCTGCCCGTTGTTACCGTAACCCTGCTGAATGTTGTAGTAGAGGTTGTGATTATCCAGCACGGTACCATTCAGGGAGACCTGCTGTGACGTATAACCGTTATTGTCTGACGTAGTGGTGTAGGTGACGGCGTGCTCTGGCAACCACTGCTCCAGCGGAATAGTGATGTTGAACGAAACGGCACGATCCGCCTTTCTCTCCGGGGATTGAGTAAAGTAGTAAGCCAGGCCGCAGGAGACGCCCTTCCAGCCGCTGTAAAGCCCCACATGGAAAGTCTTATCGTCCCCTCTGCCATGCCAGTATGTCTGGGTGTAGACGGATGCAGAAAGGCTTCCGGCGACGCCCAGTGACTGCGTCACTGAGAGCTCTTCACGGCTGCGTTTATTGCCTGCCCGATCGCGGGGGCTGCGGGTATTCGCTTCACTCAGACTGTAATAACCGCGGGAAGAGTAGCGGTAGCTGGCGAGGCTGAAGGCAGTGTCCGTCGTTTCCAGATCCTTCTGATACTGTACGCGAACAGCCTGTCCGGCGGCGGACTGTCGGGAAGGCATTTTTGTCGTTGAAAAAATAGCATCGGCGCCCAGCGCTCCCAGTTCACCAAATCCACGCCCGATACCTGCCGCCCAGGCCTGATAATTTTCTGCAAACTGTACGCCGCCAGAAAGCGTAAACGCATACGGCAGGCCATAAGACAACGTGGTTTGCATAAACGACGGCGTTCGGGCTCCCTCACCCGCGGGATGATAGCGTCCGACGCTTATGCTGAATTTACTGCGTCCTTCACGCAGCATAAAGGGGACGGCGGAGTAGGGTTGGATAAAGGATCGGACGATGCCATTGCTTTCAGTCACCTTTACCTCCAGATCGCCGCTTTGTGCCGTGGGATAGAGATCCCTCAGGGCAAATGCGCCCGGTGCAACCCAGGTTTCGTAAATAACGTAGCCATGCTGTGAAACCGTCACTTTCGCGTTGCTGTGCGCCATGCCGCGAATGACCGGGGCAAAGCCACGCATGCTGTCCGGCAGCATCCCCTCTTCCGAGGTCAACTGCACGCCACGAAACTGAATGCTGTCAAACATATCGCCGGAAGTGTAGGTGTCGCCTGCCCGTAAAAGGCTTTTAAGCGCTTTCACATCATGCTGAAGCCAGGTGCTCTGCGACTGCCAGCGGCTGCGTTTGTCATAGACCATTGACGCAACGTTGCGTAAGCGCCAGCCGCCCAGATTGATCCCACTGCGTAAGTTCAGGTAGTTTGAATCAGTTCCGCCACCCTGCGTTTGGCTTTGCGCCCCCGTCAGGTTGTAATTGACAAACGCAGCCGGGATCCCCTCATCCCAGCGGGCGGGATCGGTATCGCCACGGCGTTGCACCACCATCGCTGCCTGCGGGATGCTTAACGAGAGGCGTCGGGCGGCGAAATCGAATTTACTGCTGGCATCAGGAATGAAGCGCTCGATCTGACTCAGCGTCTCGCCCTCATGAAGCGTGCTGAATGATGAAAAGGCGCTGACGTTTATCCCGTATGCTGTTAACTGTGACGGAGTCAGCAGCGGTTTCAGGGTGCCGCCATCATCAATAAATTTAATGGTTTCCTGCGCGACTTCCTGGTTGTTCACCACAATGCTTACCGGGTAAAAACCCGGCTGCTGGCCGCCCGCCTTTGAGAAATAGTGCAGATCGGCGGTTTCGTGTTGGGGATCGGTTAACTCCAGCGCCGCCGGATCGAAATAATCATCCGCCATCGCCTGCCTGTTGTGGCCCAACAGCAAAAAAAGTGCAGGAAACGTGGTGAGTAACCGGGCGGTTTTTGTAAGTACAGATAGCAATGAAAATTGCGGATTTATTGTCTTTTTCACTTTGCCAGTGCCGCACGCCATTTCACTGTCTTGCGTAATCAGTAATACCGCCAAAATCATTAATTGCGCGCCATCTGATCTCACCCGCAGAGGTTACGGGCCATTCTCTGGTTTCAAACGGACCAATCATGCCGGGTTCATCAATCTCTTTTCCGCCGACGCTCAGTGAAAAGAGAGAGACAAACCAGGGCGAAGGATTCTTCGCAATTAAACGCTTACCTTCCAGATGAAAACACAGCGTCTGCCAGGCCTTAGCCGAATCGCCTGGCAGGCTATCCGGACGATAAAAGAGTTTAAATTTTGATTTAATATTAACTTGTAACTTATTTGACACGCCCTTCTGCGATGGTGAAATACTTTTAACGTTGAGCCAGTAAACAGATTCACGATCGGCTGGCAACGTCGTACCAATAAAATTAATACGCAGAACATTTTTTTGTTCCGGATCGAGTCGAAATAGCGGCGGCGTAACAATAAATGGCGCACGGGTTTTATCGCCTTGCTGATAATTCTCTATCCATGACTGAATTAAATAAGGTGTATGGCTGTCCGCATTTGTTACTGAAACAGACGCTTCACGGCTGCCTTCCTGATAAATCACCCGTGTTCCACCGACGATAATACCCGCCTGAACTGAGCCAGATAACAATAAAAATAAGCCAGCAATGCCAGCGGTTAACCGTTTCATAAGTGATAACCAAAGGGAGAAAAAACAGAATGAAACAGAGCAGGTCATGCCCCTGCTCTGTGATGACTCAGTTGTAGATCATGTTGAAATTTGCCACACCGTTCGCATCGCCCGCCGTAACGTTTTCAGCAATGGATCGATAATCGGCGTAGAAGGTAAGATCGGCACTGCCATCGTTGTCATTGCTGCCCGCGTTGACAGGATAGGCTTCTGATATCGAACCAACACTGATTTTTTCAGACTGGTTGGCTTCATAGAGCTCGATCGCAATACCGGTTGCTGCATTTTCACCAGCGTCGATAGCCAACAAATTTTTATCAGTGGCGTCATGGTTGCCATCAAAAAGTACGGCAACGGAAGTAACGGACTCGGGGCAATCCTGCACTTTGATATGGAAAGGGGTTTTCGTGGTTGCCGTACCCGCCGCGGTGAAATAATTACCCGCCCATTTACCCAAATCAACAACCTGGCTGGCGCTTTCGGTATCGATATTACAGGACGCATCGGTAATGGAACCGGTAAATCTGACCTGGCCGCCCGTACCTTGCGTACCGGCATTCGAATTTGGGTTTACGGTGACGCCTGAATTTTCAGAAATTGCCGCACCGGATACAAAAACAGATACAACTAAAGCCATAATACGAAACTGCGTTTTCATTATAGATCTCTTATTTAACATATAATCCGGCAGTCAGGCAGCGTCCATACTGGACATACATTCTTTAACCGGCAACTCCTTCCTGTGAAATTAAGAACTGTTCCATCAATTAATTTTATATACGCAACGCGTTCATCGCCAGCAAGACAGTGAACAGGGCGACGATGTGGAGTGACGGGTATGCAATCTCCTAAAGTTGCATACCCAATACCTTTTTTATATTAGTAAATTAAAAAACGAACTGCAACTTCTAATAATGTAAAGCATACGTTAACTTCTTGCACATTTCCTGATAGTTAGTTGAGTATTGCCAGAATCTAAAAATTAAACATCACTTAAATAAAATGTCTTGCCTGAAATATTCATTTTTTTACTAAAGCTATTAACATTAATAACGTAATTGATCATGCACGACAAGGTAGTAGCGTTATATATGGCGCTGGTGTAATTTCAATTAAGAATAATGGTTCGCGTAAAAAACAAACAAAAGAGGGTGACGGCGATCGATAATCGGCGAAGTATTGAACAAAATGAAGCGTCAGACGACGGTCTGATCGAAAGACGTTTGCATCATCAATTACAGGGTTGTCCCAGAGTAATACGGTCGACTCTTTGCGGTTAATGCAGGCGGACTAAGGGAAGATCCGCCTGAAAATGAAAAGCTCTGAGGCGCTTTTCATATCCCTGCGTTCATTACCACATCAGGTCATCGGGCACTTTAAAATCGGCATAGGGATCGTCTTCATCCTGCTCTGCCTGGCTAAGCGCGCTGTTTAATACAATACTGTTCGCCTCTCTCTGGGCAATTTTGTCCGCTACGCTGGCAGGAATAATCGCGTATTCACTCTCACCACTGTTATCATTCACCAAACGCGCAATGGCGAGACGGCCACCGATCAGCTGAGTTTGCGTCAGCTTATCAACCACTATTTTTTTAATCAGATTATTATCGGTGAAGTTAAAATCAATATTACCTTTTGAAATGACAACCCTGTTCATTTCAATCAGCTGTTTTACCTGAGCTTTATACTCTTTAGATAAAGCAGCCTGCTTTTGCTGTTCGCTCAGCTGTTTATCACGCTCCTGCTGGGCTTTTTTATTTTCCTCCACGGCCGCTCTCGCCTCACGAGTCTGAACGCGGGATTTTTTAGCCGTTTTCTGGACTTTAGCCATTTTTTTGCTGGTTACTAACCCAGCTTTAAGCAGCTGTTCTTGCAAGGTGAGTTTTGTCATAGTCGTTTCTAAGCCAGTTGAATAATTTGTGGGATTATAACGGTAAATTTGCGGGAAGTGCCACGTTGCACCCTCATCCCAATGTCATGCCCGTGACGATTGTCAGGGCCATTTTACCGGCGGCACAACGCCCATCTGAGTGGATTTTGGCAGGACAACAAAACCCGACTGAGGTGGGCTTAGTCTTTATGGCTTCTCAATTTTCGTCGGCGACCGGGACATCATGCGGACAATGTTGCGCAGGGTCTGGACTCAAGTCGGCGTAATGGGTGAGCTATTTATATCAAGGAATACGACAGCGCTCGCCGTTGCAATTCGCTTGCTGGCCTCATGGTTTGCAGGTATGCAAAGCTGGCGCCGAACCCTTTGACGCAATACGCAAAGCAAACCGAGGCGATTTTTAGGGCTTGTGTCGCAAATTTGCCCCACACGGAAAACGAGGAAGGTACTAATGATGCATAAGTCATTGAAAATACTGGTGCCGATAATAGGAGTCGAACCTACGACCTTCGCATTACGAATTATAAGAACTGTATTTAACTAACTGATTTTAAAGCTACAACCGCATTCACAATGTTCAGGTTGATGGCACAAGATGAAACATACCGCCAGACACATCCGTGTGCATGGCACAAATCTGGCACATTTAAATTATCGGCCTGTCATCGTCCCAAAGCTTCTGGATCATCAGCGTCACTCTGCCGAGGATGATTACGTCATCAAGCGCACCCCCTTCGATAGCATCGCCATCACGTGTCACGATAGCGCGGCCCATGAGTTTGCCTATGCCCACCTCGCCGAACAGCTCATACGCCAGCACGTCGCCGTCGCGTGGCCGCTCAGATGCGTCTATCAGGTGCATAATGCCGTCAAAATCGAACAGGCTGGTTGCTGACGGACGGGGAATGAACAGGGTGTTCAGGTCGATGCGGGACTCAACATAGTCCTGTGCCGGTGATGGAAATCCCATATCAGCCTCCCGGAGCCACGTAGCCCATGTTTGTCAGGAAAAACGTCCGGCGCTCCCCTTCCTCGGTCGAAATGTCACGAAACATCGACTGATAGTGCTCAATCCAGACATTGGCCTCGCGCAGCGACCAGTCGTGATTGTATGCAGCAAGCGTGCGCACAAAATCAACAGTGGATACTGTCTGCCGCCCGCGACTGTCTACCCGGATGCTGTCTGTAAATGCGCTGTGAACCTCGTATCTGCGTGCCATGTGTGTAGCCCTCCGTTATTACTGTTTTTATATACAGTAGCTTGATGAGATCGGAGCGGCAACTGGCTTTTTGTATAGTTGAACACGGCTCAGGTGTGTGTCGCCTGCTCAAGTAACCTTGAGTCACGCATCGGCTAGTCGCAGTTTAGCAGTGGCGGGATTATTCTTTCTGTATTCATATTTGACGATCTACGCCTATGGTAATACACATACACGTCAAAAAAGACTTTGAAACATATGCAATAGGCTATTGCTCACGAAGTTTAACGGAAGTTATACGCTTGTAAGAAAGAATGGAACGCTCCTGTTCCATTTTAAAGATATTTGCGAGAAATAATGAAGGGAGCTCGGCCCCCTAAATGAGCTTACCCCTTACCCGAAAGCCAACATCAGCCAGGGCACCACTACCATTGTATGTTTTAATAGTAAAAGCTTCATTATTTTCTGACGTATCAATAATTGCAAATCCAAGGTTATCAAGCGTCACCTGATAATCAAACAATGAGGTGAGTTGGTTTGTTATGATCCGATACGTGCCTGTACCGCTACGAGTGGAAGAAAGGATGTTTCTTGATAATGCCGCCGTGAATCCTCCTGATGAAAGCCCGCGACATACAAAACCATCATCGTTAGCTTTCTTCCACGTGACATAAGCATCTTTTACCACCTGATTATTTGCTGTAAATACATTATTTAGATCCAAAAATTCAGCTTTACCATATCCCAATGACTGGAATCCGGTTATTTCAACATCAGGGTAAGTTGCATCTGCGTTGTTGGTGCCAGAAAGGAATCGGTTGCCAGTCATTTCCAAAGTGGATTTTCCGTTTCCGCCAGAACTTCTTATCATCTGTACACGCCCTGCGGTCATATCATTACGTGTTTTATTGAAAATACAATTGCGGATAGTAAGCGTCTGGTTAGTGTTGCTTGATACGACATGTTTAATATCCATTATCGCGTTTGATTCAAAATAGCAGGAGTCAAAAACTGCACCTACACCGCCCGCCCCGCCAACAGCAGCCATTTGTACGCAACAAACACCCGCAATCACCGCACCAGATGCATCTGTCTTACCTCCGTTTCCTTCAAAGGTACATTGTGTAAACATGACAGAATGAGATTCTGAGGCATTTACGCAATAAAGGGCATTATCGTTGAAATCACAACGAATGAAATGCATTGCGTTAACACCTGTAGTAAGACTATTACGTCTTAAAAGTACACATTCGCCTCCACTTTGGAATCTGCAAGAAACAGCACAGCCATACAGGCTGTTTTGAACAACCAGACCACGGTTTAAGTTTTCAGTATTAACATCTTCTAAGTGATAACCGAGAATATTTTGCAGATATAATGCTGTTCCTGTATAAGCTGTTCCTGCCGCTTTACTACCCGTACCTTTAAATTTAATTCCTTTTATTGTCACCATGTCATGAACAGCATTTGAACTACCAATTGACCCAATTACAGTTATGGCAAAAGTTTTAACATAATTTACATCCACGGTGAAAACAGTTCCTCTTTTACCCGCACCGCGTATATATGTCACTAATCCGGTAGCGCTGTTATCACAGGATATAGTTACAGGGCCTGTCAGCTTCATATTACCAGTCGGCCAAACTAAACCTAATGCAAACTTTCCGGCTGTTTGTGCCATTTTATTAGACATTACAGTAACGTCAACGCCATTTAGCATTCCGTACCACTCCCCCCTTAATTCGGAGATAACTCCAGCCCTGATCCATACTCCGTTCCCGGATGCATCAGTTTCACCTATACCACTTATAAATTCATCTGGAGTTGAATAGGGAACCGTGGGGCTAATACAAATCCCACCATCGTGGTTTGGTTTTGGAACAGTGGGATCGAAATAAAAAGTACCTTCACCATAGGTAGTAGATGAATACCATCCCTTAAGATGTACTTTTTTTCCATTTGCTCCGGTCATGCCATAAAAATCAGCTACAGACTGGAGCTCGCCAATAAGTGAGTAACCCTCTTTTGATGCCAGTAATGCACGCAATGCCGCATCACCTACACTCACCCATGCGCCAAAATCAACTCCACCAGAACTGTCAGGGGTGGAACCTGCGGGCACTTCTTTAGGAAAGTCGCCATCCCAGCGGTAATACTCGCCAGTAGCCTCATCCCGTAACACCTGATTGGGTAAGGTTAACTTAGCGCCGTCCTGGAAGGAGTCCATTGTGATATAGCCAAAAGATGAGATCGCCTCCTGAGCCCATTTGCGCAACCCCTCAATGGTGTAATGCGCACGGCCGAATCGGTCGATATATTGCGTAGTTAAAGATGTTACGTACTCATCAATTTTACCGGCGTTGAACTTCAGGTCGCGTGGTGATTCAGATGGGACTGCATTGTTGGTAGGTTGCGTAGCCATAGTTATTCCATTAAAAAAGCCAGCGCTAGGGCTGGCTTGGTGTTGGATTGGTTGCTGTCAGGGGTAAATCAGATCACTGTATTCAGCGAGGGTTAAAGCTGTTGTTCCATCACTACCAGGTTGCTTCTCGCTGATAATCCAGCGCGTTGCGTCCAGCTCCTCTGTTGTTGCGATCACATACCTCGATGGGGACTGCACCTCATAGCCATCAAAGATATTCAGCTCAATGGCAGGTATTGCTGCGGTGAATCCGAAGTCGGTATCACTGCGCTTAGTAGCCGGATAACGCGCCGTAGTGTTGCCCAGGCTGTCAGTGACCATCACGAACATTGAGCCGCTGAAGTTGATGCGCTCACTGGTTTCAAAGTCGTTATTCTGGCGGGAGACGATGTAGCCAGCCTGCTGATTTGTGTCGTAGGTGTCAGGTATCTGCACCATGTCGCCCACATTCACCCATTCGCCATCCGCCAGCGCCGTAATTGCCATGCTCATGCGCGAGTAAATCAGTCGACGGGCTTCTTTCTGCGCGCGATAATCCGCCTGGTATTCGTCGCGGATATAAAGCATTTCAAATTTTTTTGCCTTATTTGGTTGCCCCTTCTCAATCTTCCCGTTTCGTACCCGGTACCGAACAAACGCCTGCTTGTTAGTTGTCGGGTTTCGATACTGCACCTCAACGCCGTCATAGCCTCCAGGGAGCGTCATGTCGTAACTCAGCGAGTAACCACTCTCTACAGTGTTGGAGCGGTTGAAGACGGTTGCCGGCCGCGTGCGTTTCTTGTCGAGCGTGAAGGCGAGCACGCTGTCATCAAAGTACACGCTGACGCCTGCTGCATCACAGATTGTTTCCATGCGCTGGCCGAGCGACACATCTTCATCATCAAACGTGTAATCGAAATACGAAAGGCGACTGTCTACAGCATCGAGTTCTGCCTGAATCTGATACAGGCTATAAATGTCGATCGAGCTTTCCGCCTGGCCGCCGATAACCAGCCAGTTATGCAGCGCGATGTCTGCAAACTTTCGTGAGGCGCGCAATGCATAATCCACCTTCTGCGTGGTCATGTTGTAGCTGATGACGTGGCGGTTGATAAGAGCGTTATATTTACGGTCACGCGCGCTGGTAGCGTTCTCCGTCTGGCGGACGGTGACCCTTACCAGAGTGTCATCGGGATAGGTCACGTTCGACCTGATATTAACTCCGTGAATGGCCTCAACTTTAAGCTGGCTGTTGTCACCACTGTTATCTGTGCGCTGAAAGCTCACTGCGTAGCGCCCGTAGCCGCCAGTTGGCGTCAGCTTATCCGTGCGGTAAAACGTGTCGCTTGTAGAGTCATGCGGCGTTGTCTGCCGGTAAGTAAAGTTTTGGCTGGTTCCCGGAACCTGAACGTTGTTGTCGTCCACCTTCCAGATGGTCACTTTCCAGTTTGATTCACTTTTTCCGCCCAGGCCGGATTGCGTGTGAATCCACAACTGGCTCGATGGTACTGGCGAGAAGAACGGGCCGACGACCAGTGCTTCATTATCGTTCAGCACAAATTTCGTGTTGTTGATGGTGGCCGTGGTGATGTACGACGCGCCAGATCCGTTAATGTTGCTCAGCAGGAAGTTGTAATAATAAACCGGATTGGTTACGGCACCGTTATCCGTCTGCGTTGCTGACGTCAGCTCACCGGAAAGCGTGAAATCCTGCGTGTCGAGTGCAGCAATGATTTCTTTGCGGGATTTGATGCGTGACCTGGCATTGCCCATCACTTCGCGCTGACGGCGGGCGCGGGCATGGCCGGTGACGGCTTCACCTGCCTGGTTAAGTTCTTTGACCTTTTCGCGCTGTTCATCAGGGGAGAGTGTTGAAAGCTGACGAGCCTGCGTCACGTTCACCTGACCGGCTTCAATAGCATCCTGAACCGCCTGAGTGCAGTCGAGCAGCGCCAGTGTTGCACGCACAGTCTGGACGCCCAGGCCAAACAACAATGACAGGTCTTTCTCGTCGTGGCCGCGCTCCAGCAGAGCCGCCATTTTTTTCGCCCGGCCCAGCGGCGTATCTGCACGCCGGATTTCGTTGGCGCTGACCATCGCCTGAGACATGCGAACCGCGCTGCCGCGCTTCGTAATGCCGGGGATCAGCAGTGGTTGGGCGTTGTTGAAGTTTGGCCCGGCACCCGCTCATGCGATTTCTTGTTGAGCCGTCCGTTGCCGGTTGGGCAGCACAACGTCTACGCCGCCGCCCAGCCGTCAGCGTTGCCGGATGAGCTAAAGCGAATTCTGGTGGAGCTACGTACCTATAATCCTAAAGCTGATGAGTATGGCGGAAAGCACATCATTCCGGGATGGGCTGACAGGATTGAAAAGGTGCTGAGCCACTACGCCAGTGCGCCGGTGGTCAAGGCGATTAAGATTCCTGATTTACCGGCTGATTGTGACCGCACCGAGGCGCACTACAAATATCAGGAAGCCATTCGCGAAGCGGGCGGCAGCGTAGAGGGTGACTAATGCTAATCGGCTATGTCCTCCTTCTCATATCCCTTCCCCAATATGCGCCAGCCAGTGAAACCATTTACCCCACCAGAGCAGCATGCGAGCAGATGAAAGCGCGGATTCTTGATCGGCGTCCCAATGTTGCGCTTGAGTGTGGCGAAGCTCGGCGATAGCGGTAAAGTTTTTCAGGGATGAGTCGATGGAAGATTTACTGGGAATGGCCCGGGCAAGTAAAGGAGAAAAAATGAACGTTAGGCTCTGCACGATTGAGTCCCCCGAACACCCTATGGATGGCGAGCTGGCATCTCAAACCGAAATGCTAAAAAATGGCCCTGTGAATACCCATGACCTGAAAGTTTTCAAAGGAAAAGTTAGCGATCAGCTTTTTCCAGAAACGGGCTTTAAGCAGGTTGTGACTTTTATAGTAGATGGATGGGGTCAAGCTGATTTCTATTATGTCGGCAAAGATGATGAATGCTACCGATTCAAAACGAGACCTTAAAACGAAATTAAGTAAACCTCGCCCCGGCGGGGTTTTTTATTGCCCCTATCTGGAGAAATCCCTATGTATGCAGATCCTATCGACGAGGCCGCAGCGCGCTCGGAGCAGATGATTGCCGTAGCGCTGGCGAACCGTGCGAGGCCGCAGATGGCATTTACAGGCGAGTGCCATTACTGCGAGGAGGCGATCGAAAGCGGCCACTTTTGCAGTGCTGATTGCAGGGAAGACCATGAGCGCATGGTGCGCGCTGAACAGCAGAGGAAATTATCATGAATATTGAATGGAACGGTGAAGGCTTTCCGCCAGTTGGCGCAGAAATCAAATTTTGGGTTGATGAGCGCTCTGAATATAAAAAAGGAATTGTCGTTTATTCCGGAAAGAAAGGGGCGACGGTGGATATTGGTTACCTTGCATCGTCGGGGGAGGCCGGAGATTTTAGCCTAATTACTGCTCAGGACAGGAAAGAAGAAGTCGCAATTAAGGCAATGAAGCAGTTAAATATCGGCGATTATGACGACCCTCAAATTATTTATGATGCCATCGCTGCCGGTAAAATACCCGGCGTAAGAGTGACCGATGACGCCGGAAGCTGAGAACGCGCTACGGTCAACGGCCAGAAAGTGCCGCGCCGAAACACTTAAAGCCACATCAGGGAAACCCAAATCAGAGCACGACCGTATTACCACCCTTCTTTTAGACAAATACACCCACCAAATAGCCGCCCTGCCGCCTGATAAA
>NZ_JNVB01000041.1 GCF_000770305.1 Erwinia oleae
CATCTGGACGGGCTGACCCGCCACGACGACCGCTGGAGGCTGAACTTTACCGGCAAGCCCGACGTTGACGCCACCACGCTGGTGCTGGCGACCGGCCATCAGTTAACCGCTTTTGCGCAAAGCGAAAAGCTGCCCGCCTACGCGGTGAGCGGGCAGGTCAGCCATCTGCCGACCACGCCTGGCCTGAGTAAACTGAAGCAGGTGCTCTGCTACGACGGCTATCTGACGCCGGTAAACCCGAATAACGGGCAGCACTGCATCGGTGCCAGCTATCATCGCGGCGACAGCACGACGGCCTATCGCGAAGACGATCAGCAGGAGAACCGCGCGCGTCTGATCCGCTGTCTGCCGGATACGTCCTGGCCGGAGGAAGTGGATGTCAGTGCGCGGCAGGCCCGCGTTGGCGTGCGCTGCGCCACGCGCGATCATCTGCCGATGGTCGGCCCGCTGCCTGACTACGACCGCCTGCTTGAGCAGTACGTCAGGCTGGCAGACGAGCGGTCGCAGGCAGGCGCAACCCCGGTGCATTCCGGCGTATTTGTGCTGGGTGCGCTGGGTTCGCGCGGTTTATGCAGCGGCCCGCTGGCTGCCGAGGTGCTGGCTGCCGAACTGTGCGGCGAGCCGATACCGCTCGATCGCGATACGCTGGCCGCCATGCATCCGGGGCGTTACTGGATCAGGAAGCTGTTGAAGGGGAAAGCGGTCAGGACTTGAGAGCCTGTAAGTGGCCGTGCTGCTGACAGGTAACCATTTTCTGGCGTGCGGCCGTGAATACGCCTGAAGACTGGATTAGCGAATGGAAGTAAAAGGCTCCTGCCTGAGGAGCCTTAATTATTATTCCGGTTTAAAACCTGGTTTGCCGTTTGCGGCGCGCCACTCTTTTACTTCCTGAACAATGCCTTCAGGACTGTCTTCACGGTCAGCACGAGGATAAAAGATTAAATCTGAGCCATCAGGATGCTCAGTTAATCTTCTAAATTCGTCGACCAAAGCTATATCCTCTTCTTCAGTCCGTTTTGAGAAATCGCAGATCTTTTTTACAAAACTTAAAAACTCTATTTCAGTGTAAGCATTCAAATTTTCCTTAAACATTTTATTAATTACCTCCTCTATGTGTTTTAATATGTAGCTTTGGCGTCATTATATTTATATTATCAACATCATAAACTGAACCTTTAGAATTAATCGGATTAACATGAGGAAGTTCATGTTTTTGTCGACCACCTATACGTTCCTTTTCAGATACAAAAGGGGATTTACCATTTTCAATATTAGCGAGATTTTGATTTTTAAACTGTGCTTTCAATTCAGAATTTTCAGATACCGCCTTCCAAAAAGCTCGCCGAAAAGCACCAAAACTACTGTATGTTTTACCACGCAATTTATCCGCTATCTGGCTGGGAATCGGCGCCCCTTCACCCTGGCCCGCACTGCTTAACCATTTCTCTCCTGGCGGCTGGCCTTTACCCGTAACCGTTCCGGGCATATTACGCGGGCTACGAAAAACAATATAAATCGGATCTAATCCCGAACCATCAGGAAAGACCAGAATCAGATCGTTAAACTCTATGTCATCTGCCACCGGCGTAATGGTGACGGTGGCCTCCTGGGGCACCGTTACCTCGCCGCCGGTATGTACTATTTGCTCGGGTAAAGGCAGCGGGCCGGTCAGAATGGGTGGGCCTTCAACGCCAGGCGCATCAGCAGGACTAACAAGGATGATCTGTGATGGCGCACCAGCAATCGCTGGCGGCGTATATCCCCAGTAACCGGTAACGGTATCCTTAACGGCGGGGACTACCGGCACCCATGTCGGAATGGGAGTGGAAACAAATTTTCCATAAAGTAAAAAAAGAAATGACGGCGTGATATTAAACACTCACCGATATTGGCAGGATGACATAGCATGATGATGCAGAAATAAAAGATTAAACGACCATCAGTAAAACTCATCCGTGACTCTCTCTTTTTACCCGGAGACAGGTTAAAGCGTTTTATAATATTTTTCCGGCGTGTGTTCGCCGCGCTGTTCAATTTCCACCAGGGTCAGATGACCGCGCCCGTCGTCGCTGGCGTGCTCACTACGGCGAGCCAATGCTGCCTGACCGCGACACGCTGATCACCATGCATCCGGGGCGTGATTGGATCAGGAAGTTTTTCATTTTAGAAGTCTCACTTTCCACTCTGAATAAAAGAACCGTCACCTGTTGCAATGGCAACGTTGCCTGAGCGGAAATCACGGTAGGGTTCGATGGTTCGCATAAACGGCGGTAGGCATACCCTTACGCGGTATGGCTTGCGGAAATCGTTCAGGATCGGGGAAAAGTATGGGCCGGAAGGTGTCGTTTTTAAATCGGCCAATCGGGCCGTAATAGTCCCAGCGTTTAAGCGCTTCTGCCTTACTGACAGGACGCAGCCTCGGAAAGGGGTTCTGGACAGACGTCACGCGATAAAAAACCTAAAAGATCCGAGACCAAATCCTCTCCGCTAAAACCGCTGTCCGTTAAGAAACTGATCGGAGGTGTTGCCTGCAAGGCTTCGAATTTACGCGCCAACGTCATCATCATTGCCAGCGCAATACTTTGGCGCTCATGCCATGGGCGACCATGCCGAATGCGCCAGGTGATGAATTTTCCGGTACGAACGAGATTATATGGACTGTTCATTCCTTGCGCATGTCCCAGGTCTATCCAACCCAGAACTTCTGTATACACGAGTCCATATTTTGAATAAGCACTTTTACTACCATCAATTATCTCGCTTCGCTTGCTCATCCTTGAATCTCCATTTAATAAACAGCGATATTCACTGGCGGGTTCTCTCCTGAATTTGCACCATTACTGTTTTATCCATCGTGAATCTCCCTGTAGTTACAATATCTTTCGAGGCTGATGTGAGCCAGCAATCTGCTTCCACATCACATGTCGCCTGTCGCTTGTATCCTTTAGCAATCAGGTAAGTTTCAATATCATGGATGTCATCAGTACCATAAAACGTTACTGTCCAGACAAACGTCGCAGGTCCGGCGATATTTGCAAAATCAAAATCATAGCGCGCAGATATTCGAGGCATATCTTTCAGCAGATCGTGGGTAAGCAATTCATACCGCCGCGAATCCTGCTCGGTGTAGTGAGCACTGCCGTCAAAGCCAATTTCGATAACGGGCCAGAACCAGACCACGCCGGAAATAATGAGAGTAATGATGAATATGCGAGTAAGACCGATTATCTTTTTCATCGCGTCGGCTCGCATTTACCGTTTTGCATAAGAAAGCCATTGAGGACAGCGAAGCGACCAATATGATAAGGCGTATATGAGATGTGAATGGGAGCAGGCGTCGCGCCGTTGTGTGTTCTGTTATTCATCCCTGAACTTTCCATCCTGACTACGCAGACTCAATAAGTTGTGTCTTTATAATCGTTGGGAATCGCTTCTCAATGCGGACGCGACTAATCTGAGAAACCGGTCATGGAAACAGCGCCTGGCCGCCGATCAGGACGGCTGGCGCGCTTTGAGAAACAGGTTATCCCACATGCCGATCACCAGCGCCTGATCGCGCGGTGACAGTTCACCGGCCTGGATGGCGTTTTGCAGGCTGTTCTGCACCTGGATCTGCAACGCTTCCGGCGTGTGTTCGCCGCTCTGTTCAATTTCCGCTACCGCCAGGGTCAGATGACCGCGCAGATAGCCGCTGGCAAACAGCTCGTCGTCGCTGGCGTGCTCAACCATATCGTCAATCAGGGCCAGGATCCGCGCTTCAAATTCATCGATCATATAATTCCTCTTCCATTCGTTCACCCGCCGATCACAAATCTTCCGGCCAGGGAAACTGTGATGCCGTCAGCGGGGGCATTGAGTAATAAGTGCGAAGTTCTGCAATAAAGCGCGCTGGCCGGGCCGGTAGGCCCAGTTCCAGGTATGTCATCACCTGAGCATGGACCCTGCGTTGAAACGCTATGCGATCCGGCTCACAATCTCCACTGAGATTGTCACAACTTACGTTAAAGGGAAAGCCTGCCGCGACACAAAACATCCACTCCAGCGCCTGCGGCTTGATCTCCACCGATTCAAACTGGCTCTGCGTCTGCGCATCGCGCCCGTCAGGACAGTACCAGTAGCCAAAATCCACCTGTTTTCGCCGCTCCGCGCCGGCAATACACCAGTGGGAGATTTCGTGCAGCGCGCTGGCGTAGTAGCCATGCGCAAATACCACCCGATGGTAAGCAACGCTCTCGTCCGCAGGAAGATAAATCGGTTCGTCGTCGCCTTTAATCAGGCGGGTCTGAAAATCGTGGTAAAAGCAGCGATCAAAGATTTCAATGAGCTGCGGGTAGTTATGTGTCTGAGTCATATTTCTTCTTCTGGATAAATCAGGCCAACAGTCGATGGAACCAGGCCGCAATCGCCACGCCGTGACTGTCGTAAAGCAGTTTTGCGCTCATTACCGCTGAAACCACGACCACCATCGGGCGGATCAGCGTCTGCCCACGGCTGAGCACCATGCGCGCGCCAAGCCGCGCGCCGCAAATGGCACCAATCAGCATCACCAGTCCGGTGCCCCACACCACTTTGCCGCCAAACATAAAAAACAGCAGGCCGCCGAGGTTAGAGGTGAAGTTAAGCACCTTAGCGTGCGCGGTGGATTTCGCCAGGTTGTAACCGCACAGCGTGACGAAAGCCAGCGCGTAAAACGATCCGGCGCCCGGCCCAAAAAAGCCGTCGTAAAAGCCTACGCACCCGCCCGCCACCAGCGCAAACGGCAGGCCATGCAGGCGACGATGCCTGTCCTCTTCGCCCACTTTCGGCATCAGCAGAAAGTAGAGACCGATGGCGATCAACAGCAGCGGCAGCACCTGGCGCAGCAGTTCGGCATTGATATGCTGAATCAAAACTGCGCCGCTCACTGAACCGATAAACGTCATGGCAATGTTCAGCTTCTGCTCGCGCAGATCCACCGCCCTGCGCCGGATAAAGTAGAGACTGGCGGAAAAAGATCCGCCCACCGATTGCAGCTTATTGGTTGCCAGCGCCTGCGCCGGAGAGAGCCCCACCGCCAGCAGCGCGGGAACGGTCAGCAGACCGCCGCCACCCGCGATAGAGTCAATAAACGCGGCCAGCACGGCGACGAAAAACAGCATGCCCACCAACAACGGGCTGACCACAAACCAATCCATTTCAGCCCCTTACAGAAGATGTTTATCCAACAGCGCCTGGCACATCGCCGGCAGCGGCGGCGGCTCACGCTTAACCGGGGCTGTGCCGGGCTTCGGCGGGGCAAACCAGCTTTGCAACTCTGCGCCACAGCCGTCGCCCGGCGGAGGTAACGGCTGATCCTGACACGCCGTGCTGCCTGCCGGACAGCGCAGACGCACGTGCATATGGGCGCGATGGCCGAACCACGGACGCACTTTACGCAGCCAGTCGCGATCCTGTCCGGCGTCGGCGCAAAGCTGCTTTTTAATTGCCGGATTGACGAAAATGCGTGTCACATCGCTGTCTTTCGCCGCCAGCTTAATCAGGCTGTCGATCTCCGGCTGCCAGTGACGCGCCACCACGTTTTTGCCATCTGCCGCCACCAGATCGAGCGGCTGCGGTTTCAACAGCATCTGTTCGCTCCAGCGGGTTTTCGGCAGCTGGAGCCAGATGTCCACATCCAGCCCGGACTGGTGACTGGCGTGACCGCTGCTGAAGCGTCCGCCTGCCGCCATGCCCATATCGCCGATCATTACTTCGCCAAGTTGCAGCGTGTGAATCTGGGTGCTGAGGCGCTGAATAAAGAGGATCAGATCCGGATGGCCAAAGTAGCGTCGCTGATCCTGACGCATCACCTGATACCCCTGCGCATTCAGCGGCAGCGGTTCAGCGCCAATAATGCAGCCGTTGGCAAAAGCGCCAATCGACTGCGCATCGCCGGGGATCGGCTGGCGAATGGATTGCCAGGGCGTGGCCGCCAGCGCGCCAGCGCTGAGCAGCAGGATACAGGCGGCGGTCAGAACTTTTTTCATGCGGCTACCAGCGTGGAAGTGTGGTCTGGACATCGGCGTTCTGCGCGCGCTGGCGCAGCAGGTGATCCATCAGCACGATAGCCATCATCGCTTCGGCAATGGGCACGGCACGAATGCCGACGCAGGGATCGTGACGCCCTTTGGTTATCATTTCCACCTCTTCGCCCGCGCGGTTGATGGTTCGACCCGGCACGGTAATGCTGGAAGTGGGCTTCATGGCGATGGTCGCCAGAATCGGCTGGCCGCTGCTGATGCCGCCAAGAATACCGCCAGAGTGGTTGCTCTGGAAGCCGTTGGCGCGCAGCTCGTCGCGATGTTCGCTGCCGCGCTTGTTCACCACCGCGAAGCCGTCGCCAATTTCCACGCCCTTCACCGAGTTGATGCTCATCAGCGCGTGAGCCAGATCCGCGTCCAGACGATCGAAGACCGGTTCGCCAAGGCCAGGCGGCACGTTTTCTGCCATCACCGCCACCTTCGCGCCGATGGAGTCGCCCTCTTTTTTCAGCTCGCGCATCAGCGCATCCAGCGCCTCGATTTTGTCCGGGTCGGGACAGAAGAAAGGGTTCTGCTCTACCTGATCCCAGTCGCGCAGCTCGCAGGCAACGTCGCCAATCTGCGCCAGATAACCGCGCACGCGAACGCCATGCTTCATCTCAAGATATTTTTTGGCAATGGCACCCGCGGCGACGCGCATCGCGGTTTCGCGCGCCGAAGAGCGTCCGCCGCCGCGATAGTCGCGCAGGCCGTATTTCTGCTCGTAGGTGTAGTCGGCGTGATTCGGGCGGAACACGTCTTTAATCGCGCCGTAGTCCTGCGAGCGCTGGTCGGTGTTTTCGATCAGCAAACCAATGCTGGTGCCGGTAGTGACGCCTTCAAAGACGCCGGAAAGGATCTTCACCCGATCGGGTTCGCGACGCTGGGTGGTGTAGCGTGACGTACCGGGACGACGTCGGTCGAGATCGTGCTGTAAATCCGCCTCCGTCAGAGGAATGCCCGGCGGGACACCGTCAACGATGCCGCCCAGCGCCGGGCCGTGGGATTCTCCGAAGGTGGTGACGCGAAAAACCTGTCCGATAGTATTACCCGCCATGCTGGCTCCTGAATATTGGCTGACTTAATCTTTATAAAAGCTGAAATGATGCTGCGCAGCGATGATCTGCTCGCGCGTCAGCATAAATACGCCGTCGCCGCCGTTGGCGAACTCCAGCCAGGTGAAGGGCACATCCGGGTACTGCTCAATCATGTGCACCATGCTGTTGCCCACTTCACAAATCAAAACGCCCTCTTCGCTCAGATAATCCGGCGCGTTGGCTAAAATACGTCGCGCCAGCTTCAGCCCGTCGCTGCCTGCGGCCAGGCCCAGTTGCGGCTCGTGGCGGTACTCGCCCGGCAGATCGCTCATGTCGTCCTCGTCCACATAGGGCGGATTGGTGACAATCAGATCGTATGGCGTGTTGGGCAGTTCACGGAACAGGTCGGCGCGGATGGGCGTGACGTTGTGCTGCATGCCTTGCGCCTCAATGTTCTGCTCGGCAACCGCCAGCGCATCGGTGGAGATATCCACCGCGTCCACTTCCGCATTCGGGAAGGCATAAGCGCAGGCGATGGCGATACAACCGCTGCCGGTGCACATATCCAGAATGTGTTTGGGTTCGTGCGGAAGCACGGCGGCAAAGCGTTCGTTGATCAGTTCGCCAATCGGTGAACGCGGCACCAGCACGCGCTCATCAACGTAAAACTCATGGCCGCAGAACCAGGCGCGATTGGTCAGATAGGCAACAGGAATGCGCTCGTTAATGCGGCGGATCACTCGCTCAACGATGCGATGACGTTCACTGGCGGTGAGGCGCGCGGTGCGCATATCTTCCGGGATATCGAGCGGCAAATAGAGCGTGGGCAGAACCAACTGGACGGCTTCGTCCCAGGGATTATCGGTGCCATGACCGTACCAGAGTTCGGCAGCGGAAAAGCGGCTGACCGACCAGCGCAGCATATCCTGGATAGTGTGCAGTTCGCTGACTGCCTCATCGACGAAAATTTTGTCCAAAGTGCCCTCCAGAGGCCTGACGTATACCTGGTGGCTAGTTTGCCATGAAGTGCAGGTAAATCCAGCGCAACAGCGTGAAAAAGCCGACATTTGTTTTTTGATAGATAAAGCCAGGGTAGACTGAGGGCAGAACGGACGGGAAGGAAGCGAAGCCCGTCCACCTGATAAAAACCGGAAATCCGATGACCAAAAAACAGAAGCTGAGCGCGGAAGAGCAGGCGCTGTTTCGCAGCCTGATGACCGGCACGCGCAGGCTGAGCCAGGACACCATCATCCACAAGCCGCAGCGTAAAAAGATCGGTGAAGTGCCGCAAAAACGCCTGCTTTCAGAGCAGCGCGACGCCAGCCACTACTTTTCTGATGAGTTTCAGCCGCTGCTGCCGGAAGAGGGCGCGGTACGCTACGTGCGCAGCGACGTCAGCCACTATGAGCTGAAAAAATTGCGGCGCGGCGACTATACGCCAGAGATTTTTCTGGATCTGCACGGGCTGACGCAGAAGCAGGCGAAAGAGGAGTTAGGCGCGCTGATCGCTGCCTGCCGTCGCGAACACATCTTTTGCGCCAGCGTGATGCACGGGCACGGCAAACATGTCCTGAAGCAGCAAACGCCGCTCTGGCTGGCCCAGCATCCGCTGGTGATGGCCTTTCATCAGGCGCCAAAACTGTTTGGCGGTGACGCCGCGCTGCTGGTGCTGATTGAAGTTGAAGAGTGGTTGCCGCCCGAACTGCCCTGAGCAGGCGGCATCCTTAAAGGCGTTACATCGCCTTGGCCAGTTTTGCCGGGCTGACGTGCCAGAGCAGCCTGCCGCAGGCGCTGTCGGCATCATAATCAATGCAGGCAATAGCGGAAGTCGCAAACATCGGCGGCGCTTCCTGCGGGCAGAGTTCAGAAACCAGATAGCCCACCAGCGGCAGATGAGAAATGACCAACGCGGACTTCACGCCCTCTTTCGCCAGCGCCTGAATGTAGCAGGCGGTCAGCGCGGGATCGCCGCCTGGCGTCAGCTCTGGCAGCACTTCCTGCCCGTCCGGCAGCGTCAGCGCTTCACGTACCGTTGCCAGCGTCTGCTGTGCCCGGAGATAGGGGCTGACCAGCACGCGGTCAATATCCACCGCCTGATCGTTCATCCACTTCGCCATCTGGCGCGACTCATCGCTGCCGCAATGAGTAAGAGGTCTTGCCGAATCACTAGCCGCATCCAGTGCCGCATCGCCGTGACGCATAATGAAAACTTGCATAATGCACCGCTATTGTTAAACAAAAACGCCAGGAAAACGCGTTTCCCGGCTCTTCATTCTGCGAATGAACGCTGTGTTTTACCCTAATGGTTGAAGTTAAGTCAACCTGTTGTTTAATCATTGAGCAGCCGCATTTGCGCCCTTTTGCATTTTTAAAAATCTAACCCGTTGAATCCGTGTGGCTGTTCAGGTTTACCCACCGTTGATAAAAGGTTTCGCCACCGTGCGCCATTTGACGCAGCCGCTCGCATGGCGCAAAGCGCTCGCCGCAGGTGTGGGTCAACTGTTCCAGCGTATTCACGATCGCGTCTGCGCCCAGGCGATCCATATATCGGAACGGCCCGCCGAGGAAAGGCGGAAAACCGATGCCAAACACCGCGCCGATATCACCATCGCGCGCGCTGCGGATCACCTCCTCATCCAGCGTTCGGGCCGCCTCATTCAGCATCATCATGACGCAACGCTGAGCAATCAGCTCACCGCTGAGGTGCGTTCGCGGCGTTACGTTCAGCAAGGTGTAGATTGTGCTGTCGGCCTGCTTTTTTCTGCCCCAACGGCGCGTACCGTAAAGATAAAAACCCCGGCCATTTTTTCGCCCTTTACGATTATCGTTCAGCACCGCCTCAACCGCGTCAGGCGCTCTGAACCGCTCGCCCCACGCTTTCTCCAGCACCGGCAGAATGTGCGTGCCGATATCAATACCGACCTCATCCAGCAGTTGTAACGGCCCTACCGGAAAACCAAACTGCACCAGCGCCCGGTCGATGCTTTCGATGGTTTCGCCTGCCAGCAGGCAGCGCAGCGCCTCGTTAATATAAGGTGCGAGAATGCGGTTGACGTAAAATCCCGCGCGATCGGCCACCACAATCGGCGTTTTACCCAGCTTTTTCGCCAGGGCAACGGTGGTGGCAACGGTTGCGGCGGCGGTACCTGCGTGGGGGATCACCTCCACCAGCGGCATCTTATCAACCGGACTGAAGAAGTGCAGGCCAATCACCTGCCCAGGCCGCTGCGCCCGCGCGGCGATATCTGCAATGGGGAGCGACGAGGTGTTGGAGGCAAAAATCGTGTGCGGCGCGGCGTTGGCCTCCACGTCCGCCACCATCTGCTGCTTGAGCGCGAGGTTTTCGAATACCGCTTCGATCACCAGGTCGCGCTGGCGAAAACCGCTGAAATCGGTGGTGCCGGTAATCAGGCCCATTTGCTGTTGCCGCCCGGCGGCGGTGAGACGTTTACGCCTGACCTGTTTGCTTAACAGATCCCAGCTGTACTTCATCGCATGGTTAATGCCTTCTGGCCTGATATCTTTGATGCGCACCGGGAATGTGCCGCGCGTGGCGGCGACACTGGCGATGCCGCCGCCCATCAGCCCTCCGCCCAGCACGCCAATGGTATTCAGCTCACGCGGCGCAGCGTCTGAGCCCGGATCTTTTTTCAGTTCCGTCGTGGCAAAAAAGAGGCTGCGCAGCGCGGTGGATTCCGGCGTCATCACCAGTTGACCAAAGGCTTTCGCCTCCGCATCGTAACCGGCGCTGCCGCCGCGCTCCAGGCCGGTGCGGATCACCGAAAGAATTTTCCCGGTGGCCGGATAGTTGCCCTTTGTTTTCGCCGCCGTCTGTCTGGCCGCCAGCGAGAACAGCAGATCGCGGCCGCCCGGCGCGTGTAAGACGCGCTCGCGGAGCGGCAGCGCTTTTTCAGTTTTTCTGCCTCTCAGTATCCTTTTGACCGCCGTTTCCAGCAGGATCGCCGGCGGAACAGCCTCGTCCACCAGCCCCATTTTCAGCGCCTGACGCGCGCGAAGCGTCTTCCCGGTCAGGATCAGATCCAGCGCCTTTGACGCGCCGATCAGGGCGGGCAGACGCTGGGTGCCGCCGGAGCCTGGCAGCAGGCCGAGTTGCACCTCCGGCAGACCGAGCCGGGTTTTCTCATCCAGTGTGCAGACGCGCTGATTGCAGGCCAGCGCCAGTTCAAGGCCGCCGCCCAGACAGGCACCGTGGATCGCCGCCACCACGGTGAACGGCATGGCGGCGATTTCCGCCATCACCCGCTGTCCTTCCTGCGCCAGCGCCTGCGCTTCCGCCGCAGTGGTACAGTTGTCGAGCATGGTGATATCCGCACCAGCGATAAACGAATCGGGTTTGCCGGAGATCAGTACCAGCCCGGCCAGACTGGCGTTCTGCCGCGCCCGCGCGATCGCATCGCGAATTTGTCCCGCGAACGCCGCCTTAAGCGTATTCATCTTTTCATCCGGCACATCAATGGTGATAACGCCCACGTTATCCGGCCGCATGTTGAGAGTAAATGCTGAACGGTTTTCCATTATTCGGCCTCCAGAACCATTGCCGCACCCAGCCCGCCCGCCGCGCAGGCGGTGACCAGCCCCAGGCCGCCGCCGCGACGGCGCAACTCATGGAGCGTTTGGGTGATCATGCGCGCGCCGGTGGCGGCAAACGGATGTCCGTATGCAATGGAGCCGCCGAGCACGTTGAATTTTTCCTCGTCCACCTCGCCCAGGGCGTGCGGACGATTGAGCACCTCGCGCGCGAAACGCTCGTCGGCAAACATCTTCAGGTTAGCCAGCGTTTGCGCCGCGAAGGCTTCATGCATATCAATGAGCGTCAGATCGCTCAAGGTAATGCCGGCGCGATCCAGCGCCAGCGGCGAGGCCCATGCCGGCCCAAGCAGCATATCGTGACGCACGTCAATGGCGGTAAAGGCATAGCTGCGCAGGAAGCCAAGCGGCGTAATCCCCAACGACCTGGCGCGTGATTCGGTCATCAGCACCACCGCAGCGGCGCCGTCGGTGAGCGGCGTACTGTTTGCCGCCGTCACGGTGCCGTGCCGCCGATCGAAGGCCGGACGCAATTTTGCGTAATCTTCCAGCCGCGACTGACCGCGCACGTTGTTGTCACGTTCGAAAGGGCTTTTCCACGGCGGAACGTACGCGGTCATCACCTCCGCGCTCAGCCTGCCCTCCTCCCACGCTGTTGCGGCACGCTGATGCGACCGATGCGCCAGCGCATCCTGCTGCTCGCGGGTGATCCCATGGCTTTTCGCCATCTGTTCAGCGGTATCGCCCATACGCAGACCGGTAGAGTACTCCGCTACGGCGGGCGGAACGGGCAGTAAATCGCGAGGACGAAGCTGCCCGATCAGCGTGAGTTTTTGCGACAGGCTTTTTGCTTTACTGAGATCGACCAGCACGCGCCCCAGCTTTTTGCTGACGCCAATGGGCAACACGGAAGAGGAGTCAGCGCCACCGGCAATACCGGCCTGGATGTGGCCAGCCAGCAGGCTCTCGGTGACGTTCGCCACCGCCTGAAAACTGGTGGCGCAGGCGCGGCTGACGCTGTAAGCGTCGGTATGCACGCCAAGGCCGCTGGCCAGCACAATTTCGCGCGCGATATTTGGCGCTTCCGGCATCTGAACCACCTGGCCAAATACCAGTTGCTCAATGATGTCGGCAGGTATGTCGCTGCGCGCCAGCAGCTCGCTGACCACCATCGTTCCGAGCTCCACCGCAGGAATGCCGTGCAGCGCCGTGGCCTGCTTAGCAAAAGGCGTACGTAATCCGTGGGTTATCGCGATACGATCGCCCTGACGCGTCAGCAAAGGTAACGCTTTGGTCATTCTCATCCCCTGTAAAGTCAGTAACCGGCGTCATTGCCAGCAGGTCTGACCTGTAAGAGTAACGAATATCGGGCGTTCTGCACGGGGAACAGAAGAAAAATGCGAGAAGAAACACGCTTTTGAAGCGCGACGGGCAGTTGCCCATCGCGCAGAGAAGGATTAACGCAGGCCGAGCTGAAAAATCATCGTTTCCGCCTGACAGGAAAAAGTGAAATCGATGTCCAGACGCACACCGTCGGCTTCTTCGTTAAAGCGGCTGTTGATTATGCAGGGTTCAGACTCAACCTGACGCGCTTTGTCGGTCAGCTGATTCAACCGCGCTTCTGCCTGCTGGCGATCGTCGCAGAGCTGGCTCCAGCTTGCGGTGCAGTCGGTGTTATCCATAATGGTGCCAACGTCAACGCAGCAGCAGGCTGCGGTTTCATTAGCGCTGCATTTATTAATGGAATGAGTCATGCGTTCTCCTGACGGGTCAAAGAATAGTTGCGCTTATTTTACTCTGCGATGATGCCGTTGTCCGGTTACCAATGAATTCAGTGTCGGTAAATGCATAGAATCAGAATGAAAGTTGATCTGCGACAATTCTCACCCTCTCAGGTGTTTTTCAACAGCACGATTTTGTTAAGCAGATCGCTTTTCTTAGATCATTTAAGAAATATTTATAAAACAATATTGCAACATGGATACAGGTCAGACCTATACTGCACTGGTCTGATTTGTCTGCCGTATCTCAGCCCGTAAAATCCGCCATCCCCTGTTACGCCATGTAACAGAATTTATAAAATCGAATAATGAGGTTGTGGTCATGAACCATAAATCCGTTTTTGCAAAGTCAGCGCTTGCAGTGGCAGTGGCAATTGTCTCATCAAATGTTTATGCAGCCGGCTTTCAACTGAATGAATTTTCCTCTATCGGCTTAGGTCGCGCCTACTCAGGCGAAGGCGCAATGGGCGATACCGCCGCCTCAGCCAGCCGAAACCCTGCCACCATGGCGCTGATGGACAGGCCTATGTTCTCCATTGGCGCGGTGTATATCGATCCTGATGTGAACATCGACGGTAACAGCTCGCTGTCCGGGCAGAGCCTGAACGCCAACAATATTGCGCCAACACAGTGGGTGCCCAACCTGCACTACGTTCAGCCCATTAACGATCAATGGTGGGTGGGTGCGTCCGCCACCTCTAACTATGGTCTGGCGACAGAATTTAATAACAATTACACCGCCGGGCCTTATGCAGGCAAAACCGATCTTCAGACCATGAATCTGAATCTGAGCACCGCGTACCGACTGAATGATAACTTCAGCTTCGGTGTCGGTTTTGACGCCGTTTATGCACGGGCGAAGATCGAACGTTATGCGGGTGAAACGGGTACGGCGTTGGGCTTACCGGCGGATACGCAGATAGTGCACCTCAAAGGTGACGAATGGGGTTACGGCTGGAACGCCGGTATTCTTTATGAAGTGGATGAGAACAACCGTTTCGGCTTTACCTATCGCTCAGAAGTGAAAATTGATTTTGACGGCGACTACAAAAGCAGCATTCCTTCCGCACTGAACCCGGCATTGCAGTCAAGCGGCTTATACGGCACCGATGGCAACACCATTCCCGGCGCGCTGACCCTGAATCTGCCTGAGATGTGGGAAGTGTCCGGCTACCATAAAGTGGCGCCGCAGTGGGCGGTACATTACAGTCTCGCTTATACCAGTTGGAGTCAGTTCCAGGAACTGAAAGCGACCGGTAGTAACGGTCAGACGCTGTTCTATAAAGATGAGAGCTATAAAGACGCTTACCGCATCGCATTGGGAACATCGTATTTCTATGATGAAAACTGGACGTTCCGTACCGGTATCGCCTTTGATGACAGCCCGGTTCCTGCCGAACAGCGTTCAATCTCTATTCCTGACCAGGATCGTCTGTGGCTGAGCGCAGGCGCCTCGTATGCTTTCAATCAGGATGCGTCGGTCGATGTCGGCCTCTCTTATATGCACGGTCAGCATGTGACGGTGGAAGAAGGGCCGTACACCTTTAATTCAACCGGTAAAGCCTGGCTTTACGGCGCGAACTTTAACTATAAGTTCTGATAACCGAATGCCAAAAAAGCCTGTCTCGCGACAGGCTTTTTTTTGCGCATTATTCCGCGTCAATATCGTTGAGTTCATCCTGAATCGCCGCCGCGTTCGGGTTCTCCTGCGGGATCAGCTTGCCGTCGCTGGCAAGGAAGTCATGCCGCTGGAAGTAAGCCGCGCGCACAAAGGCATAAGGATCGTTGGAATTCCGCAGGATAGCATCGGAGTTCAGCAGTTGAGCACGGGTTTCCACCCCTTCAAGCACCCATTTTCCGGCCGTCATTGGCCAGCTCAACCAGCTCAGCGGCGCGTAAAGCGTATCCACCACTCCGCCGACGTCTTCACGCGGCGTAAAGCTGCCGTAGCCTGGCAGCTCGACATACGGGCCATAGCCCACGCCGTAATTGCCGAGCGTGCTGCCGAAGCGCCTCGGTTCTTCCTTCGCCAGTTTTGGGTTCGCCATACCGGCCACGTCGATAAATCCGCCCATGCCCAGCAGCGTGTTCAGGAAGAAACGGTTGAAGTGGATCATCGCCTTGTAAGGCTTGCCCTCAACAAAATAGTTCACCATTGTTGAGGGTTCGCTCAGGTTACCCAGAAAGTTGCTCAGCCCCGATCGCGCCGGTACAGGAACATAGTCGCGCCACGCCACCGCAACCGGACGCAGCACGTACGGATCAAGGATGTTGTAATTAAAATCGAACATGGTGCGGTTGAAGCCTTCAAACGGATCGGACCGGCCCTGCGGCTCATCTTCTGGCCCCGAACTGGCGCACCCTATCAGCAGTACGCTGGCCAGCGCGATGCCCGTCACACGGTAGGTCATAGCTGTCTCCCTGTAGTCAATTGTCAGTTGGCGCCTGGCGGGCGGCCGATTCAGAGCGGGCCTGCCCGATGCTGCGGCGAATCATCTCCGCGCGCCTGTCCTCAGCCGGTAACAACTGTAACATCTTTTGCCAGATTACAATGGCCCGATCATAACGCTGTTGCGCGAAAGCATTAAATGCCAACTGGCTGAGCAGGCGAAGATTGTTGCCGTCGTGCTTCTCCATCGCTTCAAGCAGTTCGCCCGCCTGGCGCACGTCTCCCGGATCGTCCGAACGCGTCAGCACTTCAGCGTAGCTGAGCTGAACGTCCGGGTTATCCGGCGCGAGCTGCATGGCGCGGTGAAAAGCCTGCGTGGCCATGGCGGCATTGTTGAGCACCATGCCAATGCGGCCCAGCATCAGCCAGTCGCTGAGGCTGTGCGGGTTCTGTTGTAGTGACGTGCGTATGCCCAGTCCGAGCCGCGCCAGCGCCTCCGGCGATAAAGGTTTTGCCTGCGGATTCATCACCTGCGCACGCAGAGCAGGCAGATCGTCCTGTATCTGTCGCCACGCCACCACCTGCATGTAGCCACCGGTTTTGAAATAAAAACCCAGGCTCACCACCAGCAGCACCAGCACGCCCGGCAGCAGAATCCGACGCCCTGCGCGGCGTTCATCTACCGGCGCGTTCTGCGGAATATCCAGCAGCAGCGTCTGCTGGAGCTCGCGCACCATTTCCGCACGACCGGCCACCACGCCCTGCGCCTCATCCTCTTCAAGTTCGCGCAGGCGCTGATGATAAAACTCAGTATTGAGCGCGTCGCGTCTGGTCGACGGCTGCGGCTTTCTTCCACCTGCCAGCAGCAGGCCAGTCGCCGCCGCCAGCAGCACGCATACCGTCATCCAGAATACCGTCATGGCTGCTTCCCGTTATCTTTCAACAACATTTTCAGGCGCGCTTCATCCACATCGGCGACGTCGAGCGGACGCCTTTTACTGCGCAAAATAATCACCAGCGCGCCAATAAAGACAAACAGCGCAGGCCCGGCCCACAGGATAACCGTAGAGGCCATCAGCGGCGGCGCGTAAGTGACGAAGTTGCCATAGCGCGCCACCATATAGGCTTTTATCTGTTCCGGCGTTTGTCCGGCCTGAAGCAGCTCATAAACCTTCAGGCGCATGTCGCCGGCAATCATCGCGTTTGAGTCAGCAATACTGTTGTTCTGACACTTTGGGCAACGCAGCGATTCGGTCAGATGACGGTACTGCTGCTCCTGTTCCACCGAGGAAAAATGCCAGGTATCAATGGGTTCTGCGTTTATCAGTGCGCTGAACATCAGCGCCGCCAATATGATAATCAGATGTTTCATGCGCCTGCCTCCTTGTTATATTTGTCCCACAGGGGTTTAACTTCCTTTGTCCAGACTTCGTCATTCATATCGCCCACGTGGCGATAGCGGATGATACCTTTTGCGTCGATCAAAAACGTTTCCGGCGCGCCATAAACGCCAAGATCCAGCCCCAGCATGCCGCTTCCATCATACAGGCTCAGGGCGTAAGGATTGCCAGAATTGTTCAGCCAGTCGATAGCTTTATGGCGATCGTCTTTATAGTTCAGTCCCACCAGCCGCACGCCCTGCGCCGCCAGGGCATTAAGATAGTGGTGCTCCACCCGGCAGGTTGGGCACCACGTAGCCCAGACGTTAAGCAGCAGCGGCCTGCCGCCGACCAGCACGGTTCTGTCGTAGGTTTTCCCCTGATTATCAAGCGATTCCAGGGTAAACGACGGCACCGGTTTGCCGATCAGCGCCGATTCGAGCCGGGAAGGATCGTCGCCGTTGGCATTGCGCGATAGCTGCCACATCAGCGCAGCGGCCAGCAGCAAAAAAAGCGCTAACGGTATATAGAAGATTTTTTTCGTCATCTCCGGACCTGCTCTGTGTTTCTGCGGGAACGGTAGCGCGGGTCGAGCAGGCAGAAGAGGCCACCCACTGCCATAAACGCGCCACCGAACCATATCCACCGCACAAAGGGTTTGTAATAAATGCGCACGGCCCAGGCGCCGTCATCCAGCTTTTCGCCCAGCGCGGCGTAAAGATCGCGCGTCAGGCCACCGCTGATGGCGGCTTCGGTCATAATAGCATTCGCCACGCTGTAGTAGCGTTTTTCTGCTCTGAGCGTCGTCTCATGTTTGCCATTGCGGGTCACCTCAATGATGCCCGCGCCGCCGCTGTAGTTAGGGCCCTGCAACGGTTGAACGTCGCGGAAAATGAAATGATAGTTATGGATATCTACCGCTTCGCCGGCGCGCATACGCACGTCGCGTTCAACGCTGTAGTTCTGGCTGAAGGCGATACCGATGACCGTCACCGCCACGCCCAGATGACCGAGCACCATGCCCCAGTGGCTGCGCGAAAGGTGGCTGAGCCCGCGAAAAAAACCGTGGCGATGGGTGGCGCGCTCATGCAGCTCCATCAGCGTCAGTAAAATGACCCAAATCGCCATCAGCAGCCCCACCACCGTCATCGCCTCAACGCGATCCTGCATCAGCCAGGGCAGCGCAATGGAGAGGATCAGCGTAACCACCAGCGCAACCGACAGCCGTTTCCACAGCGTTTGCGGCGTGTCGCGTCGCCAGCGGATCAGCGGCCCAATCCCCATCATCAGCGCCAGCGGCGCCATCAGCCAGGTAAAAAGCATATTAAAGAAAGGTTCGCCAATTGAGATGCTGCCCAGACCAAGCTGCTTGTGCACCAGCGGCAGCAGCGTTCCCAGCAGCACCACCAGCATCGCCGCAATCAGCAGCACGTTGTTGCCAAGCAGGAAGGATTCACGCGACCAGGCCTCGTTCTGTACCCGGCTGCGTACCTTGCTGCCTTTTATGGCGTAAAGCAGCAGCGAGCTGCCAATAACGATCATCAGGAAAGCCAGAATGAACATGCCGCGCGCGGGATAGGACGCAAAGGAGTGAACGGAGATCAGCACGCCAGAGCGCACCAGAAACGTGCCGAGCAGGCTGAGCGAGAAGGCAGTGATGGCCAGCAGCGCCGTCCATGCTTTGAAGGTGCCGCGCTTTTCGGTCACCGCCAGCGAGTGGATCAGCGCAGTGCCGACCAGCCAGGGCATAAAGGAGGCGTTTTCCACCGGATCCCAGAACCACCAGCCGCCCCAGCCAAGTTCGTAGTAGGCCCAGGCAGAGCCCAGCACGATGCCCACCGTCAGAAAAACCCAGGCGGCTATCGTCCACGGCCGCGACCAGAGCGCCCAGGCGGTATCCAGCCTGCCCGCCATCAGCGAGGCGATAGCGAAGGCAAATGCCACCGAGAAACCCACATAGCCCATATAGAGCAGCGGCGGATGGAAGATGAGGCCGATATCCTGCAACATCGGATTGAGGTCGCTGCCGTCAATCGGGAAATCCGGCAGCGTTCGATTAAACGGATTCGACGTCAGGGTGATGAACAACAAAAAGCCAAGGTTGATCATGCCCATCACCGCCAGCACGCGCGCAATGGCGTCCCGGGGCATTCGGCGGCTGAACAGCGCCACGGCGAACGTCCAGCCGCTCAGTAGCAGCACCCAAAGCAGTAACGATCCTTCATGTGCGCCCCAGGTGGCGGCAACGCGATAATACACCGGCAGCAGCGTATTTGAGTTGGCGGCGACGTAAGCCACACTGAAATCATTGACCACGAAAGCATGCACCAGCAGCGCAAACGCGCCGGCGACACAGGCAAAAAGCCCATAACTGAGCGGCCGCGCCAGCCCCATCAGACGCACGTCCTGCCGCGCGGCGCCCCACAGCGGATAAAAGCTCAACAGCAGGGAAAGCGCCAGCGCCAGGCAGAGTAAAAAGCTGCCGATTTCGGGGATCATGACGCCCCTCCCTGTCCGCCTTCGCGGTAGATCCCGGCCGGGCCGTTATGGTTTTTATTCATCGCGTCTTTAATTTCCGGTGGCGTATATTTTTCATCGTGCTTTGCCAGCACCTCTTTCGCATTGACGCGGTTGCCCTCTTCCAGCACGCCCTGCGCCACCACGCCCTGCCCTTCGCGGAAAAGATCCGGCAGGATGCCCTGATAGCTGACGCCAATGGTTCCCTGCCCGTCGTAAAGGCGGAACGAAACCTGTAGCGTGGCGGGATCGCGTTTCACGCTGCCCGGCAGCACCATCCCACCCACCCGCAGGCGCTGCCCCGGCTCAGGTTTTTCGTGCTTATCGCCTTTGCCGTTAAGGATTTCGCCCGGCGTGTAAAAGAGATCGATATTTGAACGCAGCGCGTACATCACCAGCGAGGTGGCAATGCCAAGGCCCAGCAGCACCGCGAACACCGTCAGTAGCCGATTTCTGCGGCGGGGATTCACTGTACTCCTCCGGCAACCTGCTGCTGTTTTACCGCGCGGAGGCGACGCTCGCGCAACTGCCGCTGACGGATTGCCTTCAGTAACGCGCGATGCTGTATAAACGTATGCAGTATCAGGCCGGCCAGCGCGGCCAGCGTGCAGGCCACGGCCAGCCAGACGTAAAAGGCGTAACCGCCCATGGCGAAAAATTCCTGCCAGGAGGCGAATGCAGGCGTCATGCTTTCTGCCCTCCCTTTTCTACCAGCGCGGTGACCCACGGACGATGACGCTCGCTGGTAAGCAGCAGGTTACGCAGGCGCATCAGCGTCAGGGTGATAAAAAGCAGCAGGTAGCCCGCAATCGACCAGCGCAGCGGCGTGCGCATGGTGGGATCGATCGCCTGCTGAAGCATCCCGGACGAGCCCTGATGGAGCGTGTTCCACCACTGTACCGAGAAGTGAATAATCGGCAAATTGACCACGCCAACCAGGATCAGAATACCGGCGGCGCGGCCTGCCATACGCCGGTCGTCAAACGCATTGTAAAGCGCGATAACGCCCAGGTAGAGGAACAGCAGCACCAGCTCAGAGGTGAGGCGCGCATCCCAAATCCACCAGGTGCCCCACATCGGTTTTCCCCAGACGGAGCCGGTAACCAGCGCGATAAAGGTAAATACGGCACCCACCGGCGCCATCGCCGCCGCGGCAAGATCGGCCGTTTTCCACTGCCACACCAGGCCGGTGAAGGCGGCGACAGCCATCGAGGCATAGATGCCCATCGACCACATAGCCGCAGGCACGTGCAGGTAAATAATGCGGTAGCTGTTGCCCTGCTGATAGTCGGCGGGTGCGAAGCCAAAGCCCCAGATCCAGCCGGTGAAAAGTGCAATGACGCCCGATACCGCAAACCAGGGAGTAAGGCGACCGCAGAGCTGATAGAGCCGGTCGGGCCTGCCGAGCTGATGTATCCATTTCCACATTATTATTTTGCTCACATAAAGGTAAAACGTTCTGATATTTATTATGAAAATTACGTCAGTGCATGCTCACCCGCAGCGCCGCTGTGGTAGCAAAAGGCGTCAACGTGGCGCTGCCCGCCAGCATCGCGCCTAAAATCGCCAGATAGCCTTCTACAGGCAGGCCTTGTCCGGCAGCATCAATGGCCGCGCTGGCGAAGATCAGCACCGGCATCGCCAGCGGCAGGACCAGCACGCTGAGCAGTATGCCGCCGCGCCGCAGCCCGACGGTCAGCGCGACGCCCACCGCGCCGAGAAAACTCAAGGTCGGCGTGCCCAGCAGCAGCGTAAGCGCAACGGCGCGCCAGCTGGCAAAATCCAGCGACAGCAGCAGCGCCGCCAGGGGAGAGAGCAGGATCAGCGGCACGCCGGTCACCACCCAGTGAGCGGTCACTTTCCCTAATACCGTTAGCGGCAGCGGCGCGGGCAACAGCATGAGTTGCTCCAGCGAACCGTCGAGAAAGTCATCGCGAAACAGGCGCTCCAGCGCCAGCAGCGAGGAGAGCAGCGCCGCAACCCATACGATCCCCGGCGCGATACGCGCCAGCAGCCGCGGTTCCGGCCCTGTTGCCAGCGGAAACAAGGTGATGACGATGAGAAAAAACCACAGCGGGTTTATCACCTCCATGCCGCTGCGAAAAGCCACGCGCAGTTCGCGATTTAACACGCGCCACAGCATCAGGCTGGCTCCGTCATGGACAACGAGATTTTTCGTATGTCACGGCTGGACGCAGGCAGCGGCTGATGGGTGGTGAGAATTATCGATCCGCCATTGTCCGCATGCCGCGTAAAAAGCGCCATCAGGCTGGCGACGCCGTCAATATCAATCGCGGTGAGCGGTTCATCAAGGATCCACAGCGGTGCTGCCGTCAGCCACAGACGCGCCAGCGCGACGCGGCGCTGCTGGCCCGCAGAAAGCTGCCCGACCGCCACGTCGTCAAAGCCGGTCAGATTCACGGCATCCAGCGCGTCAAGAAGTGCCTCTTCCTGATGAGCAGGATGATAAAACCGGAGGTTTTCACCGGCGGTCAGGTTTGCTTTGATGCCCGGCTGGTGCCCAATCCACAGCATGGCGGCGTGGTAGTTTTCGCGCTGACGATGAATCGGTTGCTGTTGCCAGCAGACCTCGCCCTGCTCAGCGCGACTCAAACCGGCCAGGATCCGCAGCAACGACGTTTTGCCTGCGCCGTTCGCCCCGGCAATCTGCACGATATCACCAGCCGCTACCGTAAAATTCAGGTCGCGAAACAGCGTGCGTTCGCCGCGAATACAGGTCAGATGAGTAGCTTCCAGCATGGCAGACTATCAGGCTTATTAACATTGGGTGAAATAGTACCACAGTAAATCATCGCGTCGCAGCCTGCGGCGAACCCGGCTGTGATCCCTCTACGTTTCGCGGCAGTTAACCAAAAAAAAGTTGTAATGTTAAAGTCTTATTATCCACTTCATAACATTTAGCTACACTTTTATCAGCGAACTGGCCCGTCACACGCCACGGGCAACATTATCTCAGGCATCAGGAAACGTAACGTGACGACAAAAAACGACAGCTCAGAAGTTGAGAGTGAAGAGAGCGAACAGGGAGAATCTATCGAAGTTGATGAAGAGGCGCTTCCCTCCCGCGCCGCAGCGGTGCATGAGCAGATTCGTCAGGAAGGTGAAAAAGAGCTGGAACGCGACGGCATGGCGCTGCTGTTTTCCGCTATTGCCGCAGGCCTGTCGATGGGCGCATCGCTCATGGCAAAAGGCATCTTTCAGGCCAATCTTGAAGGCGTTCCCGGCGCTTTACTGCTGGAGAATTTAGGCTATACCTTTGGCTTTATTATTGTGATTATGGCGCGACAGCAACTGTTTACGGAGAACACCGTGACCGCCGTATTGCCGATTATGCACAAGCCAACCCGCAGCAATTTTGGGCTGCTTTTTCGACTCTGGAGCATTGTGCTGGGCGGCAATCTGATCGGCACCGCCATGGGCGCGTTGGCATTTACCCACATGCCCATTTTTGATGATGCCACACGCACTGCCTTTGTTTCCATCAGTCAGAAAGTGATGGAAAACACGCCCGCTGAGATGTTTGCTAACGCCATCGTTTCCGGTTGGATCATCGCCACCATGGTCTGGATGTTCCCCTCTGCGGGCGCGGCGAAAATCTGGGTAATCGTCCTGATGACCTGGCTGGTGGCGCTGGGCGATCTGGCGCACATCGTTGTGGGTTCAGTAGAGGTTCTTTACCTGGTGTTTAACGGTCTGATCAGCTGGCATGACTTTTTCTGGCCTTTTGCGCTGCCGACGCTCGCCGGTAACATCATTGGCGGCACCTTTATTTTTGCGCTGATTAGCCATGCTCAGATTCGTAATGATATGAGCACTAAGCAAAAAACCGAGGCGAAAGCAAAAGAGAGGTCGCGTGAAAAGGAGGAGAAACCGAAGGAAAGCGCCCGGTCTGAGTGACAGGCATAAGGAAAAGTATCAGCCGTTTTTCGCGCGCCGCGGCGGCTGGTAATAACCGACGCCAGCTGGCGCGATGTTGCGGATATCTCTGCCCGCTAACGGCAACGAAAACGGGCCGATTGATGACAAAAACAGCAGTCGAACGGGTAAGTGGTTAATCTGCGTATAAAATCGCGCTATACTCCCGGCGCTGTCCCCTTAGTTAAATGGATATAACGAGCCCCTCCTAAGGGCTAGTTGTAGGTTCGATTCCTGCAGGGGACGCCATTTCTTTCCTCTCTCGCGTCAGCAAATTATTGGTTAGCATCAAGCAATTTTGCCGACGACGCATGCTTTCTGGCGCGCTGTAGCGATAACATGGCCATAAAAATCAACAGGCCGCCGGTCACAATTAAAAACGCATAGCCGAGTAAGTTCCAGGCCAGAATGCCTGTCACGCCGCCAACGAAAAAGCCGAACAGCGTCAGTCCATGTAACTTCAGTCGTTCAATAAAAGGCGAAGCCTGCTTCGGTGATTCCCGGCGCAGCACAATATCGATCATCATCGCCAGCTCGATACCAATGTCCGTTGCCGTTCCGGAGATATGTGTCGTGCGCACACGGGCGTTGGAGATACGCGTGACCACCGCGTTTTGCAATCCCATCAGCAGGCTGAGGCACATGATCAACACGATGCCCGGCGACGCGAGCGGCACCGTTATTTCAACAGTGCCCAGTACAATCAGCGCCGTGGCCTCAATCAGGATCACAAAGGCATAAATTCCCCGCATGTTCCGTCTGCGCCCGGCATTGACGATGAGCGTGGCAAGGGTCGCGCCGGTGATAAACAGCAGCACAAGGGCTAAAAAGAAGCCCCCGCTACTCCATTTCACCTTCGCAAGATTGTCTGAAAGAGAAGAGAGATTGCCGGTCATGTTAGCGGAAAAAAAACCGACTATTTCAAACGCGGCGGTGTTTAATGCGCCCGCAACGGCGGCCAGCAGACAGGCCAGCCAGCTGTCTGCACCGGGCGTTCTGTCAGTATCAGTATGGATGAGCATAGGGAGAGTCAGGATTCTGGAAGCAGGTGTTTATATTCTGCCTGATATTGATGAAACTCAAGCGCAATAAAATAACCCTTCCTTCTCCCCTGTATTCCACCGATTGATTATTCCACAGGTAGCGTACATTAAGCGCAATTCACTACGCCTTACCGGAGTTGGTTATGCCAGATAAAGATCCCGTTGTTGAACGCCTTACCGTTGAAGTACTGGCCCTGCGCCAAATCGTGCAGATGTTAATTGCCTATGGCAACGTCCCTACCGGCGGTAAGCTCAACAAGTATCTGCAAAAGGTGGCGGACGATACCGAGCATCGCGACGAGCGCCAAAGCAGCAAAGCCATCGCAGATGCGATTCGCAGCTACATTCAGGGCTGATTCGCTCTCTGCTGCGGCTGAAAGTTAAGAAAAAAGCGCTTTCAGCCGCCTCTCTCTCCGGGGACGCTCAACCTTAACATCAACCGGATTTGATCCGGCGACCCGATGCGCGTTATCCTCCGCGCCAGCCATAGCAAATGGATTACCTTGTCGTTTGGGAACGTTTTTTAACAGGGAACAGAAACGGATGCACCACTACCTTCTTCAATGGCTCACCGCCATTAATTTGCCTTATGCCTCGCCGATTGCTGTTTTAGCGACTGTCGGCATTGTTTTGCTTATTTCGCTTGTTGTTCACGCTTTGCTGCATCAGGTGATGCTGCCGCTGCTGACGCGCTTTGCCGGGCGTTCTTCGCGCCAGTGGCCAACGTCTGTTATTAAAAAGAATCTCTTCAGCCGCTTTGCCCTGCTGGTTCAGGGGTTTTTATTCCAGTTTCAGATTGAACTGTTCCTGAGCGGAAGCGATCCGCTGTTTACGGTGCTGATGGCCGTCAGCCAGGTTTGGGTGATGATTTTCAGCCTGCTGCTGTTTTTTTCGCTGCTGGACGTACTGCTTGAACTGTCGGAAAACAGCGTGATTGCGCGTCAGTTGCCACTGCGCGGAATTTTCCAGAGCCTGAAGCTGATTGGCGCGCTGCTGGTTACGCTGATGATTATTTCAGTTCTGATTGGCAAATCCCCGCTGGTGCTGCTCACCGGCCTCGGTGCGATGACCGCGGTGCTGATGCTGGTCTTTAAAGATCCTATCCTGGGGCTGGTGGCAGGTATCCAGCTCTCTGCCAATAACATGCTTAAAATTGGTGACTGGCTGGAGATGCCGAAATATGGCGCGGATGGCGACGTGGTGGATATCAGCCTGACGACCGTGAAGGTGAGTAACTGGGACAAAACCATTACCACCATTCCTACCTATGCGCTGATTTCCGACTCGTTTAAAAACTGGCGCGGTATGACGGAATCCGGCGGACGCCGCATCAAGCGCAGCATCAATATTGATACCACCAGCATTCATTTTTTAACCGATGAAGATATCGACAGAATGAAGGGCGCGCAGCTGCTGACGCCTTACCTGGCGGGGAAACAGGCTGAAGTAGCAAAACATAACGCCGAACTCGGCTGCGATTTAAGCACGCCGCTCAACGGCCGCCGCATGACCAACATCGGCACGTTTCGCGCCTGGCTCGAAGCGTGGCTGAAGGCGCATCCGCACAGCCACAAAGGCATGACGTTGATGGTTCGCCAGCTTGCGCCCGGCCCGGATGGCCTGCCGGTGGAGATCTATATGTTTACCAATACCACCGCCTGGCTGGAATATGAGAAAATTCAATCGGATATCTTTGATCATATCTTTGCGGTGCTGCCGGCGTTCGGGTTACGCGTACATCAAACGCCTACCGGCAATGATATGAGAAATATTCGGATAGCCCGCGCGTAACCCCACAAAGCTACCCTCCTGTCCGGTCACTCATGCCGTGCAGGAGGCATTTCATTCCGCGCGGGCGGCACTTCATGCCGTTATCGCCCCGCGCGCGTAAGCCCGGCCCTATCATGTGCTCAATAACTTACCGTTCGCCGGGAGCGTTTTATGAGCACACATACCGTCTGTCAAAACCACAACCGTACCCGTTGGTTGACCCTGATTGGCACAATTATCACGCAGTTTGCGCTGGGTTCGGTTTATACCTGGAGCCTGTTCAATGGTCAGCTTTCCCATAAACTGGACGCGCCTGTCGGTCAGATTGCCTTTTCTTTTGGTCTGTTGAGTCTGGGGCTGGCCATTGCTTCCTCGGTGGCCGGGAAGCTACAGGAGCGTTTTGGCGTACGCAACGTCACGATCGGCGCCGGTTTGCTGCTGGCAACGGGTTTTTATCTTACCGCCCACGCCGATAACCTGTTTATGCTCTACCTGAGCGCAGGCGTGCTGGTGGGGCTGGCCGATGGCGCGGGCTATCTGATGACATTGTCGAACTGCGTTAAGTGGTTCCCGGAACGGAAGGGACTGATTTCCGCCTGCGCAATCGGCGCGTACGGGCTCGGTAGCCTGGGTTTTAAATTCATCTGTGGTTATTTACTGAGCAACAACGGTCTGGAGACAACCTTTATCATCTGGGGCGGACTGGCGATGGCGATGATTATTCCCGCTGCGCTGCTGATGCAAGATGCGCCACAGCAGCAGGTTACCGCACTCCATAACGAAAACCAGACGCGCGATTTTTCTCTGCCGGAAGCGGTGCGTATGCCACAGTACTGGCTGCTGGCGCTGATGTTTCTTACCGCCTGCATGAGCGGTCTCTACGTGATAGGCGTAGCGAAGGATATCGGTGAGAGCCTGGTGCATCTCTCCGCACAGACTGCCGCCAATGCGGTAACTATTATCGCTATCGCGAACCTGAGCGGTCGGCTGGTGCTGGGCGTATTGTCCGATAAAATTGCCCGCATCCGCGTTATCACTCTGGCACAGGTCGTCTCGCTGGTGGGAATGAGCATTCTGCTGTTTACTGCGATGAATGAAACCACTTTCTTTATTTCCATCGCCTGCGTCGCCTTCAGCTTTGGCGGCACCATCACCGTCTATCCTTCCCTGGTCAGTGACTTCTTCGGCCTGAACAATCTGACCAAAAATTACGGGCTGATTTACCTGGGATTTGGTATTGGCAGCGTGATGGGTTCGTTAATTGCCTCGCTGTTTGGCGGCTTCACCGTCACCTTCAGCCTGATTATGACGCTGCTGGTTATCTCGCTGATTGCCTCACTGGTCATCCGCCTGCCGCATCAGCGCAGCGAAGGAAAAAAAGCCTTGCAGCATGCCTGAATGCACATTGTCTGATTACAACCGGCCTTTTAGGCCGGTTTTTTATCGCTGTCGAAAGTGCGGTTCGGGCAGCCCTGCCACACCGACGCGTACCGCAAGCAGATCGCCAGACTGCGGGTAAGCAGCCAGCTCTTCTGCCGTGCGCCCTTCGCGGGAGCTGGTAATGTAGAGCGTTTTCAGATCGGGCCCGCCAAAGGCGATCATCGTTGGCCAACGCACCGGCAACGGAATTTCATCGACGATCTGCCCGTCAGCAGGATCCATGCGAACAACGCGCGAACCGTCGAACATGGCTGCCCAGTAAAATCCTTCACTGTCCACGGCTGCGCCGTCTGGTAATCCGCCCTGCGCCTGCGCAAATCGCCTTATCACCTCACGCGGGCCGATCTCGCCCTGCTCGTCCATCGGATAGCGATAGAGCACGCCGTTAGGCGTATCGGTGTGATACATCCAGCGGCTGTCGGGTGAAAAAGCGACGCCGTTGGAGATCATCACGTCCCCGGCCTGTACGGTGAGCTGCATGTTCTCATCCAGCCGACACAGCTTGCCGCCGTTACGATCCTGCGGCTCCCACAGGCTGCCGCACCAGAAGCGGCCAAAGCGATCCACCCGACCGTCGTTGAAACGGCTACGCGCCGCCTCGCCAGGGTTAGGCGCGATACGCTGCGTGATCTTTCCCTGTTGATCCAGCAGGCAAACGCCGCTGCGCAGTGCGGCTACAAATCCGCCTTTCTCATGCAGACCAAAACAGCCAATATGCTCTTCTACCGGCATTACCTGATGTTCGCCGCTTTGCGGATCGAAGCGATGCAGAGCGGGCGCAAGAATATCGACAAAGTAGAGCACCTGCTCGTCCACCGACCACAGCGGACACTCGCCTAATTCAGCCTGAGCGGCCAGCACATTTTTAATCTGATAAGGCATAATTTCTCCCGAATTTACTCACCCTGAGTCTAGGCCATAATTGCCGTTTCGGTTAAATTTGGGATAAAAAGAATAATGACAGAGAGAAAGAAAATTAAGAGCATTCTGTGAAAGCGTTTTTTCATCTTTATCTTATTTATCCTGATTGGTTTTTTGTTAATTATTCATGCTCGAATTATTTTGTAATATATGTTTAATTAACTCTACACTGCTGGCATTATTTCTCCACTTTGTTTCTGTACAGTTGCTAATTACCGGAGCCAGCGAATGAGAAAACTTTTTTGCCTCGCTGGCGTGCGGGTTGTGACCCGGCGGCATCACGTATGAAAGGCACGGCGGCAGGCACAGGGCATCATTATCATTAAGGGTGGCTGTCGCTAAGAGATGAATTATAAGAGAATGAAAATTGTTCATTCTCAAGCGGGCAAAGCCTGCACACGGCAATATAAAAATAAAAATATGAAAAATATTGGGCGGGGAATTTCCGCCCATTTTTTTATTCAGCTTTTAATCGTGTAATTACACTGATACCAGGCTTTCATTAGTCCGGGCAGTCGACTTTCGTGCGGCTCAATAGGATCAACCTTATCAAATCCGCGCTCAGCGCAGTAGTTTTTCACGTCCTTTTCCATAGCGGTTTTATCGACCTTTTGCGGATTAAAACGATACTGAACGGTATTGGCTACCGGATCTTCATCGACCTTTTCAAAAGCGCCGGGCTTACCGGATGTACATCCTGCCAGCAGCAGCATGCTCAGCGCTGCGAAAACCGTTTTCTTCATATGAACTCTCCTCCGGTGCAGGATAGTATCAATCCCGCTGCGCTTCGCCAGCGGGAAAAATCGTATTTGCACTTTTTTTACCGAGTAAGACAAATTTTTACCAATTGAATCGATTAAGAATACCGGCTGGCGCATGCGGGAGCCGAATGCGATAATGTCCCGACACACAGCAACACCAATAATGAGTTTTTTGTAATTATAACAATATGTTATGCCCGCGGCGAGCGGGCTTTTTTTTGCATGTCTTTATTTTGAAATCAAGAGCGGGTAAATTAGCGAACGGTTCCGCCATGAGCGATTCGTGGCTAAATGAGATGTCCGGCTGATGCGCTGCCGGACAGAGTAATTCAGGAGTGGTTCGTGAAATATGCGTTGATGGGGATCTCTTTTATCCTGTTGGTCTGGGCAGGAACGTTTTATTTAATGCTGTAGGCTGGCTGCAACAGGGCCAGGCCTTGCAGCCTGACCCCAACCGTTACGCTTCTTCTTCGCTGGCCTTTACCGTTCCGGGTAAAATGCCTTCCGCACGAAACATGGCCTTGATACCGCGAACCGCCTGACGAATGCGGTCGCTGTTCTCGATCAGCGCAAACCGAACGTGCGTATCGCCGTAATCCCCAAAGCCAATCCCCGGCGACACACAAACCTTAGCTTCCAGTAACATCTTTTTGGCGAACTCCAGCGAGCCGAGATGCGCGTAGTGATCCGGGATCTTCGCCCAGACATACATTGACGCTTTCGGCAGATCGACCATCCAGCCAGCTTCATGCAGCCCTTTCACCAGCACGTCGCGGCGCAGTTTGTACTGTTCGGCAATATCGCGTACGCATTGCTGATCGCCCTCAAGCGCGGCAATGGCCGCCACCTGGAGCGGCGTGAAGGTGCCATAATCGTGATAGCTTTTGATACGCGCCAGTGCGGCAACCAGTTCTTTGTTGCCCACCATGAAACCGATGCGCCAGCCCGCCATGTTGTAGCTTTTCGAGAGGGTGAAGAACTCCACCGCCACGTCACGCGCGCCCGGCACCTGCATAATCGACGGTGCTTTCCAGCCATCGTAAACAATATCGGCATAGGCGAGGTCATGAATGACCAGCACGTTGTACTGTTTCGCCAGCGCGATAACTCGTTCGAAGAAGTCCAGCTCAACGCACTGCGCCGTTGGATTCGACGGAAAGCCTAAAATCATCATTTTTGGCTTGGGATAGCTTTCGCGGATGGCCCGCTCCAGTTCATTAAAGAAATCAACCCCCGCAACCAGCGGCACCGATCGTACCTGCGCGCCGGCAATCACCGCACCGTAGATATGAATGGGATAGCTGGGGTTGGGCACCAGCACCGTATCACCATGATCGAGCGTCGCCAGCATCAGATGCGCCAGCCCCTCTTTCGAACCGATCGTAACAATAGCTTCCGTTTCAGGATCGATATCAATGTCATAGCGGTCGGCATACCAGCGAGAGATCGCGCGGCGCAGGCGAGGTATACCGCGCGAGGTGGAGTAGCCGTGGGTGTCTTCACGCTGCGCCACCGCGCACAGTTTTTCAACAATGTGCGGCGGCGTCGGGCCATCAGGATTGCCCATACTGAAGTCGATAATATCTTCACCGCGACGGCGTGCGGCCATTTTCAGTTCGGCGGTAATATTGAATACGTAAGGCGGAAGACGTTCGATACGGGAAAAATGCCGCAGGGGACTTGTCATAGAAACCTCTGATTTACGTTAGCGCCCGGACCGTCCGAGCGACGCTGACCACAATATGGTCGAGGAATGAACATAGCCTTTTAGCGATACCGCTGTCGAGAGGTCAGCACAAAATTTTATTTACGGTCTGATTTCAGGCAGCCGAACATCCAGTCGTTTACCCAGCGGCCTCGCAGCAGATAATTATCCCGAAAAGTACCCTCAAGCCTGAATCCGTTCTTCTCCAGCACCCGGCGCGAAGCCCAGTTTCCTTCTACCACTTCCGCCTTCAGCTTATGAAACTCGCAGTCGTTAAACAGAAAATCTGTCAGCGCCGAGAGCGCTTCGCTGCCGTACCCTTTACCGAAATGGGCGCTGAGCAAGGAATAACCCACTTCAGCCTGGCGAAACGGCGCCCATTCAGCATTTGCGCCAATAAATCCTACCGCTTCATCCGTTGCGGCTATCCTGATCGTCAGGCAGAGCATGTGAAAGCTGGTCACCTGCCAGGGCGCGAGGCGGTCGTTGAATCGCTGGCGAATTTCGGCATCCTGTCGCACTTCGCTAATGAATGCCATCGCGTTTTCATCCGTATGGACCTGATAAAAAATCGGCCAGTCTTCCGGTTGCAGACGCGTCAGCCGCAAACGCTCGGTAGAAAGCTTCATAGTTCTTCTCTGATAAGGGGAAATTTTAAAAGGCCCAATAAGTACGCTTCCGCTTTAATTTTTTCTTGGCGTATTTTATGGCGATCTCACGGCCGTTATGAACAAAAAATAATCACAAGAACCCATTTTTTTAATCCTCTTTTTACCACTAGGATTTCCGCATTTACTCTCCCGGCTGGCATATCGCCCCAGCTTTACTTATCATAATGCGTTATTCTTCACCTCCGTCGAGGCGCCCGTGCACGCCACATTCAATATGCTGCTTGCGGTTTTAGATCGCGCCGCGCTGATGCTCATTTGCCTCTTCTTTATGACCCGCATCCGGCCATTCCGCCAGCTGTTGCAAAAGGATGAGCATTCACGTCAGGAACTGCTGGCCGTTACCGCCATTTTTTCGCTGTTTGCGCTGTTCGGCACCTGGAGCGGGATAAATGTGGAAGGATCGTTGGTGAACGTACGCACCATCGCCATTATGTCCGGCGGCATTCTGTTCGGCCCGTGGGTCGGCATTGCGACCGGCGTGATTGCCGGCCTGCACCGTTTTCTGATCGATGTTCACGGCGTCACCTCTGTTCCCTGTCTGATCACCAGTATCACCGCCGGTTTTGTCTCAGGCTGGATAAACCTGAAGGTGGCGAAAGAGAAGCGCTGGAGCGCAGGTATCGTCGGCGGCATGCTGTGCGAAGCGTTGACCATGCTGCTGATCGTTGCCTGGGCGAAACCCACCGCGCTCGGCCTCGACATTGCCAGTGAAATCGCCCTTCCGATGATCCTTGGCGCCGCCAGTATTGGCCTGATTGTCCTGCTGATCCAGAGCGTTGAGGGTGAAAAAGAGGCCGTGGCCGCGCGTCAGGCAAAGCTGGCGCTGGATATCGCCAATAAAACTCTGCCGCTTTTTCGTCAGGTAAACAGTGAGTCGCTGCGCAAAGTTTGCGATATTATTCGCTGCGATATTAACGCAGATGCGGTGGCTATCACCAATAAAAACCAGATTCTGGCCTATGTCGGCGTGGGAGAAGAGAACTATCACGAAGGCGATGACCACATTAGTCCGACCACCGCCCGCGCCATTAACCACGGCGAAATCATTATCAGAAACAACGACGAAGCGCACCGTACACCGCAAATTCACTCGATGATTGTGATTCCGCTGTGGGAAAAAGGGGAAGTGACGGGCACGCTGAAAATCTACTATCGCCATGCGCACCGCATCACCTGGTCGCTGAAAGAGATGGCGATTGGCCTGTCGCAGATTATCTCTACCCAGCTTGAAGTGTCCCGGGCTGAACAGCTCAGAGAGATGGCCAACAAAGCGGAGCTGCGCGCGCTTCAAAGCAAAATCAACCCACACTTTCTTTTCAATGCGTTGAACGCCATTTCGTCATCAATACGCATCAATCCCGATACCGCTCGCCAACTGATCAGTAACCTGTCGCGCTACCTGCGCTACAACCTGGAGCTGAATGACGATGAAATCATTGATATCAAAAAAGAGCTGTACCAGATCAAAGACTATATTGCCATTGAGCAGGCGCGTTTTGGCGACAAGCTGACGGTGATTTACGATATCGAAGAGGACGTGAGCTGCGCGCTGCCCAGTCTGCTGATCCAGCCGCTGGTGGAAAATGCCATTGTTCACGGCATCCACCCTTGCCGCGGCAAAGGCGTGGTGACTGTCAGCGTGAAGGATCAGGGCGATCGTATTCGCATTGCGGTGCGTGATACCGGCAACGGCATCAGCGAAGAGGTGATGGCGCGCGTTGAACGCAACGAGATGCCGGGCAATAAAATTGGCCTGCTGAACGTGCATCACCGCGTCAGGCTGCTTTACGGTCAGGGGCTGCATCTTAAGCGGCTCTCGCCGGGAACGGAAATCGCTTTTTACATCAGCAAAAACGGCGCCGTTCTGCCGGAAAAGCAGCGCGTCTCGTTAACCGCTTAACGCGTTATCATCAGGAAATATCAGTGAAAGCGATCATAGTAGAAGATGAATTCCTGGCGCAGCAGGAGCTGAGCTGGATGATCCAGCAGCACAGCGCACTGACCATTGAGGCCACCTTTGATGACGGCCTCGACGTGCTGAAATACCTGCAAACGCATCAGGTGGACGTCATCTTTCTGGATATCAACATTCCCTCGCTGGACGGCGTACTGCTGGCGCAAAACATCAGCAAGTTCGCCCACAAGCCGCTGATCGTGTTTATCACCGCCTATAAAGAGCACGCGGTTGATGCTTTCGAGCTGGAAGCTTTTGACTACATCCTGAAGCCTTATCAGGAGATGCGCATCGTCACGATGCTGCGTAAGGTGGAAAATACCCTGGCGCAAAAGCTTCAGGGCGGTTCTGACGCCCCGCGCGTCGCGCCGCACACCATTAACCTGGTGAAAGACGAGCGGATAATCGTGACCGATATCAACGATATTTACTATGCCGAAGCGCACGAGAAGATGACCTTCGTCTATACGCGCCGCGAAGCCTATGTAATGTCGATGAATATTACCGAGTTTTGTAACCGGCTACCTGACGAGGCGTTTTTCCGCTGCCACCGCTCCTACTGCGTTAACCTCAGTAAAATCCGCGAAATTGAGCCGTGGTTCAACAACACCTATATGCTTAAGCTGCACGATTTGGAGTTTCAGGTGCCGGTGAGTCGCAGCAGGGTGAAAGAATTTCGCCAGCTGATGCGTTTATAGCGCGTCAGCCGGCGGAAAAGATTACAGAATGGTGCCGAGCGTCTGACGCAGATGCGCGCCTGCGCCAAGCAGGCCTGGCTGGTCGTGGGTGATCAGGTAAACTGGAATGCCCTGCACGTAGTCACGAAAGCGTCCTTTATCTTCAAACGCCGCGCGAAAGCCGGACGCTTTGAAAAACTCCAGAAAACGCGGAACGATGCCACCGGCAATGTAAACACCGCCGAAAGTGCCCAGCGTCAGCGCAAGGTTTCCGCCGAAGCGTCCCATAATGACGCAGAACATCGCCAGCGCGCGGCGGCAGTCGGTACAGCTGTCGTCCAGCGCGCGCGCGGAAACGTCTTTTGGCTTCAGGTTTTCCGGCACGCGGTTATCGGATTTCACAATGGCGCGATAGAGATTGACCAACCCGGCGCCGGAGAGCACGCGCTCGGCGGAAACGTGGCCAAGTTCGGCGCGCAGCACTTCAAGGATCAGATCCTCTTCTTCGCTGTTGGCGGCGAGATCGACGTGCCCGCCCTCGCCCGGCAGGCTCACCCAGCGCTGGTCAACATGCACCAGATGCGCCACGCCAAGGCCGGTTCCGGCGCCATACACGGCAACCGGCTTGTCCTTCACCGCCGCCGATCCGCCGAACTGCATTACATCCTGCTCCGACAGCATCGGAATAGCCATCGAAACGGCGGTGAAATCATTGATGATCTCAAGATGTTCGAAGCCGAGATTCGCCTTCATTTTGCTGGAGGAAAATGCCCAGTCGTGGTTGGTCATCTCTACCCAGTCGTCGGTGATCGGGCAGGCAATCGCAATGCAACCGTCGGTAATATCCTGCTTCTGTTCATCAAGGTAAAAACGGATCACCGCTTCGAGACTGTCATAATCTGCTGTGGAAAACGTTTTGGCTTGTGAAATCGCACCGCTTTCAACGTCACACAGTGCCAGGCGCGCATTGGTGCCGCCCACATCACCTACCAAAGCATATTTAGTCATTATTGTTTTGCTCCGCTTACGTCATTTAAACACACTATAAATTTCCCCGACTTAAACAACAATGTCCGCCGACGCCTGTGAATTCATAAAGCCGCTTACCTTACCTGCCTGCGCGGCGCTTGCCCACGGGCATCATTCTGAATTCTGTCTGTATTGATACACAGTTTCTCTCATTGTAGCGGCGGCCCGGCGTTACGCTATCTCTCCCTGTTTTATCAGGGTTGCGATCTTCACCTCGCCACGCGTTGGTGTAACCGTATACACTGCGGGCATCATGGATCTCACACACAGGAGTTTACGATGATTTATCAGGCAGATGCACAGCGCTACAGCGCTATGGACTATCAGCGCTGCGGACGCAGTGGGCTCAGGCTTCCCGCCGTCTCGCTGGGGTTGTGGCACAACTTTGGCGATGTGACACAGGTGGCAACCAGCCGTTCACTGCTCCGGCACGCGTTTGATTGCGGCATCACCCATTTCGATCTGGCCAACAACTACGGGCCGCCGCCGGGATCGGCAGAAGAGAATTTTGGCCGCATCCTGCGTCAGGATTTTCTGCCCTATCGCGACGAGCTGATTATCTCTTCCAAAGCCGGCTACACCATGTGGGACGGCCCTTATGGCGACTGGGGTTCACGCAAATATCTGATTGCCAGCCTGAATCAGAGCCTGAAGCGCATGAATCTCGATTACGTAGATATTTTCTATCATCATCGCCCTGATCCGGAAACGCCGCTGGAGGAGACGATGAGCGCACTGGATCATATCGTTCGCCAGGGTAAAGCGCTCTATATTGCTTTGTCGAACTATCCGGCGGAAAGAGCGGCCGAAGCCATCGCCATCCTCAAACAGTTGGGCACGCCGTGTCTTATCCATCAGCCGAAATATTCGATGCTGGAGCGTGGGCCAGAAAACGGACTGCTGGAGGTGTTAGGCAACGCAGGCGTCGGCTGCATTGGCTTCTCGCCGCTGGCGGGCGGCCTGCTGACCGATCGCTATCTGAACGGCATTCCTGACGATTCACGTATCGCCAGCGGCAGTCAGTTTTTAAGCCGCGATCGCTTAACGCCAGAGACGATGGCGAAGATCCAGCAACTGAATCAGCTGGCGCAGCAGCGCGGGCAGAAGCTGTCGCAAATGGCGCTGGCATGGGTGCTGCGCGATCCGCGCATGACTTCTGTTCTGATCGGCGCCAGTAAAATCAGCCAGATTGACGATGCGGTTGGCATGCTGGCCCGTCGCGATTTCACACCGGCTGAACTGGATCAGATCGCTACGATTCTTGGATAGGTCAACGGCTGCGGAGAAGTCTCAAACCGCCCCGCCTGGCGCTTTTTTCGGATTGCGCCGGGCGAAACCTCACTGCCCATTTTATAATCTGCCTTAACGGTGCGCTGATGGTGCGCTGATAAGGAGTCATCATGAAACATCTCTTGCTTATTGCCGCGTTGCTGGCAAATTTCTCTCCCCTGGCGATGCACACAGCGCAGGCCGATAACACAGCGATTCCTCTTGCACCGGGCATATCGCTTCAGATTGGCGACAATTATTCGAATGGGCGGTACAACAACTATCGCTACGATGAAGGGCGCTGGCGACAGCATGAGCAGTGGCGACGTCAGCAGGAGAGGCGCCAGCGCTATGAATGGCAGCGTCAGTACCGGTGGCAGGGGTATGAACGCCAGCGGCAGTGGCAGCAGCGGGAGCGGCATCGCGAATGGCGTGAACGCGATCGCCACCGCGACTGGCAGCGGCAAGAGCGTTTGCGCTACGACAATCGCCATCGCGGTTAAGACATAAAAAAAGCCGACGTCATGTCGGCTTTTTTATGCAGAAAGAATTAGCCCGTCACCATGGAAATCAGCAGGTAAAGATTGAGCGCAACCACGATGACCACGATGACGCGTCCCACGTTTTGCATCAGCCGCGAATTGGTTAAATCGCCCATCAGCTCACGATTGCCGGTGAACGACAGCAGCGGCAGCAGCGCCAGCGCAATACCGAAGCTCAGCAGCACCTGGCTCATGATCAGAATGCGGGTGGGCTCCCAGCCCGCAAAAATCACAATAAATGAGGGCAGCATCGTCACAACCCGCCGCACCAGCAGCGGAATGTGAAAACGGATAAAGCCCTGCATCACCACCTGCCCGGCCATGGTGCCGACAACGGTCGAAGAGAGGCCCGCCGTCAGCAGACTGAGGCCGAACACCATCGCGGCGGCTTTGCCCAGCAGCGGATCCAACGTCAGCCAGGCCTGATCCAGGTCGGCAATACCGGTGTGTCCGCTGAAGTGAAAAGCCGCTGCGGCGGTCGCCATCATCGCCAGATTCACAAATCCGGCGATGGTCATGGCAATCGCCACATCCAGCCGCGTTGAGTTATAGCGCTCGCCGCGCGTTCCGCCGTCCGGGTTTTGCGTCAGCGAGGAGTGAAGATAGATAACGTGCGGCATGATGGTTGCGCCCAGCACGCCAGCCGCCAGCAGTACCGCGTCCGCCCCTGGCAACGATGGCACCGCCAGCCCCTGTACCAGGTCTGCCACGTTTGGCTGCGAAAAGAACAGTTCAATGACGTAGGCGGCCGCGACAAACAGCAGCATGCCGCCAATCACCACTTCCAGCGGCTTTCTGCCCCGGTTTTGCAGCATCAAAATCAGGAAGGTCACCACGCCGGTCAGCACCGCGCCCTGTAACAGGCTGACGCCAAAAACCAGTTTGAATCCGATAGCCGCACCGATAAACTCCGCCAGATCCGTCGCCATGGCGATGATCTCCGCCTGCACCCAATAAAACCACACCACCGGGCGCGGATAGCGATCGCGAATATGTTCCGCCAGGTTTTTGCCGGTGGCGATGCCAAGTTTGGCGGACATCAGTTGGATAACCATCGCCATGATGTTCGCCCAGACCACCACCCAGAGTAATTTGTAACCATAGGAGGCGCCAGCCTGGATATTAGTCGCAAAGTTGCCCGGATCGATATAGCCGATAGCCGCGATAAACGCGGGCCCCATCAGCGCAAACTTGATTTTTCGGGAACCGCGGGCAAGCTGCGTCGCGGTGCGACTTTCCAACATAGTATGACCTCTGTAAACACCTGATAAACGCATTGTCTTTTAAATGATAATGATTATCAAGTGCATTAATGGCAGGAAAAACTTATCAGTACAATAGCCAGAGCTAATAAGTATAGCCTTTGCTATAACACAGGCCACGTTACAGGTGTGTTAATTAATTAGCAACATTTTTCACTTTAGGCTATCAGCTATGACCTTACAAGTTATTGGGTGGTTTTTTAAACAGTATCAGGATGTGATCGGCGGAAGAATTCTTGCGCAGAAGGTAAAAGGTAATACTTATAATGCGGCCTGGATCTCGTTTTTCCGTTGCTTGTTACATAGAATACGCACCGCAATATAACAGCCTTCAAATTTGGAGCATACATGTCCCGCATTCTGCATTTTGCTTTGGCGCTGGTTGTGGTCGCCCTGCTTGCCCTGCTGGTAAGTAGCGATCGCAAAAATATCCGCGTCCGTTTTGTTATTCAACTTCTGGTGATCGAAGTCCTGCTGGCGTGGTTCTTCCTTAACTCAGAAGTCGGTCTGGGATTTGTTCAGGGGTTCGCAGGCCTGTTTGATAAACTTTTATCCTATGCCGCTCAGGGTACAAGCTTTGTCTTCGGCAATATGAACGATAAGGGACTGGCCTTCTTCTGGCTGAACGTGCTTTGCCCTATCGTTTTCATCTCCGCGCTTATCGGCATTCTTCAGCACTTCCGCATTCTGCCGATTGTCATTCGTGCGATTGGCACCGTGCTGTCGAAGGTGAACGGCATGGGTAAACTGGAGTCGTTTAACGCGGTAAGCTCGCTGATACTGGGACAGTCAGAAAACTTCATCGCCTATAAAGACATTCTTGGAAAAATGTCGCAGCGCCGCATGTACACCATGGCGGCTACCGCGATGTCCACCGTTTCGATGTCAATCGTTGGCGCCTACATGACCATGCTCCAGCCGAAATATGTCGTGGCGGCGCTGATCCTCAACATGTTCAGCACCTTTATCGTGCTCTCGCTGATCAACCCTTATCGCGTTGAAAGCGAAGAGGATCTGAAGCTGAACGACCTGCACAAAGGTCAGAGCTTCTTTGAGATGCTGGGTGAATACATTCTCGCCGGTTTCAAAGTGGCGGTGATTGTTGCAGCGATGCTGATTGGTTTCATCGCGCTGATTTCGGCGGTCAATGCGCTGTTTGACACCATTTTCGGCATCAGTTTCCAGGGCGTATTAGGCTATGTCTTCTATCCGTTTGCCTGGGTAATGGG
>NZ_JNVB01000042.1 GCF_000770305.1 Erwinia oleae
CAGGCCAGTGGGTTTGTTAGCATAGCGACGTATTCGGGCGGAGAAAGTAAACGATGTCTTCCAGACGCGACCGGTTATTACAGCAAATGGGCATTACGCAGTATACGCTGCGGCGTCCGCGCGCGCTTCAGGGCGAGGTGTCCATCTCGCTTGCGTCAGAGACGCGCCTGCTGATTGTTGCCAGCGTGCCGCCACCGCTTTCCGATCCGCTACTTTGTGATGTGCTGCGTGCAATGCAGGTGAAAGAACCGCAGGTAATGGTGCTGACGCCTGAACAACTCGCGATGCTGCCCGATGAGACGCGCTGCGTTAGCTGGTGCCTTGGCCTTGACGCGCCGGTTTCCCTTGCGGGCTCGCAGATTGCTTCGCCTGCGCTTGCGGAGCTTTACCACAACCCCAACGCTAAAAAGGCGCTCTGGCAGCAGATTTCCCACTATGAATCCGATTTCTTTACTGACGCAGAACGATCTTGACGCCGCATTTGCCATTGAGCAGCGCGCGCATGCCTTCCCGTGGACCGAACAAACGCTGGCCAGCAATCAGGGCGAGCGATATCTGAATTATCGGCTGGACGTTGACGGTAAAATAGCGGCTTTCGCTATCACGCAAATTGTGCTGGATGAGGCTACGCTGTTTAACCTTGCGGTTGATCCCACCTTTCAGCGCCAGGGTCTTGGGCAGGAGCTGCTACAACATGTGATTGCTGCACTGGCGCAGCGCAATGTGCATACGCTCTGGCTGGAAGTCCGTGCCTCCAATCATCCGGCTATTGCTCTTTATACCAGGCTGAATTTCAATGAGGTCACGGTGCGCCGCAACTATTATCCCGCAGCCAACGGTCGGGAAGACGCCGTCATTATGGCGCTGATTATTTAAAAAAGGGTTTATCAACATGTTAAATGAGTGGGACTGGATCCTCTTCGACGCAGACGACACGCTGTTTCACTTCGACGCGTTTGCTGGTTTGCAGCGCCTGTTCCAGCAGTATGACGTGACCTTTACCGCACAGGATTACGACGATTACCAGGCGATCAATAAACCGCTGTGGGTTGATTATCAGAACGGCGCCATTACGGCGCTCCAACTCCAGCATCAGCGCTTTCAGGGCTGGGCGGATCGGCTGAACGTGATGCCGCACGATCTGAACAGCGGTTACCTGGCGGCGATGGCGGAGGTTTGTGTTCCGCTTGCGGGCGCGGTGAACCTGATCAACAGCCTGAAAGGGCGCGTCAATATGGGCATCATCACCAACGGCTTTACCGCGCTTCAGCAGGCCCGTCTGGAACGTACCGGCTTTATCGACTGTTTTGATCTGCTGGTTATTTCAGAACAGGTTGGGCATGCCAAACCGCATCCGGCAATATTCAACTATGCACTGGAAAAAATGGGAAACCCGCCCCGCGATCGCGTGTTGATGGTGGGCGATAATCCGGATTCAGACATTCTGGGCGGCATGAATGCAGGCCTGGCGACCTGCTGGCTCAACGCCGACGGACGCGTTTTGCCAGAGGGAATTCATCCGACCTGGCAGGTAAAAACGCTGAAAGAACTGGAAACGATTCTTATCACTTAAGTTTGCTTTTTCCGAATAGTTATCCTCTATAAGGCGCTATTTTCTGGTGTTAAATCCTGAAAAGGCGCTTTCATATCAAGAAAAACCTCATTTTTCTCTGGAGACGGCTGTCTCAATATCTCAGTTGTTGTAAATATGTATCCAAAAAGAAATATTTAAGCCCTTCTTATATAATTTATTGATATAAAAAATGCTATTTATATTTTACAAAGAAATAAAGCAAGGGCTAAATTAGCGTGTGATTATGGTTAATGTGCGATTTTCAGGGCCAATTCACAAGAATTTACCTTATTTCTCTCAGTTAAAATTCGCTTAACCTTGTTGTTGTGCTACCAGCAATCTTGAATAAACAGCGTGACTCTGTAAACTTGCATGAAATTACTCATTGAGCTGTAGCGTTGTCATCGCGTAGTGCGTCACGTGCGTACTCGTGCGGTAGCTATGGCACTGCGCGATATCTTACTGGTATGATTTATATGGATTAATCGATACCGTTACGCTATTGCCCTCTGGCGATGGTTATGGCGAAGCTCCAGCCGGAGCGGCGCTTTTTTACTCTCTAAAACTACATGAGGATCATGGTGAATAGTCGAATTGCGCTCAGCCTGCTTTTTGTTTTGATGGTTTCCGGATGTAAAACGCCACCGCCGCCGATGACGGATGACACTGTCGTCTCCAGCACGGTTGATGGCGTTAAGCTCACTCACCGCCATGCTGTACAGCCACCCAAAACATTTACGCCAGTGAATGAGGCGTATCGCGCGTTATATAGCGCGTCGGTCATGACGCGGCCAGACTTTGGCGGCAAGGTGGTGAGCTATCTGGAGACCGGCAAAACCTATACGGTGCTTGGCAGCGTTGAAAATAACTGGTTCGCCATTGCGGAGCAGGATCAGGAGCAACTGCTTGGGTATGTTCCGCTGCGTGCGGTTGTAAAGAGCGATCTTTATAACAGCACGGTAAAGGCCGATTCGCGCCGCAAACGTCCCCGGACGCCAGCGAAAAAAACCTGTGTTGCCGTCGATGGCGACAGCAAGGCCTGCCAGAACAATAACAATGGCACCTGGATCATCGAATAAACATGCGCTTATGGCTGTAATATGATGAAAATAAACCTGTTTCAGCGCCTGATCCTTCAGGCGCTTTTCCTTATCACGTTCGGCCTGTTGACGGGCTGTTCTTCCTCTTCACACAGCGATCCTTCTCAATACAACCTGATGTTTCAGGCTCACCCGCAGGTCAATAATGCTGCGCCGCTCAAAGTCAGGGTCATGCTGCTGAAGTCGGATGCCGACTTCATGTCCGCTGATTTTTATTCGTTGCAAAACAATGCCGCTGCCCTGTTGGGCGGCAACCTGCTTAACAGCGAACAGTTCTTCCTGATGCCAGGACAACTCAACAAAACGGTGAGCGGACAAAGCATCCCGGAAGCGCGTTACATCGGCATTCTGGCAGAATATCAAACGCTTGACGGGAAAAAATGGCGACTCTCTCTGCCGTTGCCCGCGCCGGGAAGCGCCAGCTTTTACAAATTCTGGCAGAGTTCGACGGACGAGCTGAAAGCGGAAATCATCGCCGATATTGGCGGTTTGCGCGTCGTGGGCCAATAAGCATTGACTGTAAACGGAAGCCATTATGAATAATGCCAAGAAAGTGGTCTGGACCGAGGGCATGTTTCTGCGCCCGCATCATTTCCAGCAGTCAGAAAGTTACCAACTCAGCGCGCTCCGCCAGTGGGGCAGCGCGCAGCGCCCGTGGATGTGGGGCTTTCTCGATTATGAAATTGACGAAGGGATGCTGCAACAGGGGAAAATCGCACTCAGTTCTGCCAGCGGACTGCTGCCTGACGGAACGTTTTTCTCTTTTCGTGACGCGAACGGCGCGCCGCCTCCGATTGAGATTGCCGACAATCAGATCGGCGAGAAAGTCGTGCTGGCGCTACCCGCGCGGCGCAACGGACGCGAAGAAGTCATCTTTAGCGAAACAGCCGACTCCCTCGCGCGCTACGTCAGTTTCGAACAGGAAGTGGACGACTTCAACGCCATGTCCGTCGGCGCGGCGGCGGTACAGTTCGGTAAACTACGCCTGCGGCTGATGCCGGAGAGCGAGCTGTCGGCGGAATGGACGGCGATGGCGGTGGTCAGCGTGGCGGAAAAACGCAGCGACAATCAGGTACAGCTCGACAGCAGCTACATTCCGCCGATGCTGCACAGCGGGGCTCATTCGCAGCTCGATAGCTGGCTCAATGATATCGCCGGCCTGCTGATGCAGCGAAGCCAGCAGATCGGTCAGCGCCTGCAACAGCCGGGACGCTTCAATACCGCCGATTTAGTCGATTTTATGCTGCTGGCGCTGATTAACCACCACGTCGGGCAGGCCAGCCATCTTAAAAATCTGCCGCTGCTCCATCCTGAAAAGCTCTTCGCCCACTGGTTGGCTTTCGCCTGCGAACTGACCACGTACACGCCGTCGCGTACCCCGGACGCCTTGCCGGTCTATGACCATGACGACCTGGCGCGCTGCTTCAGCAAACTGATGCTGACGCTGCGTCAGGGATTGTCGCTGGTGATGGAAGAGAACGCGATCCAACTGCCGCTGACCGAACGTTCCCACGGCCTGAACGTGGCGACGGTGCCGACCAGCTCCATGGTGCACGATTTCGGTTTTGTACTGGCCGTTCGCGCCAACGTGCCGGGCGACATGTTGCAAACGCACTTCCCCGCACAGATGAAGGTGGCGCCGGTAACCAAAATCCGCGATCTGGTTCAGCTCCAACTGCCGGGTATGGTGCTGCGCGCTATGCCTGCCGCGCCGCCGCAAATTCCCTGGCATGTCGGCTACAGCTACTTCGAGCTGGAGAAGGGGAGCGAACTGTGGCTGGAGATGGAAAAATCCGGCACCTTTGCGCTCCATCTCGCCGGCGACTTCCCTGGCCTGACCATGGAGTTCTGGGCCGTTCGTAATCACTCAGCCTGACGCAGGGAACAGAAAAGATGCAGGAACGACAGGCTACTCAGAACGATCTCTTTACCGGCGCCAGCAGCAGCAATCCGCTGGTGGCGGCGGCAAACGGTTTGCTCAACGCCATTCCACAAATTCGTCACTCGGTCACTCATGACGATCCCGCAGGTTTGCGCCAGCGACTGATTGATGAAATCCGTCAGTTCGAAATGAACTGCCAGCGGGCGTCGCTGCCGTATGAGGTCATTATTGGCGCACGCTATTGTCTTTGCACCGCGCTGGACGAAGCCGCCGCGCTCACGCCGTGGGGCAGCCGCGGCGTCTGGCCGGGGCAGGGGCTGCTGGTCACCTTTCATAATGAAACCTGGGGCGGCGAAAAGTTTTTTCAACTGCTCGCCAAACTTTCGCAAAATCCGCGCGAGCAGATTGCACTGCTGGAACTGATCAACTACTGCCTGCAACTGGGTTTTGAAGGCCGCTACCGCGTGCTGGACAATGGTCGCTCCCAGTTGGAAACCATCAAACAGCGTCTGTTGCAGATGATCCGCTCCGTGCGTGGCGGTTACGCGCCGCCGCTCTCTCCCCATCCGGAAGATCATCCCGTTATGCGCAAACTGTGGCGACCAGTCGTGCCGCTGTGGGCCTGCGCCGCGCTGGTTGGTTTCCTCGCCTGTCTGTTTTACATCCTGCTCAACTGGCGTCTCGGCGACGCGACCAGTCCGGTGCTGGCCGCCGTTTATCAAACGCCGCTGCCGGAAGTGACCATCAATAACCCGGCGCCGCCGCCGCCGGCTGCGCTCAACCTGAAGGCCTTTTTACGCCCTGAAATTGAGCAGGGATTGGTGGCGGTTCGCGATGAGGCCGATCGCAGCGTGGTGACGCTGAAGGGCGATGGCCTGTTCACCTCCGGCTCGACCGCCGTACGCGGGCGCTATGAGCAGGTGCTTGATCGCATTGCCCAGGCGATGAACAACGTTAACGGCCGTATTCTGGTGGTGGGCTACAGCGACAATGTGCCGATCCGCAGCGCCCGCTTCGCCTCCAATTATGAACTTTCCCTCGCGCGTGCGCAGTCGGTACAGGAGCGGCTGCAACAGCATCTGAGCCAGCCGCAGCGCGTGAAGGCGGAAGGACGAGGCGAAACCAATCCGCTGGTGCCCAACACCACGGCGGAAAACCGCGCGCGCAACCGCCGGGTGGACATCACGCTGTTAGTTTCTCCGCAGAATACGCGTGCGGAGATCAACGGCTTGCAGCAAGGAAATTAACGGATGCTGAATATTTTTTTCGCCATTATGACTAACCGGCTGATGTGGGGATTTGTCGGTATCACCGCGCTCTCCTTTATCATCTGGGTGATCGGGCCGGTGTTTTCTATTGTCGACTCACGTCCGCTCGAACCGGAAGTCAACCGTCAAATCAGTATCGCGCTGCTCTATATCGTCTGGGGTTTGAGTAATCTTGTGCCGCGGCTCTACAACGCCTGGCTCAACCGCAAGCTGATGGGCAGCCTGAAATCCACCTCAGAAGAGAGCGCCGATCCCGATCGCAAACGTCTGACTAATGAGGATCGGGTGCTGGCCGAGCGCTTCTCCGAAGCGTCAGATCTGCTGAAAAAAGCGCACTTCAGCCGTGCAGGCAACCGCCGCTGGACGCAACGCTTCAGTCGCCAGTATCTCTATCAGCTTCCCTGGTACGTGATCATTGGCGCGCCCGGCGCGGGCAAAACCACCGCGCTGGTTAACTCCGGGCTTCAGTTTCCGCTTGCCGACCGCTTTGGCAAGGCGGCGCTACGCGGTATCGGTGGAACGCGCAACTGCGACTGGTGGTTCACCAATGAAGCGGTGCTGCTGGATACCGCAGGCCGCTACACCATGCAGCAAAGTGAAGAGCAGCAGGACGCGGGCGAATGGAACAATTTTATCGGCCTGCTGCGCAAATACCGCGGGCGTCAGCCGATCAATGGCGTGATCGTCACCATTAGCGTATCCGATCTGCTCACCCAATCCGCAGAGACTTCGCAGCAGCAGGCGATTTCGCTGCGCCAGCGGCTGACCGAGCTGCACGAACAACTCGGCATTCGTTTTCCAGTCTACGTGCTGGTAACGAAAACCGATCTGCTGAAGGGCTTTCGCGCCTATTTTGCAAAGTTCGATAAGGCGCAGCGCGACCAGGTGTGGGGCTTCACCTTTCCGTGGGAGCGCTCGAAGCATGCGGATTTTGACCTGTTAAGCACCTTCACGCAGGAGTTCGCGCTCCTTCAGCAGCGGCTGGACGCCGGACTGCCGGACACGCTGCTTCAGGAGAGCGACGCCCGGACACGCGCAGAGAGCTATCTCTTCCCGCAGGAGTTTGCCGCGCTTCGCCCGCTGCTTCATGACTACCTTGATACGGTATTTGCCCGTTCCAACTTTGAAACGCAGTTTTCGCCGCGCGGTATCTACTTTGCCAGCGGCACGCAGGAAGGCCTGCCGTTTGACCGGGTCATGGGCGAGCTGAGCCGCGCGCTACAGCTTCCTGATACCGAAAGCGGCACCAGCGGCAACTGGAACAACGTCAACAAAGAGGCGCCGATCCCGGCCAACAAAGGCCAGAGCTTTTTCCTTAAGGATCTGCTGCAAAACGTCATCTTTCAGGAAGCGGGCCTGGCGGGCAGTAACCGCTGGTGGGAACTGCGCAACCGCGCGGTGCTGTGGTCGGGCTATCTGCTGCTGGCGGCGGTGCTGGTGATTGCGGCGCTGCTGTGGACAACCAGCTTCCGTAACAATAAAGCCTATCTGCACGCCGTGAATGCGAAAGTGCCGAAGGTGGTGCAACTGAGCCGCAACCTGGAGGCCGGCGATCTGAGCGATCTCTATGCGCTACTTCCCTTCCTCAACGGCGTGGTGAAACTCCCTGAAAGCGACGATTTCGATCTGAACGATCCGCCGATCACCCGGCGCATGGGGCTGTATCGCGGCGTGGAGGTGACCGATGCCACCCAGGCGCTGTATCAGAAATCACTGCAACAGTTACTCATGCCGCAGGTTGCCAGGATGATCACCACCTGGCTGCGTAACGACAACGGCAGCGATGCGGATTACAGCTACGAAGCGCTGAAGGCTTACCAGATGCTTTATCAACCGAAGCATTACGACGGCAAATTTCTGCATGCGTGGGTGATGCTCAATATCCAGCGCAATCAGCCGCAGAACGTGACGCGTGAGCAGACCAAACAGCTCGAATGGCACCTGATGCAGTTGCTGGAGACGCAGATCCAGGCGTCCCCTTACGCGCGGGATGATGCGCTGGTAAAGCGCGAGCAGGCGCTGATTAATCAGATGCCGCTGTCGCAGCGGGTCTACGGACGCCTCAGGCGCCTGCTACAAAGGGATGAAAGCCTGAAACCGGTATCGCTGGCTTCGCTGGGCGGTCCGCAGAGTGAGCTGGTGCTGGCGCGCAAAAGCGGTAAATCCATCGGCGACGGCATTCCCGGTCTGTTCACGCCGGACGGCTACTGGAACAGTTTCGATAAGAATATCGACAGCGTGACGGCGGCGCTGCACGACGACGATCGCTGGGTGCTGGGCGGACAGGTTGGCGGCGAAACCAAAGCGCAGACCGACCTCGCCGTGCGTCAACTCTACATGGCCGATTACATGCGGCAATGGGATGCGCTGTTACAGGATATTCAACTGAACAGCAGCGCGGATCTCTCCCAGCGCATCAACGCCGCGCGCCTGCTTTCCGGCAGCAACTCGCCGCTGCGCAAGCTGGTGATTAACCTCAGTCACTATCTGGTACTGGAAAAAGCAGCGCCTGGGGACGACAAAACCCAGGCGGAAAACAAGACCGGCAGCATGGCAAGCAATACGCTCGACGCGCTGTTCCGTTCCCGACAGAACACGACCGATACCAGCCAGCAGCAGGCGCCTGAACAGTCAGTAACTGCTCACTTTGCGCCGATCATCGAGCTGGCGCAGCCGCTGGAAAAAGGCGGTAAAACCATCGCCTTTGATGATTTCCTGAAGCAGATCGACGATCTCTATCGCTATCTGACGGCGGTGCAGGACGCGGCAAACAGCGGTATGCCGCCGCCTGCCGGCGATGCGATCAGCCGTCTTCAGGCCAGTGCGGGACGGCTGCCGGGCGCCCTGCAAAACATGTTCACCAGCATGGCGGTGGGCGCCAGCAGCGACACGCAGCGCCGCGATCTTGATAACGTGCGCAAGCGCATCAACGTGGAAGTCGGCAGCTTCTGCCGCCAGGCGATTGCCGGACGCTATCCGCTTTCGCGCAATGGCCGCGCGGAAGTGACGCCGGACGACCTGGCGCGCATGTTTGCGCCAGGCACTGGCCTGATGGACAGCTTCTTTCGCGATAACCTGGCGAACAAGGTCGATACCACCCAGGCGAACTGGCGCTTTACCCCAGGCATCGACGGCAAAACGCTGCCCGGCGGCGAAAGCGTGCTGCGACCGTTTCAGCAGGCGCAAAGCATTCGCGACGCTTTTTTCGCCAACGGCGCCGCCTCGCCCGCGTTTCGCGTGACGGTACGCACGGTGCAAATGGATAACAATATTCTCACGCTTTCGCTGGACGTTGATGGTCAGCTGCTGCGCTACAGTCACGGGCCGCAGGCGGTACAGCTGATGAACTGGCCGGGGCCGGGCGGCACCAGTCAGGTGAGAATGCAACTCGGTCTGGCCGATGGCACGACCGCGACGCTGGTCACCAACGGCCCCTGGGCACTGAACCGTTTCTTTGATCGCGCCCAACAAGCACGCGGCGCAGGCAGCCTCAGCCGTCAGGCGACATTTAACGTCAACGGCCACCGCGTGGTGCTGGAATTCACCCCGAACAGTATTCGCAACCCGTTTCAGCTTCCCGGGTTCTCATGCCCATAACTGCAAGGAAATGATGATGAGCCAGACGCCCGCGATTGGCTGGTATGGAAAATTGCCCAGTGCCGGTGATTTCTTAAAGCGCCGTTTTCCTGATGCCATCTGGCAGCAGTGGACCCACTGGTTTCAGGTAGGGTTACTTAACTGGCAACAGAACGAAGAGCAGCGCCCTGACAGCGAACAAAAGTTCAGCAGTGCGCCCGTCTGGAATTTTATCGTGCCGCCGATGCTCGGCAGCCAGCTGGTGCAGATGGGCTGCCTGCTTCCTGCGCGTGACAGCGTCGGGCGGCAGTATCCGGTCTGCGCGCTGATGACCTTTTCGCCGCAGAGCTGGGCGCTTTCGCAGCTGTCGATGGCCGGAGAATGGTATCAACAACTGGGGCGCGTATTGATACAGGCGGTGCGCGAAGGCTATTCCGCCACGCAGTTGGACGAGGCATTGCTGTCGGTTCCCACGCCCCAGGTGCCTTCCGATGCGCAGCGTTCGGAAATTCTGGACGTCATCGGACGCGGCGATCGGCCCTGCACGCTGAGCTGGCGGCAGGCGTGCGAGAGCTTCGATCCGCAGCGACCAACCAGCTTCTGGTGGACGAATCAGACCGACGGCTATCCGCTTTATACCCACATTCACAGCGGCAACTTTACCAGCCAGCTCTTTACGATGTTGTTCGACCCGGCGGCAGGGGCTAAACCGGGGCGGCACGGCCTCTACCCGCCGATGTTTGAATAAGGAATCACGATGAATATTGATGCGCTTCTCGTACCGGTCAGTGACGACCGCCCCTGCGGCGAGAATCTGGAATATGACGCGGACTACATGGCGATGGATCAGGCCAGCGAAGGCAAAGCCGAGCAGCAGTTTGGCACAACCATCATTCCTGCCGAGCCGCCGGACTGGAACAAAGTGGAGCGGCTGGCGAGCGATCTACTCACCCGTACCAAAGATCTGCGGGTGATGTTGGCATTGACGCGGGCCAGAACACAGCTCAAAGGGCTGCCCGGTTACGCTAACGGGCTTGCGCTGATCGAGCAGGCGCTGAACCAGTGGTGGACGCCGCTCTGGCCGATGCTGGAGGAGGATGGGCATCACGACCCTTTTTATCGAATCAATGCGCTGGGCGCGCTTGGTGATAAGTCAGCGCTTACTAACGCTGTGCGTCAGGCGCCGTTGCTACGCAGCGCCTCCGATGAGATTTCGCTGCGTGACGCCTGCGCGCTGTTGGACGGTAGCAAAACAGACTGCCCGGACTATCCGGGCGGGCGCGCGCGTTTAATCGACGAACTGGCGCGCGGCGGCCAGCCTGGCGTTGAGGCTCTGCTGGATATAAGTGAGCGTTTGCAAACCATACGGGCCACGCTGGTCAGCCATTTAGGTGAAACCGGTGTGCCTGAAATGGCGCAGTTGATGAAAACCGTTCAGACCGTTGTGGAGGCGTGCGTCGCCACCGATCTTTCAACGCTGATACCTGCCGCCCAACCGCTGGAAACCGCGTCGGAAAGACCGGTGCAAAAAAAGGTGAGTCACGGCGTTGACTGGCGCAGCGCGCAGCCCACCTCGCGCGCGGATGCACAACTGATGTTAGAAAAAGTAAAGCAGTACTTTGTGCAGCATGAGCCAAGCCATCCGGCTCCGCTGATGATCGACCGCGTACAGCGGATGATCGAAATGGACTTTATGGACATCATTCGCGACCTGGCTCCGGACGGCGTTCATCAGTTGGAAAACATTTTCGGACGCCGCGACGGATAACCCCGGCGTTCACCCTTTTTACCGCGCATACCAATGGAGAACACCATGGCAATCAGTAAATCCAGTGGGCAGAAGTTTATCGCCCGTAACCGCGCGCCGCGCGTACAAATTGAGTACGACGTGGAGATCTATGGTGCGGAACGCAAAATTCAGCTGCCGTTCGTTATGGGCGTCATGGCAGATCTGGTCGGCAAGCCGGTCGAAGGCCTGCCCGCCGTCGATGAGCGAAAATTCATGGAGATCGATATCGATAATTTCGATGAGCGTATGAAGGCGCTGAAGCCCCGCGTGGCTTTTCAGGCCGACAATACGCTGACCGGCGAAGGCCGTCTGAATATCGACCTTACCTTTAACAGCATGGAAGACTTCTCGCCAGATGCCGTGGCGCGCAACGTTGAGCCGCTGAATAAGCTGCTGGAAGCGCGTACCGAGCTTTCTAATCTGCTGACCTATATGGATGGCAAAAACGGCGCGGAAGAGCTGATCTCGAAAATTTTGCAGGATCCAACGCTGCTTAAGTCGCTCAGCCATCTGCCAAAGCAGGATGATGCTGAGAACAAAGGCGGGGAGGCATAAACGATGAGCAATCCATCACAGCAGCAGCAGCAGGAACAGCAGCAGGGCTGGAGCCAGGACGAGTTCAGTTCATTGCTGAACAAAGAGTTCCGTCCGAAAACCGACACCGCGCGCTCGGCGGTTGAAAGTGCGGTAAAAACGCTGGCGCAGCAGGCGCTGGAAAACAGCGTCACCGTCTCCAGCGATGCCTACCGCACCATTCAGGCGCTTATCGGTGAAATTGATGAGAAGCTGTCTCAGCAGGTCAACCAGATCATCCACCATGAAGACTTTCAGAAGCTGGAAGGCGCGTGGCGCGGACTGAGCTACCTGGTGAACAACACCGAAACCGACGAGATGCTGAAAATTCGCTTTATGAGCATCTCCAAGCAGGAACTGGGCCGCACGCTGAAGCGCTATAAAGGCGTGGGCTGGGATCAGAGCCCGATCTTCAAAAAAATCTACGAAGAGGAATATGGTCAGTTCGGCGGCGAGCCGTTTGGCTGCCTGGTGGGCGATTACTACTTCGATCACAGCCCGCAGGACGTGGAGCTGCTGGGAGAAATGGCGCGCATTGGTTCTGCGTCGCACTGTCCGTTCATCACCGGCACCGCGCCGGAAGTGATGCAGATGGAGTCCTGGCAGGAGCTGGCGAACCCGCGCGATCTGACCAAAATCTTCCAGAACAGCGAATACGCCGCCTGGCGCAGCCTGCGTGAATCCGAGGACGCGCGCTACCTGGGGCTGGTGATGCCGCGTTTTCTTGCGCGTCTGCCTTATGGCATTCGCTCCAACCCGGTCGACAGCTTTGATTTTGAGGAAGAGACTGAAGGCGCCAACCACGCCAACTACACCTGGACCAACGCGGCTTATGCCATGGCTGCCAACATCAACCGCTCGTTCAAAGAGTACGGCTGGTGCACCGCCATTCGCGGCGTTGAGTCCGGCGGCGCGGTAGAAAATCTGCCCTGCCATACCTTCCCGAGCGACGACGGCGGCGTGGACATGAAGTGCCCGACCGAGATCGCCATCAGCGATCGTCGTGAAGCCGAGCTGGCCAAAAACGGCTTTATGCCGCTGGTTCACCGCAAGAACTCCGACTTTGCTGCCTTTATCGGCGCGCAATCGTTGCAGAAGCCGGCGGAATATCACGACGCAGACGCCACCGCCAACGCGCGTCTGGCTTCACGTTTGCCGTATCTGTTCGCCTGCTGCCGTTTTGCGCACTATCTGAAGTGCATCGTGCGCGACAAGATCGGTTCTTTCCGCGAGCGTGATGAAATGCAGCGCTGGCTGAACGACTGGATTATGAACTATGTCGATGGCGATCCGGCTAACTCATCCCAGCAGGACAAATCCCGCAAGCCGCTTGCTGCTGCGAACGTTGAGGTGCAGGAGATCGAGGACAACCCGGGCTATTACGCCGCCAAGTTCTTCCTGCGTCCGCACTATCAGTTGGAAGGCCTGACGGTATCACTGCGTCTGGTCTCTAAGCTGCCGTCGTTGAAGGCGGATAACGCGTAATCAATTTTACAGAGGTGACGGCAGTTACCTCTGAATAAATTCGTGGGAATATTACCGCAATATTCCAGCGATCCTCTGAATATTCCATGTAGCGATATTCGAGAGTGAGGCAGAGGTAAAATATGGACTGTTTTATTCAGCCCCATGCTTTCCTGTTTGCCATATCAGTGCTTTATCTTAAGCAAAATTTAACTAATTGAGAGTAGATAATCATGGCTATTGATATGTTCTTAAAAGTTGATGGTGTAACCGGTGAATCGAAGGATTCTAATCATAATGGTTGGACAGATATCACTTCATTCTCATGGGGTGCAACTCAGCCAGGTAATATGAACGTTGGTGGTGGTGGCGGTGCGGGTAAAGTAAATTTTAACGATTTACGCATTGAAGCTCTTATCGACAAGTCTACAACCGCACTTTTAAAATTCTGTTCCAGTGGTAAGCATATTGCCAAAGTTGAAGTTTCAGTTTGTAAGGCAGGAGGGTCTCAAATTGAATATGCTCGTGTTACGCTGGAAGATGTTCTGGTTACTTCCATGAATTACAATGGAACAGACAACGGAGATACTTTAACGATGACCTATACTTTCCAGGCATCAAAAGTGAAACAACAATACTGGGAGCAGAGTTCATCCGGTGGGAAGGGTCCTGAAAGTAGCGCAGGATGGAACATTAAAGAAAATAAAGAAGCATAATAAATTCGCCTCCTCATAGAGGAGGCCATTTTTGATAACATAGTATGGATGTTTACTAAGGTATTTTTAGAAGGAGTTGAAAATGAGTACCGTAAAAATAAGTCATCCGGTAGGAGTTGGGCAAATAAATAAAATGCAGGATGTTAAGACTGTGCAGTCACTACTTAACAGTAATAAGGTTATTACCAATGCATCAAATTCATTGGTAATAGACGGATTTATGGGGGGGGGGAACCATTGCCAGAATTAGAGAATTTCAGGAAAAAATTGTAAAAATTAAAAGTCCTGATGGTATCGTCTCACCCCATGGTCCAACGATGCGCAATTTACATAATCACTCAACTTCTCATGTCTCAATGACATTTAATGCGAATGAGAAAGGCCTCACAGAAGATATGTACATTAGTGCTGCAAAAGCCTTGAGTTGCGAAGTCGCTGCAATCAAAGCTATTGTCATGACTGAGACAGAGATTACCGGTCCATTTGATAACAAAGGCCGTCCTTCGATTTTATATGAAAGGCATTACTTTAGCAGGTTAACTAAAGGGAAATATGACGTTTCTCATCCTGAAGTCTCAGGTCCAAGATATGTAAAGTATGGCCGTATTAGCGAACAGTATACTAAACTCTATAAGGCAATGGAGTTGGATAAAGAGGCTGCATGGCGTTCTGCATCTTGGGGAGCGTTTCAAATAATGGGTGATAATTATCCAACGGCTGGATTTAGTAGTATTGGCGGATTCGTGGAAGGTATGAATACCATAAGCGGTCAATTATATGCCTTCGTAAATCATGTTAAAAATATCCCAGCGCTTAATAATGCTATAATTAATAAAAATTGGTCGAGATTTGCAAGGCTTTATAATGGGCCAGCATATAAAGAAAAAGGATATGATGTTACAATGTCAAATAATTATGATCGCGCATTACACAGATAAGGAAAAAAATGAAATATTTATTAGTTATGTTGGCCATGGTCTCAGCCTGTGCAGTTGCTAAAACAACCCTCAAACCCGCCGATCCAAAGCCGTATGAAAATGCACTTTATCAAAAAGCATTGACTTTAAATATTGAAAAGCCGTTTGTCTTTCAAGATCAAACATTCGCTCTTGTCGACGAAGACAAGAATATTGGTATAATTATTCCCGGTAAAGGTAAAATTATACATAACTCAGCATGCTTTATTGGATGGTCTGTTAATAGTGAAGATATCCAATCATTCATACCTACTATAGGTTTTGATGAGTGGGAAATACCAGCATGTAAAAACGTATCCGCTATCGGTATTGTCTCCTCTGGTGCTGATATGGATGTTAAAATAGGTATCATATACAACGTGCTTGGAAGAGATATCGAAGGCCTGGAGTATGTTATTCTTAATATTGATAAGGGTAGTAAAAATATAACTATTGATAAAATGAGTACGCAAAAAGTAGTTTATTCGGATGCGAAAAATATACAAGATCTCAGGAGAGCATTAAAAAAATAGCTCTTTCTGCTAACGTTGGATAATTATGTTAGAAGATTAATCCAGGTAGTATATGTTTTTAGGGGGAAAGTAATCAATGGAAGTAAGCAAAACTCTCAGTCTTTAAGTATTAAATATCCAGTAAGTTGAGGGTGATGATATTCAAGGGTGTGAGGGGATGGTAGATAGTATATGGCTTGACCTGTGTTAGACTCAATTTAGATAAAATTTAATGGTCTGTGAAAGTGTAATATGTGAATCGTTTTTCTTTTCTTTCGTATTTTTATTGAATTGCGATATCAAGGCTTAGGGTTTATTCGTACGATGGAAGCTTGTATGAGTAACGATATCATCATGCTATTTCATTTTATTTAAAATGATCATCAAGTCTACAAATATGAGGTGGCTAGAAAAAGAGCCGCTTACTTAAAGAAATTTCTCTAATTAAAACATGAATGGAAATGAAGATAATTAATATTTTTATAATTGGTTTGTCATTGATGAGTGTATCTGTTCGAGCGGATGATGACTGTTCAAAATCAACAAACGATCCCGAACTATTTTCCTGTGTTAAAAAAAATAGAGCAATCACAGAAAAAGAACTCAATTATGAATATGCTGAAGCCAGAAAGAGGATTGAGAAAGTTTTTTCAAGTGAGCCAGAAATAAAAAAACAATATCAAAAAATATTTTTAGAATCCCAGCGCGGATGGCTCACATACCGAGAAAATCAGTGCAAAATTTATGCGCATGTTGCAGATAAAAGCAGTAATCCTTATATTTTATTTACTAATGATTGCGCAAATAAAATCAACAAGGCGAGAATTGATGAGTTAAGAAAAATCCCATATGATGGTTAATGCAGAGTTTATGAAAATATTGACGCAAATTTAAATTTTTCTTACAGACTAAATTTTGCAGCAAGGTGATCACTTGACAGACACATTTATCGCTTAGTTTTTACAACTCTGAGAATTAGATGGATTGAAATGTATAATAAAATTTTATGCTTAACGGTTTCAATGTTTCTGTTTTCGACAGTAAGTTTCGCAGAGGCTATTAGTAACAGAACCAATGAAAAAATGGTATTCTTCAGGCATATTGGTATCCGGTTGTTAACGACGATGGTTCAAAAGGTAAGGCGGAGCTGATGCTAAGGTTTTTTGAAGAAAATAAAAGTAGTAAAAAAGTTATCGAATTTTATAAAGTAAAAGACGAAAAAAACAATATCCCTGCTGAAACAGACTTTAACAATCCTACCACAATAAAACTCATACATTCGACATTTGAAAGAATACCTGATGGTTTCTTTAATTTTAAGGGGGGCATATAGAGAAATATGGAAGCGTAACTTATAGAGGGGAATTTTCAAAGGGGGATTGCGGTAAAGAAAACCACTATGCACAAGTGATAAAAGAGTAAGTGGCTTATTTCATTTTTTTCTCATTCAAGATGTGTCGTTGATGAAGACATAATTTATAACGCTTATGCCAGACTATATTTTTGATCCTATCACGATAAAAAAATATTGTGATAATTTTCATTAGATCGAGCTATCAGGTTAAGGTATTAAAAAATAGATCCCGTCGATTTTATAAAGAAATTCCTTACAGGCAACTCGTAATAGGGATAACGCTTGCAAGATATACAGCACAAGTATCTACTGAAAAAAAATCAAAGATGGTGCTGTGAGGAGTGCAAATGCAGGGTGAGAATTGATGCCATTTGCGAAGTCATTTTCGGCTATCCATATCCTGATTTTTTCAGGATAATAAATCTTATATATAGTTATTTGCAATCAGAAAATAATTTTAAGGATCTGAAAGACTCCATTTTGATCTATTCAAAAGCAAGGCAGAGGTAAAACATGGACTGTTTTATTCAGCCCTATGCTTTCCTGTTTGCCATATCAGTGCTTTATCTAAAGCAAATTTCAACTAATGAAGAGTAGATAATCATGGCTATTGATATGTTTTTAAAAGTTGACGGTGTTACGGGTGAATCTAAGGATTCTAATCATAATGGTTGGACAGATATCACTTCATTTTCATGGGGCGCGACGCAGCCGGGTAATATGAATGTTGGTGGTGGTGGCGGTGCGGGTAAAGTAAATTTTAACGATTTACGCATTGAAGCTCTTATCGACAAGTCTACAACCGCACTTTTAAAGTTCTGTTCCAGTGGTAAACATATTGCCAAAGTTGAAGTTTCAGTTTGTAAGGCCGGGGGGGCTCAAATTGAATATGCTCGTGTTACGCTGGAAGATGTTCTGGTTACTTCCATGAATTACAATAGAACAGACAATGGTGATACTTTAACGATGACATATACATTCCAGGCATCAAAAGTGAAACAACAATACTGGGAGCAAAGTTCATCCGGTGGGAAGGGCCCTGAAAGTAGCGCAGGGTGGAATATTAAAGAAAATAAAGAAGCATAATAAATCCGCCTCCTCATAGAGGAGGCCATTTTTGATAACATAGCATGGATGTTTACTAAGGTATTTTAGAAGGAGTTGAAAATGAGTACCGTAAAAATTAGTCATCCGGTAGGGGTTGGGCAAATAAATAAAAGGCAGGATGTTAAAACTGTGCAGTCACTACTGAACAGTAATAAGGTTATTACCAATGCATCAAATTCATTGGTAATAGACGGATTTATTGGGGAGAAAACCATTGCCAGAATTAGAGAGTTTCAGGAAAAAATTGTAAAACTCAAAAGTCCTGATGGTATCGTTTCACCCCATGGTCCAACGATGCGCAATTTACATAATCACTCTACTTCTCATGTCTCAATGACATTTAATGCGAATGAGAAAGTCCTCACAGAAGATATGTACATTAGTGCTGCAAAAGCCTTGAATTGCGAAGTCGCGGCAATTAAAGCTATTGTCATGACTGAGACAGAGATTAGGGGGCCATTCGATGATCAAGATCGACCAACAATTCTTTTTGAAAAACATTATTTTAGTCGGTTGACTCAAAAGAAATATGATGCTTCTCATCCGACTATATCTGGACCCGCAACAATGGATTACGGGACTTTTTCATCACAATATAAAAAGCTTTATGCGGCCATGGAGCTTGATAAATTAGCTGCTTATAAGTCAGCCTCATGGGGCGCCTTTCAAATTATGGGGGAAAATTACAGCTCATCAGGTTATTCTGATATTATATCTTTTGTAAAAGGAATGGAAACCATCGGCGGACAACTTTTTGCATTTGTAAACCATGTTAAGAATACACCAGTTTTACTACATTCGTTACAAAGTAAGAATTGGAGTGCTTTTGCAAGGTATTATAATGGTCCTGGGTACAAAAAAAACAAGTATGATGCTAAAATGGGCAGGAACTATGAAAAGTCATTACACCAATAAAAGGATGTTCCGTATGAAACTTATATCCCCAATATTTATTTTTTTATGTTTTTTTTCCCCAATATCTATGGCGACGATAATTTTAAAGCCTGGTACACCAAATAATATCGAGAGAAATATTGAAAACGAAGATGCCTTTGTAAATATTAAAAATATTGAAGTGGATGCAAAGCAATCGTTCGATGTTTTTAATAATAAGGACGAGATAGGGTCTATTACTCCTGTATCTGGAATGATGCAGGACATTAAATCAGTTTGCTTTATCCGGTGGTCATCGGTAGGTAAAAATTTGCCGAATGTAATCCCTACCATAGGTTACGGATTATGGGAAACTGTAACCTGTGATAAAGTTACTGGTATAGGGGTTATTTCAAATAGCAATGATGCTGATGTTAAAATAGGTGTTATATATAATGTTTATTCAAACAGCTCAGAAGGATCGACCGTAGTGATTTTCAACTTAAATACTGTTAATTTTGTCCTGAGCATGGATAAAGTTCTTACAGAGAAAATACAGGGGAAAAACATAAAAAATATCGTTGAACTCAGAAGGTTTTATAAAGTATTTTAACGTAGATATTTTTATGAAAGTGTTACTTAAAAGTGCTTTAACTATTTTATTTCGATGAGGTTTTCTAAAAAGGTAGACTTTTTTGTAAGCTACTTGTGGGGTATTTAGGTGAGATAGATATAATTTTATTGACCAATAGTAATGTTAACTAACTTCGATTTTTATGCTTAAAATGTGAGCAATTGCGTCTTACTGAGTGATCTTTATAGGTAATTGACAGGTGAACGTAATAAATGAGATATTTAAAAACTTCTCTGCTGGCCGTTTTCTTTATATTCACGACAGCACAGATTGCGCTGAGTTAATAATCCCCCTGAATATAAATAGATTGTAAATATTCCTTGATGGTCATCTTTTTTTCAACTTTTTAATAATAAGGGCGAGATAGGATCTATTACTCCTCTATCTGGAATGATACAGAACATTAAATCAGTTTTTTTATCAGGTGGTACTCAGTAGATAGGAATGTACCGGATGTTATCCCTAAAATAGGTTACGGGTTACGGGTTACGGGTTACGGGTTACGGGTTACGGGTTACGGGTTATGGGAGACAGGAACGTGTGATAAAATGACTGTTATAGGGGTTATTTTCAAATCCGTAATTACAGACATTCTCGTCGATATTTTATCAAGGATTTACAAAAGGTAGGCGACCAATGGAGTCTGGAATGACTAATAATAGCGAGGCTTTAATAAGTTATATCGAAAGTACGCCTGGTATCAGTAGTTATGAAAAGGGCGTCAGTGAGCTAATTAACTGCTGCACATGATACTGCTGTAAACGATTGCATCGTGAGAACTAACAGCGAGAGAGCTTATTTTCTAAAATGAATGCCTTGCTAATTTCTGAGCTGGGGCTTGATAAATTGGTTATCCATAAGTCTGCTGCCTGTAAAATGCCGAATATATTCAATATAAAATAATTTATAGTAGTTTTACATTAGTTAAATATTGCAAATGTTTATATCAAAATTTAAGACGGCAGGCATTTTTTTTATAATTTCAAGCTTGTAATCAACAGGGAGTAACTATGCCAATACTGAAAGAAGGAAACTCCAGAGCGTTAACCGCGGGTGAGAAATTGTTGGCGATGAAAATATTTGGTGATGCAATACATTATCAGTCGGTCAAAATTCATAACGGCAGTTATCTGCCCTTCAATATGCAGTCTCAGGATGTGGCAATGACACCAAATGGTGAAATTTACTTCAGAGAACCACACTATATGGATGATTTCTCGACATCAGAATCGCGATATATTCACTGGTTTATTCATGAAATGGTGCATGTGCTTCAACACCAGCTTGGTATGAATGTCAGAACGCGTGGCGCGTTTAGTTGGGCAGTAAACTATAAATACACATTACCACCAGATAAGATTTTATCAGAGTATGGGATGGAGCAGCAGGCTTCTATTATTGCTGACTACTTTTATCTGACGCACTTCGGTAAAGATAATTTTCAAGAAATAATGAGCTTTGAGGGCATTGTCGGGCCAGATCTTTTGGATAAATACAGAAACAGTCTCAGCGTATTTCTTGCAAATCCGGGTGATAAAAAGGCATTTTTATGAAAATCAAATACATTATTCTGGTAACAATATTCCTGCTGGCAGGATGCCACCTCGAACGTCCCTGGTTTACTGTTATGAAAGTCAGGATTGAAAATAACCAGCCATGCTTTTTAATCCCTGAAAATGCAGCCCGTGCTGATGAAACTCTGCAAAGCCATGGCGTTATGGTCGAGCGTCATGAGGGAGGAAAATGGCAGGTGATCTCACCACCATCGACAACGTCTCCAGTAAGAAACGTCAGGGCGGGCGAGTGTACGCGCTGGGAGGGGACTACCTGGACTGCCGGGGAATATTCGGCTCTGATGCGTGTTGATAATATTTCCACCGAAAACACCGTGCGCTACGCAGTAAAGTTTTATCTTACCGAAGACGCCTCTGGTCAGTTGAGCGTCATTAATAAATAACTGCCTGCCTGAAACGAGCTGTGGTGCCTGAAGAACTCGCCCTTTTACAATCTCGGGGCAAAAAAAGGACTTTTATGAAATGCATCTGCATGGTTCCGGCAATCATCTTCCTGCTGGCAGGATGCCACTTTGGCGAACCCAGGTACGGGGTCATGAAGGTGAAGATTGAAAATAACCAACCCTGTTTTTTAATCCCTGAAAATGCCGCACGCGCTGGTCAAATCTTACGTAGCAATGGCGTGACGGTTTCCCGCCGCGAAGGAGCGAAATGGCAGGTGATCTCTCCGTCAGCGGCTGCCACGCCCGCAAGAGATGTCAAACCGGGTGAATGCACGCGCTGGGAGGGTACTCCCTGGGGAGCCGGAGAATATGGCACCTTGATGCGCATTGATAGCGTCTCCACCGAAGATACGGTGCGCTACCTTGCAGAATTTTATCTTACCGAAGACGCGTCAGGCCAACTGAGCGTCATCAATAAATAATCGCCCGCCTGCACCCCCGTTCGTAGGCTGCGGCAATGCATAAAGTACTCGCCCTCCAATAATCGTTTTTGCGCCTGTTTTCACCATGGATGTAACTCATGGAACAGGCTTTACATCCAATGCAGGAATCCGTTATGCGATTTACGATAATAGCGAATAAACCGGGTCACCAGCCGCCGCAGAGCAGTTTCGACTTTGCGCCGCCGGGCGGCACTGTAGGCCGCGGGCCTAAAAATAACCTTGTGCTGCCGGACGATAAACGCACCATCTCCCGCCTTCAGGCGCTGGTGCATATCAACGCCGAGGGCGAATGTCGCATCACCAATCGCGGCAATGTCACACAGGTTCATCTCAACGATATTCCGCTGGCGCGTGGGCGTCAGGTGGAGTTGCAGGAGGGCGACGTTCTCACGATTGATGAGTACCGTATCCAGGTCAGCGAACTCTCCGCCAGCGTGCCGCAGGCTGCGCCGGTAGTGCAGCCTGTCGTCGCGCAGCAGCCCGCTCCGCAACCGGCGGCAACGGAAAGCACGCCTGCCGCGATCCCCAGTGAAATCTGGGACAGCCTGGCGCAGGAGTTCTCAATTACCGATAACCTTTCCAGCCGCAGCAAGCCCGCGCCGGTCAGCGGCAACCCGCTCACCGAAGGGCCGACGCCGGATCGCAATCCGGTCGATCCGCTGGCGCAGTTCAGTTCCGCCGATCTGAATCTGGATCGCCGCGAAAGCACGCCGGATGCGCTGTTTAACGAGGATCCTCTGTTTAAACAGCAGAGCATTTTCGATGACAGCACGCCAAGCACGCTGCTTCAGCAGCCTGCCGCCACACCGCAACAGCCGGTAAAAGGTCATGACGAGGTCGATCCGCTGGCGCTGTTCGGCGGCGGCGGCGGGGCGCCTCAACAAACCCACCGCGATGACCCGCTGGGCCTGATGATGGGCAATGCGGTGCCGCTGACGCCGCCGGAAGGGCAGACAGCGAAGCAGACCGACAACGATGTCAATCTCCAGGGCGGGACGTCGTCAACGGCGATTCCCGCGCAGCCGGACGCATTGAACAATTCGCCGCTCTTCGATGCGCAGCCGGACGCATTGAACAACTCGCCGCTCTTTGCCGCGCAGCCGGACGCATTGAGCAATTCGCCGCTTTTCAACGAGCCGCAGGAAGCAGGCCAACGCACGCCCCCTGCTGACGAGCTACCGCAGGCCTCGCCGCTGTTTGAGGAGCGCGCCGCGCAGCCCGACTACGGCGGCATCACGCTGCCGACGCCGCAGGCGGTTGCCCGCAATACCACGCCGCCGCCGAAAGGGCGTCTGCGTATCGATCCGGTTTCCGAGCCGGTTTCACATCAGGCCAGTGCGGCTTCCAGCGGCGACATGCTGGAAGGCGAACTGCTTGATGCGCTGATTGGCGGTATGGGACTGAACGATCTCCAACCCACGCCGCGTTTCGATCGCGACTCAATGCAGGAGCTGGGCCAGATGCTCAGCATGTTTTCGCAGGGCACCGTGGCGCTGCTCTCGTCGCGCTCGATCCTCAAGCGCGGCGTTAAAGCAGAAATGACGGTGATCCTTGACGAGGCCAACAACCCGTTCAAGCTGTTGCCGTCGGGCAAGTCGGTGCTGATGCAGATGTTCGGCAGCCGCATGCCGGGTTTTATGCCGCCGAAACAGTCGGTGCGCGATGCGCTGGTGGATCTCCAGGCGCACCAGTTGGGCATGATCGCCGGGATCCGCGCCATTATCGCGTCAATGCTTCAGTCGTTTAACCCACAGCAGCTTGAGGAAGAAGCGCGTCAGGAGGGCATCACCTCGCGCCTGTCGCTGCCGGGCAGCCGCAAGGCCGCGCTGTGGGATCACTTCACCAAACGCTACGGCGAAACGGCAGGTGAAATTGAAGATGACTTCCATACGCTGTTTGGCGAAGCCTTCTTACATGCTTACGACATGGAAGTGAATCAGTACAAAGACTCTCAAATCAGATCGGAAGAATAATGAATATCACCCTTGCCTCTATGTCGAATCAGGGCGCCCGCGACAGCAATCAGGACCAGACCGGCGAGCGCATCGGCGAGCGCTCCGCCTGCTTTGTGGTCTGTGACGGCGTGGCCGGCCTGCCCGGCGGCGATGTCGCGGCGGAGCTGGCGCGCAACACCATCCTGGAACGCTTCGACGGCGACCAGCATCTCAATGCGCAGAGCATTCGTCGCTATGTTAACGATGCCAATCGCGCCATTCGCCAGCAGCAAAAGGCGACCAGCGATTACAAACGCATGGGCACCACGCTGGTCAGCTTATTCATCGACAGAGATTACGAGCTGGCCTACTGGGCGCACGCGGGCGACAGCCGCCTCTATCTATTTCGCCGCGGCTATCTGTACGAGGTCACGACCGACCACAGCCTGGTGCAGCAGATGAAGGATGCCGGGCATCCCACCGAGGGCATCAACAGCAATATGCTCTATTTCGCACTGGGAATGGGCGATGAAGAGCGCGACGCCAGCTACAGCGACGTGGTACCCATTGAAGATGGCGATGCGTTTCTGCTCTGTACCGATGGCTTCTGGCATGGACTGACGCCGAATCATATGCAGCAGTCGCTGCACATGGTTAACACGCCTGCCGAATGGCTGACGCTGATGCAGGAGGTGATCCGTAAAAACGATCGTGAATCCTCCGGTAGTCAGGACAATTACAGCGCCGTCGCCGTCTGGATAGGCGACCCGCAAGACACCACGCTGCTGCACTCTTTATCAGAAGCAGCCCAGTTTTTTCCTCTTCGTGATTAAATTACGGCCTTCAAGGAACCCTATGAAATATTGGCTAACAGGTGCGTTTTCCCTGCTTATCGCGTCAGGCGCCTGGGCGCAGAATTACAACATCGTCTCCTCGCCGTCGCTGAAACTGAATATCTGGATCGACAACGTGAAGAGCAACGCGCCGGCAAGCTGGTGCGCCAGTGAGCTGCCGCTGCGCATTGTGGCGAACGGCAGCAAAGATCCCGCCGTGCTGAATGAGTTTCTGCCGCGAGTCGGTAGCCTGCTGGCGAAACAGTGCGCAAAGCTGACCACTATTCGCTGGCAAATGAATGACGGCAGCGGGCAGACGCTGGCGAAAGGCAGCGCCAGCAAAGCACAAAAATGGGCGGTGCAGGTTACGCCGGAAGCAGCGGCGCCGATTGCTGAACCCGCCACCGCGTCCGTTCCCGAGCAGGCGCCCGCGGTCGCGCCGGAAACGCTTTCCCCGCCTGCGGACACCACGCCGTGGAGCCAGTTCAGCCTGATGGACGGCTGCCACTTCCGCACCTGGTGGCGCAGCGGCCAGACCCACGCGCTGTTTGTACCGGCGAAAGACGGCGTGACCTGCGGCAGCGACGGCTGGCTGAGCGGCGAAAGCCAGATAGAACGTTCAGACTCCCGCGCGGCCAAAAGCCAGCGCGTGATCTTCCTTCAGGGATTCCCGGTAGCCGGCCTGAGCGCGAAAGCGCTGGGACGCGATCTGCAAATCACCACGGTAAATAACGAGCGCATGGTGCTGAGCGATGAGAAATCGCCGCAGAGCTGGATGCTGGTGCCCTATGCGCCGATGCTGAATGGCTGGCAGGCCGATGGCACGGTGGCGATACAGATATCACCCGCTGAGGCCAGCGACGAAAGCGCGCTCAAGGCGCGCCTCGATGAAGTCCGCAAAGTGTGGTCGCCATATCTTGCAAACGCCAAATCACTGTCGTTCAGGCTGGTTCCCGCGCTGCATCCGCAACTGCGCGATCCCGCTGCTGGCGCGTTCCGCACCATCAATTAGTTTATCGTCTGGCTGAGGAAAGGCTATGCACTCTCTTAATCAACTGATGGCTGGCGCGACGCTGGCAAACACCCTGGCGCGCATTGAAGCGGATATCAGGCGACGCCCGGCAGACGCCGATCTTCGCGCCGCGTTTGTGCAACTGCTGTGCCTGGCAGGCAACTGGACGCGGGCGCAGATGCAGCTTAAGTCCTGGCTGGCGATGAAGCCGCAGGCGCAGCCAACGGTAACGCTGTTGGAGCAGGCGGTGGCGGGCGAGATGCAACGTGCCGATGTGTTTGCCGGTCAGGCGCAGCCGCGCATGCCTGGCGAAGCATTTGGCTGGGCCAGCTTGCTGCTGGGCGCATTGCAGGCTGATGCTGCGGGTCTGCACAGTGAAGCTGAAACGCTGCGCGCATCGGCTTTTGAGGCCGCCGATGTTAATCCGGTTACGCTGACGGAGCAGGGAAGCGACGCGCTTCATTCCGTTGAGTGGCTCATTGATGGCGACGTTCGGCTTGGCCCGATATGCGAACTGATTGTAAACGGTCGCTATACGTGGCTGCCCTTTGCCGCCGTCAGCGAGCTGCGTTTTCAGGCGCTCGCCAGCGCGACCGACCTGGTCTGGCGGCACACGCTGGTGCGGCTGATCGACGGCAGCGAGCAGGTCTGCCAGATCCCGGTGCGCTATCCGTTTGCCAGCGACGCCGCCGATGCGCTGCGTCTGGGCAGCGTCACCGAGTGGCATCCGCTCGGCGAGCAGTTTATCGGTCACGGACAGAAAACCTGGCTGAGCGCGGAGGCCAACTTTCCGCTGTTAAACCTGGACGTTGTCACCTTTAACCCTGATGGCCGCGCACCATGAGTAATGATTTCGAGCGCAATCCGCAGCAGGATCTGCTGCGCGGCGGTCACCGCCATCGCAGCAAGCAGGATGCGTTGAACGTACGTGACAAAATGCAGCCTTCGCTGTTGGATCGCCTCACCGATGACGCGCCGGATAAACAGCAGGAGCCGCTGAGCAGTACGGTGATTTCGCACAGCGCGCTGCGCCGCAACGTCCTGCGCGATCTGCAATGGCTGTTTAACAGCATCAATAATGAAGCACAGCAGGATCTCCAGCCGTTTGCACATGTTCAGCGCTCGGTGGTTAATTTTGGCGTGGCGGCGCTGGCCGGTCAGCTGATGTCGGATATTGAATGGGCCGATATTGAACGAAACCTCGCGCAGGCGATTTTACACTTCGAGCCGCGCATTTTGCCGGCGGGCCTTGCGGTGCGGTGCGTCTCCGATGATAAGAAAATCCAGCTGCACAACATGCTGTCGATTGAGATCAAAGGGCGGCTGTGGTGCGTACCTTATCCGCTGGAGTTTCTGTTTCGCACCGATGTCGATCTGGAAAACGGTCATTTTGAGCTTAAAGACGTAGGGTAACCATGGACAGCAAACTGCTCGATTATTACAACCGCGAACTGGCCTACCTGCGTGAGATGGGCGCGGAATTTGCCGAACGCTATCCAAAGGTCGCCGGGCGGCTCGGCATGCGCGGTATTGAAGTGGCCGATCCTTATGTCGAACGGCTGATGGAAGGGTTTGCCTTTCTGACCTCACGCGTGCAGTTGAAAATGGATGCGGAGTTTCCCCGTTTTTCTCAGCGGATGCTGGAGATGATCGCGCCGAACTATCTGGCGACAACGCCATCAATGGCGATTGCGGAACTGCATCCCGATGCCAAAAAAGGCGACATCACCCGTGGCTTTCTGGTGCCGCGCGGCACGTTGATGGACAGCCAGGCATTGAAAAAGAACGGCGTAACCTGTAGCTACACCACCGCGCATGACGTCGTGCTACAACCGGTGAGCATCGAACGCGTGGAGCTGGGCGGCGTCCCGGCGGATATCCCGTTGGCGTCGCTGGGCCTTAGCCAGCGCGGTGCGGTGAGCGCGTTGCGGATACGTCTGACTACCCGTAACGAGATGATGCTGAATAACCTGACCTTCGATAATCTGATGTTCTTTCTCAGCGGGCCGGATATTCAGGCGCAGCAACTGCTGGAGCTGATTATGCAGCACAGCGTCGGCTTCTTCTGCCAGACCGTGGAGGCCAACCCGCAGCGCGTCGTCATGGGCGATGACGCGCTGAGGCAGGAGGGCTTCGCGCCGGAACAGTCGCTGCTGCCGGACGACCTGCGTAACTTTGACGGTTATCGCCTGCTCCAGGAATACTTTGCCTTTCCCGCGCGCTTCCAGTTTGTCAGCATCGGCCAGCTCAGGCCGCTGCTTGCGAAGTGCGGGCCTGGTGTGAAAACGATGGAGATCGTTCTGCTGCTGGACAAAGCCGATTCCTCGCTGGAGCGGGTGATCGATAAAAGCCATCTGGCGTTGCACTGCACGCCGGTGATCAACCTTTTTCCCAGAACGGCCGAACGGCAAAAAATCAGTGACGACGTGCATGAGTACCATCTGGTTGCTGATAATATCCGGCCGCTCGATTATGAAATTTTTTCGGTACAAAAGCTTTACGTCACCGGGGAAAACAGCCGTGAAGAGCAGGTCTTCCGGCCGTTCTGGAGCACCTTCGGCCGCGACGAAGGCGACTATGGCGCCTACTTCTCGCTGCGCCGCGAGCCGCGCACGCTGTCGGAACACGCCCGGCGCTATGGTACGCGAACCGGCTACGTGGGCTCGGAGGTTTTTCTCTCGCTGGTGGATGAACGCCAGTCGCCGTGGCGCGACGATCTGCGCCATCTGACCGCGGAAGTCATGTGCACCAGCCGCGACCTGCCGCTGATGCTGCTTCAGCAGGATCAGGGACACTTTATGATGGCGGACTCCATACCCGTTGGGCAGCTGACGCTGCGCAAAGGCCCGACGCCGCCGCGTCCGGCCCTGGCGGAAAACATGGCGACGTGGCGATTGATAAGCCATCTGCAAATGAACTACCTGAGCCTGATGGACAGCGAAGACGGCCAGGGCGCATCGGCGCTGCGTCAACTGCTTGGCCTGTATGCCAACCTGGCCGAACCGTCAATAGCCCGGCAGATCGACGGCATTCGTCACTGTCAGCTCAAGCCGGTTTACCGGCGCGTGCCGGAACCCGGCCCGATTGTTTTTGCGCGCGGCATCGGCATCGATCTGAGCGTGGATGAACAGGCCTTTTCGGGCGCCAGTCCGTGGCTGCTGGGCAGCGTACTGGAACGCGTTTTCGCGCGGCTGGTGGCGATCAATGCCTTTACAGAAGTCACGCTCAATAGCCAGCAGCGCGGTGAAGTGGGCTACTGGGCGCCGCGTATGGGTAAAAGGGCGCTGATATGACCGCGCCGCTGAAAATCTGGTCTCTCCAGCGGCTGCCGAAAGCGTTTTGGCAGACGGTAAGCCATAAGCCCTGGCGTTACGATCTCTTTCAACTGCTGCGTCGGCTGGATGCGCAGGGCGGCGAACGTTATCCGCTGGGCCGTGCGCCGCTGCCGCGTCATGAGCCGTTGCGCATCGGCCAGGAACCCTCGCTGGCGTTTGCCCCGTCAACGCTGGCGAAGGTGAGCCCGCGCGAGAACACGCCATACCATGATGTCTCTGTTTACAGCTTTGGCCTGTTTGGCCCGAACGGCCCGCTGCCGGTTCACCTCACCGAATACGCGCGCGAGCGCATTTATCATCATCAGGATCACAGCCTGTCGGCGTTTGCCGACCTGTTTCATCATCGCCTGACGCTGCTGTTTTATCGCGCATGGGCCGACGCACAGCCGACCGTGTCATTGGATCGCGCCGACAACCGTCGCTTCGAACACTATCTTGCCAGCCTGATTGGTATGGGGCAGCCGGGGCAGCTTAACAACGGCAGCCTGAGCGCGCATGCACGCTACGCGGTAGCGGGCCATTTGTCCCGCAACGGGCGGGACGCCAGTGGGCTGGAGAAAATTCTTCATCACTATTTTAACGTGCCGGTCAGGCTGGTTGAGAACGTACCGCACTGGCAGCCTGTCAGCCCACGCGAACGGGCAAGGCTCGGTGCCGGACGGCATATGCCGAGACTGGGAGAATCCGCCTTTTTGGGCGTGGCGGTGCGCGACGTGCAGCACAAATTCCGCATCGAACTTGGCCCGATGCCGCTGGAAGACTACTCGCGGTTTCTGCCCGATCAACCCTGGGCGACGCAGCTTCGCGACTGGGTCAGGCAGTATCTCGGCATTGAGTACGTCTGGGACGTGCGGCTTATCCTGCGCGCCGATGAGGTGAAAGGGGCAACGCTCGGCGGCCAGTCTCTGCTGGGCCTGAGCTGCTGGCTGGGGCAGGCGGCCCGGTCAACTCTACGGGGCGAGCTGTTGTTCAGCCCGGAACCACGCGAGGGCACCGGCGAATAAGCAATATAAAGGACGCATTCAGGACGTATTACTATAAGGAAAATAGTATGTTCAGGACGACAAATAGCGAACTTAAAAAATCCGTTCAGGCGTTAGAAACGGTCAGCAACGCGCTGGGTTTTCACTATATCAACGGCCACGAAGCCCGACGGCAATTCTTTGACGAAATAAACCAGTTAATTGCCTGGGTAAAGCATGAAGTGGATATCCACTGTATGTCACAGCAGGGCGCAGTTAAAACTCTGCAAGAGGAAATAGTCAGCCTGCGGCAGCAGGAATTTCAGATGATTACCCGACACGTGAATCACTTTGCGGCGGTAGAGAAGAAGAGCGAAAACGGTAAGGCAAACCTTGTGCTTAAACAGGTCGGATTTGTTGGCGGCGGCAGTCAGATATTTGCCGGTTTTGGCGTCTGCATGGCTTCTATGGGCGCGGCCTGCGCCGCCTTTGGCAGCCCGTTGATAGCGCATGGTCTGAATAACTTCTATGAGAATGGCTATTACCTGCTGTTCAGAAAAGAGGTAAGCGGCTATACGCGGGAAAGCTACCGGAAAGTCGCGCGGGTGCTGGGATACAGTGGGGAGCATGCAGAATACGCTTATAATGCTATTGATATAGCATTATCAAGTTATAGCATGCTTAGAAAAGTACCAGTGAAAAATAGTTTTCGTCTTTTTAGAACAATTAATAGCGATTTTATACAGGGGTGGCGGGAAATGGGCGTTATCCCTCTTACTTTTGAATTTGCCTCCAACACAAACTCTTTTTATAGTGTCTACCAGCTAAAGAAGGGCAAAGACGATGTACAGTGAAGTTACTATTACAGATGATTCATGGAAGGTGATGGCGATATATGGAGCTATTTCATTTTTCATTGCAGTGGGGCTATTTTTATGGTGTCTAAAAAAAATATCTAAAATTGAATATTTTTTTAAAATAGTGATAATAATTTTCTTGAGTTCAGGGCAATATTATGTGGCTTTATGGGGTATAGATTCAGTTTATCACTATTTTAACTTTAAAGTATGGGATGATGGTTTATTAAGGCTTTTTGCTGCTTTGTTTTTTGTACTGTATGCGTTTTTAACGCCTGACTGGAAAATGATAATCAGCAGAAAAAAAAGGAAACACCCATGATTGTTTAGAAGCTATAACCAAGAGTTATCTGAAAATTCTAACAAAGATTTTATTCGCAACTGGAGAACAATGGGTAAAATTCTACTGGCACTGGAGGCATTTGGTAGCGGCGTTAACCTTTACGGAATTCATCAGCTGAGTAAAGGAGATGAGTGATGTATGATGATGTTACTCTCTATCAGCAAAATGCGTGGCTGGGCGTGATCTACATGGCAGTGTCTGCAATTTTCGCCTGGTGCTTTTGGGTATTGAAAAGGAAAAAATATTTTTCTTCCTCATCTGTAAAGGTTTCAGTTTTTATTACCATTCCGTCTTTGGCGTTTTCTCAATACCTGATATTCAGATTTGGTATGAGTGATATCTATGAATTGCTCTCACTGTATCCTGCTCGCGATTTATATATCAGGTTAGCTGCATTACTTTTTTGCATAGTCTATTTTTATTTTCTTCCCATCAGAATGAAGAAGGATTTTGATGCAAGAAAACAGTGAGTAAGGGAATGCCAATATATAGTATGCTGGCCAGCAACTGGAGCAGAGGCGATAAGGATCGAATCTCGATGGAAACGGAATTTCGCAGCGTGGTTACTCTCTCGCAAAGCTCATTGTGTTTTTTTTGGTCATTTTCTTATCTCAATTTTAATCATGATGATAATGACATTGGTTAAGCTTAAAATAAGCCTTCAATCAAAGTATTATCAATTCCGTTCTTATTGTGTCGTTATGCTTTTGGCCACCATTCAGTTAATCATATAACAAGATGGCATTGACGACGTCTATCGTTACTTCGGCTATCCGATATGGGACGACACTTACGTCAGATATTCAGCGCTTTTTTTCTTTATTCTTTATCTTTTTTATACGCCAGAGTGGCGAACAGATAAGACGTAAATATTAATACAGCAGTGAGACTTTAAAATCTACTTCACAGCAATTCCGCTTAATCAGTAAATTAACCACTGAGAATCATTATGTCTGAAATCAGCCGCGCCGTACTGTTCGGCAAACTGGACACGCTGTTATTCACTTCGCTGGAAAGCGCCACCGCCTTTTGCAAACTGCGCGGTAACCCCTATGTGGAGCTGGTGCACTGGCTGCATCAGCTGATGCAGCAGCAGGAGGGCGATCTGCAACAGCTGATCCGTTATTTTTCACTGGATGAAGAGGCGCTGACGCGGGATATTGTCGCCGCGCTGGATCGCCTGCCGCGCGGCGCCAGCGCGGTGTCAGATCTCTCGGAGCACATCGACAGCGCCGTAGAACGCGCCTGGGTGTACGGTTCGCTGAAATTTGGCGTACAGCAGATCCGCGGCGGACATCTGATTATCGGCCTGCTCAAAACCTTCAACCTGGCAAACCTGCTGAAAAGCATCTCACCGCAGTTTGCCCGCGTCAGCGCCGACACGCTGCTTGAGCAGTTCGACAGCGTGTTCGAAGGCAGCAAAGAGACGCAGCAGATGGCCGCTGCGCCACAGGATCCCGCCGCCGCGCCGCAGCAGAAAGGCACGCTGGCGCAGTATGCGCAGGATCTCACCGCGCGGGCGCGGGAAGGAAAAATCGATCCGGTTGCCGGTCGTGATGAAGAGATCCGACAAATGGTCGACATCCTGATGCGTCGTCGCCAGAACAATCCGCTGCTGACCGGCGAGGCGGGCGTGGGGAAAACGGCCGTCGTCGAAGGGCTGGCGCTGCGCATCGCGGCGGGCGACGTGCCCGCGCCGCTTCAGGCGGTGCAGCTATGGCTGCTGGATATCGGCATGTTGCAGGCGGGCGCAGGCATGAAAGGCGAATTTGAGGCGCGGCTTCAGGCGCTGATCAACGAGGTGCAAAGCAGCCCGACGCCGATCGTTCTCTTTATTGATGAGATCCATACGCTGGTTGGCGCGGGAGGCCAGCAGGGCACCGGCGATGCGGCCAACCTGCTTAAGCCTGCGCTGGCGCGCGGCCAGTTGCGCACCATCGGCGCCACCACCTGGGCGGAATACAAAAAATACATTGAAAAAGATCCGGCCCTGACGCGCCGTTTTCAGACCGTGCAGGTGCATGAGCCGGACGAGCAGAAAGCGCTGCTGATGCTGCGCAGCACCGTCTCGCCACTGGAAAAACATCACCGCGTGCTGCTGCTGGATGAGGCGGTGTCGGCGGCGGTCACGCTGTCCCACCGCTATATTCCTGCTCGCCAGTTGCCTGATAAGGCGGTGGCGCTGCTTGATACCGCGTGCGCGCGCGTCGCCGTCAGCCAGAGCGCGCAGCCGCCGCAGCTTGAGGACTGCCTGCACAGGATCCACGCGCTGGAGATCGAAAAAGAGATTGCCGCGCGGGAGACCAAAGTCGCCATTGGCGATGCCGAGCGCATTGATGCGCTGGATGCGCAACTGGCCGATCTGGCTGTGCAGCGCGACGCACTGACCACACGCTGGCAGCAGGAGCGGGAACTGGTCGGGGGCATTATTGCCCTGCGTGCGCAGCTCCATGATGAGGAGGCGGCAGACGTTGACGCCCTTCATCTGGCGCTGGCCGACCGGCAGCAGCAGCTCCAGGTGCTTCAGGGCGATGCGCCATTGCTGTTTGCCGCCGTTGACGCCAACGTGGTGGCCGCGGTGGTCTCCGACTGGACCGGCATTCCGCTGGGCCGCATGGTGAAAAATGAGATCGACGCCGTACTGAACCTCGCCGATACGCTTAATGAGCGGGTAATAGGCCAACGTCACGGGTTGGATCTGATCGCCAAACGTGTGCGCACCTCCCGCGCGCGGCTTGACGATCCCAACAAACCGGTCGGCGTCTTTATGCTGTGCGGCCCGTCCGGCGTCGGTAAAACCGAAACCGCGCTGGCGCTGGCTGAAACGCTCTATGGCGGCGAGCAGAACATCATCACCATCAATATGAGCGAGTTCCAGGAGGCGCACACCGTTTCAACGCTGAAGGGCGCACCGCCGGGTTACGTGGGGTATGGCGAAGGTGGCGTGCTGACCGAAGCCGTGCGCCGTCGTCCTTACAGCGTGGTGCTGCTTGATGAGATCGAAAAGGCGCACCCGGACGTGCATGAGATCTTCTTTCAGGTCTTCGATAAAGGCTGGATGGAAGATGGCGAAGGGCGTCATATCGACTTTCGCAACACCATTATTATCCTGACCTCCAACGTTGGCACGCAGTTGATCAGCGCAATGTGCGCCGATCCTGAGCTGATGCCGGAACCGGACGCGCTGAGTGGCGCGCTGCGTGCGCCGCTGCTGGAGGTTTTCCCGCCTGCGCTGCTGGGCCGCCTGCTGGTGGTGCCTTACTATCCGCTGAGCGATGAGATGCTGGCCAGTATTGTTCGCCTTCAGCTTAAGCGCATTCAACGCCGCCTGGAGCAGAATCACGGCATTGTTTCCGAGGTGGATGAGAGCGTGATTGCGCAAATTGTGCAGCGCTGTACCGAAGTCGAGTCCGGCGGACGCATGGTCGATGCGATTCTCACTAATACCCTTCTGCCGCAGATGAGCCAGATATTGCTTTCCGCCAGCGCGCGCGATGAACGCTATCGCCGCCTGCGCGTAACCCTGGAACAGGGCGAATTTACCTGCCAGTTTGAGGCGTAAGCCCTTAACACTCAGAGAGTTGTCCATTATGTCAGAACACGATAATCCGCACGCAGTCCCGAAGGCCTTACCGGTGGGCTACCGCTTTAACGAGTTTGAAATCAAGGAAGTGATTGGCGGCGGCGGCTTTGGCATTGTCTATCGCGCCTGGGATCACCAACTTGAACGTACCATCGCCATTAAAGAGTTCATGCCTGCCTCGCTGGCGGTGCGTAATGACGATTTAACGCTGGTGCTGCGCAGCGATCGCTTCAGCAAAACCTTTCTTGCCGGTTTGAACAGCTTTATTCAGGAAGCGCGGCTGCTGGCCCGCTTTAATCACCCCAATCTGCTGCATGTGCTGCGCTTCTGGGTGCAGAACGATACCGCCTATATGGGCACCGCTTTTTATACCGGCACCACACTTTCTCAACTGCACAGTAAACGGCCCGAAATGGTGAGCGATGCGTGGATACGCACGCTGCTGCCGCCGCTGTTCGGGGCCATTAACACCATCCATCAGGAAGGCTATCTGCATCGCGATATCTCGCTGGACAATATCCAGATTCAGGAGAACGGCGTGCCGGTGCTGCTGGATTTTGGCTCCGCGCGCAAGGCGATTGGCAACCTTTCTGACGAAACGGAAACCATGCTCAAGCCTGGCTTTGCGCCTATTGAGCAGTACAGCGACGACAACGAAAGCGAGCAGGGCACCTGGACTGATATTTATGCACTGGGCGCGGTGCTGCATACGCTGGTGGTGGGTGCGCCGCCGCCGGTCAGCGTGGTGCGCAGCATTGAAGACAGCTATCAGCCGCTGATGACGCTGCGGCCGGCGGGGTATTCGCTGTCGTTGCTGAACGCAATCGATCGTGCGCTGGCGCTACAGCCGGAAGATCGTCCGCAAACCGTGGACGATCTGGCCGCGCTGATGGAACTATCGCCAACCGATATCAATGAGATACACGAGGTGAAAATCAGCGGGCCAGGCACCATGTTGGTGCCGGTTGAGGCAGAGCCAGAGGTGCCGCCGAAAAGCGCGACGCTGAAGCGTTTTATCGTACCCGGACTGATTGCTGCTGGCGTGCTGGTCGGCATTGGCGTCGGCGCGATGATTGCCGGCGGCGACAGCAACCCGCCGCCGCCGACCGCGACTGTCCGCGCCGATGCGGCCGCGCCTGTGGTGCCCTCTGAAACGGCGAGCGTTGCCGTGCCGGTTGAAACCACCAAACCAGTAGAAAAACCGGTCAGCCCGCCGCCGCCGCCGGAGCCGATTGCACAGGTTTACATCAAGCTGCTGCCGGGCGACAAAGTCGCCATGAATGGCGATCCGCAGGCGCTGGTGCCGTCACCGAACGGCTTCGCGCTGTTGCAGCTACCGCCAGGCAACTACCGCTTCAGCATCAGCAACAGTGGTAAAACGCGCGATCAAAGCATCAACGTCGATCGTGAAGGCGTCTGGCTGCTCGACCCGCAAAGTTAACCTTTTTCCGCCCACCCCTACAGGGAGTTTATTATGTTTGATCGCATTACCGCGCAGCTGCCGGTGGAGGGCCTGCGCTTCTGGAAATTCGGCGGCAGCGAGGCCCTCTCCACCGCTTTCAGTTTCACGCTGCAACTGCTGGGCGAGGACGCCCGCGTTGACGGCCGGACGCTCCTCGGCAAACCGGTCACCGTCACCGTTCCCCTGCCGGGCCTGGTCACCGCGCCACGTTATTTCAACGGAAAAATCACCGCCGTCTCGGTCGGCAGCCAGGCGCTGAACGACACGCGCTACGCCGTTTACACCCTCATCGTGGAGTCCGACCTGTGGCCGCTGACCCGCGATAAAAACCAGCGCATTTTTCAGGGACAGACGGTGCCGCAGATGGTGAAAACGGTGCTGGGCGGCTACGGGGTGACGGTGGAGGACCAGCTGAGCGGGCGCTACCGCGTCTGGGAATACTGCGTGCAGTACCAGGAAAACAGCGTTGACTTCATCAGCCGCCTGATGGCGCTGGAAGGCATTTACTGGTACTTCCGCCATGCGGCAGACAGCCACACGCTGGTGCTGGCGGACAGCGCTGAGCAGCATAAACCCTTCCCCGGTTATGAAAGCATCCCGTACCACCTCACGGCCTCCGGCGGCAGCACGTCGGAGGAAGGTCTCACCGGCTGGTTCGCCACGGAGCGCGTGACGCCGGGGCTTTACAGCACCGACGACTACGACTTCCGCAAGCCGAACGCGTGGCTGCTGCATGCGCGGCAGAACCCGGCGTCGCCCTCGCCGGGGCAGATTGACGTCTATGACTGGCCGGGGCACTTCGTCGACCACGACCACGGCGAGGCCTACGCGCGCATCCGCCAGCAGGCGTGGCAGGCAGAGCACCGCCGCATCAGCGCCGGCGGCACCGCGTCGGGCCTGGCGCCCGGGCACACCTTCACGCTGACGAAGGCGCCGCACCCGGCCGACAACGGCGACTACCTTATCCTGTCGGCGACCTACGCGTTTGAGGAGAACAGCTACGCCAGCGGCGGCGGCGACAGCACGCATCACACCGACATCACGGTGATACCGGCGGCGGTGACCTTCCGGCCGGTGTATGACAAGCCGTGGCCGCGCACGCACGGCCCGCAGACGGCGAAGGTGACAGGCCCGGCGGGCGAGTCCATCTGGACCGACAAATACGGCCGCATTAAGGTGAAATTCCACTGGGACCGTGAAGCGAAAGGCGACGACACCAGCTCGTGCTGGGTACGGGTGTCCAGCGCGTGGGCGGGCCAGGGGTTCGGCGGGGTGCAGATACCGCGCGTGGGCGATGAGGTGGTGGTGGACTTCATCAACGGCGACCCGGACCGGCCGATAGTGACCGGCCGCGTCTATAACGAGGCGAGCATGCCGCCGTGGGCGCTGCCGGCGGCGGCGACGCAGATGGGTTTTCTCAGCCGCTCGAAGGACGGTTCGGCGGAGAGCGCCAACGCGCTGCGCTTTGAGGACAAAGCGGGCGAGGAGCAGCTGTGGGTGCAGGCGCAGAAAGACATGGAGGTGAACGTGAAGGCGGACGCCAGCCGGTCGGTGGGAAAGAACCACACGCATTACGTGGGTGAAAATGAAGCGCACCGGGTGGCGGGCGGTCGCATTCAGGGGGTGAAGGCGAATGAAACGGTGCTGACCGGCAGTAGAAAAAGCGATGCCGCGGTTGATGAGTACGTGCTGGCATCGGGCACCACGCTGCGGCTGGTGTGTGGTGAAAGCGCCATTGAGCTGACGGCGGCCGGGCAGATAAACATGACCGGGAAAGGTTTTAATATATTTGTGGAGGGGCACGGCTACATCAATACCAGAGACGGTAAGCTGAACCTGAACGACGGCACGGCCGCGGCGAACGTCGCGCCGGGGGCAGGACATAAAAAAGATATTGTCAGCGCACTGGAGGCGCTGTTTCCGGCAAAAAAGAATGAAAGGATGTTGCCTGCTACAGGCTCTTCACAAGCGGAGCAGACATTAGCAAATCCTCCCAAACTTACGCCATTTGGCAAACAAGTTGATAGTTTGGTGAGTAAATCACCAACTTTGAGCAGGGATCTGGATACACTGGATAAAAGGAGATGGGTGATTAGGGAAGGTCCGGCAGGGAAAGGCACTTTTGCTGACAGAAGTAATAAGTCTGTCAATATCGATAGTAATGAGCTTACACAACCTGAACGGGCTGTGCAGGCTTTATCACATGAGATCGGACATGCGCTCTATACGCCTGAAACAGACTTAACGTCGAAAGAGGCATATCTCAATAGTGCATTGAGCGATGAGGGTGCCGCCACTTTAAAGAATATTGAAGTGCAAAGAGAAATATTAAAGAATGGTGGTAATGATATCGGTATTGCAGGAAACTCCGCAAATAAGGATAGCTACAATATGATTTACGATAAAATGGTGAGTAAATCAATAGGAAGAAAAACGGCTGAAGAGCAAATTGGTCGGATCTTCGGGAAAGGGGAAGTTACATCGACTACTGGTGACAGTTACGAAAAATATTATGGAGGTTGGTATGATAAAACTTACCCGAACAAATAAAATATTCGTTTTTCTGGTTCTGTTTTTAATAAACATTAATACAACCTGGGGGATGGAAATGAAAAATGAAAATATTTGGGAATTTATTAAAACTGTGCAAATAACCTTGCAGCAATCTCAAAGTAAAATAATTGACTCTGCTGGCCTTTCTTTTAAATTACAACGAGAAACAAATAATACAGTTTATTTTACTGGACAGGCACTGATGTTAAAAGACCAGATCGCCATTAATAACGTGGATCTCAGGGTCAGTAAAGGGAAAAACGTCCAACCTGCTTTCTTATCTTTCGAGGTGTCAGGTAAGTGCATTTCTAAATCGGATGTAAAAGAAAAATATCCTGATTTAAGCCTGACAGGTACACCTGGTGGTAGGTCACTGGATGAAACAACCAGTTACACAACTGTACCTGATGCTAATGGCATGACGCTTACCTTCAGTTTTGCCGAGAGAAATCCCGATTGTCTTAAAAGAGTGATCTTCGATTCAATCTGATTCAGGTTTAAATAACACTTTCGCTTATTCAGGTGTAATATTATACGGCTGCTTTCTGGTATATAATATATAATTTAGTCCTCCATCGTAAGCACCTGATGGCACCACATCAAACTGATGGATGTTTATTGAAAAGGTCTGGTTAAGCGATATGAAAAATTATGAGTTTTTAATTTGTCAAACAATGGGAATGTAATATGAAGGGTTTGGCAAAAATTACAATCTTGATATTATATTTTCTTCTGAGCTTTAATGCGTCCTCTGTGGGCGAGGTGCGTCAGTTTTCTTTACCCGATAATCCGGAGTTAATATTTAAAGATAAAGAGTTAAACAGGAAGATGAAAATATTACTGGGTGGGTGTTATAGTGATTTTATCAATAATTTCGAGATTTATGGTGAGCCAAAGTTAACGCCATCAGGTGGTTTTTTTACCGAAGGTTGGATGCAAGATCTACGAATGGAAAATGCTTCAGCCATGGTTGTTGAACCCAACGGGGGAATATACGTGGCCTGGTTGATTCCTGAGAATGGAAAGATTGAATATCGCACTAACGTTAAATCTGGCAGAGCAGTTAATTCATATATAAAAGATTGGGCGGAGCGATTCAGCAATGTTTCATTTGATGAGAAAAAATATACTTCAAATCAGATAAGTGAGGAACCGTTAGTTCGCCATTTCGATAGTCAGAAATTCACTATTAACCTCACCTTAATCTGCTCTGAAGAAGATTCTGGTTGCAATAGTGTATTATATGAGGGGAAGCGGCGTTCCGATGGCGCAACATTGATGCTAAAAGGTAAAGCAATAAGATCTCGCTGTGAAAAAGATATTTGCCCTGTAAACTCTTATCGGTTTGTTAACAATGGTACGGTTTATCTACTGGATACTCACCTGTCCTCTTTGATGGTTATTGATAAAAAGGGCATAGTTCTGCTCGATGAAAAAGGTAGCTGGTCTTATGGTAATAAGTAGAATCTAATACTCAATAAACTGCTGACTCAGCGAGTTACGCACTTGAAAGTGCAACGGCTCTTGTTATTAATGCCGGATGGTAAATTTAACATGCTCCGGGTAACTATTTTGATAACAGATTGATCCCTCTCCGGGAAAGTGATGATTTTATTATGTCCGGGAAATTAAATGTGTTTTGTCTGTGTTTTGTTATTGTGTTTCTTTTAAGTCCTGTCTGTCAAAGTAAAGCGTATCAACAAGTTAAAACTGTCAGGCAGCATGAAAATCATGAGGATCGCGCTGTAATGGCCGTTTATCAGGCGGTTAAGAAATATAATCTCTCCACGCTAAACGATCATTGTATTGCTTATGATTTTGACGATATTTCTGATATTCACTATTTCATTGTCAGAGTGCGTGAGATCAATACAGACACTATCTGTAAAGGTGATTACAATATCTCATTTAATTTATTCAGCTTTAAAGTAAGTCGTAAAGACTATTCTTTGCTGACGGATAAAGATTCGAAAGATGGGGTTTTTCACCCTCTGCATTAGTTTAAGTTTTTTTAATAAACTGATTTTCTAAAGGAGGTTTTTTATAAGGAAAGGGTACGCTGGGACCGGTTTTGGGAGGCAGCTGTTATCTTAAAATGACAATGGAAAGAGCCAATTTCTTTTCAAATAATAAAAATAAGTAAGCTGAATAATTCATCAATTATACCTATCGAAATTTCTCATATATCACTAATCAGGTAATACCTATGCAATATCATCTTAATGAAGGATCTTTTTCGCTGCATAACAGCAGTTGGCTGGACAACAGCATGAACGTGCTGCGGGATGATGCGCATGGCATTACGATCGTGGTCAGCCGTGGCCCGATTCCGGACGGCACCGATTTCGAGCAGGAGTTTCATCGCCAGTGGGATACGCTGCGCACGCAGATGACGGGCCTGCAACAGTCTGACTTTGTCCGCGTCAACGTGGGCGAGCGCCAGCAAATTCGCGGCGTACAGGTAAGCAGCCATTTCGAGCGTAACGGTCAGACGCTGTATCAACATCAGCTTGCCGTACAGGCGGAAGGAAAACCGACACTGATGGTCTTCACGTTTTCCGCGCTGCGCCCTTTTACCGATGAGGATGCGGTACGTTGGGAACAACTGAAAAACACCTTAATGCTTCATAATCCGGGACAGGATGCCTGAGTAATGAGTAATAAACCGGCAGCACGAAAGGATGACGATCTCATCCACTCCAGTATTTTTGCAGATATCACCAGTATCATCGTCGAGGGCGCCGCCTATGCGGCCATTGGCGCGGCGGTGGGCGTGGCGGCCACGGCGGTGGCACCGCTGGCCGGTGCAGGAGTCGCGGCGGCAGGGTTGACGGCGATAGGATCGAGCTGCGTACTCAGCGGCATCATTGGCGGCGTGCTGGCAAATGTGGCGGGCATTACCGACGATATTTCCCATTTCGCCAGCGGCGTCGGCGATTTTCTGTTTCCGCCTTCCGTCAGCGGAAAAATTTCCAGCGGATCGGGCAACGTCCTGACCAATCAAAAAATGGCGGCCCGCGCCGCCGGTAAACAGCTTCCGGCCGGAACCGACACGCCGGAGGAGCAGTCTCCGCTGAGCTTTCTGGACTACGGCCGTAAACTGTTAAACAGTCTGGAGCAGATCGCCAACGCTTTCTGGCAGCCGTCTGTCGCGGGCCCGGCAGAGAATACCGAAACCTGCCAGCAGGATACCGCCGCCTGTGAAAAACATTCCGGCCCGCAGTTTATGGCAGAGGGATCGTCATCGGTGCTGATAAACGGTCAGCCGGCCATCAGGGCGGGCGACCGTACCACCTGTGAAGCCACCGTGGCCGATAACGTCTCGCCGGACGTGATTATCGGCGGTGAAAGCGTGGTGGTGCGCGAAATAAAAAGCGGTAAAACGCCCGGACTGGCGCTGGCCATGATGGTTTTACCTTTACTGCGCGGCCGTCCCGGCCAGGTCATGCGCAACCTGCCCTGCGTGGTCTCAGGCGCGATTGGCGGTATGGCGGCCGATATGCTGGTCAACGCCCTGTTTTCATCATCCCATCCTGTTCACGCCGCCACCGGCGTCAAGGTGCTTAATGATGAGAACGATCTCGATTTTACGCTGCCCGGTCGTTTCCCGCTGGCCTGGCAACGCAACTATAACAGTCGCTCAACGACAGAAGGCCTGTTTGGCACCGGCTGGACCACCGTTTTTGATACCCGCCTGGAAGTGACCGGCAGTGACTGTCTGTGGTTCGACGAGTCCGGCCGTGAACTTCGCTTCAGCATGCCCGCCGAAAACGAACCGCTTTACAGTCCCGCCGACGGGCTCATTTTCCGTCGTGGTCCGGGTGGCGAACTGGCGATAGCGGATGATGACGGCAGCGTCTGGCGCCTTTACCGTCCCCTGCGCGCGAACCCGCAGCAGCTGCGACTGGCTTCGCTCAGCGATGAGTACGGCAACATGCTGGAGACGGGCTATGACGAACAGGGGCGCCTCGTCCGAATTCATGACGCGCCGGGCGCCATTGACGTGCAGATTGACTATGCCGATCCGCACTTTCCACAACGCGTCACCGCCCTCAGCCATTACGACGGCACCACCACCTGGCCGTTAATGACCTATTCCTATGCCGACTCGGGCCAGCTTGCGCAGGTCACCGACGCGGCCGGGATCGTCACACGCGAATTCAGCTATAACGAGCAGGCGCTGATGACCGCGCACCGCCTGCCCGGCGGCATGCTCTGCGAATATCGCTGGCAGTATTTTGATGCGTGGCGGGTGGTGGCCGCCCGCGACAGCGCGGGCGACAGCTGTACCCTGCATTACGACCTGGCGGCGGGGCAGACCACGGTGACGCACGCCGATGGCCGTCAGCATCAGCACGTCTGGAATGCGCAGGCGCTGGTCACCCGCTATGTGGATGAGCGCGGCGGCAGCTGGCTGTACGACTGGGACGAGAACCAGCAGCTCACGCGGGCGGTCGATCCGTCCGGCAACGCGGTGTCGTTTCGCTACGATGACGCCGGCAACCGGGTGGAAGAGCGGGATGCCGCCGGTCACGTGCGCACCACGCAGTGGCTGGAAACGCGGGCGCTGCCCGTGTGCATTACCGACGCCGGTGGGGCCGCCACCCGCTTTATCTATGACGAACGCTACGGTCTGGCGCAGGTGTTTTCAGCGGGCGGGTGCGTGGAGGCGCTGGCGCGTGATGAGCACGGCCAGGTCATCAGCCGCACCGATGCGGCCGGGGGCGTCAGCCGCTACGACTATAACCGCGCGGGCCAGGTGGTGGCGGCCACGGACTGCTCCGGCTTCACCACCCGCTATGCGTATCATCCGCTGGGCTGGCTGGCGGAAGAGGTGGCGGCGGACGGCGAAACGACGCGCCACACCTGCGATGCGGCCGGGCGGCCGGTGAGGCTTGAGCGTGCGGAGGGCTGGGAAGAGTCGCTGCACTGGAACGAGCGGGGCCAGCCTGCGGCGCACCGTGGCGCGGACGGGCGGGAAAGCCGGTTCCGTTATGATGCGGCGGGCCGGCTGGTGGTCACGCGTAATCCGCAGGGCGACGAGGTGCGGCGGGAATATGACAGCCGCAGCCGGTTAACCGGCCTGATAAATGAAAACGGCGAGCGCTACGGCTTCACCTGGGGCGCGGACGCGCTGCTGCTGGAAGAGCGCGGCCTGGACGGTGGGCTGACCCGCTACGCGTATGACGCCGTCGGGCGCGTGGTCCGCCGGACCTTTGCCGCCGACACGCCTGCGGCCTTCAGCCACGTCTTTCGCTACGACGCGCGCAGCCTGGTGACCGGCAAAGGCACGCCGGACGGAGAGACGCGCTTTGCCTGGTCGGCGACGGGGCAGCTGCTGCGGGCAGCGTTCCACCCGGCGGCGGCCGGCGAGGTGACGGACGCGGCGGCGCAGGTGGTGACGTTTCAGTACGACGAACAGGGGCAGCTGATTCAGGAGACGGGCGACCGGGGCACGGTGGCGTACCGTCGTGACGCCCTGGGTAACCGCACGGGCACCACGCTGCCGGACGGGCGGACGCTGCGCCAGCTGTACTACGGCAGCGGGCATCTGCTGGGCATTGCGCTGGACGGCCTGACGGTGACGGAGTTCACGCGCGACAGCCTGCACCGGGAAATTGGGCGCACGCAGGGCG
>NZ_JNVB01000043.1 GCF_000770305.1 Erwinia oleae
CACGCCGAGGCGAATCACAAAATAGGTTGAACCCCAAATAAAGTAGAGGGCAAACAGCGCGGCAATAAGGGTGGGCAGAGAGGAGGCGCGGCGTAACATAATTCACTTATTTTTTAATTAACGTTGCGTTAACTTAACCTCAAACCCGCCTCACAACCAAATGAAAAAGCGGATTTTTTCGCTGGCTAAGGATTGTGATCCCATAAACGACGTGGCTGGTGCATAATTGATGAAGATCGCATTTGTTAACATTCTCACGGTGAACCATGAACAGTATCAAACTCACGGTAAAACGGCTCTATAAACTCAGCGGCGAACGCATGGTGAATGCGCAGGCGACGGCGCATGTTTACGTGGGTGAGAAACGGGTGGCAACCGAAGAGATTACAGGCATGACCGAAAGTCCGGTCAGTAAATTTCTGCATCATACCGAAGCGCAGGGTCAGCCGGTGAGAGTGGAATGGGAGTGTGACGGTATTGCCGATATGGCTGTGGTTGAAGTGCAGGTTTGTCCCTGCTGTCAGCATAATGAACTGGAATAAGGAAACGCATTTTGGCCGGAAGTAGCTTACTGACGCTGTTAGATGATATCACCACGCTGCTGGATGATATTTCGGTAATGGGAAAGATTGCGGCAAAAAAAACCGCGGGTGTGCTGGGAGACGATCTTTCGCTGAACGCGCAGCAGGTAAGCGGAGTGAAAGCCAACCGTGAACTGCCGGTGGTGTGGGGCGTGGCAAAAGGTTCGTTTATTAATAAGCTGATTCTGGTGCCGCTGGCGCTGGTGATCAGCGCGCTGGCGCCGTGGGCGATTACGCCGCTGTTGATGATTGGCGGCGCTTACCTTTGCTATGAAGGCATGGAAAAGGTGCTGCACAGCGTCCACAAGGACAAATCAGAGAAAACGCCGGAGGCGCGCGAAAAGCGGCTACAAAGCCTGGGCAAGGAGAATGCGGCGGAATTCGAGAAGAAAAAAATCAAGGGCGCGGTGCGTACCGATTTTATTCTCTCTGCTGAAATCGTGGCCATTACCCTGGGGATTGTTGCCGAGGCGCCGCTGCTCAACCAGGTGCTGATCCTTTCCGGCATCGCGATCCTGGTGACTGTGGGGGTCTATGGCATCGTGGCCGGCATTGTTAAAATTGATGATTTAGGCATGTGGTTGCAGGAAAAATCTTCTGCGGTAGCGAAAAGCATTGGCGGCGCGCTGCTGGCGATGGCGCCGTGGATGATGAAGATTCTGTCGGTGGTCGGCACGCTGGCGATGTTTTTAGTCGGCGGCGGTATTGTTGTTCACGGCGTGCCTGCCCTTCACCATGCAATTGAGCATTTCACGGCGGGGCATGGCGGCGTCAGCGGCTCGATTATCGTCAACCTGGCAAACCTGGTGGCCGGGTTGATAGTGGGTGCGATTGTGCTGTTGGTGGTCAATCTGATTGCCAAAGTGCGGGGTAAATCAGTATAAAAGCAGACGATGTGCATTCAGACTACGCAGGAGTGACGATGAAAGACGACATTTTCGAATTTGATATTGATGCTCAGTTAGAGCAGGCAGAAGCCAGAGCAGAAGAGAAAGCCCGCGAAGTGCCGCAGGATCTCAGTGACGAAGCGGACTGCGAAGGCTGTAAAATCTGACCAGGGCGCAAACAAAAAGCGGGTGAATTCACCCGCTTTTTTTACGTTTCGCCGTCGCCGGAAACGTTACACGTTCCCTTCGTTATCCTCTTCTACGGCTTTATAGATGCGTTGCAGGATATCCGGAAACGCAGACTGCACGCGGCTCCAGCTCGGTATAAACGGCTTTTCGTTCGGGCGCTCGATAAACGACTGGCCTGCATCAAGGATCGCCTGAGTAAACATTTCAACCGCTGCCTCTTCAGCATGCTGATCGAACTTCAGGCCGTTCATCGTCGCCTCATGGCTGTAGGTTTCCATCATATCGAGCGCGTTACGATAATAGGTGGCCTTCAGCACGCGGAAAGAGTCGCTGGTAATATTCACACCCATGGTTGCCATCTTACGCAGCAGTGACTGCACGATATCGTTGCTCATCCGGCGCAATCCGCCCGTGCCGTCCTCTTCGGAGAGCGGTTGATGTTTGTGGTCGTAGTTATCGGCGATCTCCACCTGACAGCTTTGTCGCGTGGTGTAGTTACGATAAATTTCCGATAACACGCCGATCTCCAGTCCCCAGTCGCCCGGCAGCTTGATGCCGTTGAGCACGTGGGTGCGCATGGCAAATTCGCCCGACAGCGGATAGCGGAAGCTGCTCAGGTAGTCGAGATACTCCGAGTGCCCGTAAACCTTTTGTAGCGAACGCAGCAGCGGCCCAACCAGCAATCGGCCTACGCGGCCATTCAGTTTGCCGTCGGCGACGCGAGCGTAGAATCCCTTACAGAACTCATACTGAAACGCAGGGTTGGCCAGCGGGTAGAGCAGTCGCGCCAGCATGCCTCGCTCATAGGTGACAATATCGCAGTCGTGCAGCGCCACGCAGGAGGAGCGGTCTGATGCCAGCGTGTAGCCGGTGCAGAACCAGACGTTGCGGCCTTTACCTGGCTGAGAAGGCGACAGTCCCTCTTTGTCCAGCTCGGCGTCCAGTGCTTTCAGTCTCGGGCCGTCGTTCCACAGGATACGGTGACGCTGCGGCAGCCGCGAAAAGAACTCCCGCGCGAATAAAAACTGTTCGCGGTCGGCACGATCGAGACCAATCACAATCTCTTCGAGATAGGGCACCTTCGCCAGTTCATCGACAATTTTACCGAGCGCCGGGCCTTCCAGTTCGGAGAAGAGCGAGGGAAGGATCAACGCCATTTTGCGCTTTTCAGAGAAGCGAACCAGATCTTCCTCAAGCGTTTCAACGGAACGTCCGGTTAAATTATGGAAATTTGTTATCACGCCATTCTGAAAAAAATCACTCATTACATTCCCCTTAATCGAATTATCTTGCGAAAAAAAGCGCTACTCCTGCGCTAAAAACCAGGTCAGGCCTTCGCTCCAGCCTTCGGGGCCATAAAGCGCGCAGCGGTAGATCCGCGCTTCATCGCGACGTGAAAGCGTAACGGGCGTGTTGTTATAGCCTTTAATGACAACGGCATAATCCGTGCTGTCCAGCATGGGCGCATCATTCGGTCCGTCGCCCAGCCCTAACGTAATCCAGGGCTGCCCGGCGCGCGAGGGGATATGCTTCAGCAGCCACGCCAGCGCCGTGGCTTTGCCGCTGCCTTCATTCATCACGTGCCAGAAGCGCCCGCCCTGAATCAGCGCCAGGCGTTGTTCTTTCAGCGCCTGCTGGAAACGATCAAAGTTCTCCTGGCTGTCACGCCAGATGATGCTCTCTGAACCCTGACGATCTTTCGCCAGCGCCGCATCGCCTGGCGTCAGGCCCGTCCACTCCGAAACTTCTTTTTCCGTGACGTCGGCAAAACCAATGAATTTGAAGCCCTGCTGATTGCGTAACTGCGCCAGGGTTTGGCAAATGGCGGGATAATCCTTGCCATCAGGGATGAGCGGCGGCACCTCGCTGACATCGCCGCCGTTAACTACCGCGCCGTTTTCGCCAATCCAGGGCGCGCCGGAAATGCCCAACGTCTGCTGAAGCGGCACGATCTCCGCAGCCGTCTTGCTGGAACAGATCACGACTGGCACGTCGGCGGCATTCAGCCTGTCGAGCCATGATTGAGCAGGCTCCCAGCCGTAAGTGTGATGATCGAGCAGTGAACCATCCAGGTCGGTCACTATCATTAAAGGATCCTGCACCGTTGGCATATTGGCATTCCTCATCTGTGCGGCAAAAGTGCTGCATTATCATGGAGTATAGACTTACTGCTCTTTGGTAGAGGCTTCTTTACCCGGCGAAAAGGGAACGGTGCAGGGAAAACCAGGAATTTTCTCAAAAGATAGCGGGCTGATAATCACCCAGGAAACAAGTTTGCGTTTTGGCAGGCGGCGTCAGCACTGGCATCACGAGGGAGTGGTTTAAAAACAGGCTGCAAAGTCAGGGAGATAAACGTTGAACTTAAGACTTGTCTTAGTCTTGAGTTGCGCTACGCTTTGTTGGTCTAAGAATTTCCTGTGTAACGAATTTTATTTATGAACTTTCATACCCGGCCACTGGCCGGGTTTTTTTATTTTTAACGGGCAAAAAAAAAGCCCGCGCTGCGCGGGCAAAATCCTTGTTACGTCTGCGCCTTTGGGTGGAGCAGTGAAAGAAGTGTAAGATTTTACGCTGTTATAAATCTCGTCAGGAAACGTTAAGAAAGTGAAAAAGAGGATTACGATGCTTTACGTTAGAGGTAAGGCAAAGTGGTGATAAACGGCTAAGCTTATCAATCAATTATAAGAGCTACTCTTTTAAAAAAGGATCGTTTATGGATTTTTTACGCATTGTTATTGCCATTCTTCTGCCACCTTTGGGCGTTTTCATGCAGGTCGGCTTTGGCGGCGCCTTCTGGCTTAATATTCTGCTGACGATTTGTGGCTACATTCCCGGCATCGTGCACGCCGTCTGGGTCATCGCGCGCCGTTAACCGCTCACGCTGCGCCGTGCAGTAATTTCAGATAAACTTAGCGCACACACGGGAGGGAATGCGATGAAGGTCAACGATCACGTTACGGTTAAGACGGATGGCGGCGAACGGCGTCCGGGTAAAGTGCTGGCGGTGGAAGAGTTCAGCGAAGGGACGATGTTTCTTGTTTCGCTGGAAGACTATCCAATGGGGATCTGGTTCTTTAACGAAGTTGGCCATACCGATGGCATTTTTGTCGAACCGCATCCGGCAGGGTGACGGTTTCTGACGTGCAGCGGCTTTCGCCGCTGCATGCTGCATTGACTCAAAACGTTTCCCAGTTATTGCCTTCCGCCAGCGCAGGGCGAGCGGGCAGGGCAGGCGTCTTCAACGTTGTCAGGGCTGGCACCACCGGCGGGGCGGCGCGCGGTGCGCTCTCGCGGAGGCGAAAGGCTGCAACGGCCTGAGTCAGACGCGAAGCCTGTTCTTCCAGCGACGAGGCGGCGGCCGTCGCTTCTTCAACCAGCGAGGCGTTCTGCTGCGTGACGTTATCCATTTCAGTAACGGCTACGCTGACCTGCTGAATGCCGCGACTCTGCTCATCCGAGGCGGCCGCGATCTCCGCCATGATATCCGTTACCCGGCCTACGGCGCCGACAATATCGGTCATGGTTTCGCCGGCATGGCTCACCTCAGAGGAGCCTTTATCGATAAGTGACACCGACTCGGCAATCAACCCCTCAATCTCTTTTGCCGCACCGGCGCTGCGCTGCGCCAGATTACGTACCTCGCTCGCCACCACGGCAAAACCGCGACCCTGCTCGCCCGCTCTGGCCGCTTCTACCGCCGCATTAAGCGCCAGAATGTTGGTCTGAAATGCAATGCTGTTGATCACGGTGGTGATTTCGGCAATTTTCTTCGAGCTGCCGGAAATGTTGTTCATGGTAGCGATCACGCCGGAGACAATACTGCCGCCCTGATGCGCTTTGCCTGACGCATCTGCGGCCAGCTGGCTGGCGTGATGCGCATTCTCGGCGTTCTGTTTCACCGTGGCGGTCAGTTGCTCCATGCTGGCGGCCGTCTGCTCAAGCGCGGCGGCCTGTTGCTCGGTACGTGACGAGAGATCGGTATTACCTGCGGTGATCTCGCTGGAGCCCTGGTAGATAGCCACCGCCCCTTCGCGAACCACGCCAACCGTCTGAACCAGCGACTGCTGCATAATTTGCAAATTACTGCCCAGCATGCCGATCTCGCCGCGCCCCCACTGCTGTATCGGTGCAGTGAGATCGCCCTGCGATATCCGCTCTATACGCTCTACCGCCTGATGGAGTGGCGTAATCACCACCCGGCGCAGGAAGATGAAGGTGGTCAGGGTGAGCAGCAGCGCGGCGGCAAAGGCGCAGGCCATCATAATAAAGCTCAGACGTGTCTCCCGCTGCGCTTCGGCGTTGATCGCGCTGGCGCGTTCGGTGCGGATTTGAATCGCTTTCAGCAGGATGGCGTTATAAGCATCGTCCAGCTTGCGTGTGGTCTCGGTCTCCTGCGAAATCACCCCTTCAAAGCTGCCGTCTTTCGCGGCCTTAACCATCGGCAGCAGCCCCTGATTCAGATAGGCTTCAAAGCGTGTTTTCAGATCGTTATCCATGGCCGCATCGGCAGGCGTTTTTACCCGACGATTGAGATAGCTGGTGAAGCTGTCGCTGGCCTGCCGGATACGTTTGTCCGTCTGCTTCATGGCGGCTTCAAAAGCGTCCATTTCGCCAATGCGCGCTGACGCACCTGCCTGGATAATGTTGAGTCGGGCGGTACGCAGGTTATTAGAACTGTTAGAAACCGCCATGCGTACCTGAATCTCTTCGGTAACATCCTTTAATGACTGATTACTGTGGGTCAGAAAGTAGCTGGCGAGGCCGATACACAAGGCGAATAACAAGAGAATGCCGCCAAGGATAACGGTAAATAAGGGAACGAGGCGCAGATGTTGCCAGAAGCTAATCCCATTCGGTTCGGCACTAAGCTGTAATGATTTCATGTGCATTTGCTCTCTGTAAGGATGATCAATGCGAGGTGTTGTAGAAGTCGCTTAAGAACATCGGCAGAGAAGAAAAAAGGGTGAGACGGGAAATGAGATCCAGATAACATAATGAGAAAGAAGAGCAAAAAAAAGCCGGCTGGCGCCGGCTTTCGGGTCACTGTCACCTGACGTTGACGTAGATACCGCTGGTCACGTTATCGGTCAGGCGGACCACATGGTAAATAACCTGCTTGTTGTGTGTTTTGATTTTACGCTTAATATTGCCTTTATGGGAAGAAACCGTCTTGGCCTTAATTTGCATTTTATCCGATATCTGTATGGTATCGTGGCCAGACATCCACATTTTAAGCATGTTTGATTCGGTCTGACTGAGCGTCAAAGGATGAATCTCACTGCTGGCTGAGTAGCGTGAAGATATATTGTTATTTTTTTGAAAATACGCCAGTAATAAACTATCCAGTGTTGCAGGCTTAATCGCTTTTGAGGTAATAATCAGGTTCTTACGAACGTACAGATACTCCTCGAAATGAATATTAGAGATAGCCATAAAAATAAAAAACAGTGTATCAGGGTGGTGCATGATAATGGCTCTGATGCGCTGGCTGGCGTCAGCTTCATGAATGAAACAATCTTCATTAATAAAAACCACGCCCGGCTGAAGCTGCTGACATTTTGTTTGTAGCTGTTCAATGTCGCTAACGGAGGTAATATTTTTCTTTTTCACCCCTTTAACTGACATATAGTCCATGAGCCCAAGCCGTGTGTAGTTGCATGAATCCATTATAATCGTTGGCATAATAGTGACCCTCACCAAATTGTTATCCGTTTAAATCAACGATGAATTACGCGTTTGTGTAGTAACTGTGTAGTACTAATTAAATGCTGAATGGCGATCTCATTATTATTTCTTTCTTAAACTGTCAAAGGCGCTTGAAAAGCCGCATTCATCCTGCCCATCTGTTTTAAAGCAAATCGTTTCTCAGTTAACCAGGTTACTGAAATTGCTCATTTTTTATGGGTTCTCTGACTAAATTATCAATGTACAGTGTTGAAAGTCATTTTTGTGATCCACGACACTATCGCGCAGATCGCAGAAAATTCTGATAGGACGAATCCTAAAAAACATTCATTTTTCGAATGAATGCCTGTGAAAAAAGCGTTGACATCATCTTTTGTATAGTCATCAATGCATCAAAGCCTGAATAATTAAAAACTTATTAAAAATCAGCAGCTTGATAGAAACGGTGCGACTGCGTACCGCGCAATGATACACATTTTACCCTTCATAAAATACGTCATATCCGGCTTGATAAGAATTATTTTCACTGGCGCACTCTTCTTATCAGAATTTCCTTAATGAAATTCTGATAAATATGGATCGGAAAATGCAGCTATACATTTTCAACGCTTAACAATGCTTATCTCATTACTAGGAAATAGTTAAGATTACTTACCTGGCATTTCAGACAAAATAGAGGAGAGTAGATCGAACACCTCACTGAACAAATGTTCACTGAAAGGCGCTATGAGAGGCATCATCAGGCTCAGGAAAACAATGCCCAATGATAAGGTAACAGGAAAGCCAATGGCGAATACAGAGAGCTGAGGTGCAACGCGGTTTAACAAACCCAGGGCCAGGTTAAGCGTGAGCAGCAGAGTAATCAACGGCAGCGCTAATCGCAGGCCATTAAGGAAAATCAGACTTGCCGCTTTAGTCAGCGCCATAAACGCGTTTGCGTTAACGGGTTCGCCGCCGATAGGCAAGGTATGAAAACTGTCGGCGACCATCGAAATCAGCCAGAGATGGCCGTTGAAGGTTAAAAACAGCAGCATGACCAGCAGATCCATAAAGCGCGCCAGCACCGGCATGTTCAGGCGGCTGGCAGGATCAAAGAAGGTGGCGAAGGACAAGCCCATTTGCAAACCAATCACTTCTCCGGCAGTCCGTACCGCAGCGAAAGCGAATTGCATCGTAAAACCTATCGCGATGCCTATAAGAATTTGCTGAATCAGCAGCCAGAAGCCGCCAACTGAGAACAGCGTCATATTTACCGGCGGCAGCGAGGGGATTAATACCCAGGTGATCATCACGCCCAGCCCCAGCTTCACTTTTCGGCTGATGGCTTTTTCGCTGAGCAGCGGCGCGGTCATGATCAATGCCAGCACGCGGGCCAGCGGCCAGAAAAGCTGGCTGGTCCACGCAATCAGCTGACTGCTGTCGAAGGTAATCATTAACCGATCATATAAGGCAGATTGCTAAACAGGGTGCGCATATAGTCCAGCACCAGATTCAGCATCCACGGGCCCGCCACCACGATAGTGGTCACAACGGCCAGAATTTTAGGAATGAACGACAGCGTTTGTTCATTAATCTGCGTTGCCGCCTGAAGCAGGCTGATAACCAGACCGCTGAGCAGCGCGGCCAACAGCAGGGGGGCGGCCAATGCCAGCGCGACCTGCATGGCATCGTGACCAATAACCATAACCGATTCAGGTGTCATAGTGACTCCAAAAGACCTAAGGGCCGGGTTCGCCGGACGTTACGAATAAAAGCTCTGCGCCAGCGATCCCACCAGCAATTGCCAGCCATCCACCAGAACAAAAAGCATCAGCTTAAAGGGCAGCGAAATGGTCGCCGGCGGCACCATCATCATCCCCAGCGCCATCAGTACGCTGGCAACGACCAGGTCAATAATCAGAAACGGAATGAAAACGGTAAAACCAATCTGGAAGGCTGTTTTCAGCTCGCTGGTAACGTAAGCGGGCAGAAGAATACGCATCGGCACGGCTTCCGGTCCCTGCAACGGCGGCGTGTTGGCGAGGCGCGCGAAAAGTGCCAGGTCGGCCTCACGCGTCTGACGCAGCATAAACTCACGCAGCGGCTGAGCGCCTTTATCAATCGCCACCTGCATGCTGATTTTGTCCTGGCTGAACGGCAGGTAGGCTTCATCGTAAATCTTGTCGAACACCGGGCCCATAATGAAAAAGGTCAGGAACAGCGCCAGGCCAAGCAGAACCTGGTTAGGCGGCGCAGAGGGCGTACCAAGCGCGTTGCGCAGCAAACCAAATACGATAATGATGCGGGTAAAGCTGGTCATCATCAGCAAAATGGCCGGAAGAAAAGTCAACGAGGTAATAAAAACCAGCGTCTGCACCGGCAAGGACCAGCTCTGTCCGCCGTTAGACATCGGTTGACTAATCAGACCAGGAAGCTGCGCGTGAGCGCCCGGCGCCAGCAGTAAAAGCAGCGCCAGCAGAGACAGAGTGCGTTTCATTATGGCTTTCCGGGGCGTTTGATTAACGTCTGCAAAACCTGACGGAAGTCTGCCGGAGCAGCCGGAGGTTCCACATTTTCTTCTTCCGGGGCGGGCGGCAGCGTGTGCAGATGGGTAATCTGCTGGCTGGTTACGCCGAGGACCAGGCGAGCATTTTCCACGTTGACAATCACCACGCGCTCGCGCTGTCCTACCTGACAGCTTGCGCTGACAGAAAGGCTTTTCTGCCCACGGACGCCGCGTTTAGGCGCAAAGCCAAAGCGCTTTGCCAGCCACGCGCCGGCGAGGATCAACAGAATAATCACGGCCAGAACGGTGCTGACCTGCGTCAGCATCGAACCGGTAGAGATGGCCGGCTGACCAACCGGCTGATGCTGTACCTGGGTTGTTTTTTCGTTCATTAGCGGCTCAGACGACGCATACGTTCAGACGGCGTAATGATATCGGTAATGCGCACGCCGTATTTATCAGCAACCACCACCACTTCGCCCTGCGCGATCAGGTAGCCGTTGATGAGAATATCCAGCGGCTCGCCCGCCAGACCTTCCAGCGCGACCACCGAACCCTGCGTCAGGCGCAGCAACTCTTTAATGGTCATTTTGGTACGGCCCAGCTCAACGGTCAGCTTGACCGGGATATCCATAATCAGATCGATATCCTGGAGCGAACCGGCAACGTCATTGCTTTCAAAGCTTTTAAAGACGCTTTCCGTTGGGGTGGTGCTGGCCTGCTCATTCATCGCGTCAGCCCACAGGTCGTCCGCGGAGATGTCGTCTTCGGACGGCTTATTGGTATCACTCATCGGGCTGTTCCTCATTCATCGAGTGCAAAATCGGGTTAATCAGATGTTCAACGCGCAGCGCGTACTGTCCGTTCAGGGTACCGTACTGGCTGGTTAATACCGGGACGCCATCAACGTGCGCGATAATGCGATCCGGTTTATCAATCGGTAATACATCGCCAGGCTTCAGCGCCAGCAGGCGTGAAATGCGCATCGACACGTCGGCAAAGTTAGCAACCAGCTCCAGTTCGGAGTGCTGAACCTGCTTAACCAGCGTCTCGCGCCACTGATGATCTTCCTGACGCGAGTTCTCCAGCGGCGGGTTGACCAGCGTTTCACGCAGCGGTTCGATCATGGCGAACGGAATGCAGATAGTAAATTCGCCTACCAGGTTGCCGATCTCAACGTGGAACGGTGTGGTGATCACGATATCGTTCGGGGACGTGGTGATGTTGGTAAACTTCACCTGCATTTCCGAGCGAACATATTCCACTTCAATCGGATAGATAGGCTTCCATGCTTCACTATAGCCTTCAAGCGCCAGTTTGAGCATGCGACGGATCACACGTTGCTCGGTGGCGGTGAATTCGCGGCCTTCCACTTTGGTCGGAAAACGACCGTCGCCACCAAACAGGTTATCAACAGCAATAAACACCAGGCTTGGCGAAAATACCACCAGCGCCGTCCCGCGCAGCGGCTTAAGCTGAATCAGGTTCAGGTTGGTTGGCACCGGCAGGTTGCGCGCAAACTCATGGTATGGCTGGATCTTGATTGCGCCGACGGTGATATCCGGGCTACGACGCAGCAAATTGAACAGTGCCATACGATACGAGCGTGCAAAACGTTCGTTAATGATCTCCAGCGCCTGTAAACGTTCGCGAACCATGCGACGCTGGGTATTGGGATCGTAGGGACGAATATCACCATCGCCAGCGTTTTTATCGTTATCTTCTGCCGCGCTGTCGCTGTCGCCGTTGAGCAACGCGTCAATTTCCGCCTGTGAAAGAATGCTGTCGCCCATGTTATTACCTCAGGATAAACGCAGTGAAGAGCACGTCGCTCACTACCTGCTGAGGCTGACCGGGTACCAGCGGTGGCGCCAGTACAGCTTTAATTTCTGACACCAGCGCCTGTTTGCCCTGTTCGTTGGCCAATGAAGCGGCATTCTGACGTGAGAGCAGCAGCAGCAAACGGCTGCGCACTTCCGGCAGAAAATCGTTCATGCGACGACGCGTCTCTTCATCGGGCAGACGTAGCGTAAAGCCCACGTACAGCACGCGATCGGGATCGTTATCTGGATTGATCAGGTTAACCGTAAAAGTATCCATCGCAAAAAACACCGGCGCGGGAGGCGGCTCCGGCTTGTGGGCCTGAGCGGCATCGGCGGAAGTGCTCTTCATGCGCCAGACTATATAGCCCGCCACGCTACAAGCGACCAGAGTCACCACCAGTAATATCGGCAGCAGGAGCTTGCGTTTTCCGCTTTTGGCTTTTTTATCAGACATATGAGCTATGACTTCCTGTGATGATGTAGGAGGATTTGAACAACGTCGTTCTTATTTCCTCCGGCTTTATGGGCAGATTATCCCGCGTCTTGCGCCAAACAATAGGCAGAAAAGACGCGGGTTTTGCCGCTAGCTTAGGCGTTTGTCTTTATCAGGCAAAAATATCGACGGCGCTGTTGCCGGAAGCGCGCGCCTGGAGCGAGGCGGGCACCGCCAGCGGCGTCACATCGGCGTCGCCGTCAGCGGTGAGGCTGAAGGTATTGCCGCCGCTGTTACGCGGTTGCTGCTGCTGTCCGTTAAAGCTTTGCCCCTGTTGGAATGCGTCACTGCTGACGTTGCTTTGGCCCAGACTGATGCCGTTTTCCGCCAGGGCGGTGCGCAGCTGCGGAAGCGCGGCTTCAAGTGCGGCACGTACATGACTGTGGTTGGAAACCATGCTGAGCTGCGCCTGATCGTTATCCAGTTTCAGGCTGATCTGGATGCTGCCAAGATCCTGTGGATGCAAATGCAGCTCGGCGCTCTGCTGGCCGTTGCGGCTGAACATAAGGATCTGCTGTCCCAGCGCCTGTTGCCACTCCTCACTCCCTAACTGTGAGGTAAGCTGCGGCGCAGCTGCCGTGGCAGTAAACGGAGAGACGGTGGCAGGCGTAACGGCGGCCGACGCTGCGCCGAGCAGCGTATTGCTGGTGGTCGTGGCAGGCGCGGCAACTGAATTATCTTTATCGGCTTCTTTACCGGCCTGGCTCATTACCTGCTGAAACGTGCTGGTTTGCGAGGCAACATCGACAGGCGCACTCGGTGCGTGTGCCGCGCTCTGATTAAGGCTGGCGGTCAGGCTTTTACCCGTTTTATCGGCAGCGGCTTGCGTATCGCCGGTCAGCATCGCGCCGAGCGTGCTCTGTTTGCCCACTTTATCCTGCACGTCCTCCGTTACCGCCTCGCCGTTTCTCAGCGCGCTGCCGGTCGGTTGGGTCGCCGTTGGCGGCAGCATGGCGAAAAGCGCCTGAAGAGTTTGCATATCGCTGTCGCTGAGCGAGACAGCCGGATGCTGTTCATCTTCTTTCTCATCACTGACGGTTTTCACCTCGTCTTTAGCACCGGGCTGCCGGGTGAGCAGCGCGTTCAGCGTTTCTGGCTTATCTGGCGACATCAGCAACGCGTTCAGTTTCTCTTTTGAGGCCTGGCCGGTTTCGGCGGTTTCGGCCGCGTCAGTTGTCTGACCGGCGGATTCACTCTGTTTCGCCAGCGACAGGAGTTTATTACCGAGCAGGGCGACAAAGCCCTGAGGCGCTTTGCCCTGCACGCCGTCAACGCTGTCGCCTGCGCCTGCGCCAGCGATATCGGCAGCGGCATCGGCCTGGGCGGTGTCAGCTTTACCGTGGCTCGCGCTGGGTTTAATTCCGGAAGTCACACCTGGCAACGTAATCATTCGCCTTTCCTCAATGATGCCCGCTGGGCAAATTCATCCATCCGTTTCTGATCGAGACGGTTTTCTTGTAAGAGTACGTTAGCCTGCGCGCGCGCCTGAAGGGTTTCATAGGCGTGCAGCCGCTGCTGTTTGTCGCGCCAGAAGTTCAGCGCGTTTTCTACCCGACTGTTCCAGTGCGCCAGCTGCTGGCGGTGCTGCACAATCGCTTTTTCCAGCGTTTCAATAAACTGGTGATAGTTGTACCAGCGGGTGCTGGCAATCCCCTCCGCCATCGTATTGTTCAGGGATTTGCGATACTCATCCTGATAGTTGAGCAGCATTAATAACTGCTCATCGGCCTGTTTCTGCGCACGTCGCACGTCGCCAAGCTGGATAGCGGCCTTTTCGAGGTCTTTCTGCGCCAGATCGCACAGGGTATCGATGGGCGATGCTTGTTTAGCCATAACCTCTCCCGGACGTTAACCAAAAATGGCCTGTAGATGCAGGCAGGCGTCGTCAAAGGTGCTGCGTTCGAACATGCCCTGTTGCAGGAAGGTTTCCAGCTCAGGATAGAGTTTGATCGCTTTATCCAGCATTGGGTCGCTCCCTGCCGCATAGGCGCCCACGCTGACCAAATCGCGGTTGCGCTGGTAGCTGGAGAGCAACTGCTTAAACTGGCGAACGCGCGCGTAGTGTGTTTCATCAATCAGATGCGCCATCACGCGGCTGATTGAGGCTTCAATATCAATGGCCGGATAGTGACCTGATTCCGCCAGGCGGCGCGACAGCACTATGTGGCCGTCAAGAATGGCGCGCGCCGAATCGGCAATCGGGTCCTGCTGATCGTCGCCTTCGGTCAGGACGGTATAAAAGGCAGTAATCGAACCGCCGCCGTCGATGCCGTTGCCGGCGCGCTCCACCAGCGCCGGCAGCTTGGCGAATACCGAAGGCGGATAGCCTTTGGTGGCGGGCGGTTCGCCGATAGCCAGGGCGATTTCACGCTGCGCCATCGCATAGCGGGTCAGAGAGTCCATAATCAGCAGCACGTGCTGGCCACGGTCGCGGAAATCTTCTGCGATGCGGGTGGCGTACGCTGCACCCTGCATGCGCAGCAGCGGCGATACGTCGGCCGGTGCGGCAATCACCACCGCACGCGCGCGTCCTTCCACACCCAGAATGTTCTCGATGAAGTCTTTTACTTCACGACCGCGTTCGCCAATCAGCCCGACCACGATCACGTCAGCCTTGGTGTAACGCGCCATCATGCCGAGCAGCACGCTCTTGCCCACGCCGGAACCGGCGAACAGGCCCATGCGCTGGCCGCGACCGACGGTCAGCAGCGCGTTGATCGCACGAACGCCGGTATCCAGCACGTCGGTAATCGGCGTGCGCTGAAGGGGGTTAAAGGGCGGCGTGATCAGCGGCGCGCGGTAGCCGGTTTCCGGTGCGGGCAGACCGTCCAGAGGACGCCCGCTGCCATCGAGTACGCGGCCCAGCAATTCCGGGCCGAGCATTAACTGTTTACCGCTGTGCTGGCTGTCGCCCGCAACGCGTGCGTAAACGCGGGCGCCGGGTAGAATGCCTTCCACTTCTTCCAGCGGCATCAGGAACAGCCGCTGTCCATTAAAGCCGACCACTTCACTTTCTACTTCAGACACGTTTTGACCATCCAGACGCTCAATCACGCAGGTGGCACCCAGCGGCAGCTGTAGGCCGGTCGCCTCAAGCACCAGACCGGTTGCGCGGGTCAGGCGGCCATAGCGGCGCACGTCCGGCACCTGAGTCAGGCGGTTTTCCAACGAATCAAGCGCGCCAAGCCAGCGCGAAAGGCGAGTGGTCATCAGAGTTCTCCGGGCGCGGCCAGACGGCACAGTTCATGCCAGCGCGTGGCAATGCTGGCATCCAGATCGCCATCTTCGGCGCTGACCTTGCAGCCGCCGGGATGGATGGTGCTGTCCGCCATCAGGCGCCAGCCATGCAGGCTGAGCGTGGCGCCCAGCGTTTGTTCAACGCGCTGTAAATCATCCGGGTGTACACGCAGAGTAGGCTTGCCGCTGAACATCGGCTCCTGCTGGATCATCCCCTGGATCTGGCGGAGCAGGGCGGTGCCGTCGACGTGCGGCGCCTGACCGATCACCTGACGCGCGGCTTCCAGCGCCAGCTGCATCAGGCGTGCGGCGATGACGCTGTCCAACGCTTCCAGCGTATGATGAAACTCGGAAACCAGCTGCTGCATGCGCGCCTGAAGCGGGGCCTGCTGCTGCTGTGCTTCCGCCAGACCCTGCTGGAAACCGGCGTCATAGCCCGCTTTCTGTCCTTCGCTGAAGCCTTGTTGATGACCTTCAGTGTAGCCAAGACCCTGGGCCTCGGTGCGTACCTGGCTTTGCAACTGTTCCAGTTCGAACTGCTGCTGATCGAACGGTTCGGCATCGTCGGCGACCGGCTCCATCCGCTCTACAACGGACGGCTTATCGAGCTGAGTCAGGTCGTCGGGTTGCCAGCGCTGCCAGGCCAGAGGGGACTTATCAGACATACTGTTCCTCGCCGCCGCCAATCACCATCTCGCCGGTTTCCGCCAGACGGCGAACGATAAGCAGAATGGCTTTCTGCTCGTTTTCTACCGCAGACATACGCATCGGGCCACGGTTGGAGAGATCGTCGCGCAGAATATCGGCCGCACGCTGGGACATATTGCGCAGGAACTTCTCGCGCAGCGGCGGCTCGGAGCCTTTCAGCGCCACCAGCAGCGATTCGGACTCTACTTCCTGAAGCAGGCGCTGGATACTGCGGTCGTCCACGTCCACCAGGTTTTCGAACAGGAACATTTCGTCGATAATTTTCTGCGCCAGTTCGCCGTCGAACTCGCGAACCGCACCGATGACCGCCTCTTCCTGCTGCGACTTCATCAGGTTGATGATTTCTGCTGCGGTTCTCACGCCGCCCATCTTCGCACGCTTGAGGTTCTGTCCGTGAAGCAGTCCGTTCAGCACTTCGGTCAGCTCCGCCAGCGCCGCTGGCTGTACGCCGCCGAAGGTGGCGATACGCAGCATCACGTCGTGACGCAGACGCTCGTCAAACTGCGCAACGATATCGGCAGCCTGCGCGCGTTTCAGGTGTACCAGGATGGTGGCGATAATCTGCGGATGCTCGTCGCGGATCAGGTCGGCAGCGGCCTGCGGTTCCATAAAGTTGAGCGTTTCCATGCCGGTGGTGGTTTCACGGGTTTCAAGGATATCCTCCAGCAGGCTGGAGGCCCGTTCTTCACCCATCGCTTTAATCAGCACCGAACGCAGGTATTCATTTGAATTGAGGCTGAGCGCAGCAAACTGCTCGGCGTCCGTTTCAAATTCGCGCAGCACGTCGGTCAGTTGCTTGTGCGAGACCTGGCGCATATTAGAAATTGCGGTGCTGAGGTGCTGTACCTCGCGCGAATCCAGGTGTTTAAACACCTCGGCGGCACGGTCTTCGCCAATCGTCATCATCAGGATGGCGCTTTTTTCAGTTCCGGTGAGACTCATAGTTCTTCCTTCATCCACTGGCGAATGACCAGAGCAACCACGCGCGGATCGTTTTCGGACATTTCACGAATTCGCTGGCTCATTGCCTCAGCACTTACGCGGTGCTGAGATTTACGTTCCTGGTCCGCCTCATCTTTAGACAGGCTGACCGATACTGCGTCATTATCATCACGCTGCTGGCTGGCCAGTGCGTTCGCTTCGGCAACGGCTTTTTCCTGCTCTGCCTTGCGACGCAGCTGTGGACGAACCAGCTTACGATAAAGGATCCAGGCCACAATCAGCACCAGCAACCAGCGTCCCGCTTCCATCATCTGGTCGATGAAGGACTGCTGCTGCCAGAACGGCAGGTCGCCGCCGGTATCCTGCGCGCTTTCGGTAAACGGTGAGTTCACCACGTTCAGGCTGTCGCCGCGCTTGTCGGAGTAGCCCATCGCTTCACGCGTCAGGTTTTCAATCTGTTTGATCTGTGCGTCGGTCAGCGCAATCGGCTTACCGGCGGCGTCAGCCTTGTAGTTCACTACCACCGCAACGGAAAGACGCTGCACTTCACCCACGTTCATTTTTGTGTGGAGAATGGTGCGATCCACTTCAAAGTTAGTGGTGTTATCGCGTCGCGTGTTCGACGGCATCGCGCTGGCGGCCGTACTGGTTGAGCTCGCCTGGTTAGCCGTGCCGTTGGCTGCCGCGTTGGTATTGTTCTGACCGTTCGCCGTGTTTGCTGCGTTCGCACCGTTGGCACTGTTATTTGGTGTGGTAATCGGCGCCTGATTTGCCGGAGCCGGTTGGTTAGACAACGCACCGGGTACGCCGCCAGGATACTGACCACCGAGCTGCTCGCTATCGCTCATCTGACGAGAACGGATCGCCTGATTCGCCGGATCGCTGTTAGGCTTGAACTGCTCGTCGGTCTGCTCACGGGTGTTGAAATCAATCTGCGCCGTGACCTGTGCATGTACGTTACCGTTACCGAGGATCGGGCCAAGAATGGCTTCAATACGTTGCTGATAGCGGTTTTCAACGTCGCTGGCATATTTCAACTGCGCGTCGTTAAGGTCGCGACCGGCGTTGTCAGACTGGGTAAGCAAATGACCGGCCTGATCGACCACGGTCACGTTGCCCGGCGGCAGGCCAGCCACGCTGCTGGAAACCATATGGGTAATGGCGCTGATCTGCCCCTGATCCAGCGCGCGGCCAGCTTGCAACATCAAGGTAACGGAAGCAGAGGGCGCTTTCTGCTCGCGCACAAACAGCGACGGCTTCGGCATTGCCAGATGAACGCGAACATTTTTAACCGGACCGAGCGTTTCGATGGTGCGGGCCAGTTCGCCTTCCAGTGCGCGCTGGTAGTTAACCTGCTCGCTGAACTGGCTAATGCCGAATTTTTCTTTATCCAGCAGCTCAAAGCCAACCGCACCGCCTTTCGGCAAACCCTGTTCGGCCAGACGAAGACGCAGTTCGTGAACTTTCTCAGCCGGAACCATCAGCGCACCGCCTTTATCGTCAAACTGATAAGGGATGTTCATCTGGGTCAGTTGAGTGATGATGGCGCCGCCATCCTCATCGCTGAGATTGTTATAAAGGACACGATATTCTGGCTGTTTAGCCCACAGCACCATGGCGACCACGATGGCGACCACCGCCGCCGCTGCCAAAAGGATCGGTAGGCGAGGATTTGCGCGTAGGCGAGCGAACAGGTCGTTCAGACCTTTCTTCTCTGGTTGATCCTGCGTGACAGTTGCATTCATGACTCGTTCCTGCCTGACCGTTTCGTGTTATGTGATAACAAGACTGACTCCCTGAAGCGCTGGCTAGATATTTCCACTTCTGATGGCTGCCATTATTTTCTGAAATCAAAATTTCGATGGCTGGATAAGCCACGTTTTATGCATTCATTTAGAGCCTTTGTCTCATTGACATTGTGATAAGTTTAATGACACAAAAATTCCCTACTGGGATCTTACAGGAGAAAACGATGGCAATTCAGGGCATTGAAAGTGTAATGCAGCAGCTTCAGGCCACGGCAGTGCAGGCGGCTGGCGGACGTTCTGATGCGGCGAATCACGCCGACTTTGCGGGCGAGCTGAAAGCGGCGCTGAATAAAATCAGCGATACGCAAAATGCGGCACGCACGCAGGCGCAGGATTTTGAGATGGGCAAAGCCGGTGTGAATCTGAACGACGTGATGATCGACTTACAGAAATCGTCTGTTTCGATGCAGATGGGGATTCAGGTACGTAATAAACTGGTCAGCGCCTATACCGATATCATGAATATGCAGGTATAAAAGCCTGAACGGCGCTGCCGAAAAGCAGCGTTGCTGCTGCGGTGTGCATGGTGGGTCGTGCAGGGTTCGAACCTGCGACCAATTGATTAAGAGTCAACTGCTCTACCAGCTGAGCTAACGACCCGATGCGCACGCAATATTACCACTACATCTTATAAATATATTGCGTTATATCAAATATATTTAAACGCAAAGGATGCCCTGAAGTTTCCCCGATTTACAGGTGCTCGACTACACTCAGATCTTCTGGAGCGATTGGAGAGCACTATGTCAGATAAAAAACAGAATACCCACCGCAAGCATGAAGGTGATGTGCATAAAGGGTTGCCGGAGAACGCGCCTGATGTCGGTAATGCTTATGAAGAAGATGATTACCCGGCAAAAGACAGCCCTCAGGAGCACGGCGAGGTTCCCCGTACGCGTGATGACAGCGACCATCATAAAAAAGATCCCTTCAAACAATCCTGATCCTCGCATTATTATCGGGTTCGCGAAATGCGGCCCGATAATTAAAAAAACCTTCTGTACTTTTTCTTTCCCCTGCCGATAACTTCTCTGAGTCATTTTAGCTGCGCTAATGCTTGATACGTGAAAACGAAAAACGCGACACAACTCCGGCGGCTCGCTAATACCGTTGACAAACGACAATAACAACCCAGGGGATTTCACGTGGATAATTTTCAGAAAGAAATTGATGAGCGAGCGAACCTTGCATTATCCAATAAGTTTGAACTATTGCTGTTCAGACTGGGTGCCGATGCGGCGGATGAAAAGTCTGAACTGTATGGGATAAACGTATTCAAGCTGCGTGAAATTGTACCGATGCCGACCATAACCAAAGCGGCCGGCATGCGGTCGCCGCTGCTGGGGATGGCGAATATTCGCGGCCAGCTGATCCCGGTTATCGATCTGCCTGCCGTCGCTGGCTGCACGCCGACCACCGGCCTTAATTTGCTGCTGGTCACTGAATACGCGCGCAGCACGCAGGCGTTTGCCGTCGAGTCGGTGGAGGATATCGTCCGCCTTAACTGGAGCCAGGTGCATACCGCAGAATCCGGTGTGGGCAGCCGTAACATTACCAGCATCGCGCTGCTGGAAGGCACTCAGCAGGAAAATGCGATGGCGCTGGTGCTGGATGTTGAACAGATCCTGCATGACGTTATTCCATCCGTACGCGAGGTGAAAGAGGGCGATATCAGCCTGAAAAACTTCCAGATGAAGCCGGGCGCGGTGGCGATTGTTGCTGAAGATTCGAAAGTGGCCCGCTCGATGCTTGAGCAGGGGTTAAAAGCGATGGGTATTCCGGCCCTGATGCATACCACCGGGCTGGAAGCCTGGGAGCAAATCAAGGTAATGGCGCGCCAGGCGGCCGAAGAGGGGGTTTCGATACGCGACAAAATCGGGCTGGTGCTAACGGATCTTGAGATGCCTGAAATGGATGGTTTTACCCTGACGCGCAACATTAAAACCGATCAAAACCTTAAAAGTATTCCGGTAGTCATCCACTCTTCGCTGTCGGGCAGCGCGAACGAGGATCACGTACGTAAGGTGGGTGCCAACGGCTACGTGGCGAAATTCGAAATTAACCAGCTTTCCGCCATTATCCATAAGGTTCTGGAAGAAGCCGTGGCCTGATCCTGGTCGATAAAAAAGCCACATCAGTGGCTTTTTTTACGTCTCAGAGTTCGCCTGGCGTGCGCTGTACAACAAACTCCAGCGCATGTCGGTAAATATCCAGCTGAACCACGTCCTTTTCCGTCTCAAGCTTTTCTAACAGCTTAAAAATAATTGCCTTATGGGAGACGAAGACCTCCCTGGCGGAAAGCTCGTGAATAATGGCGGTGATAATGTCAGATTCACCGCTGTGCAACTCCCGCGCGAACTGAAAATCATCAGGTATTAAAGAATCCGTTGAATATTGTCGTTGTAACATCATCATCTCCAGGAGTTCACGTGCCTGCCAGAAAGATTCTGACCCGGCGATTACTGTAACATGCAGGCGATATCTGAAGGTAAACTTATACAATGTTTTCTGTTTTGTACAATTATGCGCAGGCCTTTTTACATAATTGTACGTTTTACTTCTCACTCATCTGCGCGACTTTTTATCTCTCTACGCCCCGACGAAGCGGCTTCTGACAAGCCTTTCACGCAAAATCCACTCGCCCGACGGCACGTTAATTAGCGCTAAATTTCCTTGTTGTACAGCAACCTGCTTTTCAGGGTGCTGAAAAGGGTTGATCGCAGCGAACAAAGAAAATACTGTATGTATAAACAGTACTAATAAGAGGTGCTAAATGATGCTCATTTCCCTGATGTTTTTAAAACGCGTTCATTGCATCCCGACAGCGCACAGGCAACTTTCTTTAGCAGGATCTTCTCCTGCCGTTTTATCTGTACGGTATGCTGCCTGCGTTTTTTATAACGACTTTTACAGGTGCCATTTTCCCGGGCTGTTAACCAGATAATAGTGGTCATAAGCGCATCTCCACACGGTTAGAAGATAAACAGACAGACAGTTCAGGACTGCTTGAATAACAGCAAACCTCCTGTTAAGAAAACAATAGCCATTGTTATTATTAATATCAATGGTTATTAAGTGAATAATTTTCGCTATTAGTTTAACTATTTGATTTAAAGGTGTTTGCTATTTTTTTAAGCTTTTTTTTACGCGTTGTTGTGGCGATTTTGCGAAAAGCTTTACTAATCTATTCATTTAAGACAATGCGTCAAAGTCCCTCTGAGGCTAATCTGTTTCAGAGGGCGGTTTTAGCGAGGGTAAAGTGATGATATCTGTGCTATACAGAGTTTCCGCAGGCTGCTATAAGGAAACAATTCTGCAAGGGCAGGATATGAATTCTTACCGCCTTAAATCACGGATCAGAAAAATTGCGACGCCAATTAACGCTGAGTCATCTGAGAGCTCAACGGCGGGCAGACGCGGATCGTCAACGGTTAAAAAACCGTTGGTTGGGCCTTCGAGATAGCGATAAACCGATACGCGGGAATGCACCTGCGCGATGACCAAATCTCCAGATTCTGCTGGTACGTCCGTATCGACAATAATGATGGTGCCGGCGGTGGCTTCGTTACACCCGCTGTTCCTTTCAAGAATATAGGCGCGCCAGGTCTTTCTGGCTTTTACCCCATTGGGCGTAGAGACCATCTCGTTGGTTTTACCCTCAGGGCCCCAGACGGCGACAGTCGTACCATTCTTTACTTTATCAACGCTGTTTAATCCAGCCGGACCACGCATTTCTCCTTCACCGTTTGCCAGCCATTCAACATTGACGTCTAATGCACGGGCGATATCGACAAGCTTACGCGATCCCTCCGCTTCTCCTTTCGTCAAACGCCAGATTGTAGGTTGAGACACGCCAGAAGCTTTGGCTAAAGCTCCCTGCGTAAATCCCATCGTAGACATGGCTATGTTCAGCCGCGAGGCAAGAGTATTAGGTTTCATATGACAGAATTTATAGCGACGCGTATTTTTCGTCAAACACGCTTTGCTATTGCGCATTTTAATACTCTATGCTATTAATTATCTCAAGTGATAGCAAAAGGGATTGGAAGGTTGCATTCGGGAACTATCACGTTGCTCTTTGACAATCTGGCCGTCCAGCCTAATCGTTGGAAACTTTACAGCGCATTCTGATGCCTGTCTTTTTACCCAATGCGGTGTCGCCGCGCTTACGCTTAATGCGTTGTCATAAGCGCCAGACCTTATCTCAATATTATATTGTGCACTCGTCGAGGGGGTTCCAATGCGGGATATAAAATTGTTACTGGAGGCGTGGGGAGGCTGGGCGGCGACCGACCACAGCGGCGTAAGTTATTCACACATTGCCGCAGGTTTTCGCGGCCTGATTACCTCTCCTCCGGCCACGCGTCCGATTTGTAGCGACCCTGACGGCATGATCCTCGATGCCTGTATCAGTCGGCTCAAGAAATATCATCCTGATGAACATCGCCTGTTGGTCGCACATTACCACTATCGTGTCTCTTTACGCGCGCTTGCGCGGCGACTGCACTGCGCAGACGGTACATTACGAAAACAGCTACAAACGGCCGAAGGATTTATTGAAGGTATGCTTTGCGCCATGGACAGCAGGTTGGAATTTGAAAAACGGTGTGAATTGTCTGATTAATATCCTTTGCTGCCTCAATATTTATACCTCTCTACAACTTATTTCCCTGAAGTTTAACGAGTCATTATCCATCAATATTTATCGGGACGGCCGGTGAGTCTCGCGGTAATACATTAAAGGAGCAGGCTATGAGCAAAATAATCCCAATTATTGCCTATGAAGAGGGCTATAAAGAGCACGCTTATATCGATACTGAAGGCTATCCGACAATTGGATGCGGCATTGTCATTGGTCCCAAAAATGCACCTCTGGAGAATTATATTTTTAACGTTCCCCGAAACGTTGGAGAAGTCTGGATGCAAAAAATAATTGATCAAAAAATAGCTGAAATAAACAGCCAACCGTCGTTGCGAGCCGCGCTGAATAAGTGTAATCAGGCGCGAGCGGATGTGCTTTATAGCATGGCTTACCAGTTGGGCGTATCGGGACTGTGCGCGTTTAAAAATATGCTGGTAATGATATCTGAAGGAAATTTTGACGGGGCGGCTGACGCGATGCTGAACAGCCGTTGGGCAAAGCAAACACCGGCGAGAGCGAGGCGCCATGCACAAGTAATGCGTACCGGTACTTATCAATGTTATCAGGGGGTTATATGAAATTCATCCTGTTTGTCGCTGTTATTATCGTGGCAGTTTGTATTACGTGGGTGGCATTCCGCCGCGGCAAAATAGAAATGGTTGCGCATGCGCATCTTCTTTCCAAAACATGGTCGGTCTGGCTGGCGTCAATCGGTTCGGCGCTGGGCGCATGGGCGCAATCCTTTCCTTCTTCAGCCATTACCGCATGGACCGGCCTGCCGGACGATGTGAAGACGGTGCTTCCACAGCATTACCTCGGCTTTATTGCCTCCTTCATGGTGGCCATGGCGGTGCTGGCGCAGTTTGTCCGTCAGAAAACACTCCTGGCGCAACGCCCTGTCGAAACGGATCAGAATACCACCAATGAGGGGCAAAAAGCATGAGCTTACTTCTCTCTCTTTTTTCAGGAAGCTGGCATCTGCTGGCGGGCATCGGCGTGGTGATCATGGCGCTGGTTGCCAGTTGGTTTGGTGGAAAAAAAAACGGCCGGGTTGAAGAAAAAGCCCGCGCGGAAGTCAGTGAAACGAAAAATGAACTATCACGCATTTCCGCCGTAGCAAAAAAGCAGGCGGAAAACAGTGAGGAGGCCAAAAATGTACAGGAAAATAATAACGCTCTCAGCGATGATGCTGCTCGTAACAAGCTGCGTGAATCCTCCTGGCACAGTGACAAGTAGCCCGCAGATATCAACGGACTCATCCTGTACTTTTTTCTCACCCATTAAAACTTACGGTAACGACTGGCAGTTGTTAGATATAAGAACTATCAGGGAAATTAATGCTCACAATGATATGTGGGATAAAATCTGTGTCGAAAGTCAGCGTAAATAAATAATACGCAATAACTGTCTGTGGAAAAAGACAGATTAATAAATAACGGATGCCATTCATTTAAGATGTTTCCCTCTTTTAGATGTTTTATTCCCTTAATTATTAAGTAAAGGTGACTGGTGAATGCTTGTCACCGTGGAGGCTATTATGATTGAAGTTAATTCTTTTGCTGAGCTGAGAACCACTGCACCTGCTAAATCAGGTGATATTGCGGCACTCAAACGCTATTACGATAAAGACGCCACCTTTCACGGCGGCGGCGATTTTGTCGGGTTTGTCTCTGCCACCACGCTGGCCGATGACTCCGGTACGGTCGCGACCGGCAACGGTTTTTACTGGAAACGTATCATTAACGACCCGGATGAGCTCAACCTGTATCACTTTGGCGCGAAGGGCGACGGCGTCACTGACGACAGTCCGGCGTTCAAACTGATGCTGGCGTGGTCGCAGAAGTACAACAGCAATATTAAGGATCTCGGGGTGCGTTTCCCGGCCGGGAAATTCCTGCTGAGTCCGATGGATCTGTCGGCAACGGAAATGGCGTTCTTCTATATTCAGGGGGATTACAACCCGCATGGCGCCATGCCACGAACCACCATTATCTCCGATAAATCCACTAATCCGGTCTTTTTGGTGAAAGCCCGCCGGACGGTCATTCAGGGCATCACCTGGAACGGCCAGTCCAATGCGGATATCGTTGCCAATACAGCAGCGATTGCTCCGACGATGTGTTCCAATCAGCAGCCGTTTTTTGTCAACACCACCACCGCGGGTCAGTCGGTGCTGGTTACCAGCTTCCGTGCGCAAAACAATGGCGGTACGGTTATCAAAGTTCAGGACACGCTGGATACAAAATTCGATCAGGTTTACACCCTCAACACCTTCGCAAGGGTTCTGGACGTCGGCTGGTCGGGCACGACGACGGGCGTGTGGGATCACTCAACCGCTATTGAAATCTCCAACTGTAACTTCCAGACCGGTTACGGCGACGCTACGCTTTATATGCCGCGTGTTACCCAGGGGCTGCTGCGCAATATATGGATTGAGCATACGCGTTATCCGGGCAATCTGAGTGAGGGGCAGTGGTTGATTGAAGCCCTGAGCCTTGAAGACTGTGCCACGCCGCTGGATATGACCAACAGCCGCGTGCAACTTCGCCAGCTCAATCTTCAGGCCGGGGCGACGATGAACATGGATGCGAATCTCACCACCCGCTGGCTTTCCGGCTACGAATATGGCTGGCGCAGGGACGAAAGCTTCGGCACGGCCATGACCGGCTCAATGAAGGCCGGTTGGTACAGTGGCTACCGGATAACCAACACGTCCGGCAGCGACAAATGGTATCGCTTCGGCAAGTTAACCATGCCAAACGATAACCAGCAGTGGGTGGTCGAGATCGTTAGCAAAGGCACCAATGATTCGCTGAGCGGCACGGCAGGGAATCCGGTGACCACGATGGCGTCCTGCCTGACGTGGCTGAACATCTCGCGCTGCGCCAACGCGATTTATGCTGATATTCAGCATAAAGGTTTTCCGGCGGTATTAGACGTGAAGCTCAACAGAATTGGCCTGACCTACGTGGAGGTCTGGGTGAAGCTCAAGGCGTCCAGCGGTGACACGGTGTTTAACCTCACCTCGACCGGCCCGACGCGTTTTGATGCCGGCGTCTGTAACCTGTTCACCGTCGACCTTAGCGAAGTGACCGACACATCCACTATCGGCACCACCTCGCCAAATGCGCGGATGAGTTTCCATAACGGGTTGGCTGGTTTTGGCGCAAACGAGAAGGGCGTGTTGACGCTGGCGACAGCGACGGCGGTGGCGCCTGGCGCAACCACGCCGACAGGCTATATCACCCTTAACATTAACGGCACGGACCGCAAAGTCGCTTACTACTAAGCGATGGCCGCCAGGGAAGGCGGTTTTTTTTATGCTGCATAAACTGGTTATGGAAATGTTAAGGAACTTTAGGAAAACGGAGCAGTCAGAACCTGTACGCGTTAACTAAAGAAGGATATATGCATGAGTGATAATGAAGAAACTAAGTTGCCGACCGATCACCTGCGTGACGTCACTTCGCAGTTAAAAGAGATGCGCCATTATGCGCAGACCAACACGGAAATGCTCTCGACCCACTGGCTGGCTTTCGACCAGGGAGAGTATAAAAATCCGGCGTTCGCTGAACGAATTAACGATTTACTGACCCGGCAGGGCGGCTTACTCGACGAGCTGGATAAATTTATCCAGGATCTCGAAATCGACGTTAACCGCATCGAAAACGAAGCCTGACGGTTCACAGCAGTAAAATCAGCCCGCCTACATGGCGGGCTTTTTTTTATTTACAGAACAAACTGCGGGCTGACGCGGTTGCGCCCGCTGGATTTAGCAATGTAGAGCTGCTCATCGGCAGTCTTGATCGATTCATCAAGGCTGGCGGGATGGGTGAGATTCAGCCTGCTGACGCCGATGCTGATGGTTACGCTGAGATCATGCTCATTAAACATAATCGTGTTACGTTCCACGCTTTGACGCAAACGTTCTGCCAGCAGTAGCGCGCGCGGTTGTGAAATTCCCTCAATCAAAATCAAAAACTCCTCACCGCCCATTCGACTGATCATTGCTTTCTGTAATAAAGATTGCTGAAGACGCTCTGCGGTTTTTGCCAGCACGATATCTCCGGCCGCATGGCCCCAGGTATCATTGATGCTTTTGAAACGGTCGATATCAATCACCAGCACTGCCCCAAAAAAAACATGCTGCCTGCCTTTGCCCTGGGTTAACGCATCCAGTCTTGCCGCCAGGCCGCTTCGCGTCAGCGCACCGGTCAGGTAGTCATAGTCGGCGCGTTGAGTGATGCGCGCCAGCAGCCGTTTATTCGCACTGGTGCTGAGCGCAACGATGAGCGGACTGACAATCATCGCGGCAACGCCAAGCCGTGCAGACGCCAGGCTATCGATACGAAAAAAGTCATCCGTGCCCTGAATATTCAGCATATCACTGGCAACAAGAACAATTTCCGTAATGCCGGTGGCGAGCGTGAGCAGGCAGGTAAAAAAAACCGGGTAGCTGATGGCGCACCAGACCAGGGCGGGCAGCGGGAAAATCAGACTGCCGCCGCCGCCAACACCGATACCGGTCAGGGTCGACACCACCAGCGCAACCAGCGGCAGCAGGGAGCTTTGCCGCATCTCGCTACCCAACTGCGGCAGTTCGGCCCGGCGCGGCAGCGTAATAAAAAGCGGCAAAATCAGTAGCGAGGTGGAAACCTGCTCGCAAAACCACGAGATCCACCCTTTAACAAAATCTTCGTGAAAATAGTGCTGGCTGGCCAGCGAACCCACCGCAGCACAGCCCGCTGCGGCGAGAATGGAGGCCGGAAACACACGCAGAAGGGTTTGCAGATGCTGAGAGAAGGCGTGATTAAACGAGTTTGAAAGCAGCACGTTTTTGGCGATAACCATGAAAACCACATTGGCTGCCGTCATGCCCAGCGAAATCATCAGCGAACTTCCGGACATAAGATCGGCAATTACCATCGCACTAAAAATGACCGGGAAGCTGAGCCTCTGATTAAAACAGGGAAAGCGTATCATCAGGCCAGCCATGATGGCGTTACAGGGCCAGAACAGAGAAAGGGCGTTATAGCTACGGCACCAGATACCTAAGGCAGCGAAACCAAACGCAAGAAGAAACAATACGATGGTGCCAACTCTGTATTTATCATGAGGCATTGTTAAGGTTCGATATGCTTAAGAGCCATGCCGCCTGAAAATATGACGGCGCGATATCACCCCGCAAAACGGGCCAATATGACTGCGATAGATTGATTTAACGTCGCCTGATCGATAATTAATCGTGCGCCCGCAAAATTTTTTTTTGCTAATGTATATCGCAAATCCAGGGGCTTATCGAACACTAATTTATCGTGAATTCGGCTTTGGGAGCATTCTTAACCCCGATGCCCGGTAATAAAACAGGCAGCGTTAAAGTTCGTTTTTGATACAGAACGCTTCCCAACTCATCCCCAGCGCCTCTGCATGACTGCGCAGATAGGCTTCGATCGCTTCGGCAGCAACGGCTTTGTCCGGCTCCGCCAGCTGAATAGCGAAAAGCATGCCGTCCAGTTTTCTTTCACGGGTCCAGGCGGCCCAGGCGCGATCGGTTTGCAGCGCCTGAAGCTGAGGAAGCGTTATGCCAGCGCGTGCGGCGTCTGCTTCAGTGAGTGCGCTTATCGCACTTTTAATCTCCGGGCACGCCTCAAGAAAAAGTGTTTTTGCAAGGATGTAATATTCTTCGATGGTTTTCATCATGGAACCTGACAGGAGAAAAGGCGCCAGTTTACACGCTGAAAAGCCGGGTTGAAATGCCGGACGCGTCGCGGACGTCCGGCAACCGGGTTAACGCGCCGTTTCGGCGTAAATCTGCGTGACCGCTTGCTGATTGCGCGTCAGCGTTTCATCCAACGTCAGCTTACCCGCCAGTAGCGCGGCGATATTTTCGCCAACGGCATTGCCCATGCGATCGAAACCAGGAATGCTGACGTACTGCACGCCCTGATAAGGCACCGGCCCCAGCGTGGGCTGCTCAACGGACGCACTCTCTACTGCTGCCTTAACGCGTTTGGCGTAGGGCGCAAGTCTGATGTAGTCAGCCTGTTCATAGGTGGAGTTACGGCTACCCGGCGGCACCGCGCCCCAGCCCACGGTTTCTGCAACCTGCTTAATATAGGCGCGCGAGGTGGCCCAACTGATAAACTCGACCGCCTGTTGCTTGTTCGGCGCATTGGTCGGCACCGCCAGCGCCCATGCCCATAGCCAGTTTGATCCGTTGCGGGTCAGCTCGCCCGGTGCGGGCGCAAAGTCAATTTTGTCCGCCACCATCGAAATCTGCGGATTCACCAGCATGCCGGCGGCAACGGTGCTGTCCACCCACATCGCACATTTCCCCTGCGCCATCAGTCGGAGAATTTCGCCGAAGCTGTTTTTAACCGTATCCGACGGGCCGTAGTCACGCACCATCTGTACATAATCCTGCAACACTTCGCGCCATTCGGGGCTGTTGAGCATCGGTTGCCACCGATCGTCAAACCACTGTGCGCCGTAGCCGTTGGCCATCGTGGTGATCAGCGCCACGTTGTCGCCCCAGCCCGCGCTGCCGCGCAGGCAAAGCCCGTTAATACCTTTTGCCCGATCGGTCAGTTTTGCGGCGAGGCGGTTGATATCGCTCCATGAGGGATCGTCAGGCATGGTGAGGTTCTTTGCCGCAAAGAGATCTTTGCGGTAGTAGGTCATACTGCTTTCGCCATAAAAGGGCAGGGCGTAAAGCGTGTTGTTTGACGACAGCGCTTTGCGCACCGGTTTCAACAGATCGTCTGCATCGTAGTCCGCCGGCAGCGCGTTGAGCGGCGTCAGCCAGCCTTTTTGTCCCCACAGCGGCGCTTCATAGGTGCCAACGGTGATAACGTCAAAACCGGCCTGGCCGCTGCTCATCGCCGCCAGGTTCTCTTTACGCAGTTCGGCATCGCTCATGATTTTCCATTGCAGATGTACGCCCGGATGGCTCTGCTCATAGCGCGAGGCGATCTGCTGCATAATAGTCATATCGCCATTGGCGATGGTGGCGATGGTCAGGGTGGTGTCTGCCGCCGCCGCCAGCGGCAGCGACAGCATCAGGGCGAGCAGGGTAGTTTTACGCATGTCCGCTCCTTATTTCCACGCCGGGGTGAGCGTTGCGTGGATCGCATGCGCTTCAGCAGCCTGTGGCACGCCTTCCTGAAGGCGGAAGAATGACATCTTCTCAACCAGCAGTCCGGCGTGTTCGCTCACGGTCTGGCTGGCGGCGGTGGCTTCCTGCACCAGCGACGCATTCTGCTGCGTGGCGCTGTCCATCTGGGTTACCGCAATGTTCACCTGATCGATACCGCTTGACTGTTCGCGGCTGGCAATGGCGATTTCACCGACAATATCCACCACGCGGGCAACGCCGTTGTTGATCTCCATGAGCATCTCGCCGGAGCGCATCACCAGCGAACTGCCGGTATCCACTTTGCTGACGCTCGCCTGAATCAGCTCTTTGATCTCCTGCGCGGCCTTTGAAGAACGCTGCGCCAGCTGGCGCACCTCGGAGGCGACCACGGCAAAGCCGCGGCCCTGCTCGCCGGCACGCGCCGCTTCCACTGCCGCATTCAGCGCCAGCAGGTTGGTCTGGAAGGCGATTTCATCGATCACCCGGTTGATATCCGCAATGCGCCTGCTGGAGGATTCAATCTCCTGCATGGCGCCCACCGCCTCCTGCAATACGTTGCTGCCGCGCTGCGCCTGTTCACGTACCGTTACCGCCAGCTCATTGGCCTGCGCGGCGTTATCGGCATTATGTTTTACCGTCGCCGTCATCTGCTCCATGCTGGCCGCCGTCTGCTCCAGCGAGCTGGCCTGAGAATGGGTGCGCTCGGAGAGGTCATCATTACCCGCCGCCATCTGGCGGGCTGCATCATTCAGCGCCCCGGCACTTTCGCCCACCTCGCGGACAATCTCTGCAAGCCTGACGTCCATGGTCGCCAGAGAGCGCATCAGCTCGCCCATCTCATCGGAAGAGAAATGGGTGACGTGGTGATTGAGCTGGCCTTCGGCGATTGACTCCGCAAAGCGACGCGCAGCGGTAATCGCCCGCGCAATGGAGCGGATCAGCATCCAGCCGGCCACCAGCGCCAGGCAAAGGCCGATGGCAAGGATAGCAATCAGGCTGTTACGCGCCAGCGCATAAGAACTGGCGCTCTCCTCGTAGTTTTTTCCGGCATGCTGACGCATCTGTGCATCAAGCCTGTCCATATCCGCCTGTAGCGCTTCGCTGCCGCTGCGCAGTTGCGTTTCAATAATGACCAGCGCGCCGGACGGGTTGCCCGCTTTGAGCAGCTTGCCCGCTTCCGCCAGCGCAGCCTGGTAAACATTCAGTTCATCCAGCAGCTTCGCACTGAGCGCTTCGGTGCCGGGAATGCGCGGCATCGCATTCAGGCGAGTGCGATCCTGAGCGATCTGGTCGGCGTAACGGCTGATTTTTTCCAGTCGTTTATCGACTTCAGCGGGATCTGTCCAGTAGCGCAGCGCCTCAAAAAGCGTGGCGGACTGAAGCTGAGCGGTACGAAACAGCCGTGAGGTGGTTTGTAAGGGCAACAGTTCGGTACGGTAGGTGGTGGCAGCGCGCTGGTCGGCGGCGCGCAGGCCGATAATTCCCCAGACGGCGGAAACAATAAGGAGAACGCACAGCAGGCCCACGATGCCAATCAGGCGGGCGCGAATGGTCAGACGCATAGATACTTCCCCGGTTGTCGATAATTGCGGTGCGTTAATATTCACCGTCGCTATTTTTTTGCTTTGCAACTGGTTATCGGCAAATGGGGTGATGAACTTTAGACGGCGCGGAAATATTGAAGCGTGCTCAACAGGATGGCCCTGGCTGGTGCGGTGCCGCTTGCGGTACGCAGGCAGACATTATAACGTAGCGCCTGGTGGATGAGTCAGGAACTGAAAATGAAAAAGTGGATTGCTATGACCGCCGCAGCGGTTGCGCTGTCGGGCTGCGCGCAGATACCAAACTATCAAAGCGCGGTAAAAACGCCGCCGCCTGCGGCGCTTGTCGGAAACTGGCAGAGCAAAGGGCCGCAGAAAGGGTTGGTCAGCAGCGAAGCGATCGCCTCACTGATTATTACCCCGGCGGGCGATACGCTTGACTGCCGTCAATGGCAGCGGGTGATTGCCAAGCCGGGCAAGGTGACGCGCCTGGATGACGAGTGGGTCAACGTCAACGATCAGGTGCGCGTGATGCCACTGGAACTCGAAGGCGGCATGCTGCATTACGATAAGCTGGTGCTTGAAAAAGTGTCGCAGCCCACGTCAGAGTGTCAGACGGCGCTGGATGACATCAACAACGCACCAAAGGCAGAGGCGCAGCCGACGGTGAAAAACAAAAAATCGCACCCGAAGGCGATGAGAAAAAATCAGAAATCCTGAACCGTTAAATGTAAAACGCCCGCGCATGCAAGCGCGGGCTTTTTTTATGCCTGAATCACCCAAACGCTGACGCTGCCGCCGTTGCAGCGGAACAGCGCGTTGCCTTCCGAGTCGGCGGTCACCGTTTCCTGCCGATGTCCCAACAGGTCGTACCAGGTTTTCCCGGCCAGATCCGATCCGAGAGGCAGCGTTTTTTCGCCTTCGTCGCCGTTCGACATGATTACCACGCAGCCCGGCAGCGATTCCGTGCCGCTGCGGGCGAAGGCCACGCAGTCAGGATGATCGAACCAGTCGGTCTGCGCGCCGTGCGCGTAACGCTGACGCGCCTGAATCAGGGCTTCAAGCGCCGGGATCGCAGGCATCTCAATCTGACAGTTTTCGCCATCGCTGCCGCTGTCCTGATAGCTGGCGCCAAACAGGTCGGGATAGAAAACAGTCGGAACGCCCTGTTCGCGCAGCAAAATCAGCGCGTAGGCGAGGGGCTTAAACCAGGCGTCGACCGGTGCTTCCAGTGCCTGAAGCGGCTGCGTATCATGGTTGGCGACGAGGGTTACCGCGTGCCACGGATCCTTTTCCACCAGCGTGTTATTAAAAATCTGGCTCAGGTCGTAACCCGCGCCTTCCTGCGAGGCGATATGGAAGTTCATCTGCAACGGCGCGTCAAACAGCATGGTTTTGCCGTCGACCTGGTGAATATAGTGCTGAAGTTTATCCACTTCATGCGCCCAGTATTCCGCCACGATAAACATTGGCTTATCGGCGACTTCCTGAATATGATCGATCCACTGTTTATAGAACCAGGCAGGAATGTGCTTAACGGCATCAAGTCGAAAACCGGTGCAGTGCACTTCGTTCATCACCCAGCGCGCCCAGTATTTAAGTTCTTCGGTAACCGCTTTATTACGGAAATCGATGTTGGCGCCCATCAGATAGTCAAAATTGCCCAGTTCATCATCGACCTGATCGTTCCAGCCTTCACCGGTATAGTCATTGACGATTTTAAATACGCCGTTTTCATCGGGATTTTCGATGTGATCGACGCCGCTGAAGCACTTATAATCCCACACGAATCTGGAGTATTTACCGTCCCGCACCGGGAAGGTGAAACGTGTCCAGGCCTCGGCTTCGATCACCTCTTCTGCAATCTCTTCGCGGTTGTCCGGATTTACCCGATTAACTAACATCCGCTCTTTCTCATCGGCGCCCATTTTATGATTGAGGACGACATCCAGAATCACCCCAATCTGCTGCGCTTTAAGCGCATCGACCGCTGCTAATAACTGCTGTTTATCGCCGTATTTGGTGGCGCGGGAGCCTTTCTGGTCAAACTCTCCGAGGTCAAACAGATCGTAAGTGTCATAACCCACCGAGTAACCGCCGGATTCACCTTTGTAGGCGGGCGGCAACCACACGTCAGTGATGCCGGTTTCCGCGAGCCACGCGGCGCGTTCAGCCACTTCCGGCCAGAGTTTGCCGCCGTCCGGGTAATACCAGTGAAAAAACTGTAATAACGTGGGGTTATGCATGCGTCCAGGCTCCAGCAATTAACGGGATCTGAAGTATGGAGCAGGTGGGAAAAAAAGCGCGGGCCGACGAAAAATATTTTTCTTGTCGGCCCGAAAGGCAGGAAAAAACGTTAAATCATTCAGGAAACAGAACGTTGCCGGATATTCTTCCGTAGGTTGTACTGATATTACGCTGGTGCGAGCTGCTGGTAACCAGCGCGCGTAGCTCATCCATTCGCCCGGTTAATAGCGTTTTCAGCTGACTTTCATTTGCAAGAATTTCTTTGACGGCAAGTCGAATTTGGCTTTGCAAACCCTGCGGCAGGGAAGCAGGCAGTTCATTATGCGTCACTTTTTCAACGGTCTGAAGATAATCAACTTCACAATCAATGAGATCGTTCCATTTACCTTCAATGGCCAGAGAGAGCATAGACTTGCTCATATTCAAAAGCTGTTGATAGTTTACAAGCATTTCGACATTACCATTCATCAGAATGTATCCTGCAAAGGTTAAGGAGTGGGGCTAATTTCTTTCCATGCGTCAGAAATATTTGCCAGTAGCGAATCAACTTCGGTAATCGCATTCAGATCGTTATGCAAGTTGGCGTGCAGCAGGCGGCGCGTCATGTATTCGTAAAGATCGTCAAGATTCCCGGCGATTTCACCACCCGCTTCATGGTTCAGGCCTGCGCGCAGCCCGTTAGAAATAATATTAATCGCTTTGGAAATAGCCTGCCCTTTGCCCTGAATATCTCCCTGCTCAATCAAAATGGCCGCTTTTTTCATGGCGCTGTGCGCGCCATCGAACAAAAGCACCACCAGTTGATGAGGGGTTGCACTTAATACCGCGCTTTCCACGCTCACCTGGGCATAGGCCTGGATTCCTGTCTTCGCGTACATATCTCTTCCTCAACTATGAGCTTGACGAACTAAACTGTTGCGTCAAATAAGCAGCAGTCGTGTTCAACGACGATACCAACGTACTTAAATTAGTAAACTGTGTTTTGTAACGGGCCATCGTCGCTGTAATGCTCGCAGTAATCGCCGTCGAGCGCTCACTCAGCTGTTTCAGTGAACTATTTATACCATCTTGCGCATTTTGAATTGCCCCATCGCTGCCCAGAATCTTGTCGAGCAAATTACTTGTTTGTGTGGCAAATCCGGTTGTTTTTCCGTCGCCGGACAAAAAACTGATGACGCTTGATTGTTTTTCGTCCAGCGCTTTATTTAACTTAGTGCTATCCACAGTTAATTTGCCATCGACGTCCTGTGTTATACCTATCTGTGATAAAAGCGTATAATCACCGCCGCTTTGGCTGGTTGACAGCATTGAGCGCAGGCTCGTTTGAATATTTCGCAGTGTGCCATCACCCAACAGGTCGCCATTGCTGGTGTTTTGTGTGGTACTTCCCTGATCGACAGCGGTATATTTCGTCTGTGAAGATATCGTGGTCTGCAACGAATTATACGCATCGACAAACGCCTGCACCGCCGTTGTCATCGGCGAATTATCTTTTGTTACCGTTAACGTTTCCGGTTTATCTGTCGCGGTCGTTGCAGTCAGCGACAACGTTACGCCTTCTGGCGCATCGGTAATGGTATTGCTGCTGCGGGTAATATCTACGCCATTAATATTGAGCTTAGCATCAGCGGCTGCGACTTTTTGCGTCATACCATTGCTGGTGTTTGAAGCATTCCCGTCATAGCTAATATAAGCTGAAAGCGCGCTATCCGTTGTTGTTACGGTCATGGCGTTCGCGGTACCAGTATCACGCGAGGTCAGCGACAAATAATAAGTATTGTCATCCGACTTGATTATGCTCGCAGTGACGCTACCCTGCTGTTTATTAATCGCATCGCGAATATCCGACAGGCTGGTTTGGTCGCTGGTCAATGTTACTTCAAGAGGAGTAGATTGGCCGGTTTGAGCAATAGTAATCGTACGTGAGCTCAGGCTGGAATCACCAAGATCCGTAGAGCTGCTTGTCGCTGATTTTGATAGCAGCGACTGTGCTTTCGCTAATTGTGAAACCTCAATTGAATAGCTGCCGGCAGTTGCCGTGGTTGCCAGTGAAGCACTAAACGCGGTGTTAGTACTGGTAACCTTTGTTGAGGCAATTGACGAGGTATCTTTAAGGGCCGCCGCTGCGGTCTGAACTTTAGCTAATGAAGTTTGTACAACGCCCCAGGCAGTCAGTTTAGCCTTATATGAAGTCTGTTGCGTGGTAATAGGCGTCAGACGGGTCTTTTCCGCTGTTTCCAAACTGTCATAAAGCGAGCTGAGATCAAGACTGGTTCCAACACCGAGTGAGCTTACACTTGCCATAGATAATCCTTAGTTCGTTCACCATCATTGCAAGTAGTATCGGCAGTGACTGAGTAAATGTTAGAGGCATTTTAAAAAAACAATGAGACAAATAGACGTGAGAAAAGGGTCTAGTTAGACGCTTTGCTAAAAATAAAAAATAAAGTTTCCTCGAAATGAGGCGATAACCTGGTTAACGGTTAATGGCCCTGGGCCAGCAGCCCGGGTCACTCTTCATTTATAAGGAACACATCATGGCCGTAATTAACACTAACACCCTGTCTCTGACCACACAGAACAACCTGAACAAATCTCAGGCATCGCTGGGCTCTGCGATCGAGCGTCTTTCTTCCGGTCTGCGCATCAACAGCGCGAAGGACGATGCAGCGGGCCAGGCAATTGCCAACCGCTTCACCTCCAACATCAACGGCCTGACCGTGGCGGCGCGTAACGCCAATGACGGTATCTCGCTGGCACAGACTGCTGAAGGCGCACTGTCAGAAATCAACAACAACTTACAGCGCGTGCGTGACCTGACCGTTCAGGCGCAGAACAGCTCCAACTCTGCCTCCGACATTGACTCCATCCAGGCTGAAGTTAACCAGCGTATGGAAGAGGTCAACCGCGTGACCAAGCAGACCGATTTTAACGGCATCAAGGTGCTGAACACCGGTTCAGGTTCAACCGACTACAACTTCCAGGTGGGTTCAAAAGACGGCGAGCAGATCGCCATCACCATCAGCAAAAGCGACAGCTACAACCTGGCGGCAGCCGGTGTCAGCAGCGGCACGGCCCTGAACACCAAAGCCATGGCGTCAGGCACCGACACGGTCAACGGCAACGCACGTACCACTGAAGCGGTCGGCTTTGACGTGCTGAAAGGCAAGGTCACCGGCGGCGCATCCGGTACGGCGTCAGGCTCCACGCCGCTGGCCGATATCGATGCGGCCATCAAATCGGTTGACTCCCAGCGCAGCCTGCTGGGTGCGTCGCAGAACCGTTTTGAATCAACCATCACCAACCTGAACAACACGGTGGACAACCTGTCGTCAGCCCGCAGCCGTATCCAGGACTCGGATTACGCGACGGAAGTGTCGAACATGTCACGTGCGCAGATCCTCCAGCAGGCCGGCTCGTCCGTACTGGCTCAGGCCAACCAGGTTCCGCAGACCATGCTGTCCCTGCTGCGTTAATACGCGTGATTCGCAAAAAGAGCCTCATCATGAGGCTCTTTTTTTTTATACGCATACCGGCTGCCGCAAGGGCGCCCGCTGATGTCCCTCCGAAAAGTGCATGATGCCGGTGCCGGTTATTTCCGGCGTTATTCCCGCAAATTCTGCTGTTTACCCCTAAAGATCTTTTGCACCGTGACGATAACTTTATTGAAGGCGGTACGGCCATGAGCCAGAAACCTGACCCATACCCAACCTTTTAAGGAATTTTATCATGGCCGTAATTAACACTAACACCCTGTCTCTGACCACACAGAACAACCTGAACAAATCTCAGGCATCGCTGGGCTCTGCGATCGAGCGTCTTTCTTCCGGTCTGCGTATCAACAGCGCGAAGGATGATGCAGCGGGCCAGGCCATTGCCAACCGCTTCACCTCCAACATCAACGGCCTGACCGTGGCGGCGCGTAACGCCAATGACGGTATCTCGCTGGCACAGACCGCTGAAGGCGCGCTGTCAGAAATCAACAACAACTTACAGCGCGTGCGTGACCTGACCGTTCAGGCACAGAACAGCTCCAACTCTGCATCCGACATTGACTCCATCCAGTCTGAAGTTAACCAGCGTATGGAAGAGATCAACCGCGTGACCAAGCAGACCGACTTTAACGGCATCAAGGTGCTGAACACCGGTTCGGGCTCAACCGACTACAACTTCCAGGTGGGTTCAAAAGACGGCGAGAAGATCGCCATCACCATCAGCAAAAGCGACAGCTACAACCTGGCGGCAGCCGGTATCAGCAGCGGCACGGCACTGAACACCAAAGCCATGGCGTCAGGCACCGACACGGTTAACGGTAACGCACGTACCACTGAAGCGGTCGGCTTTGACGTGCTGAAAGGCAAGGTCACCGGCGGCGCATCCGGTACGGCGTCAGGCACCACGCCGCTGGCCGATATCGATGCGGCCATCAAATCGGTTGACTCACAGCGCAGCCTGCTGGGTGCGTCGCAGAACCGTTTTGAATCAACCATCACCAACCTGAACAACACGGTGGACAACCTGTCGTCAGCCCGCAGCCGTATTCAGGACTCGGATTACGCGACGGAAGTGTCGAACATGTCACGTGCGCAGATCCTCCAGCAGGCCGGCTCGTCCGTGCTGGCTCAGGCCAACCAGGTTCCGCAGACCATGC